>CAYSWA010000003.1:0-176273 GCA_964434535.1 uncultured candidatus Brocadiaceae bacterium | reverse complement strand
TGCCCTCCCGCCAACCCCGCGCCCCCCGCCACCTTACGATCAGCGCAAATGGCTCCGCGCCCCCAGGTGCCCCGCGCGGAGCTCGCGGAGAACGGCAACACTGAGCGCGACGGCACAACGGGCAGCCGCCCTCACCAGCCCCGGGCGGCCTGCTCGATGGCCAGCACGGCGTAGGCCGTGACCAGATCGGGGACCTGCTCCATCCAGCGGCCGTTCTCGTTGACCCAGGAGCCGTCGGCCCGCTGCACCTTCAGCAGTTGGGCGGTCAGCTCAGCGCGCCAGTCGTGGGCGAGGCCCTCGGCGTCGACGACCTCCTCGACCCCGTAGGCGTTCAGGGCGCGCGCCATCACCAGGTAATAGTAATAGAGCCCCTGCTGGCCGAGGCCGGGGTTCTCGGTGACGCTCCAGTGGCGGCGGGCCCAGTCGTAGGCGGCCAGCACGCGCGGGTCGTCGCGGCTCAGCCGGGCGTAGATCATGCCCTTCAGGCCGGCGTAGGTCATGCCCGCGTAGCTGCGCAGGCCGCCGGCGGGCGTCTCGCCGGCCTTGCTCTCGCCGGGCCGGTAGACGAAGCCGCCGTCGTTCGACGCCCAGGGCTGGTCGTTGTAGGACTCCAGGTTCTGGCAGCGCTGAAGGAAGGTGATCGCCTGCTCGTAGCAGAGCTCGGTCTGCGTGCGCCCGCCCTCGCCGACGCCGGCGGCGGCGCGGTCCTCCTCGGCGATCTCCTCCAGGCGGCGGACGGCCTCGAGGGCGAACTGTGTGTTGGACATGTCGGCCCGGTGCATGCCCTCGCCGGAGACGTGCGGCTCGTAGCCCCAGCCGCCGTACTGGAGGTCCTGGGGCGTGAGACCCTCGCCCCCGTCGGCCTGGGCGCCGAGGAGGAACCGGCGCGCCCGCTCGATCAGCTCCCGGTCCTCGGGCAGGCCGGCCTCGACCAGGGCCATCGCGCAGAGGCTGGTGCTGTAGCTGGCGTAGAACCGGTCGTAGATGCCGCCGTCGGGCCGGGCGTGGCTGCGGATGTAGTCGAGCGCGCGGGCGACGGCCGGGCCCTCCGGGCCGTACTCCTCCAGCCCGCTGCCCATCATGGCGGTCAGCGCCAGCGCGGTGATGGCCGGCTGGTCCTGCCAGGAGCCGTTCTCGCGCTGGGTTCCCTCCAGGTAGCGCAGCCCCCGCAGGACGCCCGCCCGGCCCTCCAGCAGCAGCGAGACGTCCCGCTCCGCCGCTCGGGCGTGGGCGGCGACGGACAGCGCGGCAATGCCGATGAGCGCGGCGACTTTCTTCATGGGCCTGCTCCTTCCGATGGGACACGGCGGCGGCCCTCGGCCCGCGCCGCCAGGATGATGACCAGCTCCACGGGCGTGCCGACGGGGGGGCAGCGGCTCTCGTTCACGTGGTAGTAGACGTCGTCATTGACGGTCGGCAGGTTCATCTCCAGGACGGCGAGCGGGTCGTGGTAGGTGGTGATGAGGGAGCCGTCCAGGTCGGCGCCGAAGCGGCCGTCGACGACGGCGCTGCCCAGGAAGGCCCACGTGGCGGGCGCCATCGGTGTATCGGCGACGACGTTGTAGAGGAACGCTTCGGCCGGGGCGGACCGGCGGGCGCCGTCGGCCTCCCATTCGACGCGGATGAGGGCGAGGTCGCCCGGCGGGCGGAGGCGGTCTTCATCCCACTCGGGGTAGTCGTAGGCGGGGTTGCGGCCCGGCTCGGCGCCCAGCAGCAGGAGCGCCGTCTGGAGGTGGATCGGCTCCAGGTCCAGCGTGAAGACGGTCTCGTGCGTCTTGCCGCGCGGCAGGCAGGCGAGCAGCTCGATCGGGCCGCCGGCGTCCATGTTCACCTCGCCGGCGCAGCGCACGGCGCGCCGGCGGGCGTCGAGCTGGAGCCGGCCGATCTGGTAGAGGCCCTCGGCCAGCTTGCGGACCGGCGTGTCGCCCGGCGCGGGCTGCTGCGCCGGGACGGCCGGCGCGCAGGCGATGGCGGCGGCGATGGCACAGAGGACGGCGCGCATGGCAGGCACTCCGTGAGACGCGTTCCGCCCTGCATTGTAGCATTCTGACCGGCCGGACCCAAGCCGGCCGGCCGCGGCGGCTCAGCCCTCCGAGATCGCTTCCACGGTGCATTCGGACTGATTCACCTTGACCATTTCGACCTCCTGTCAGGATGCGCGGTGGGAACGCGAAAGCGCCGCGCTCAGGAGGCGGCGGCCTCCTTCGCGGCCGGGGTGGCCGCCTCGGGCTGGAGCGGCTCTTCGACGACGAAGCAGTTCATGGGGCAGACCTCGGCGGCGCGGGCGAACTCGCCGTCGGCCTTCGCCTGATCGAGCACGGGCAGGTCATCGACCATCTCGATCGCTTCGTGGGGGTCCTCCTTGACGCACCGCCGGCAGGCGATGCAGCCGACCGGGCAGATGCCGCTGACGGCCTTGCCCCGGTCGTGGCTGGAGCAGCCGAGGTAGATGTTGTAGCGGTAGGGCAGCAGGCTGATCAGGTCGCGCGGGCAGGTGCGCACGCAGATTCCGCAGGCGGTGCACTTGTCGGGGTCGATGACGGGCAGCCGCTCCTCGTTCATGGCGATGGCGTCGTAGGGGCAGGCGGCGGCGCAGGATCCGAAGCCGAGGCAGCCGTAGATGCAGGCCTTGGGGCCTCCGGAGGTGATGTGGGCGGCGCGGCAGTCCTGCTCGCCGGCGTAGTCGAAGCGGTCCCCGCAGCGGCTCGCGCCGCCCTGGCAGTGGACGACGGCGCGCAGCTTCTGCACGGCGCCCAGCTCCACGCCCAACAGGTCCGCCAGGGTCCGGGCCACCTCGGGCCCGCCGGGCACGCAGAGGGCCACGTCCTCGCTGGCGACGACGGCCTCGGCGTAGGCGTGGCAGCCGGCGTAGCCGCAGGCCCCGCAGTTGATGCCGGGCAGCTCGTCCTCCACGGCGCCCACGCGGGGGTCTTCCTCGACGCTGAACTTGCGGGCGGCGATCACCAGCCCGAGCCCGAACAGCACGCCGAGCACGAGCATGGACCCGACGGCCCAGAGCACCATCGGCGGCATGGCGAACATGGCGTTGCGGTCGCGAGGGCAGAAGGGTGGCCTCAGCGGCCGAGCCCCAGGCGGTAACCCAGCATCTGGTACTCGTCGCCGAGCTTGCTTATCTTCTCCATCGTGCGGCGGTAGTCATAGGGGACGCGGCAGTAGCGGACCAGCTCCTCGTTCAGGGTCACGAAGCAGGCCCGGTTGTCCCCGTCGCGGGGCTGGCCGACGGAGCCGATGTTGATGATGCGTTTGCGGTCGTCCAGCTCGACGGTGCAGCTCTCGCCGCGCACGGCGTCCAGCTCCAGGTCCTGGCTGATGCAGCAGGGCACGTGGGAGTGGCCGACCACACAGAGGTGGTCGATCATGGAGAAGATCTCCTCGAACTTCTCCGGGTCGTGGCTCACGTCGGAGGGCAGGATGTACTCGCTCAGCTCGGCGCGTGGCGAGGCGTGCACCAGCAGCGTGCCGTCCTCCTCGGCGCTGAGCGGCAGTTGCGAGAGGAAGTTCCAGCGCGCCTTGTCCTCCTCGGTGGACTGGTCGGTGATCCGCATCCACTCCTTGGTCTTATAGATCATGGCCGTGGCGAGCGTGTTGAACCCGACGGGGCTGTTCAGCAGCGCCCAGTCGTGGTTGCCCATCAGGATCTTCGAGCAGTTGCGCCGCACCAGGTCAGCGCAAGGGATGGGGTCGGGGCCGTAGCCGACGATGTCGCCCAGGCACCATATCTCGTCGACGCCCTGGTGGCGGATCTCGCGCAGCACGGCCTCGAGCGCCTCGAGGTTCCCGTGGATGTCGGATATGAACGCCTTGGTCGCCATGCGGCGCACCCCGCCCTGACCTCGCTGAGCCGATCATTGCCCGGGGCGACCGACCATCGGTCAGGCCCCGCCAGTCCCCAATCCCCCCGCTGCCCGTATTATCGCAACTGCCGCGCCTCGCCGCAACCGCCGCCGCCGGCCGCCGAGGGGCCTGTCCCGCGGATCGGGGGGGCCGGGCTGAACGGCAACGTCAACGGCCGAGGACGACGAGGAAAACGAGAACGCGGGCGCGCCGGCCCCGGCGGCCTTGTCAGGCCGGGCGAGCTTTCCGTAGAATGGCCTTCCGCCCGCCCGCCGCCGCGTGCGGCACGCAGACGGATCAACCCCACGGGGCCGCCATGAAGAGGCTACAGCGCTACGTGCTGATCAACGTCGGCGGGGCTCTGCTGGCCGCCTTCGCCGCGCTGGTGCTGCTGATGGTGCTGGGGCTATGCATGCAGCTCCTGCACGAGGGGCTCGATGTGGTGCGCCTCTACGCGCTGCTGCCGCCCATCTTCGCCTACTGCGTGCCCGTCGTGCTGCCCTCCGCCTTCCTGACGGCGGTGATTCTGACCTTTGGGCGGTTCAGCGCCGACAACGAGCTGATCGCCGTGCGGGCCGCCGGCATCCCTCTGTCCCGCATCGTCTACCCGGTGCTGGTCGTGGGGGTGGTGCTCAGCCTGGTGGCCGCCTACTTCCAGTTCGAGACCGTGCCGCGCGCCCGCGCCTCGATCAAGACGCTGAAGTACCAGGTGCTGAAGCAGATGCTCCTGGACCGTGTGGCGCTGAGCTGGAAGCGGCAGTTCTCCTTCCCGCCGGTGCACATCCAGTACGACGACTATGTGAACGACCGGATGACCGGGGTGACCGTGGTCGAGGTGCGCGGCGGCCGCCCCCGTACGCTCATCACCGCCGCCTCTTCCACGGTCGATGCCGACGCCGGGCGGGAAGAGGCCGTCGTCTTCGTGATGAACGACTGCGTGTTGACGCGCTTCGACATCGAGGAGTCCGGCGAGGCGCGCACGCTGACCTCCGAGTCCAAGCGGGCCATCTACACGGTGCGCGTGGCGCCGGACGTCGAAGAGGTGCTCTCCCACCGCAAGCACCTGCCGCTCGGGCCGCTGCTGACGAAGCTGCGCAAGCTGCGCGCCGAGGTGGCCGAGCAGACACGCTACGCCGACCCCGAAGCCGTCGCCGATGAACGCAAAAAGGAGGGGCGCGAGCTGAACGCGCAGATCGCCGAGCTGGAGCGGGCCATCGAGGCCGCGCGCGACAAGCTGCTCAAATACGCCGAGCAGGAGCCGCGCCGCCTGGCCCACCTGATCGAGCGCGACGAGCAGCTCATCTTCGAGATCCGCGCCCAGGTCGATCTGCTCCGGCAGCAGCAGGCCGAGGTTGCCGGTCAGCTGACGGAGATGCAGGAAGGCGCCGCCGACCTGGAGCGCTCGGTCGAGCTGCGCAGGCGGCAGGCGGAACTGCTCGCGCAGATCGGGGCCCGCGGCGCCGAGCTGGACCGGCTGCGGGAGCAGGTGGCCGCCAGCCGCCGGCTCGCCTCCGAGGCCGCCGCGCGGGCGGCCGAGCTCAGCGGCAAGCTGGCCGAGCTGGAGCGGCGCTGGGAGGAGCTGCTCGCCCGCCGGCGCGAGCTGAACCGCGTCATCGGCCAGGCCGATGACCAGCGGGAGCTCGCCGCCATCCGCATCCGCATCCACAAGCGCCTGGCCCAGGCCGCCTCCGTGCTGATCTTCGCGCTCGTCGGCATCCCCCTCGGCATCATGGGCAGCCGGCGCAGCGTCATGATCGCCTTCGGCATCAGCTTCGCCGTCGTGCTCTTGATCTTCTACCCGCTGTTGATCCTGGGCCAGATGGCCGCCGAGGCCGGCCGGGCGCCGATCCTGCCCGCCATGTGGGCGGGCAACGGGCTGACGCTCCTGATCGGGCTCGCGCTGACCGGCCGCATCCTGACCAGGTAGCGACGGCCCGCGCCTCTCCTTTGCCGGGGGCATCCGCAGAAATGGGGACCGCCGCAAGCTCAACCGCCTCGACGCCGGCCCCGGCCGCCTCCCTGCGGCGGCTGCTGCCGCTGCTCACGCTTTCTGCGCTGAGCGGGGGGGCGATCGCCGTCTCGTTCCCGCCGCTGGACGTGTGGCCGATCGCCTACGTGGCCTTCGCGCCGCTGCTGGTGGCGGTCTGCCGGGCGCCCTCGTGGCGTTCGGCGCTGCTCTGCGCGGGCGTGGCGGCGCTGGCGGCCTACCTGCCGGCGTTCGCCTGGGTGGCGAGCGTCGCCGTGCCGGGCTGGGTCGGGCTGGCCGTCTACGTCGGGCTCTACCTTCTGGTGGCGGCCCTGCTGGCGCGGCTGTTCCAGCGGCGGGCCGGCGCGGCGTGGCCGGTGGCGGCGGCCGCCGCCTGGGCGGCGCTGGAGCTGACGCGGGCCCGGCTCGGGCCGGGCTTCCCCTGGCTGTTCCTCGGCTACACGCAGCACAAGTTCCTCCCCCTGGTGCAGGTCGCCGCCGTCGGCGGGGTCTACGCCGTCAGCTTCCTCGTCTTCCTGGTCAACGCCGCGCTGGCGCAGCTCGGGCTGGCGCTGTGCAGCAGCGGGGCGCGAACGGGGCGGCCGGCGGCGCTGCTCGTGCTGGGGGCGTCGCTGGCGGCGGTCGGGGCCTGCGCCGGCGTGGGCCGGGCCGTGATGGGCGGCTTGCCGGTGAGCGAGGGGCCGGTCGTCGGCGTCGTCCAACAGAATATCCCCCGCATCGTGGCGGATATCTTCGACCCGACCAAGACCGCCGAGCAGATCTACAGGGAGCGGGAGGACGAGGTGCTGCGCTGCGCCATGCTCACCGCAAGGCTGCGCGGGCAGGGCGTGGCCCTCGTCGCCTGGCCGGAGAGCACGGCGCCCGTGCCGCTCGACTTGCCTGCGCGCCTGTTCGCCATCGAGCGCGAGCGCCTGCTTCAGGAGCAGACGCTGGGGCTGATCCGCGCGCTCGGGGCGGAGATGGACTGCTTCTTCCTGGTCGGGGCGCCTTCTTACGTCTCTCGCGAGGTCGCGCGGAGCCTGCTCTACGGCGTCGAGGCCACCGCCCAGTTCGGCAACGGCGCCGTGCTGCTCTCGCCGGAAGCCGTGGTGGAGGAACGCTACGACAAGATACGGCTCGTCCCGTTCGGCGAGTACATCCCCCTGCGCGAGCAGTTGCCCTTCCTCCAGAAGTTCACCCCTCTGCCGCGCGAGATCACGCCCGGCACCGAGGAGGTCGTCTTCGCGCTGCCGCTGGAGGGCGGCGGAAAGGTCCGCTTCGCCGCCCTGATCTGCTACGAGGACGTCTTCCCGGAGCTCTGCGCCAGCTTCCGCCGCCGGGGGGCCGAGTTCCTGGTCAACCTCACTGACGAGGGCTGGTACGTGATCCCGGGCGAGCTGCGCCAGCACCTGGCCATGGCCGTGTTCCGGGCCGTCGAGACGCGCACCACGCTCGTGCGGGCGGCCAACACGGGCATCTCCTGCTTCATCGGGCCGACCGGCGAGGTCTACGCCGCCCTGGAGCCGCTCACAGAGGGGGCGCTGGCGGCGCCGGTGCGGCTCTGCCCGGTGCGGACGGCCTACGTGCGCCGGGGCGACGCGTTCGGATGGAGCTGCGTGGCCCTCACGGCCGCCCTGCTGGGCGTCCTGCTGCTGGCCCGCCGCGCGCGCTCCTGAGGCGGCTCAAAGGCCGCAGAAGAAGCCGGCCGCGTTGGCGAACATGGCGGCGGTCTGCTCGTCGGTCAGGCCGGCGCCGCGCGCGATGCGCTCGGCCCGCTCGCGGGTGGGGTAGTCGCCCGGCGCGTGGCCGTCGGAGCCGAAGGTGAGCCCCGCCCCCTGCGCCAGCGCCACGCGGGCCACGTGGCCGTTGGTCAGGCTGTGGCCCTTGCGGGCGCTGACCTCGAGCAGGACGCCGCGTTCGGCGGCGAGCGCCGCGTCCTGCTCGGCGATCAGACCGGGGTGGGCCAGCACGTCGCAGCCGGCCTCGATCGCGGCCCGGTTCGTGCCCTCGGCGACGGGTTCGACGATGGTCTCGCCGTGCACCAGGACAACCTCGGCGCCGGCCTCGCGGGCCCTCTCGACGGTCTCGGCGATCAGCACGGGCGGCACGTGAGTGATCTCGCAGCCGGGCAGGACCTGCATCTCGCCGTAGGCGCCGGCGACCTTCGCGCAGAATCGGGCCAGGCTGGCGATGACGAACTCCAGGTTCGAGGGGTCGCAGTGGTCGCTGATGACCAGGCCCCGGTAGCCCAGGGCCTGGCAGCGCCGGGCCATCTCGGCCGGCACGAGCACGCCGTCGCTGAAGATCGTGTGGGTGTGCAGGTCGATCATCTCGTGGCTCTCAGCGCCCGGGCCGTGACGCGTGCGGTTATAGCAGAAGGCGGCGCGGCGCGCCAGGGCCGGGGATTGAGGCATCTGCGGTGTGGGGGTGGTTCGGCGGCCCTCTGAGGCATCCCCAGTTTGGCGGGCCTGCCATGGGATTGGCGAGTGCCTGCCGGTCGCGCATCCGGGCCTTCCGTTCGGGTCTCCCCCAGGCTCCACTCAGGGCGGCTCTTCCTTGACGGCGCGGAGGCAGAGGATACAATGCGGCAGGCGGCCGGCGTGCCGCCCCCCCTGCCGGGCAGAGGGCAGGGGAGTCGGGGGACCTCCTGCTCTGGAGCGGCGCCACAGATGGTTGAGCAGACCGCGATCGGCATCATCGGCGGCACGGGCCTCTACGAGATGGAGGGCCTGGAGGTCGACGAAGAATCCACCGTGGAGACGCCCTTCGGGCCAGCGTCGGACCGTTACATTGTTGGGAACCTCGACGGGCGGCGCGTGGTCTTCCTGGCCCGTCACGGGCGGGGGCACCGCCTGCTGCCCGGGGAGATCAACTTCCGCGCCAACATCTACGGGCTGAAGAAGCTCGGTGTGGGGCGGGTGATCGCCGTCTCGGCCGTGGGCAGCCTGAAGGGCGAGCTCCACCCCTGCCACCTGGTGCTGCCGGACCAGTTCGTGGACCGCACCAGGGGCCGCGAGGACACCTTCTTCGGGGACGGCGTGGTGGCGCACGTCGCCTTCGCCGACCCGGTCTGCCCGGAGCTTCAGGCGGCGATCGCCGAGGCCGCCGGGCAGCAGGGCGCCACCGTCTGGCGGGGCGGGGCCTACGTTTGCATCGAGGGGCCGGCGTTCTCCACGCGGGCGGAGTCGGAGCTATACCGCTCCTGGGGCATGAGCGTGGTGGGCATGACGAACCTGCCCGAGGCCAAGCTTGCCCGTGAGGCGGAGATGTGCTACGCTACGATGGCATTCGTGACCGACTTCGACTGCTGGCACCGGGCCGAGGAAGAGGTCAGCGCCGAGCTGATCATGCAGAATCTGGAGCGTAACGTGGCCGCCGCCAAGCGCGTGCTGCGGGCTACGGTGCCCGCCCTGCCCGCAGAGCGCGGCTGCCCCTGCGGCAGCGCGCTGGCCAAGGCGCTGGTGACGCGGCCTGAGGACGTGGGGCCGGAGGCCAGGCAGCGACTGGACATCATCCTCGCGAAGTACATAGAATAACGGGACCGAGCACGCCGCGCGCACCGGCACTGCGGGAGACAGCGAGCTATGGCAGGCAACGAGATCGTCATCAAGTGTCAGAAATGCGGGCGCAAGCTGGCGATGGACAAGTCGGACATGGGCCGCAAGGGCCGCTGCCCCAACTGCGGGGCCGTCATCCGCGTCCAGAGCGGCAGGGGAAGGGTGGACGGCACTGAGGAGCAGGTGGTAGCCGTCGACGAGATCCAGATGTCCAAGGACGCCCTGCTTCGCGTGACCCGGCAGAACGACGTGGCCGTGGTCAGCTTCGCCACTTCCCGCATCCTGGACCAGTCGAACGTGCAGCAGCTCGGCGAGGAGCTCGACTCGCTGGTCGACGAGCACAAGCTGGAGAAGATCGTCATCAACTTCCGCTCGGTCACCTACATGAGCAGCGCGGTGATGGGCAAGCTGGTCAGCCTGCTGAAGAAGGTGCAGGCCGCCGGCGGCAAGCTCGCCCTCTGCGCCATCGAGGACAGCATATACGAGATCTTCGAGATCATGCGCTTCGACAGGATGTTCAACATCTATAAGACCGAAGACGAGGCCGTGATCGCGCTGATGGGCTGATTCGCATGACCTCTGAGGGGCCAGGCACACGCGGTGATGCGCTGAAGACGTTCGCCTGGCAGGGCATCCGCCTGACCGTTCCCGCCGAGTGGCACCTCGTCCTGACCGAAGGCACCTACGATTCCGGCTACGTGCAGCTCGCCGACCGACGCGCCATGCGCATGGAGCTGCGCTGGGAGCCCGGCCGAGGCGAGCAGGATCCCGCGGCGCTCGTGGACCAGTACCTCTCCCGGCTCAGGCGCAGGGCCCGCAAGCACGGCGCGGAGTTCTCCATCGTGCGTGACCTGAGGGTGGCCTCCCCGCCCGGCAAGCAGGTCGAATGCTACCGCTGGGGCGACGAGCGCCAGGCGCTGGCCATGCTGAGCCGCTGCGAGGGGTGCGAGCGCATCGTGCACGTGCAACTGCTCGACGGCGGCGAAGGGCTGCCCAGGTCGCTGGGGCGCACCGTCTTCGCCTCGCTGCGCGACCACCCCGACGGCGACTGGCTGCCCTGGCGGTTCCTGGAGATGGAGTTCAGCGCGCCGGCGCAGTGGCGCGTGGCCGGCAAGAGCCTGGATGCCGGCTGCGTTCGCATGACGCTGAGCGGGCGGCGGGAGCGGCTGGAGTTCGTGCGCGTCAGCCTGGCCCAGGTCTTGCTTGCCGACAAGGGGCTGGAGGAGTGGTTCGGCGAGTTCTACAGGCCCTCGCTGAAGCGGCGCACCTTCCGCGTGCGCGAGGCGCAGCTCAAGGGGCACCCGGCCCTGGAGGTGGAGGGGCGGCCCTGGCTGCTGGTCAACCCCCTGATGCTGGTAGGGCGGGGCCGCGTTCTGCAGGCCCGGTGCTGGCACTGCGATGCCACCAACCGCATCTTCATCTGCCGCTACGAGGGCCCCGAGCGGCGCCTGGAGACCTTCGAGCAGGCCGCGCGCAGCTTCCGCTGCTGCGCCGAGGCGGCCTGAGCGCCGGGGGGGAGGACCAAGGCATGCGGCTGTTCGGCCGCAACAAGGGCAAGGAGCCGGCGCTCGACAGGGAGGCCGCCCTCTCCGCCCGCCCCGTGCTGGCCCGCCTGGTGAAGGTGGACGCCGACGAGGAGGGCCACGCCGTGCTCCAGATCCCCCGCCCGGACACCAGCACCATGCGGGTGCTGTCGCGGCTCTTCGGGATGCCGCCTTACAAGCGGGTTGCACTTGACGAACTCGGCACGTTCGTCATAGAACTATGCGATGGCGAGCACTGCGTGCGCGAGATCAGCGAGCAGTTCGCCGAGCGGTTCCGGCTGAGCCGGCGGGAGGCCGAGGTCTCCACCACGGCCTTCCTGCGCACGCTGGCGCGGCGCTCGATCATCGCGCTCGTCATCAACGAGCCGAACGAGCCGGCGCAGTAGGCGGCCGAACGGCCGCCGGCGCGGCGCTTTGAGACGGGGAGGTGGTCGGTGGCGGAATCCTCCGAGGCAGTGGCCCCGGGTCGTCGCGCGATCGGCAGGCAGATCGTGCTGCCGCTGAGCAAGGCGTTCGAGATCGCCTGGAAGGGCATACGGATCCGGATCTGGCGCTCCCTGATCACGATGAGCGGCATCGTGCTGGCCATCGCCTTCCTGATGTCGGTCTGGACGGCCGGCGTCTTCGACCGGGCGATGCGCCGCGTGCCGGCAGACCACGAGCTGTTCCCCCTGGTGCAGAGCGCCCTCCAGGCCGAGGCGATCGCCGCCGGCGGGGTCCGCGTGCGATGCGCCGTGCTGGCCGGCTCCGAGGAGGTCGTCTTCGGCAAGGTCACCCCCGCCGAGGGGATCCGCAGTCATCTGGTCGGCGCCGAAGGCTTCCAGGCCGAGCGCGTCCTGCCCGAGCCGGAGGCCGTGACCGCGCTGTTCGGCGCCGAGCAGGACGTGCCCGATGTGCTGATCACCGAGGGGCTGCCCCCCGTTCTCGGCGAG
Source organism: uncultured candidatus Brocadiaceae bacterium (assembly GCA_964434535.1). Taxonomy (GTDB): domain Bacteria; phylum Planctomycetota; class Brocadiia; order SM23-32; family SM23-32; genus SM23-32. Next base: position 164,419 of record CAYSWA010000003.1, on the reverse strand, counting down.
CCCGAGGTGGCGGCGGCGCTGGGCCGTTTCGTCAACGACGGCGGCAAACTGATCGTCTACGGCGCCGCCGGCGTCGGCCCGGGCGGCGCATACCCGCTCTTTGAGCTGCTGCCGGCGGCGCCGGCCGACGGGACGTTCGCGGCAGACGGCGCGCAGATAACGATCGCCCCCGGCGCCATCCAACTGCGCTGGGCGCAGCACCCCCGGGCCGTCTTCCTGCGCACCGAGGGCGCGGCGCAGGCAGAGCCCCTCGCCGCCGCCGGGCAGGACGTGGTCGCCTGGCAGCGCAAGGCGGGCGAGGGCAGGGTGGTGTGGTACGTGGTGGACTCCTCCTCGGCGGCCGATCCGGACGTGATCTCCTGGTTCGTGCGTGGGCAGACGACGCAGGCGCCCGGGGCCCTCGCCCAGCCCGGCGCCAGCCCGCTGCTCAGGCTCATCGCGCGAGGGCTCGGCGCCGAGACCGAAACGCGCGACATGCGCGGCATCTGGCTGGTTACGCTGAGCTTGATGGTCTGCGTGGTCGGCATCACCAACGCCATGCTGATGAGCGTGACCGAGCGGTTCCGCGAGATCGGCACGATGAAATGCCTGGGGGCGCTCGACAAGTTCGTGGTGAAGCTGTTCCTGATCGAGTCGTCCCTGCAGGGCGTGGTCGGCTCGCTGATCGGGGCGACGGTGGGCTTCGGGCTCGCGTTCGTTCGCGCGCTGTTCACCTACCACGTTCAGGACCTGGAGACGGGCACGAGCCACTGGCTGGCGCTGCAGTTCTTCCCCGGGCTGCGCCTGGCGGCATGGGTGGGCGTGGCGCTGGGGGTCGGCATCGTGCTGAGCGTGGTGGCTGCCATCTACCCGGCGTTCCGCGCGGCCCGCATGGAACCGGTCCAGGCGATGCGCGTGGAGGCGTGAGGTGCAACACGACGGTGCCCCCGCGGGCGCCGAGACAATAGGACGGGAGGCGAGACCGTTGGGCGAGACAACCGCCGTTGAGACCGAGCGCGAGCAGCAGACCGTCGTGCGCACCAAGGACGTGCGCAAGATCTACAAGATGGGCAAGGTCGAGGTGCACGCCCTCAAAGGCATCACGCTCGACATCCGCTCCGGCGAATACGTCAGCATCATGGGCCCGAGCGGCAGCGGCAAGACGACCCTGTTCAACATGGTCGGCGCGCTCGACAAGCCGACCAGCGGGCAGGTCTACATCGACGAGGTCGACGTGGCCCAGCTCGACGCCTACGAGCTGGCCTGGCTGCGCTGCCGCAAGATCGGCTACATCTTCCAGACCTTCAACCTCATCCCCGTGATGAGCGCCCTGGAGAACGTGACCCTGCCGATGACCTTCGCCGGGCTGACCACCGACGAGGCCCGCGACAAGGGCATGGACCTGCTGGACCAGGTCGGCCTCGCCGAGCGCTACGACCACAAGCCCTTCGAGCTCTCCGGCGGCCAGCAGCAGCGCGTGGCCATCGCCCGCGCCATGGCCAACTCGCCCTCCATCATCCTGGCCGACGAGCCGACCGGCAACCTGGACCTGGCCACCGGCAAGGAGATCATCCAGCTGCTGGGCGAGATGAACACCTCCGAAGGCGTCACCATCATCACCGCCACGCACGACATCAAGATGCTCAGCGCCTCCGACCGCATCGTCTGGGTGCGCGACGGCACACTGGCCAAGATCGAGCGCCGCGAGGACCTCGACATCCAGGTCGGCTCGATCGAGGGCGACGCCGAGGGCGGCGTCGAGGCCAGCCTGCGCGGCCCCGACTACGAGGCCGAAGAGGAGGAAGTCGGCGAAGGCGGCCCCTGAGCGGCCGGCCCGCTCTGCTCAGTAAGCCTGCCGCAGCGACGCGCCGGGGTAGTAGTGGGCCAGGATCTGCCGCCACGTGCGGCCCGCCTCGGCCAGGCCGCGCGCCCCCCACTGGCACAGCCCCACGCCGTGCCCGTAGCCGCCGCCCCGGAAGATGAACCGCCCGCCCCGCCGCTGCACGGTGAAGCGCGCGCTGCGCAGCAGGTCGGCCCCCACCGATAGGCGGAACGCCCCCGCCGCCATCCGCACCTCGTCGTTCAGCACCACGTAGCGCGCCACGCCGTCCGGCGCGGTTCCCTCGGGGCGGATAGAGTGGACGGCCTTCACGCGCTCGTCGTCCAGCAGGTGAGGTATGCGCGCGGCGGCGAGCTCGGCCTCCCACCCGTAGTAGGGGCTCTGGCGGCAGTAGGTGCAGGGCACGCCGGACAGGGGCGGGATCGGCTCGTCGGCGAATGCCTTGTCCACGCTCGTCGTCTGCCCCCCGCAGGTGCTGTGGAAGTAGGCGTGCAGGATGCGGCCCTGGTAGGTCAGGATGATGCCCTCGGTGAGCCTGACGGCCAGGTCGGTGGCGCTCGATTCGGCGCTCGTGCCCTTGTAGGCCATGTCCACCGTGGTCAGGTAGCCCCTGGTGGCGCAGGTGTAGAGCATGAAGGTGCGGGCCGCGACGGCCTGGGCCATCAGGGCCTCCAGCGGCCAGCGGGCGTACATCTCGCTGCCCACCACGCTGCGCAGGTAGTCCTCCGGGGGCAGGGCGTTGTCGAGGTCGAGCTTGCCGTCCTCGGCGGCGGTGGCGATCAGCGCGCCCCGGTAGGTCCGCTCGCCGACCTGGAACGTGCCCTCGTTGGGGAGCAGCTCCAGGCGCGCCTCGGGCTGGAGCGCGCCGTCCAGGACGAGGCGCCCACCGGCGGCGCCCAGCCGCCAGGGGCCGGCCCCGAGGTCGGCGAGCCGCCGCTCTGCGTCCGCAACGCCGTACCACGTGCCGCCGCCGGGGCAGCTTGCGGTGAGCGCTTCCGCGCGGCGGTGGATCCGCACCCGCACCAGGGACGGCGGCGGGCCGACCTCGGGGGCCGCCGGCGGCAGGACGGGCACCACGGGCAGCGGCCGGCGCATGGGGCAGCAGGAGAGCAGCAGCGCCACCGCGCCCCCGGCCAGCACCAGCGCGGCCAGCGCGATGCACGCCTTCTGGCCGAGCGTCCTGCCGGCGCGCTCGGGCGGCGCGCCGTGCGTGGTCCACTCGTTCACCGGTTCACCACCGTCGCTCGGAGGTCGGCGCGGGCCGGCCGGCTCAACGCTCGCCGCCGTAGAGGTGGCGGGTGGTGTGGCGGAAGCGTTCCCACTCGCTGAAGATGCACCCGCAGTAGCTCTGGCGGTAGAGGTTCATCCTGCCGGCGCGCTCGTGTCCTTGCTCGGCGCGCGGCCGCCAGTCGGCCTCCAGGAAGTCTACACCATGGCGGGGGGCGGATTCCCGCCCGACCGCCAGCACGGCCTCGTGGTGCTGGTGGGTGCTGCCGAGCAGCGTGGTGGAGAATGCCTCGAACCCGCCCTCGACGGCGCGGCGGGCCGTGCGCTCCAGGCGCAGGCGGTAGCAGGTGCGGCACCTCTCCAGCGCGCCGGCCTCCCAGGCCACGGCCCGGAGGAACTCCTCCAGCCCGTAGTCCTCCTCGTAGATGACCGCGATGGGGACCCGCTGCTGGAGCACCTTCGACGCCTTCAGCCGGCGGCGGAACTCGATCAGCGGGTGCACGTTCGGGTTGTAGAAGTAGCCCGTGACGTGGTGGCCCTGCGCCGTAAGCTCCTCGTGGGGCACGATGGCGCACGGGCCGCAGCAGATGTGCAGCAGCACTTTCACGGCCCTTCCCTCGCGGCTACAGCAGCCCCGACTCGCCGCCGCCGCCGCCGGCCAGCTCCCCGCGGCGGCGCAGCAGCTCCAGCCCGGCGGGGGTGATGAGGCGCCCGCGCGCCGTCCGCTCGATGAGCTGCTCGCGGATCAGGAACGGCTCGTAGACGTCCTGGATGGTGCCTTCTTGCTCGCCGACGACGGCGGCGATGGTCTTCAGCCCCACGGGCCGGGCGCCGTCGCGGGCGAGCACGCGCAGGATCTTGCGGTCCAGCTCGCAGAGGCCCCGCTCGTCGACCCCCAGGCGGCGCAGCCCCTCGGTGGCGGTCTCGGCGGTGACGGCCTGCCGGCCGGCGGCCTGGGCCACGTCGCGTATGCGGCGCAGGAAGCGGTTGGCCACGCGGGGGGTGCCCCGGCTGCGGGCGGCGATCAGCTCCACCGCCTCGGGCTCGACCGGGATGCCGAGCTTCCCCGCGCTGCCGCGCACGACCTGGCTCAGCTCCTCGGTGCTGTAGAAGTCGAGCCGCTCCCGTATCTGGAATCGGCTGCGCAGCGGGGGCGTCAGCAGCCCCTCGCGCGTGGTGGCGCCGATCAGGGTGAAGGGCTTCAGCTCCATGCGGATCGAGCGGCTGTGGGGGCCGGAGTCGATCATGATGGAGATGAAGAAGTCCTCCATGGCGGTGTAGAGGTACTCCTCGACGCGCACGTCGAGGCGGTGTATCTCGTCCACGAAGAGCACCTGCCCGCCCTGCAGCGAGGTGAGCAGGCCGACCAGGTCGCGCGGGCGGCTCAGGGCGGGGCCGCTGGTGGCCTTGATCTCGACGCCGAGCTCGCGGGCGATGATGTAGGCCAGCGTGGTTTTGCCCAGGCCGGGCGGGCCGCTGAACAGGACGTGGTCGAGGCATTCCTCGCGCAGTCGGGCGCCCTCGATCCAGGTCTTCAGGTTGCCCACGGTGTCGGTGCGGCCGACGAACTCCTTGAAGCTGCGCGGGCGCAGCTCGCTCTCCAGGCGGCGCTCCTCGTCCTGGGGGAACCCGGAGTAGATGCTCTGCTCTGCCGTCATCTTCCTCCCCGGTTGCGGCCGGCCAGAGGGGGCGTCAGGACTTCAGGGCCAGCTCGACCAGCTCCTCGGCGCTCGCCTCGGTGCCGAGCTGCTGGACGGCCGCCTGGACGGCTTTCTGGGCGGCGACGTGCGACTCGCCCAGGGCGGCCAGGGCCTGCACGGCGTCGCGCGCGGCCCGGCTGGCGACCGAGCGGGCCGGGGCGACGGGCAGCTGCTCGATCGGGCCCTGGAGCTCGGCGATGAGCCGCCGCGCCGTCTTCGCCCCGATGCCCTTGACCATGGACTTCAGCCCTTCGGCGTCCTCGTCCAGGATGTAGCGCTTGAAGTCGGCGGGCGAGCAACTGCCGAGCACCTGGATCGCCATGCCCGGCCCGACGCGGCTCACCCCGAGCAGCATGCGGAAGAGGCGGCGCTCCACGTCGGTGGCGAAGGCGTAGAGGCTCGGTCCGTCCTCGCGCATGTAGAGGTGGGTCAGCAGCCTGACCTCGGCGCCCTCGCGGGGGAGGACGTCGAAGGTGGAGAGGGGGACCTGGGCGATGAAGCCGACGCCGGCGACGCGCACGGTGACGGCCGAGGGGTCCTTCCCGGCGAGTTCGCCCTGGAGGAACTCGATCATCCGCCCCCGTCAGCCCTTCAGCGATAGGCCCAGCTCGTCCAGCTTCTGCTTGATCTCTTCCAGGCTGGTCTCGCCGAAGTTCGGCACGGCGAGCAGCTCGCCCTCGGTGCGCTGCACCAGCCCGCCCACGGTGGTTATCCCCAGACTGTCCATGCACTTGCGGCAGCGGCCGGAGAAGTCGAGCGCCTCGATGGGCATGCTCAGCTTCTCCAGCATCTCGTTGTCGATCACGCCGGCGCCGGGGACGGCCTCGCCGCCCTGCTCGCCGAGCTCCAGGTCGTAGCGGGCCAGCAGTTGCTCGATCTCCTCCAGGCTGGTGTCGCCGAAGTTGCGCTCCTTCAGCAGCTCTTCGCGCGTCAACTGCGCCAGCCCGCCCAGGGTCGTGACGTCCCGCCGGTCCAGGGCGTTGCGGCTGCGGGAGCTGAGCTCGAAGCTGCTGACCGGCAGGCTGAAGACCTCCTCCAGGCGCCGCATGCGCCGCGTCTTCGCCATGTCCACGAACATGCTCAGCGACGATTCGGCGCCCTTCAGGTAGAGGCGGGCCCGCCGGTGGCGGGGGTCGATGGCGAGCACCCGCTTGTAGCAGTCGATCGCCTCGTAGTACATTCCGTGGTCCTCGTAGAGGACGCCCAGGTTCATCAGCGCCCCCACGTAGGTCGGGCGCAGGTTCGTGCAGCGGCGGTAGAGCTCCATGGCCCGGTCGTCGTCGCCGTTCAGGTCGCAGTTCAGCGCCAGGCGGAACAGGCTCGGGGCGTGGCCGGGATGCTCCTCGATGACGGACTCGTAGAGCTCCATCGCCTCGCCGTATTCGCCCCGGGTCTCGGCGATGTGGGCGCGGGCGTAGGTCAGCTCCGGCTCGTCGCCCTTGTGGCCCTTGAGGGCCTTCTCGGCCTGGTCGGGCTGGCGCAGCTCGCAGTGGGCCTCGACCATGAGCACGTCGCTCTCCAGGTCGTCGTCGCCGGCGCGGCCGGCCGCGAGCTCGTCCAGGGCCTCCTCGGCGCGGCCGAGCTTCAGGTAGGCGCGGCCCAGGAAGTGGGCGGCGTTCTTTCGGGTGCGCACGGCCCCCAGCAGCTCGGCGGCGCGCCCGTAGTTGCCGCGGGCGACGTGCAGCACGCCGAGCTTCTCGGTCAGGTCGCGCTCCTCCTCGTCGCTGAGCCCCTCCAGCTTCGATTCCAGCTCGCGGATGCGCGTGTCGGTGGTGTCGACGCTGGCGTAGCTCTCGTAGAGGCACTCGACGAGCCGCCCGAAGTTGTCGCGGTCCAGTTCCGCGCCCAGCACCTCGTCCAGGTTGCTTTCCGTCCGGGTTGTTGCCATAACGCGTCCGTGCGAAAGGAGTTGGGACCACCGGGGAACGCCGCGGGGCGCGCCAGCGCACCCCCGGCCGGACGCGCTTACGGTAGCAGAAAGTTTGACCACTGTCAAGGTATCCGGTATGCTTGCCCCCGCACGCGGGGCCGCACCGGCCCGCCCTCAAGCCAAGCAACGGAGCGCCCGGCCCATGCCCGAGGTCAAGCTCACCGAGCAGATCGCCGTCGGCGAGGGCCGTCCGCTGCTCGTGGTGGCCGGCCCGTGCGTGATCGAGGGCCGCCGGCTCTGCCTCGAGCTGGCCGCCCGCCTGAAGGACGTCTGCGCCGCGATCGGGCTGCCCTACCTCTTCAAGGCCTCGTTCGACAAGGCGAACCGCACCAGCATAGCCTCCTTCCGCGGCCCCGGCCTGGAGGACGGCCTGGAGGTGCTCGCCGAGGTGCGCCGGCAACTCGGCGTGCCCGTCCTGACCGACGTCCACCTGCCCTGCCAGGCCGAAGCGGCCGCCGAGGTGGTCGACGTGCTCCAGGTGCCGGCGTTCCTCTGCCGCCAGACCGACCTGCTGACCGCCGCCGGGCGCACGGGCCTGCCGGTCAACATCAAGAAGGGCCAGTTCATGGCCGCCGAGGACATGGCCCAGGCCGCCGAGAAGGTCCGCTCGATGGACAACGACCGCGTGATCCTCACCGAGCGGGGCACCTTCTTCGGCTACGGCGACCTGGTGGTCGACATGCGCTCCATTCCCCGCATGAAGGCCGCCGGCTGCCCGGTCCTCTTCGACGCCACGCACTCGGTGCAGCGGCCCGCCGCCCTCGGCGAGGCGAGCGGCGGGGAGCGCGCCATGGTCGCCCCGCTCGCCGCCGCCGGCGTGGCCGCCGGGGCGGACGGCGTCTTCCTGGAGGTGCACCCCGACCCCGACCGCGCGCTCTCCGACGCGGCCACCATGCTCCAGTTGGACGCCGTGGCGCCGCTGCTGGGGCGCCTGAAGGCCATCGCCGAGCTCCGGCGGGAACCATGAGCGAGCGCACGGGCATCTTCGGCGGCTCCTTCGACCCCGTCCACGTGGCCCACCTGATCCTGGCCGAACGGGTGCGCGAGACGCGTTCGCTGGACAGGGTCCTGTTCATCCCCGCCCGCAGGCCGCCGCACAAGCCCGAGCGCGAGCTGGGCCCCGGCCCGCAGCGGCTCCAGATGCTGCGCCTCGCCATCGAGGGGAACCCCGCCTTCGAGGCCCTGCCCGTCGAGCTGGAGCGCGAGGGGCCGTCTTACACCCTCCAGACCGTGCGAGAGCTCCGCGAGCGGCTCGGCGAAGCGGCGCAGCTCTATCTCATCGTCGGCGGGGACAGCTTGCGGGAGATCCCGACCTGGTGGCACGCCGAGGAGCTGGTGCGCGAGGTGGCGATCATCGCCGTGCCCCGGCCCGGCTCCCCGATCGAGGAGGCGCTGGCGGAGCCGGCCGAGCGGTTCGGCGATGACTGGGCGGCGCGCACGCGCCGGCTCGCCGTCGAGGCGCCCCTGATGGAGGTCTCGGCCACCGAGGTGCGTCGGCGCGTGCGCGAGGGCCTCTCCATCCGCTACCTCGTCCCCGAGGCCGTCCGCAAGCACATCCTCTTTGCGGGACTCTACGCCGGCTGACCGCCATGGACCGCCCCGTCCCCTGCGCCATCACCTACTGGAGCGGCCTGAAAGAGGTCGTCGTGGCGGACGTGCGCGAGCGGGCCGGGCCGGTGGCGGTGAAGCAGACGCTGCGCGGGGCGCGCCACGAGGCCCTGATCGCCGACGTGCGCGCCGAGCCGGCCGACCTGCTCGCGTTGCGCTCGGTGGAAGACGTCTTCGCCCTCGGGCGCTCCTTCGCCGGGGTGCCGACCTCCGGCCCGAAGGCGCTGGCGCGGATCGAGGAGCTGCTGGCGGAGGTGGATCTGGCCGGGGCACTGGAGGTGGTCGCACGGGCGCGCGGTGAAGAGCTGGGCGAGGCGCCGTCCTACACGCTCAGCGTGCACGTGGCCGGCGGCCACCACTTCGAGCAGGAGGAGGCCCGCCGCCTCGCCCGGCGCCGCCTAAACGAGGCGCTCCACTGGCGCTACGAGCCGGAAGGCTACCGGGTGAACGTCCGCTTCCAGATCATGCGCGACCGGGGCTTCCTGGGGCTGGCGCTCGGCCGGGGCCCGATGAGCCGGCGCCCCTACGCCCTCGCCGCCCGGCCCGGCTCGCTGGAGCCGCCGCTCGCCTACTGCGTGGCCCGGCTCAGCCGGCCCGGCCCCGACGAGCTCTTCGTGGACCCGCTCTGCGGGGCCGGCACGATCGCCATCGAGCGGGCGCTCGGCTGGCCGGCGCGGCGCGTCCTCTGCGGCGACCTGGCCCACGAGGCGGCCCTCGCCGCCCGCCGCAACGCGCGCGAGGCCGGGGCGCAGGTCGGGGTCGCCCGCTGGGACGCGCTCTGCCTGCCGCTGCCGGCCGAGTCGGTCGACGCCGCCGCCACCAACCTGCCCTACGGGGAGGAGATGCCGCTGGGCGAGCCCCAGCTCTTCATCGAAGTGGTCATGCCCGGGATCGCGCGCGTGCTGCGTGCCGGCGCTCGGCTCGCCGTGGTCACGGCGCACGGGCGGCAACTGAAGCGGTGGGCCCGGCGGGGGAAGCTGTTCCGCACCGAGAGGGAGCTCAGCGTCCCGCTGCACGGCTTCGACGCCACGATCCTGGTGCTGCGCAGGCGGGCGAGCTACACGTGAGGCGCGGGCCGACTCAGCGGCGCGGCTCCTCTTCCTCGTCCATGTCCTGCTCGCTGAGGTAGCGCTCCGCCTCGCGGAGCAGCTCCTGGCGGCGGGTGCTGCGGCTGGGCCGTCGCTGGCGGCGGCTGATCTGCTCCTCTGGCTGCTCCACGTCGGTGCGGCGTGGCACCTCCTGCTCCTCGATGGTGTCCACGATCCGCAGGTAGCTCTCGTAGCGGCTGCGGGGCATCTCGCCGGCCTCCAGCGCCTGCTTGACGGCGCAGCCCGGCTCGTGCACGTGGATGCAGTCGGGCAGGTCGCACTCGTGCGAGCGCTCCCATATCCACGGGAAGAACTGCTGCACCTCGTGCTTCTCGATGTCCCACAGGTCGTATTCCCGTATGCCCGGCGTGTCCACCACGTAGCCGCCGAACTCCAGCTTCAGCAGCGAGACCCACGTGGTGCAGTGGCGGCCCTTGTAGTCCACGGCGCCGGTGCGCAGATCCAGCCCCGGCTGGATCGCGTTGAGCAGCGAGGACTTGCCCACCCCGCTGTGGCCCGCCAGCACCGTGCTCTTGCCGCGCAGCAGCTCCTTCAGCTCCTCCAGGCCCCTCCGCTCGGTGGCGCTGGTCAGCACCACGGGGTATTCCATCTCGCCGTACATCCGGGCCAGGCCCAGGTATTCGCCCGGCTCCTCGGCCAGGTCGATCTTGTTGATGCAGATGATCGGCTCCAGGCCGCCGGCCTCGCCGGCGATGATGTAGCGGTCGATGATGCCGGCGGTCAGCGGCGGCTTGCGCACCGAGGCGACGATCAGCGCCTGGTCCACGTTCGCCACGATGACGTGCTCGATGCGCGGGTCGCGCGGCAGGCGGCGGGAGAGCTTCGTGCGCCGGGGCAGCACCTCCTCGATCACCCCCTCGTCCTCGCCGTCTTCGATGGGGGTGAAGGCGACGCGGTCGCCGACGGCGAGCGGCTTCGTCTCGCCCCAGTCGGCCTCGATCAGCCGCCCGCGCGCCTTGCACTGGTAGGTGCGCCCGCCCACGTCGACCTCGGCCAAAACGGAGGTGATCTTCGTGACGGTGCCTTCGATGCGCTCGGTCACGGGCGGCGCTCCGCGCGGCGTCCCAGGCGGGTCAGCAGGTCGTCCAGCGCCAGGCGGCGCTGGGCGTTGGCGCCGACCGCTTCGATGGCCTCCAGGACGAGGTCGGCGCGCTCGAGGAACTCCTCGGCCGGCTCGCCGGCGGCCCGCGCGGCGATGGCCCCGGCCTCGGCGGCGTTGCACAGCGGCGCCTGCGGCCCGGCGGCCGCCGCGAGGGCGAGGTCCCGGTAGTAGACCAGCGCGCACTCCAGAAGCTCCTGGAGCGCCGCCCGCGCTTCCGAACCGGAGCGCGAGCCGGCGGATGCCTGCTCGCCGAGCCAGTCGCTGAGCGCGAAGTTCTCCCCGGCCCCGGCCGCCCGCAGCCGCTCGATCAGCTCGCGGTTGAACTCGGGCAGCCCGGCCTCCCTCAGCCGCTCCGCCAGTCCGGGGCTTCCCCACGCCCGGCGGGCCAGCCAGCGGGCGTCGGCCTCATCGGCCCCCGTTGCGACGAGCCGCTCGGCGAGGCGCTCGGGCTCCAGGGCGGCGAAGCGGACCACCTGGCAGCGGCTGCGGATCGTCTCGGGCAGCTCGCGCAGGCTCGAGGCGACCAGGATGAACAGGGAGCCGCCGGGCGGCTCTTCGAGGGTCTTCAGCAGGCAGTTGGCCGCCTCGATGGTCATCCGCTCCGCCTCGCGCAGCACGAAGACGCGCCGCGCCGCCCGCACCGGCTTGAGGGCGGCGATGCGCTGGAGTTCCCGGACGGTGGCGATCGGCAGCGACTGGCGCCCCTCGGGCACGCCGGCCTCGTAGTAGTCGGGGTGGTCGCCGCCGGCCATCAGGCGGCAGCTCTGGCAGCGGCCGCAGTAGTCGTCCGGCCGCTCGTCCTCGCCGCAGAGCAGCACGGCGGCGAGCTCGCGCGCCACGGCCATCCGCCCCGTGCCGACCGAGCCGGCGAACAGGAAGGCGTGCGCCAGCCGCCCGGCCCGCAGCGCCGTCCTCAGGCGCCGCGCCGCCTCGGCCTGATCGGGGATGTTATCGAACGCCATCTGTGCCCCTGTGGCGCGTGCTTAGTCCTCCTCGATGACGGCCATCACCTCGCCGACCTGCACCTTGTCGCCCTCGTCGGCGACGATGCTCTGGACGGTGCCGCCGGCCGGCGCGGGCACGGTGAAGGCGGCCTTGTCGGTGACCATCTCGACCATGTCTTCGCCTTCCTGGATCGAGTCTCCCTCCTCGACGTACCAGAACGAGACCTCGGCCTCGTCGGGGGCGTCCTCTCCGAGCGGCGGCAACTTCGCCTCGTGGGCCATCTCTTCCTCCATGTGCGGTGATGAAAGCGTCCTGATTCAGTCAGCGTGGCAACGCGCGGCGGCCTCCAGCGCCGCCTCGGCCCGGTAGCTGCTGCGCACGAACGGGCCGCTCTGGACGGCGTCGAAGCCGATCCGGCGGGCTTCGTCGGCGAGTTCGGCGAACCGCTCTGGGGGCACGAACCGGGCCACGGGGTGATGCTGCGGCGAAGGGGCCAGGTACTGCCCCAGCGTCAGGGCACGGCAGCCCGCCGCGCGCAGGTCCGTCAGCACGGCCTGCACTTCGCCGGCCGCCTCGCCCAGGCCGAGCATCAGCCCGCTCTTGGTCAGCGGGGCGCGGCCCGCCGAACGGGCCAGCACGTCGATCGAACGCCGGTAGTCGGCCTGCGGCCGCACCTCGGGGTAGAGCCGCGGCACCGTCTCGACGTTATGATTGAGCACCTCCGGCCCGGCGTCAAGGACGCGCTCCAGCTCCTCGCGCCGGCCCCCGAAGTCGGGGACGAGCACCTCGAGCGTTGCGTCCGTCGCGCCGTGCACGGCCCGGACGGTGGCGGCGAACTGCGCGCTGCCTCCGTCGGCCAGGTCGTCGCGCGTGACGCTGGTCAGCACCACGTGGCGCAGGCCGAGCCGGCGCGCCGCCTCGGCCACGCGCTCCGGCTCCTCGGGGTCGGGCGGGGCCGGCTCACCGCCGACCACCGCGCAGAAGGCGCAGTCCCGCGTGCAGACGCGCCCCAGGATCATGAAGGTGGCCGTGCCCCGGGCGAAGCACTCCCCGGTGTTCGGGCAGCGCGCCTCGCGGCAGACGGTGTGCAGCCGCAGCTCGCGCAGCAGCCGGCTGACCGGCGCCGTGCTCCCGCCGGGCGGCACGCGCTTGCGGAGCCATTCGGGGAACCGGCGTCGCTCGCTCATCGGGCCCCGGCCTCCGTCTGTGCCGGCGGTGCGACGCAGGGGCCGAACTGCTCGGCGAAGAGCGCCGCGGCGGCCTGGGCGACCGCGTCCATCGGCGGCGCCTCGCCGAGCTCCGCCGCCAGCGAGGTCATCCGCACCCCGCGCAGCCCGCAGGGCACGATCAGCTCGAAGGCCGAGGGGTCCGTCGTCACGTTCAGCGCCACCCCGTGGTAGCTGACCCACCGGCGGGCGGCGACGCCGATCGAGGCGATCTTGCGCTCCCCGACCCAGACGCCGGTCTGCGGCGAGCCGGCGTGGGCGGCCACGCCGAAGCGCCGGCAGAGCCGCACGAGCCACGCCTCCAGCTCGCGCAGGTAGCGATGCAGGCTGCGGCCGCGGCGGCGCAGGTCGAGGATCGGGTAGGCCACAAGCTGGCCGGGGCCGTGATAGGTGGCCCGGCCGCCCCGGCCCGCCTCGAAGACCCGCACGCCCCGGCGGCGCAGCTCCCCCAGCGGCGCCACGATGTCGTCCCGGCTCCCCTTGCGTCCGAGGGTGATGGTCGGCGGGTGCTCGACCAGCAGCAGCGCCTCGCCGCCGCCTTCGATGCAGACCTCCCGCAAGCTCACCTGGAGCGCGAGCGCCTCCTCGTAGCCCATCCGCGTCAGGCCATGGACGGCGAGCGGCTCGGGGGCGGCAGTCGTGGCGTCACGGTGCGGCAAGTGCGCTGGCTCCTCGCGGCTCAGCCCATCCAGTTGACCGGCATCCCGATCAGGCCGTCGGCGGCCTCGCGCAGCGACTCCGCCAGAGTCGGGTGCGCGTGGATCGTCTCGGAGAGCTCCTCGGCCGTGCATTCGAGCTTCAGGGCGAGCGCCGCCTCGCCGAGCAGCGAGCTGGCGTCGGCGGCGGCGATGTGCACGCCCACCAGCTGGCCCGTCTCGGCGTCGGCGATCATCTTCACCAGCCCGTCGGTCTGCCCGCTGATGTGCGCCTTGCCGAGGGCGCGGAAGGGGAACTTCTTCACCTCCACCTCGCCGTACTTCTCCCGGGCCTCTTCCTCCAGCAGGCCGACGGTGGCGATCTCCGGGTGGACGAAGACGCAGGCGGGCACGACGCGGTAGTCCATCTTCGCCGTAATCGTGCCGGTGGCGTGTGCGGCGGCGACGAGGGCCTCGTGGCTCGCCACGTGCGCCAGCAGCGGCTCGCCGATCGCGTCGCCGACCCCGTAGATGTGCTCCTGCGAGGTCTGGAGGCGCTCGTTGACCTTCACCCCCCCGCGTTCGCCCGGCTCGACGCCGGCCTTCTCGATGTCGAGCCCTTCGCAGTCGGGGCGGCGTCCCACGCAGACGAGCATCTTCTCGGCCTCGACCTCCTGCCCGTCGGAGAGCGTCGCCTTGACCGAGCCGTCGCCGGCGGCGGTCTCCGCCAGCTTCGTGCCGGTCAGGATATTGACGCCCGACTTCTTCAGGAACTTGACCACCTCGCGGGCGCAGTCGGCGTCCATCGCCGCCAGCAGGCGGTCGAGCATCTCCACCACGGTGACCTCGACCCCGCAGGCGGCGTAGATGCTGGCGAACTCGACCCCGATGTAGCCGCCGCCGATGATCAGGATCGAGCCGGGCAGCGCGTCGGCGCTCACCGCGTCGCTGCTGTCGATGATCAGCTCGTGGTCGAACGGGGCGGGCGGGATTCCGATGGCGCGGGAGCCGGTGGCGATGATGATCTTCTCGGCCGTGATCTGCTCGTCCAGCTCATCGCCCTTCACGCGGACGGCGTGGGAGTCGGTGAAGGCGGCGGCCCCGCGCAGCAGCTCCACGTCGTTGCCGCCGAGCAGCGACTGGATGCCGCCGCGCAGCTTCTCGATGATCTCGTCGCGGCGGGCGGCCAGCGCGCCGTAGTCGAGCGTGACCTTGCCGACATCCACGCCGAACTCGTCGGCCCGCCGCGCCTCCAGCAGCAGCTCGGCCGTTTGCCACAGGACCTTGGTCGGGATGCAGCCGACGTTGGTGCAGACCCCGCCCAAGTGTCCCTTCTCGATGACGCATGCCCTGGCGCCGAGCTGCGCCGCGCGGATGCCCGCCACGTAGCCGGCCGGGCCGGCGCCGATCACCGCCACGTCGAAGTCGTACCTGTCGCCCATCGGTGCCTCGTCGGTGCGAGAGTGACGCCGGTCCGTCCGCCCCCGGAGCGTCATTTTAGCCGAAGGCGCCGCGCCGGCCAAGCGCAGCGCGCGGGCCGACCGCCCGAATGCGCCCGAATGGGACACGCGCCGCGCGCCCAGCGCGTAGAATGTGCTGCACGCCGCCCGGGCGGCTGTGAAGGCCCTGCAAGCGGCCCACAAGCCCCATTACGAAACGAACCGAAATCGGGACGGCGGGCAGGCCGAGCCCCTGGCCCCGGATGGTGCTGGTGTTCAGGCAGTAGCGGAACGGCTGGCCTTCGGCCATCTTCATCCCCCCTCGGCGCCGGGCCGCCAGAAGACTTCGCTGACCGAGCGGTTGTAGTGGATGCGGTTGATGGTGCGCGCCAGCGCATCGGAGAGGCAGCGCGCCTCGAAGAACGGCAGCTCCAGGAACTCGTCAGTCTGGGGGATGCTGTTGGTCACCAGCACGCTGCGCAGGGCGCCCTGCTCGTGGAGCTCGGCCAGGCGCTCGCGGGCGATCGGCAGGCAGTGGTTGTGCGAGACGCCGACGTGCACCTCTTCGATCTGGTAGTCCTTGACCAGCTTGCGGGCCAGGGCGTAGACCGTGCCGCCGGTGCTGATCTCGTCGTCGAGCAGCAGGGCGACGCGCTTGCCGGCGAACTCGCCGATGACCTGCGTGATCGCCGCCTCGTCGGGGCGGGGGCGGTACTTGCTGGCGATGGCGCACTCCAGCTCCAGCGCCCGGCCGAAGTGGGTGACGAACTTCGAGGCCCCCACGTCCGGGGCGACCACGATCACGTCCTCGCGCCCGCGCCAGTGCTCGAACTGCTCCACGAACAGCGTCAGCGACTCCAGCAGGTGCACGCAGAGCGGCGCGTAGAAGCCGCGGATCTGCCCGCAGTGCGGCTCCCACGAGACGAGCCGGTCGATGCCCGCCGCCACGGCCAGGTCGGCCATCAGCTTCGCCGTGGTCGGCTCGCGCTGGAACTTGGTCGGCTTGTCCTGCCGCCCGTAGGCCAGGTAGGGCAGGATGCCGGTGACGTGCCGCGCGCCGTGCTCGCAGAAGGTGCGCGCCGCGATCAGGAACGCCGCGTAGTTGTCGTCGACCGACAGCGCGGAGCGCGGGTTGACCAGCGCCTGGATGAGGTAGACGTCGTAGCCGCCGACGTGCCGGTCCAGCCGCACGCAGGTCTCGTCGTTGGCGAACCGGCGGTCGATCTCGCCCAGGTGGAGCACTTCGTCTGCGCTGCCGGCCTCGCGCAGCAGCTCGCCGTAGCGCTCCACGACGCGCCCGGCCAGCTCGGCCCCGCTGCGCAGCCCCGCGATCAGCAGGCGGCCCCGCGCCGACTCCATCCGCTCCTTCTGCTCGCGGGCGAACCACTCGGGGGTGAGGAACGTCTCTCGGTCCTTGGATGCCTGCTCGCTCACGGTCCTTCCTCCCGTGGGGGGAACGTCGCCATTCTACGGGCATTCTACGGGCGCGCCCCCCGCGCGCAAGCGCAACGGCGCGGCGGCCCGCACCTACCACGACGACACGACGAGCACGACGAACGGCGAACGGCAAAGAAGGACTGACTCGATCTCGCTCTCGACCTCGCCCGCTGCGCGGGCTGGGCGGAGGCGGCGCGCCCACAGATCGTCATCCTGAGTGCCGCGATGGCGGCACGAAGGATCTCCGACCAGGGGCTGGGCTTGCCGGACCGATGCTCACGCGGCGAAGGCCCGGACGTAGCCGGGAGCGGTTCTCGCCGCGAGCCCACGTGTTGCGCGAGGGGGCCCCTCCGGTCGGAGATGCTTCGCGCCGGAAGACCGAAGCGGCGCTCAGCATGACACACGGGGGCAGGGCCGCGGCTCCGTCTCGCTCTTGCTCCTGGTCGTGCTCTTGCTCTGCCGCTGCGCTGTTCTCCTCACCTCGTTCGCCGTCCTTCGTGCCTTCGTGCCGTCCTTCGTGTGCTTCGTGGTGAGACGTTGCCGTTACGGCAGGCCGCGGATCTCCAGGGTCTCGACGCCGCCCCGCACCTCGCGCCGCGCCTCGAGGCTGATGCCCTCCTCGGCGAGGTAGGCGGCGACGTCGGGGTAGTCGCAGTTGCCCGGCACGGCGAGCACGTTCGGGTTCGCCTCCCGGACGGCCTCGACCACGCGGGCCGCGTCGGCGCGGTGGCCGAAGCGGGTCAGGTCGCCGGCGAGCAGCACCAGGTCGGCTGCGGCCAGGTCCTCCGCCGCGTCCGCCAGGCGGCGTGTGTCCCCATGCACGTCGGCGAGGGCGACGACGAACATGGCTCGGCTCCTGAAGCGGCGCTCGGCCCGCGGCGGCGGGCGCGGCGCCGTCACTCGGGGCAGCTCACCAGGTAGCCGCCCTGGTGGCGCTGGAGCCACTCGGCGTGGCCCTCGCGGCCGGTCTCGCGCAGGCGCCGGCAGTAGCCCTCGAGGCGGTCGCGGGTGTGGAACGGCCCGCCCTCGGCCATCACGATCCGCATCGGGTCGATCAGCCGGCGGGAGGTGCCCATCATGTCGGCGTGCCAGCGCTCCAGCAGGGCCAGGCCCTTCTCGGCGACGTCGGTGTACTCGTCGGCGAGGTCGGTGGTCTCGTGGGGATCGCTTTCCAGGTTGAAGGCCATCACCGGCGCCATGTCCTTCATGCCGGTGTGGTAGGTGCGCATGACGAGCCACGGGCCGAAGCGCACGCTGCGCTGGCAGCTCCAGGCACACTGGCTCACGACCACGAAGTCGCGTCCCCACTCCTCGCCGTCCAGCACGGTGGCGAAGCTGCGCCCCTCCCAGTTGGCGGGCGCCTCGCCGCCGAGCAGCTCGCCGAGGGTCGGCGGCAGGTCGTAGTTGTAGTGGAGCCCCTCGTTGACGCGCCCGCCGTCCTTGCCCGGCCAGCGGATGACGAGCGGCACGCGGTTGGTGACGTGGTCGGCGCTCTGGTGGTCGCCGTAGACGTTCAGCTCGCCCTGGTTCTCGCCGTGGTCGGAGCTGATGATCACGGCCGTATCGTCCAGGACGCCCTTGGCCTCCAGTGCGTCGAGTATCCGGCCCAGGTAGTCGTCGGCGTAGCGGATGCCCACGTCGTAGCCGTCGATCCACCGGCGGAAGTCCTCGATGCTGCGCATCTCGCCGGGCTGGCGGGGAGTGCCGCTCTCGCCGCCGAAGCCGCAGGGCTCCTGCGCGCTGTGGGGGCCGAAGCCCTCGCGGTGCTTGGCGATCGTCTCCTCGTCGATCCAGTCGGGTATGGGCTTGCCCTCGAAGGGATTGCCGTACTCGGCCGGCGTGCGGTAGGCGGTGTGGGGGTCCCAGACGTTGACGTGCAGGAACCAGCCGTCCTCCTGCCCGTGGCGCTGTAGCCAGTCCAGGGCGATCGGCACGACCTCGTCGGCGCGCTCACTGCCGCCCTTGCCGGGGTTGTACATCTCGCGCCAGCCCTGGTAGAACCACCAGGCCGAGTGCCGTTCGGCGAAGGGGCTGACGCTGACCGGGTAGAAGCCCCAGCCCCGCATCGCGGCCGGCCAGGACGACCACTCGGCCCCGTAGCGGAAGCCGCGCTCGCGCCCGATGATGAAGGGGTCCGCCGCGCTGCCGCCGTGGCCGACGATGCCGGTGTGGATGCCCGGCCGGCCCAGGAACAGCGCCGCCCGCGACGGCAGGCAGGGCGCGTCGCTGGCGTAGTAGTTGGTGAAGACGGTGCCCTCGCGCGCGATGCGGTCGATGTTCGGCGAGGTCTCGCGCGGGTAGCCGTAGCAGCCCAGGTGGTCGGGGCGCAGCGTGTCGATGTCGTAATACAGGATGCGCATCTATCAGCTCCAGGTCTGCCGGGACGGGGAAAGCGGCAACCACGACGCCCCATACTGTAGTGGACCGGGCGCCGTTTTCAAGGCGCGCCGGAAATCTCCCGGCGGCTTGCGGCGGGCAACGGAGACGGCCGGTCGCGACCCTCCTTCGCCCTGCGGGCTATCATACGCGCGTCCGCGAGCCCCCCCCCCCCGACGGATGCCGCCCCAAGCGCCCCATCATCAAGGTGATGGGGCAGTAGCCGGCTCGGCGGCGGGGAAGGCGGCCTGGCGGCGGGCGCGCTCGGCCTCTTCGTGGCGCTCGGCCATGTAGTTGATGGCCTCGGCGATCCGGTCGGGCAGGTCCTCCAGGCGGCCCCGAACGCGCACGACGCGCTCCTCTTCCTCGTGGAGCGCCACCTGGATCTCCTGCAGCGGGTTGGCCTTGGCGAAGGTCCGCCCGACGGCCGTCAGGCGGTCGGCCAGCTCGCCGGCGACCTCGGCCGCCTCGCACTCCAGGAACATGGTCAGCTCGGCGTCGCGGTTGTTCAGGCCGGCGAGCTCTGCGCTGAAGCTGACCACCTGGGGGGAGGCGAGTCCGGCCCGGCCGAGCGCCTGGCGGGCCTCGCCCTCCGGCAGGGCGGCGAGGATGGCGGCCAGCTCGCCGTGCGCGTTGACGGAGGCGAACAGGATCGGCGAGGAGGCGTCGAGCCGGCCGTAGGCGGTCATGAGCGGCTCGCTCATCCGCGGCGGCGCCGGCTCGTCGCGTCGGCGCTGCTCCTCCAGGTCCTTTGCCCAGCGCTTGAGCATTGCCGGCTGGTCGGCGACCATGTAGTTGTTGCCCCGCATGCCGATCGCCCGGCCCTCCAGCGTGGTGCCGATCAGGGCCCCATGGTGCTGCTCGGGCGCGGCGAGGCTCTCCTGCTCGATGATCCCGCGCGCGACGTGGCCGAACAGCCGGCTGTATCTGTGCAGCGAGACGACGCCGCCCCGGCGCAGCGGCGCCTCCTCGCCGTCGGGCTCCAGCACGGTGACGAGCTGGACCGGAGCTACCTCTTCGATCAGCGCCCGCGCCTGATCCACGTCTCGGACCACCTGCCCGCCGGGGCGGGCGGGCACGTTCTGCTGGAAGACCGGCGACATGGCGAGCCGGGCCGGCAGCTCGATCATCAGCGGGTCGCCGGCCTCGATCCGCACGAACAGGAACGCCGAGCTGCGCGGCCCCACGAACGTGGTCGGCGGCACGACCGGCACGGGCTGCAGCAGGTAGCGCACGAACACGAAGACGAGCCCGCCGGTCAGCAGGATCACCAGCAGGCAGCCGCCCGTGCAGCCCCAGAGCCAGCGCATGCGGCGCCGGTGCTGCTGCTCCAGCCGCTCGAAGTCCGCCATCGGCTGCTCCCCGGCAGGGGGTGGGTTCAGACGCGCAGCTCGTGGCCGCCCGTCTCGGGCTCGGGCAGCCCGGCCAGCACGGGCTCGACCACGTCGTGGAGGAACTCCTCGACCTGGGCCGGCGCCCGGCCGACGAACGCCGCCGGGCCGCTCAGCTCGTCCAGCTCGTCACGGACGGCGGCGAATGCCTCGTCGGCGCCGATCCGCTCCAGCAGGTCGTTCTCGCCGTCGCCTTCCTTGACGCGCTCGGCGGCGGCCATGGAGTGGCGCCGGATCCGCTCGTGCAGCTCCTGGCGGTCGCCGCCGGCCTTGACGGCGGCCATCAGTATCTGCTCGGTGGCCATGAAGGGCAGCTCGGCCCGCAGGCGCCGCTCGATCACGGGGCGGTTGACCACCAGGCCGGCGGTGATGTTGGCGGCCAGATGCGCGACGGAGTCGGCGGCCAGGAACGACTCGGCCAGCGCCAGGCGCCGCACGGCCGAGTCGTCCAGCGTGCGCTCCAGCCACTGGTCGGCGGCGGTGAAGGCGGCGTTCTGCACGTTGTTCAGCAGGAAGCGGCTCAGCGAGGCCATCCGCTCCGAGCGCATCGGGTTCCGCTTGTAGGCCATGGCCGAGGAGCCGATCTGATCCTTGCCGAAGGGCTCCTCGATCTCCTTCAGGCCCGCCAGCAGGCGGATGTCGGCGGCCATCTTGTGGCAGGCCACCGCCAGCAGCCCGAGCGTGGCAAGCACCTTGTAGTCGAGCCCGCGGGGGTAGGTCTGAGCGGTGACGGGGAAGACGTGCTCGAAGCCGACCTTCTGCGCCACGCGCCACTCCAGCCTCTTGACCTTCTCCCCGTCGCCGTCGAAGAGGTCCAGGAAGCTGGCCTGCGTGCCGGTGGTGCCCTTGACGCCGCGGAACGGGATGCCCCCGGCCATGGCGGCGATCTCGCCCATGGCGCCGAGGATGTCCTGGAGCCAGAGGCAGGCGCGTTTGCCGACGGTGGTGACCTGCGCCGGCTGGAAGTGGGTGTAGGCCAGGCAGGGCTGGCCCCTGTGGCGCCGGGCGAACTCGTTCAGGTGGCGGCAGGCGGCGGCGAGCGGCGGCTCCAGCAGCTTCAGGGCGTCGCGCATCAGGATCAGGTCGGTGTTGTCGCCCACGAAGGCGCTGGTGGCGCCGAGGTGGATGATGCCGCGCGCGCGGGGGCACTGCTCGCCGTAGGCGTAGATGTGGGCCATCACGTCGTGGCGCACCTGGCGCTCGCGTTCGGCGGCCACCTCGAAGTTGATCTCGTCGCGCCGGGCGCGCAGCTCCTCGATCTGCTCCTCGCTGATGTCCAGCCCCAGCTCGCGCTGCGCCTCGGCCAGGGCGATCCAGAGCCGGCGCCAGGTGCGGAACTTGTGCAGGTCGCTCCAGTGCGCCAGCATCTCGGGGCTGGCCCAGCGGGTGACGAACGGCGAGCGGTAGCGGGCCTCGGGGCGTGTCTCCTCGCTCATGAGCCCTCCTCGATGCCGAGCGATTCGGCGGTGAACAGCGCGCGGTAGGGGACGGCGGCCCGGCGGAACGCCTCGGCCGCCCCCTGCTGGCGGTCCAGCACGACCAGCGCCTCCACCTCGCCCGCCCCGGCCTCGCGCAGGGCCGCTGCGGCGCTGAGCGCGGCGCCGCCGGTGGTGACCACGTCCTCGACCATCAGCACCTTCTCGCCCGGCGCCAGCTCGCCCTCGATGCGGTTGGCCGTGCCGTATTCCTTGCTCTGCTTGCGCACGATCACGAACGGCAGGTCCGTCTGGAGGGCCACGGCGGTGACCAGCGGCACGGCGCCGAGGGCGGGGCCGGCCAGGCGGTCGGTGTCCTCGGGCAGCATGGCGGCGAGTTCGCGGGCCACGTCGCGCAGCAGGCCCGGGTGGGTCGCGAAGCGGTACTTGTCGAAGTAGTAGCTGCTCTTGCGCCCGCTGCGCAGCGTGAACTCGCCCCGCAGCAGCGCGACGCTCTTGAGGCGCTCGGCGAGTGCGGGGTCGGCCATCCGGCTGCCTCCGGGATGAAGGGGCGGTGCGGCAGGCGGATTATAGCCGGTGGAGGCGGGCCGGACAAATCGCGACGAGTGCCGAACGCGGCTCAGGTCTCGACCAGCACGCGTTCGCCGCGGCGGGCGCTCTCGACGGCGGCGAAGACCATCGCCAGCGACTGGATGTTGTCGTGGCACTCGGTCTGGGGCACCTGGCCGGTGCGCAGATAGCCGAGCATCTCGCGCAGGGCGCCGTGCATGTCGGCATGCTCCAGGCGCGGCGGGGGCACGTCGAGCTCCTTCAGCGGGCGGAAGAACCCCTCCTCGCCCGCCACGGCCTGCCCGTGCGGCGAGCGGTCGTTCTCATACAGCAGCGTGCCCCGCTCGCCGACCAGCCGCCAGTGGCCGTTCCAGCTCGTCGCACAGCCCTCGGCGCACCAGCTGCCGCGGTAGGTGAAGACGACGCCCTCGGTCATCTCGAAGATGCAGCACGCCGACGCGGCCCCGGCATACCAGGAGCCGGCGGGGCTGAACTCGTGCGCGTAGACCGCCACGGGGTCGGCGCCGGTCAGGTAGCGGGCCAGGTCGAAGTGGTGGATCGCCATGTCCAGCAGCAGGGGGCTCGGCATCTCCTCGCGGAATCCGCCGAAGTGGGGCGCCATGTAGAAGTCGCAGTTGACCGTCGAGACCGGGCCGACGGCGCCCTCGGCGGCCATGCGCCGCAGCGCCTCGTGATGGGGGTTCCAGCGGCGGGACTGGCTCACCATGTAGAGCCGGCCGGTCCGCTCGGCGGTCTCGACCATGCGGCGGGCCTCGTCCATCGTGGCGGCCATCGGCTTCTCGCCGATCACGGGGCAGCCGGCCTCCAGCGCCGTGCAGGTCACCTCGCAGTGGGCCTCGGGCACGGTCAGGTCGACCACGAAGTCGGGCTCCGCCTGCTTCAGGGCCGCCTCGAGGTCGTCGGACGCCTCGGCGCCGAGCCCGAACTGCCGGATGCGTGCCCGGGCGGCCTCGCGGTCGAGGTCGACCACGGCCGCCACCTGCACCTCCTCCTTGATCAGCACGGGGAACCAGGCCGCCGAGATGTTGCCCGCCCCCACGACCACTGCGCGCTCGCCCGCCACCTGAGGATCCCCCCCCCCGGCGTGCCGAGTGGATGCTGCGGAACCTGACGCCGGCACAGTCTACCGCGCCGGACGGCGAATGCAAGCGCGGGGAATCATGCCCGCCCCCTTCGGGGGCTCAGTGGGGAGGGCCGGCGCCCGGCCGCCGGGCCCCTGCCTTTGCGCGGCCGGCGCGCTTCTGATACGCTCGTGCTTCCGGTTTCGTCAGGGGCAAGTATGGGGAACGGAACCCCCGCCCGGCCGCGCCCGGAGCTGCCCGTGCTGCTGGGCAAGGCCGAGATCCACCAGCGCGTGGCCGAGCTGGCGGCCCGGCTGGCCGAGGAGCACCCCGCCGGGGAGCCCCTCGTCGTGCTCGCCGTCATGAAGGGCGCGCTGGTCTTCCTGGCGGACCTGATCCGCCGGCTGCCGATGCCGCTGGAGATCGAGCTGGTCACCGCGCGCAGCTACCGGGGCCGGACCCGCCGGGAGGAGATCGAGCTGCTCGACGACCTCGGCGCGCTCGGTCTGGGCGGGCGCCACGTGCTGCTGGTGGACTGCGTGCTGGACAGCGGGCGCACGCTGGCGGCGGTGCGCCGGGCCGTCGCCGAGCACGGGCCGGCGTCGCTGAAGAGCTGCGTGCTGTTGCGCAAGGACGTGCCCCGCGTGGCCGGGGCCGAGGCGGAGTACGTCGGCTTCGACGTGCCGGACCTCTTCGTGGTCGGCTACGGGCTGGACCACGCGAACCGCTGGCGGCACCTGCCCTACGTGGCGGCGCTGCCCCCGCAGGGCGACGAGGAAGGAAGCCACTGATGGCCGGCCGAGCGGTGATCGGCATCGACCTGGGCGGCACGAAGGTCCGCGCCGGCGTCATCTCGCCCGCCGGCGACGTGCTCGGCGAGGCCCGCCTCGCCACCGAAGCCGACAAGGAGACCGAGGCCGTCTTCGCCAACATCGTCTCCGCCGCCGAGGGCGCCCTGCGCCAGGCGGGGCTCTCCATCGACGAGGTCGAGGCGGTCGGCATCGGCTCGCCCGCCCCGCTGGATATCTTCACCGGCACGCTGATCGCGCCGAACAACCTGCCCTCGATGCACGGCTTCCCGCTCGCCGATCGGCTCCATGAGGCGCTGGAGCGGCCGGTGGCGCTGAACAACGACGCGAACTGCTTCGGGCTCGCCGAGGCCCGCTTCGGCGCGGGCGCGGGGGCCGAGGTCTGCTGCGGCTTCACGCTCGGCACGGGGCTCGGCTGCTTCCTGGTGGTCCGGGGCGAGCTGTTCAGCGGGCCGCACGGCGCCGGCGCAGAGGTATGGTGCTCCCCCTACCGGGGCGATCACGTCGAGGAGAAATGCTCCGGCCGGGGCGTCGCCCGCAACTACGCCAGGCTGACCGAGCGGCGCATCAGCGCCGAGCAGGTCGCCGAGCTGGCCCGCCAGGTCGCCGAGCTGGCCCGCCAGGGCGACGAGCAGGCCGCCGAGGCATGGCGCGAGTTCGGACGCGACCTGGCCGTGCCGGTCGCCTGGCTCTGCAATACGGCCGACCCCGACGTGGTCGTCTTCGGCGGCTCCATGACGAAGGCATGGGACCTGTTCGGCGACGAGATGCGCCACGAGGCGCTCAAATACGTCAACGCCGTCAATCGCGGCGAGGTCCGCTTCGCCAGGAGCCGCCTCGGCGATGCGGCTGGCATGATAGGTGCTGCGGCCCTGGTTCTGCCTCATGGTGAGACGGGCCGATCTTGCGCCGGAGGCGAGGGGAGCCGATGACGGAACCGCAGCGCATCCTGGTCACGGGCGACCTGCACTACGGGCTCTATCCCCAGGGCGACGGGTGCACGCACGAGCTGGCCCGGGCGGTCTGCGGCTCCGGCGCCGAGGCGTTCGCCATCGCCGGGGACGTGGCCGACGCCGACGTGGAGTACTTCGCCGCCTGCCTCGCCCTGTTCGAGGACTTCGGGGGCCTGAAGCTCGTCGTGCCCGGCAACCACGACCTCTGGAGCACCGGCGCCGGCAGCAAGCACAAGTACCGCAAGGTGCTGCCCGAGCTGGCCGAGCAGAACGGCTTCCACATGCTCGATCGCGGCCCGGCCACGCTCGGCCCCGTCGCCTTCATCGGCAGCATCGGCTGGTACGACTATTCGTTCCGCAGCGACCAGCTCGACGTCTCCATGGCCCACTACGAGCGCAAGGAGCTGCCCGGCATCTGCACCTGGAACGACGCGCGCTTCATCGACTGGGACTACACCGACCACGAGTTCACCGAGCGCTGCCTGCACAAGCTCGCCGACGCCTACCGCGCCGTCGAGAGGAAGGTCGAGACCGTGGTGGCCGTGCTGCACCACCTGCCGTTGCGCGAGCTGCTCTACGGCCCGGCGAACGCGGCGCACGAGTTCTGCCGCGCCTACATGGGCTCGCAGCGCTTCGGGGAGCTGCTGCTCGGCCTGGAGAAGGTCCGCTACGTCTTCTGCGGCCATCGCCACGGGGCGGACTACTGCCAGAAGGACGGCCTGGAGGCATTCTCGGTCGGCAGCGAGTACCTGCTCAAGCGCATGGTCGAGTTGAACCTGGCCACCGGCAAGCACGCCGTGTGCACCTTCGAGCCGGCCGGGACCGCCGAGAAGGACCGCGTCCGCGCCGGCCGCGACGAGCCCTGAACGGCCCCGCGACGGGACCCGAGTGGAAGGGGATCGCCAGATGGGCGAATCGCCGCTTACGCCGCAGGAGGTCGAGCTCCACCTGAAGGACCTGCGCGAGAAGCTCTCCGATCACCTCGAAAGCGGCAAAGGGGACTCGGGCCGCCTGCTGAAGCGCTCCGAAGAGCTGCTCGCCCTCTCGCGCGACTTCCCCGACATCATGGCCCGCTACCCCGACTTAGAGGGCATGGTGGCCGACGTGCTGGCGCGCGACAGGCAGCGGGAGGTCTTCGGCACCGGCCAGGAAGGCGAGGCGCCCGGCTGCGCGCTCGGCTGGCTGCTGGGCCGGCGCGGTTAGTCGCGGGGCCTGCCTCCAGCACGGCAAGTAGGGAAGCGCCGGGTAGCCGGACCCTCGTCCTCGATCTCGCCCTCGTCGTCGCCCTCGGCCGTTGACGTTGCCGCCCAATCTTCAATGTGCAATCTGCAATCTTCAATCCCCGGCCGGACCCCGCTGGACCTGGATGAGCAGGTTCACGCGGGCCGGTCGGTCCGCAGGCGCGGCCTCGGCCGCCTCCTCGCCCAACTCCATCGCGACCTGGCGTCCCCTGTAGAGGGCCACGGCCCGGCGGAAGAACTCGCCCCGGGCGTGCCCCGTGTTGGACAGCATGTTCCGATCGGCGGGCGCCAGCCGGGCCAGGCTCCGCAGCAGCGCCTCGTACTGCGCCACGGGCACGGAGAGGTAGAGCTCCATCGCCGTCTCGCGCTCGCCGGCGCCGAGCGAGAGCGCCGCGCCGAGCCCCTGGGCGTTGGCCGCCGCCACGGCCCGGCGGGCCAGCGCCACGGGGTCCTCGCCGCAGAGCGTCAGCACCTGCTGGACCGGCTCCCGCGCGTCCGGCGCGGGCGGCCCGGCGGCCTGCGTGAACAGGATGGCGCCGGCTTCGCCCTCGGCCTCTTCCTGCCAGGCGTCCCTGCCCGGGACCCGATAGGCGAGGGCGGCCGGCAGCTCGGGCGAGGGAGCACCCGCGCCCATCGCCTTCAGGTGCGCGGGGGCACGCTGCTCGGCGGCCGTCGGGGCCGGCTCCCCGACCGCCCGCCGCTTGACCGCCGGCTCGTCCATATCCCCCACCGCTGCCTCGACCGCCTGCTCGGCCCTCTCGGGGACGCGGCGGAGGTCGAGCGCCATCGGCTCGGCCAGAGGCCGGCGCTCCAGCAGGCCGTTCTTCTGCACCGTGAAGACCAGACCGAGCACGATCAGCAGCATCGCCGCGATCAGCAGCGCGCGCGTCCAGAACGCCGAAAGCACGGTCAGGGCAGGCCGGGCGGAGCGGGCCGCGAGCCGGTCCTTGACGCGCCCGGCGAAGCCGGCCGGCGCCCGCCGGGCCGCAAGTGCGCCAAGGGCCCCCACCACCCGCCGCAGCACCTCCAGCTCGGCCCGGCAGGCGGCGCACTGCTCCAGATGCTCCGCCACGGCCCGGCGCTCCTCGATGGCCAACTCGCCGTCCAGGAACTCCGAGAGCCGGTCAACGCAATGTCCTTCGTCGCCCATCGCGTTCGCCCGCGTCGTTGCGGCGGGCTCACTCCTCCGTTCCGTAGAGCGGGGCCAGCTTCTCCTTCAGGGCGAGGCGGGCGCGGTGCAGCCGGCTCTTCACCGTGCCGGCCGGCAGGGCGAGCGCCTCGCCGAGCTCCTCGTAGGTCAGGCCCTGGAGGTCGCGCAGGACCAGTATCTCGCGGCTGTCCTCGTCGAGCGCGGCGATCGCCGCCCGGACCGCCTCGACCTGTTCGCCGCGCGTGGCGGCCCGGGGCGGACCGTCGCCGTCCCAGGCCGGGTCGGGGCGGGGGTTTCCCTCCTCGTCCCCGGGGCCCTCCAGGCTGACGGTGCGCCGGCGGTCGCGTCGTCGCCAGTGGCTGCGCACGGTGTTCAGCATGATGCCGTAGAGCCAGGTGCGAAAGGCCGAGCGGCCCTCGAAGCGCGCGATGTTGTCGTAGGCGCGCATGAAGACCTCCTGGGCGATGTCCTCGGCGTCGGCCCCGCCGCCCGTCATGTGGTAGACGGCGTTATAGACGTAGTCCTGGTTCCTCTCGACCAGGAGGCCGAACGCCTCGACGTCGCCGTCGCGCGCCCTCTCGACCAGGCGCGCGTCCCTGGGGACCGCCTCGCTCATGGTCTCCCGTACCCGATTAGACAGACGGGCGGCCGATTTGTTCCCCGGCCGCCGGCCCCAATATAGCGCAAGGCCGCCCGCCGCGAAAGGCGGCGGGGGCGCCACCTCGCAGCGGGGGCGCTATGCCGCCCGCCCCGGCGCCTTTGCAGGCAGGGCAGCGCAACGAACGGAAGCGGAGAACGGCTGGGCCAGCTACGACGAGACGATAGCCCCAGAGAGGCGGCCCGCTCGGGACCGTTATGTCGCCCGCACCGAGGGGCCCTCAGGCGTAGAGGTGCTCCACCAGGGGCAGGGCGATGCGCTGGCCGGTCAGGACCGAGAGCCGCGCCGCCTCCATGACCTGCTGCGCGTCGTGCGAGTTCTCCGGGCTCTGCATGCCCTCGACCGGCTCGCCCGTGCGGATGCAGTGCAGGAAGTACTCCGGGCCGCTCCGCCTCGGCGCCTCCAGGGCCGGCGGCTCGTGGACCGTTCCGTCCGGATCCTCCTTCGTGTAGGCCGTCACGCCCTTGCCCCCGGCCACGAGCACGCCCTCCGTGCCGTAGAGCACCAGGTCGTGCGGCGGGCGGCCCGGCACCGCCTCGGTCCAGGTGGCCTCGATCACGGCGTTCGCGTCCGGATACTCCAGCGCGACGATCGCGTTGTCGTCGACGGAGATGTACTGCTTGACCAGCCGCCCGGCGATGGCCATCACCTGGTGGGGCCGCCCCAGGAAGATGCGCGCCAGGCTCGCCCCGTAGCCCAGGTAGTCGAACATCGCCCCGGCGCCGTTCTCGACCGGGTCGTAGAGCCAGCGATAGAACGCCTCGTCGCAGCCGATCTCCTTCGGCCCGCAGTGCCCGCCGCGCCACTTGAGCTGCCAGAGGCGCCCGATCGCCCCGTCCCGCACCAGCGTCTCGGCGTGGCGAACCGCCGCCGAGCGGAACGTGGGCCAGTTGACCATCAGCACCACGCCCGCCTCCCGCGCGGCCACCAGCATCCGGTCGGCGATGGACAGGTCGCTGGCCATCGGCTTCTCGGTCATCACGTGCAGCCCCCGCGCGGCGGCCATCTCGACCAGCTCGCCCGTGCTGCGGTTGGTGCCGTAGGCGAAGACGGCGTCGAGGTCCTCGGCGTCCAGCATCTCCTCGTAGTCGTCGTAGGCGGCCTTGACGCCGGTGCGCTGGCGGAACTTGTCGAGCTGTGCCTGGTCGGGCTCGGCGGCCGCGACCAGCTCGGCGTCCTCCAGTGCCCGGAGCCGCTCCAGCTCGCCCCAGACGTGATCGTGAACCAGTCCCAGCACGCCGACACGCAGCTTCTCCGCCATCGCTTGCCTCCGGATCTCGGGTTGCCTTCGCGGGCGTCGGCAGCATTCTATGGGCGCCGGGCGCCCTGTCAAAGGCGGCCGGCGCTACTGACGGCGCGGCCGGCTCAGCGGGGCCAGCGGCCGGGGGCCTGGGGCAGGGCGGGGAAGGGCGCGTGCGGCTCCTGCTGATACCAGTAGGCGGCCGAGCTGATGTCGTCGGTCAGCGGCTCGTATCCGGTCGGCTGCGGGGTGAAGCCGAGGTCCTGGATGGTGACCCGCAGGTCTTGCCGGAACCGGATCGGGTCGGGCACGTGCCAGCGGTAGAGGCCGTGGCGGATGATCTGGCCCGGCTCGGCGTGGCGCAGGGGGTAGCCGAGGAAGGCGGTCGAGTAGGTGCGGTCGCCGAAGCACCACGCCCCGCCCACGTAGTCCTCGGTGCCGGTGCCGCAGATGGTGGGGTGCTCGCCGTCGCCGTCGATGTAGAACTTGATCTCGCCCTCGCCCCACCAGCCGCTCGATAGCTGCGTCCAGGCCAGGTAGGTGCCCACGTAGTGGCCACGCCCCTGGACGGCGTCCAGGATGGTGTACTCCCGGTGGTAGGTGACGGGGTTCTCGCGGCGCCACTGCGCGTGGAAGCGGGCGGCGCGCTCGGGCACGCTCTCCAGCGAGTAGGTGATCTGGTAGAAGAAGCCGCCGATCTCCTCCCCGTGCTCGTTGGCGACGGTGATGCGCGCCGACTCGGCGAAGGGCATCGGCCAGTAGCAGTTCATGCCGCCGTCGGGGTTGACGGCCACGGGCAGGGAGTTGACGTCGCAGCGCATGGCGTGTCCGTTGGCGAAGAAGTCGCCGAGCGGCACCTCGACCGACGCGGCCTCCTCGCCGTCCCAGTAGCAGCGCAGCACCAGGTCGCGCAGCACCGTGCGGCCGCGGGGGCCCGTGTCGGTGACGGTGAACCAGACGTGGCGCACCACGCCGGGGCCTTCGATCCGGGCCAGCTCGACCGTCTCGTCCTTGCCCAGCGTGATGCAGGGGCGCCCCTTCCAGCCGACGCCGAGGTGGTTCCGGGCGGTGGCGCCGGCGCCTCGCTGGCCGGTCGGATTCTCGGCGCATATGCTGCGCGTCTCGGCCTCGCTCAGCAGGGCAAGGCCGCCCAGGCCCAGGTGCATGATCGTATCTTCGGCCATCGCTGCCAGCTCCTCACGTGTCTGTCAGGGCGGGGACGGCGGGGATTCTACAGGCAGGTCGGCGCGGCTGCAAAGGGCGTTTCGGGGCTCGTTCGGGGCCGGGCCGCCGCGCGCAGGTCTTGTAGGGCCCGGCCTTCCCCCGGCGCACGGCTTGTAGGGCCGTCGCTGCCCGGTCGGCTCGCTTGACTTGCCGGGCGTCCATCGAGTAGCCTGTCCCTTTAGAGGGACGGGTCGTCCCTCGTTTTTTGTCTCAGGGGTGTTCACTCTCGAAGGCCTCACCGGCTCAGGTAATCTCCATGCCCCGCACTCAGGACAGCCGTGCCGACGCCGCGGCCGAGGACGAGGCCGCCGAGGAGGCCGCGGAGGGCCTCCGCACGACGGTCGAGCGCACGGGGCCGTGCGAGTGCGTCCTGCGCATCGAGGCCGACGCCGACTATCTGCGGGAGCGCTACCAGAAGGAGCTGGGCGAGCTTCAGTCCGAGGTGAAGCTGCCCGGTTTCCGGCGCGGCAAGGCGCCCCTCGGCCTGGTGGAGCGGCGCATGGGCCAGGCGCTGCGGGGCGACCTGATCGCCTCCGTGGTGGGCGAGGCCTACGACGAGGCGCTCCACGAGCACGAGCTGACCGTGGTGGCCGAGGCCGAGGCGCCGGACCTGGAGGAGGTGGCCTGGGAGCCGGGCCAGCCGGCGGAGTTCACCTTCCGCCTGGAGGTGCTGCCCGAGATCGAGCTGAGCGAGGGCGACTACAAGGGCCTGCGCATCGAGGTGCCCGCCCTGGAGCCGACCCCCGAGCTGATGGAGCAGGAGCTGAAGCGCTTCGCCCAGCAGTTCGCCAGTTGGGAGCAGGTCGAGGGCGCGGGCATCGACTGGGACGACTACGTGGAGGCCGAGGTCAGCGTGCCCGAGGCGGACTGGACCGAGACGATCGGCTTCTACCCGCGGGCGGAGCGGATCGGGCCGTTCGCCGTCGAGGGCATCAAGGCGGTGCTGGTCGGCGCCGAGGTCGGCGACGAGATAGAGATCGAGGGCGAGCTGGCCGAGGGCGAGGCCGGGCGCCACGAGGAGCTGGCCGGGCTGGCCGGCCGGAAGGTGGAGCTGAAACTGACCATCGAGCAGGCCGCCCGGCGCAAGGTGCCCGAGGTGGACGATGTGCTGGCCAGCAAGATCGGCCTCTCGTCGGTGGACGAGATCCAGCAGATGGTGCGCGAGCGCCTGGAGAGGGGCCTCCAGGAGCGCAAGGACGAGATAGCGCGCGAGATGGTGCTGGACCGCCTGCTGGAGAGGGCGCCGGTGGAGCTGCCGCCGGCGCTGGTGGAGCGGGCCGCCGAACGGGAGCAGACGCGCCGCCTGGTGCGGATGCTGCGCCTCGGCGTGCCCCGCCAGGAGGCGGAGCGGGTGGCCGTCGAGCAGGCCGGCCGCACGCGCGAGGCCGTCGCCCGCGGGCTGCGCGGCCAGTACCTGATGCAGCAGATCGCCGAGAAAGAGCGTATACTGGTCACTGAGTCGGAGGTGGACAGCCAGATACGCGGCTTCGCCTCCAGGCAGGGCTGGCGCGAGGAGCGGGCCCGCAGCTACATGGAAGAGCGCGGCATGGTGAGGGCCCTGCGCGAGGACATGCGCGAGAGCAAGACGATGGACTTCCTGATCGAGAACGCCGCCGTGGAGGAGATCGCCCCGGAGGAGTTCCAGCGCCGCCACGGCGCCGAGCAGGAAGCGCAGTAGCAAGGCTAAGGAGGGGAAGGGGCATGGACGCATCGGACCACGACGGGAACCGGCTCGCCGGCGCCGGCGCCGCCGCGCAGCTCTACGCCAGCACGGTGGTGCCGACCGTGGTCAAGAAGACCACCTACGGCGAACGCGGCTACGACATATTCAGCCGCCTGCTGGAGGACCGGATCATCTTCATCGGCAGCGTCATCAACGACATGGTGGCGAACCTGGTGGTGGCGCAGATACTCTTCCTCCAGAGCGAGAACAAGAAGCAGGACATCAGCCTCTACATCCACTCCGGAGGCGGGCTGATCACCAGCGGGCTGGCCATCTACGACACGATGCAACTGGTGCAGTGCGACGTGGCCACCTACGTGGTGGGGCATGCCTTCAGCATGGCGGCCGTGCTGCTGGCCGGCGGCACGAAGGGCAAGCGCTTCGCCCTGGCGCACTCGCGCGTGATGCTGCACGAGCCCTGGGGCGGGCTGGAGCAGGGCACAGCGGCCGACATCAGCATCCACGCCGAAGAGATGGTGAAGCTAAAGAGCTGGATCAACGAGATCCTGGCCGGCCATACCGGGCAGGACCTCTCGCGCATCGAGGCCGACACCGACCGCGAGTTCTACATGTCCGCCGAGGACGCCAGGGACTACGGCCTGGTGGACGAGATCCTGACCTCCCCGGTCGAGCAGTGACAGGCGCGGCAAGCGCACACAGAAGCGACGAGAACGCGAGGCATACATGAGCTACAACGACGAGACGCACAGGGAAGCCTGCTCGTTCTGTGGCAAGGGTCAAGACTCGGTCCGGCGGCTGATCCACGGCGGGCACAATACCTTCATCTGCTCCGAATGCGTTGAGCTCTGCTACTCGATCATCAAGCAGGACGGCGCGCGCTCGCCCGAGCCGCGCCGCATGCTGCGCGTGCCCGCCCCGCGCGAGATCAAGCTGCACCTGGACGAGTACGTCATCGGCCAGGAGCGGGCCAAGAAGACCGTCGCCGTCGCCGTGCACAACCACTACAAGCGCCTGATACACTCCCTGACCGACGAGGTGGAGCTGGAGAAGAGCAACGTGCTGCTGCTCGGGCCCAGCGGCTGCGGCAAGACGCTGATCGCCCGCGTGCTGGCCCGCTGCCTGGACGTGCCGTTCGCCATCGCCGACGCCACCACGCTGACCGAGGCCGGCTACGTCGGCGAAGACGTCGAGAACGTGTTGCTGAAGCTGATCCAGGCCGCCGACTTCGACGTGCAGCGCGCCGAGCAGGGCATCATCTACGTCGACGAGATCGACAAGATCGGCAAGACCTACCACAACGTCAGCATCACCCGCGACGTCGGCGGCGAGGGCGTCCAGCAGGCCCTGCTGAAGATCATCGAGGGCACCGTGGCCAACGTGCCCCCGCACGGTGGGCGCAAACACCCCGAGGAGAAGTACATCCAGATCGACACCAGCCGCGTCCTGTTCATCTGCGGCGGCTCCTTCAACGGCATCCAGGAGCTGGTCGCCAGGCGGATGAGCCAGCAGAGCATCGGCTTCGGGCGCAAGGGGGCCGACGATGAGGAGTCCCTCGGCGTCCTGCTGGACCAGGTCACCGACGACGACCTGGTCAAGTTCGGCATGATCCCCGAGCTGGTCGGCCGCCTGCCGGTGGTGGCCCCGCTGATGCCGCTGAGCGAGGACGAGCTGGTGCGCATCCTGATCGAGCCGAAGAACGCGCTGATCCGGCAGTACGAGAAGTACTTCGAGTTCGAGCACTGCCGGCTGGAGTTCACCGAGGAGGCCCTCCGCGAGGTGGCGCGCGTGGCGGGCACGAAGGACACCGGCGCGCGGGGCCTGCGCTCCGTGCTGGAGAAGGTCATGCTGGAGCCGCTCTTCAACCTGCCCTCCGCGCAGAAGGAGCAGACCTTCGTGGTCACCCCCGAGGTGGTGCGCGGCGAGCGCCCGCTCGTCGAGGCGCGCAAACGCAAAGGCGCCTGACGGCGCGCCGAACGGCCTCACCGCAGAGCGCGGCCAGGAGAAGGCGGAAGGCTGAAGGAGCAAGTGACGCGGCGCTTGCTCGGCCGGTTGGGCGTTGGGGGGGGGCAGGCCGCTGGGGCCGGCCTTCGAGCCGTTCGCCGTCTGCCTGACAACTGAACAACCGGCAACGGACAACTGCCTCCCTTCCGGTTGCGCTCTTGGCCGCTCTCGGCTATAAGGGTCGCTTGCGGCTGACGCTGCGCGCTCCGCGCGGGATCCCCGCCTCTGACGCTCCATTCGACCGCAACGTCAGGAGGACAGGCTGTGGTTCGCGACCTCACCGTGCTGCCCCGATTCGAGCCGGACGAGCTGGGCTTCCCCACCATCCCCGTCTTCCAGTACGACGGGAGCCTCAAAGAGGAGCTCGCCGCCGGCACGCTGGCCGGTGAGGACGCGCTGGACCTGCTGGAGTGGATGCTGAGCATCCACGCCTTCGAGCAGATGATCATCGCCCTGCGCATGCAGTCCTTCGAGCCGCTGCGCGAGATGGGCTTCCGCTATCGCGGGCCGACGCACCTGTCCATCGGGCAGGAGGCCGCCAGCACCGGGGCCTGCTCCGCCGTGCGCTGGACCGACTACATCACCAGCACCCACCGCGGCCACGGCGACGCCATCGCCAAGGGCTACGTGGCGATCAAGCGCCGCACCGAGGAGGAGCTGCGCGCCTGGATCGGCGCTGAGCAAGCCCGCGACCTCTGCGGCCGGCAGCTGCGCGAGGCGGCCAAGGCCGAGCACGTCTACCGCACCGCCGCCGAGCTGTTCGGCAAGGCGGACGGATACTGCCGCGGGCGCGGCGGGGGCATGCACATCGCGGACTTCAGCAGCGGCCACCTCGGCGCCAACGCCATCGTGGGCGGCTCGGTCGGCATCGCCACCGGCGCCGCCCTGCGCAACCGGTTCCTAAACGAGGACCGCGTTGTGCTCTGCTTCGCCGGCGACGGGGCCTTCGCCAACGGCGTGGTCATGGAGTCGCTGAACTTCGCCGCCATGGCCCAGTTCACCAACCCCGAGCTGGCCGAGCGGCCGCGCGGGCTGCCCATCATCTACGCCATCGTCAACAACCAGTACGGCATGACCGGCCAGCAGCGGGGCGAGGTGACCGGGGTCGAGTTCCTGGCCCGGCGCGGGGCCGGCTTCGCCCCCGAGGCGATGCGGGCCGAGGTGGTCAACGGGATGAACGTGCTCGCCGTGCGGGACGCCGTCTGCCGCGCCGCCGACGCCTGCCGCCGGGGCGAGGGGCCGGCGCTGCTGGAGCTGGTCTGCTACCGCTTCCACGGCCACAGCCTGAGCGACCCGCGCACCGAGTACCGCGACAAGGAGGAGGAGGCCGCCTGGCGGGCCTGCGAGCCGATCCAGACCCTGAAGGACCAGCTCGTGGAGGCCGGCGTGGCGGACTTCGACGCCGTGGCCGAGCTGGAGGAGCGCGTCGCGCGCCGCCACGAGGAGGCCGCCCTCCGCGCCGCCCGGTCGGCCGACCCCGACCCCTGCGAGGTCACGCGCTACGTCTTCACCGCCAGCCGCTGCGACGAGGTGCCGGCGCAGTTCGCCGAGCCGGCCACGCTGGCGCAGCCGCCCCGTGCCGAGCGCGAGGGCGGGCAGACCACCTTCAAGGAGGCCCTGCGCGAGGCGATGGCCGAGGAGATGCTCCGCGACGAGCGCGTCGTGCTCTACGGCGAGGACGTGGCCGACTACGGCGGCGCCTTCAAAGTGACCAAGGGCCTGCTGGAGGCGTTCGGCCGGCGGCGCGTCTTCAACACCGCCATCAGCGAGGCGGCGATCATCGGCACCGGCGTCGGCGCGGCCATGACGGGCCTGCGACCGATCGTGGAGCTGATGTACAGCGACTTCGAGTTCCAGGCCGGCGACCAGCTCTTCAACCAGGCGGCGAAGTGGCACTACATGAGCGGCGGCCAGACCACCGTGCCGCTCGTGGTGCGCAGCTCCGTCGGCGCGGGCAAGGGCTACGGCGGCCAGCACTCCCAGGCGCTGGAGGCGCACGCCTGCCACACCCCGGGCATCTACGTGGTCTGCCCCGCCACGCCGGCCGACGCCAAGGGACTGCTCAAGAGCGCCATCCGGGATGACAACCCCGTGCTGTTCGTCGAGTCGCAGGCGCTCTACAACCTGAAGGGCGAGGTGCCGCAGGACCCCGAGCACCTGGTGCCGCTCGGGCGCGCCGCCGTGCGCCGGGAGGGCGGCGACGTGACCATCGTCGCCTGGAGCCTGCTGGCGCACATGATGGGGAAGGCCGCCGAGAAGCTCGCCGACGATCATGGCATCGAGGCCGAGCTGATCGACCTGCGCAGCCTGATACCGCTCGACCTGGAGACGGTGCTGCGCTCGGTGCGCAAGACCGGCCGCTGCGTGGTGGCCTGCCAGGCATGCCGCACCGGCAGCTTCACCGCCGAGGTGGCGGCCCGCATCCAGGAGCGCGCGTTCGACTACCTGGACGCGCCCGTGGCGCGCGTCGGGTCCGCCGACGCCATCTCGCCGCAGTCGGAGGTGCTGGAGCGGGCCTACCTGCCGGGCGTGGCCGACCTGGTGGAGGCCGCGCTGGGCGTCTGCTACGCCAGGCGCTGAAGCTGGCGGCGCCGGGGGGCGCCGCCGGGAGGGAAGCGATGAGCGCGGGTGCAGAGAGCCGCGGGCCGGCCCCCTCCCTGCCGGCGCGGCTGGTCATGCTGGCGCGGGCGCGGCCGGGCGCCTCCCTGCTGGTGCTGCTCGCGGCGGCGGGGCTGCTCTACGTGGGGCTGGCGCAACTGTGGCCCAGCGATCGCCGCCGCATCAAGACCGTCCTCGACGAGGCGGTCGAGTCCCTCGCCGCGCGCGACCTCGAGGGCGTGATGACCCACGTCTCGCCCTACTTCTCCGAGGAAGGCATCGACCGGGAACGCCTGCGCAGCGACCTGGAGCGCATCACCCGCCGCCGCCCGCTGGACCGCGCCAACCTGGCCGTGCGGCACCTGACCATCGCGAACGACGAGGCGCTGATGGACCTCCACGTCACCTCCTTCCACGGCGGCGGCGGCGTGCGGTTCGCGCGCAGCGAGTGGACGGTGCGGCTGGAGAAGATCGACGAGGAGTGGCTCGTGCGCTCGGCTACGCCCGAGCGGGTCAACGGCCGCCGGATCGCCGGGCTGCGCGCCGTGCTCTCGCTCGGGCTCTGAAGGGGGGGGCGCCCGGCCGCTACGGCGCCGAGAGCGTGACCGTATCGCCCTTCTCGCAGCCGAGGAACCGCGCCGCCGAGCCCTGGTTCACCGCCACCTCCAGGTAGCCGCTGCTGCCGATCAGCGCTACCAGCTCGCCGGCCGCCGCCTCGCCGTACGTGCGGCTCAGCCTCTCCACCTTCCGGCGCTTCACCGTGACCTCGACCTCGCCCAGCGGCAC
Source organism: uncultured candidatus Brocadiaceae bacterium (assembly GCA_964434535.1). Classification (GTDB taxonomy): domain Bacteria; phylum Planctomycetota; class Brocadiia; order SM23-32; family SM23-32; genus SM23-32. The sequence goes on along the minus strand of CAYSWA010000003.1, from coordinate 127,064 downwards.
CTCGAAGCTGCGCTCCAGCATGGCCCGGCTCATGTTCGTGATCAAGTTGCCGAACTGGTCGATGTAGATGATCTCGCCGCGCAGGCTCCCGTCAGCCGCCCGCACGGGCCGGGGCAGGCGCAGCCGCCGCACCCGCCGCAGCGTCGGGCCGAGCTTCTCCGGCTCCAGCCCGGCGGCCAGGTGCGCCGCGACCGGCGCGAAGATGTCCCGCCCGTGGAACGTCGTGCTCGGCTCGTTCAAAAAGTAGCGCTCGGCCGTGACCCGGCGCACGGCCGAGGGCGCCGCCTCCTCGACGACTACGCTGAGCAGCCCGTTGTCCGGCGCCAGGAACGCCTGGTCGTTGACCCGCACGTAAACGATGGCCCGGTCGGTGCCCACGCCGGGGTCGACCACGCAGACGAAGATCGTCTCCTCGGGAAAGTAGCGGTAGGCGGCGGCGAGCACGAAGGCCGCCTCGGCCACGTCCTGCGGCATGATGTTGTGCGAGAGGTCGATGACCTCCGCCCCCCGGCAGATCCCCCGGATTACCCCCTTCATCACGCCCACGTAGCTGTCCTTGAAACCGAAATCGGTCAACAGGACGATCGGTGGAATCTGTCTGCCGAAGCCGAACTTGGCCATCTCTCGGCGGCTCCTGACGCGGCGTGAAGGGATCCGGTCGACGCTCCACCGCGATTCTAATCGCGCAGTTGGCCCGTTGCAAGCCGTGGGTCCGAAGGGACGGCTTCACCGACGGGAACGGCGAGGAACCGCAGATGAACGCAAATCAACGCGGATGAACGGCAACGGCCGAGCGCGAGAACGAGGACGAGCCGTCACCCCATCGCTGTCGTTGCCGTCCTTCGTGCTTCTTCGTGACCTTCGCGGTGAAATGCCGTCGTCGTTCTCCGTGTCCTCCGTGTTGACTGCGCCGTCCTCGCCGCTACAATGCCGGCATACCTGTCCGGAGGCCGGGCCATGGCGGCTTTTGACCTGAACGTTCTCGCCCTGGCGCTGCTCGGCGCGGCCGCAGTGGCTTTCACGCGCCAGCGCCGCGTGGTCATGGTCGCCTGCGGGGCGCTGTTCGTGGCCGCGGCGGCGGGGGGGACTCTGGCCGCCTGGTGGCCGCTCAGCCCGGCCGTGGCGATCATCGCGCTGGCGCTCGGGCTCGCCCTGCCGGTGGCGACGCTGGCGCTTCTGGCCGTGGACCTTCTCTGGGCGCCGTTCGCCCTGGAGATGACCTACCCGGCGCTGATCTGCTGGGTCCTCTGGCCGGCGCTGGTGCTCGCCAACTTCGCCGCGCTCGCCGCGGCGTGAGCGCACGGACTGCCCGTCCGTGCGGCCGGAGTCGTTCCGCGATCGCGCTTCCGTTGAGCGCCGCCGGGGCGTCTGGTATAGTGGCCCGATCCGCCCCTTCGAACCGCACCGGAGCCCGCGACCATGCCCGAGCGCACCCTGGCCGGCGAGCTGAACAAGGGCGTCTTCGAGCAGAACATGGTCTTCGTGCTCGCCGTCGGGCTCTGCCCCACGCTCGCCGTCACTACGGCGCTCCAGAACGCCGTCGCCATGGGCATGGCCGTCATCTTCGTGCTCATGTGCTCCAACACGCTGGTGGCGCTGCTGCGCCGCGCCATTCCGTCCGAGGTGCGCATCCCCTGCTTCATCGTGGTGATCGGCTCGTTCGTGACCATGGTCGAGATCTTCTTCAAGGGCTCGCCGATGGTGCCGATCGAGGTCAACGAGAGCCTCGGCATCTTCATCCCGCTGATCGTGGTCAACTGCGGCATCCTCTACCGGGCCGAGTCGTTCGCCTACCGGCACGGCGTGCGGCGCTCGCTGATGGACGGGCTCGGCATCGGCATCGGCTTCACGGCGGCGATCTGCCTGGTGGCGGCGATCCGCGAGGTGCTCGGCAGCGGCACCGTCTGGGGCTATCCCTGGATGCCGGTTTCCTGGCCGGTGCACTACGAGCCGGCGGCGATCCTGATCCAGGCGCCCGGCGCGTTCCTGGTGCTGGGGCTGCTGATGGGCTTCTTCAACTGGCTGCGGGGCAGAGGGGAGGGGGCCTGAGAGATGGAGCTGACGCAGCTTTTCACCATCGCCTTCTCGGCCATCCTGGTCTCGAACTTCGTGCTGGCGCGCTTCCTCGGCCTCTGCCCGTTCATCGGCGTCACGCAGCGCACCCAGAGCGCGCTGGGCATGGGCATGGCCGTCACGTTCGTGATGTTCATGGCCAGCTCGGTCACCTTCGTGCTCTACCGGCTGATCCTGCTGCCGACGGGGCTGGTGCTGGCGCTGAAGACGCCGATGTTCATCCTGGTCATCGCCACACTGGTGCAGCTTGTGGAGCTGTTCATGCGCTCGCGTCTGCCGGCGCTGTATGAGGCGCTCGGCATCTACCTGCCGCTGATCACCACCAACTGCGCCGTGATGGGCGTGGCGCTGCTGAACACGACGGACGCGCCGCTGGAGTTCGCGCAGATGGGCTTCGCCTCCGGGCTGGTCGCCGCCTCGTGGCGGGGCATCTGCGCGGGGCTCGGGTTCATGCTGGCGATGCTGCTGATGAGCGGCGTGCGGGAGCGGCTGGCGCGGGTCGACGTGCCGGCGCCGCTGAAGGGCGTGCCGATCGCCTTCATCGCCACGGGCCTGATGGCCATGGCCTTCCTCGGCTTCACCGGCATGGTCTGAGGCGGCCCGAGGGCCGCGTGCTCCTCGTTCTTCCCTGGTCGGGCTCTTCGATGCGTGCCTGGCTTTACATGGTCGCGACGGCGATGCTCGCGCTGACAACGGCCGCCCGGGCCGAGGTCGTGGCCGTCGTCAACGGGCGGCAGGTCACTGGCGAGGAGTTCGGCGCGGCGCTGGTCCGCTCGCTCGGGCGCAGCGCGCTGGACTCGTTCGTGGACCGTGGCCTCATCGAGCAGGAGGCCCGGCGGCGCGGCGTGGAGGTGAGCCGCCAGGAGGTGGCGGCGCGGCGGGAACTGGAAGGTGAGCTGCGCTGGCGCCAGATCATCGAGAACGCGCGCATGGGGCCCGAGGAGTTCCGCGCCTCCGCCGAGCGACAGGGGTGGGACGTCGAGGCGGTGCGCCGCGAGCTGCAACAGAGCGTCTCGCCCGACGCCATGCGCGTGCGGCTGCTCGTCGAGCGGATGATCGCGCCGACGCTGGACCTGAGCGAAGGGGCGCTGCGGGCGCACCACAAGCGAACGCGCGGGCGGCGCCTGCTCGCGGCGCACGTCGCCCTGCCGAGCCGCCGCCAGGCCGAGGAACTGCTGGAGCTGCTGCGGGCCGATCCCGACCGCTGGCAGGAGGCCGTCGTCGAGTTGAGCCTGGACCGCCCCTCGGTGCCCTACAAGGGGCGGCTGGCGCCGGTGCCCGCGGGCTGCCGGCTCGGCCGGGCGCTGGAGGGCCTGGCGCCGGGCGAGCTGGCCGTGTTCGGCAGCGAGGAAGGCTGGCACGTGCTGCGCAGGATCGGCGAGGTGCCCGCCACCGGTGAGCCGTTCGAGGAGCTGAAGGGCACGCTGCGGGCCGAGTTGATCGCCGTCGAGTCGGAGCACGCCTACCCGGCCCTGCTTGCCGAACTGCACCGGAAGGCCCGGATCGTGACGAATCTCTCGGCCGACCCGCCCGAGCGGCGGCTGCTCGGGGCCGAGACGGCGGCGTTCGTCAACGCAGCGGCGCTGCCGGTTGGCACGCTGGCGGAGGCGCTGACGCGTGAGTTCGGCGCGGCGATGATCGGGCCCTACGTGGAGCGGCTGCTCGTCTTCCAGGCGGCCGAGCGTGAGGGCGTGAGCGTCTCTGCGGAGGAGGTGACGGAGCGGATGCGCCGGATCGGCGATGAGCTCTACGCCCGCCAGGCGGCGCTGCGCGGCCAGTCGCGCGAGGGGCTCGACGGGCTGCTCCGCTCGTCGGGGATCGACCCGGCGGCGTTCCGCCGGCGGCTCGTGCGCGAGCTGGTGCTGCGCGAGGACGTGCGCGCCGCGCTGCTGGCCGAGCGGCTGGCCGCGCGGGAACTCGAGGTGAGCGAGGCGGAAGTGGCCGCGGCCCACGCGGAGCTCGGCCTCGATCGGGCGGTCGTGCAGGAGCTGAGCGCCGGGGAGGCGGCCGTCGCCGAGCGGATGCGCGAGCGGGCGCTGGAGGGGGTGAGCCTGCACGTGCTGGCCCAGACGGAGATGGGCGGGCCGGCCGCCTGGGCGCGGGGCGCGCGGACAAGGACGCTGACGCCCGACCATCCTTACTACGCCATGATAAAGGACTTACGCGAAGGCGAGGTCAGCGGCGTTTTCCACGAGGGCGGCCGTTACCGTATAATGGCCGTTCTGGAGCGCGAGCCGGCCGTCGAGCCCCCGCCGCTGGAATCCGTGCGCGAGGAGCTGACGGCCGAGTTGCGCCTGCGCAAGGCGAGGGAGCGCATCCCGGCCCTTCTGCTGAAGCTGAAGGCCGAGGCCGACGTCGAGCTGAGGTTGGGCGAGCCATGAAGATGAACGTGCCATTGGCGCAGCGCGTCGGAGGGCTGCCGCAGTACGTCTTCGGCCGCCTCAACGCCATCAAGATGGCCCGCCGGCGCGCCGGACACGACATCATCGACCTGGGCATGGGCAACCCGAACGACCCCACGCCGCAGCCGATCATCGAGAAGCTGACCGAGGCCGTCCGCGACCCCCGCAACCACCGCTACAGCGTCAGCGCCGACGGCATCTTCAACCTCAAGCGCGAGGTCGCCCGCTTCTACGCCCGCGAATACGACGTCGAGGTCGACCCCGAGACCGAGGTCGTCTGCACCATCGGCAGCAAGGAGGGCCTTTCGCACCTGGCGCTGGTGCTGATCGAGGAGGGCGAGACGGCGATCGTGCCCGCCCCCGCCTTCCCCCCGCACCTGCACAGCGTCCGCATCGCCGGCGGGCGGACCGTCACCGCGCCCATCTCGACCGACCCGGCCTTCTTCGACGAGCTGGACGAGCTGGTGGCGAGCGTCGAGCCGAAGCCGAAGCTGCTGATCCTGAACTTCCCGCACAACCCGACGGCGCTGACCGTCGAGCCGGCCTTCTTCGAGCGGGCCGTCGAGTTCGCCTGGCGCCATGACATGCTCATCATCCACGACTTCGCCTACAGCCACATCACCTTCGACGGCTACCGCGCGCCGAGCTTCCTCCAGGCGCCGGGGGCGAAGGAGGTCGGCGTGGAGTTCAGCTCCATGTCCAAGAGCTTCAACATGGCCGGCTGGCGCGTCGGCTTCTGCGTGGGGCACCCGGACGTGGTGGCCGGGCTGGCCCGCATCAAGGGGTATTTCGACTACGGCCTGTTCATGCCCGTCCAGATCGCCAGCATCATCGCCCTGCGCCACTGCATGGATGAGGTGCGCCGGCAGGCGGCCACCTACCAGCAGCGGCGCGACACGCTCTGCGAGGGGCTTGGCCGCGTCGGATGGCCCGTCGAGAAGCCGCGCGGGACGATGTTCGTCTGGGCGCCGATCCCCGAGCCGTTCCGGGGCATGGGCTCGGTTGACTTCTGCCTTAAGCTCCTGGAGGAGGCCGACGTGGCCCTCGCCCCCGGCGCCGCCTTCGGCGAGGCGGGCGAGGGGCACGTGCGCATGGCCATCGTCGAGAACAGGCAGCGCCTGCGCCAGGCCGTGCGCCAGATCGGCCGGGCGCTGCGGGAACGGCATGGAAGATTGCAGATTGGAGATTGAACGGCCACGGCGTGTGGGACAGTGTTGGCCCGTTCATCCGCGTTTATCCGCGTTCATCTGCGGTTCCGGTTTCTCGCGCGGGATGACCCATGAGTGAGCTGGCGACAGCGACGTTCCGGCACGGCGGCGTGCATCCCGCCGAGCAGAAGGAGCGCACCCGCGGCGTGCCGCTCTGCGTCAGCGAGCCGCCCGCCGAGGTGGCCGTGCTGATGGTGCAGCACATCGGCGCGCCGGCCGCCCCGGTGGTCAAAAAGAAGGAGAAGGTCGACAAGGGCCAGCTCATCGGCGAGGCGCAGGGCTACATCAGCGCCAACGTCCACGCGCCGGTCAGCGGCACGGTCAAGGCCGTCGAGCCGCGCGTCTACAACGTGACCGGCGCCCGCGTGCCGGCCGTCGTGATCGAGAACGACGGCGAGGAGCGCTGGGCCGAGGGGCTGGACGAGCCGCAGGACGTGGAGGCCATGGACACCCGCCACATGGCCGAACTCGTGCTGGAGTGCGGCGTGGTCGGCATGGGCGGGGCCACCTTCCCCGCGCACGTCAAGCTGAGCCCCCCGCCCGACATGCCGATCAGCGACGCGTTCGTCAACGGCACCGAGTGCGAGCCCTACGTCACCGTCGACCACCGCCTGATGCTGGAGCGCACCGCGGAGGTCATCGACGGGCTGCGCCTGATCATGCGCATCGTCGCCGCCCCCCGGGGCTGGGTCGGGATCGAGCTGAACAAGCCGGACGCGATCGATGCCTTCGAGGCGGCGCTGGCCGGCGAGACGGACATCGCCGTCGTGCCCCTGGAGGTCCGCTACCCCCAGGGCGCCGAGCAGCAGCTCATCAGCGCCGTGACCGGCCGCGAGGTGCCCAGCCAGGGCGGCCTGCCCGGCGACGTGGGTTGCCTGGTGCACAACGTGGCCACGACGCTGGCGATCCGCGAGGCGATCCGCTTCCGCCGGCCCCTGATCGAGCGGCCCCTCACCGTCACCGGCGACGGGGCGGAGGCGGCGGGCAACTTCGTCGAGCGGATCGGCGCATCCCTCGCCGCCATCGTCGCCCGCCAGGGCATGCGCGCGGGGACCAACCAGGTGATCCTCGGCGGGCCGATGATGGGCATCGCCCAGGGCACGCTCGATACGCCCCTGGTCAAGGGCAATAACTGCATCATCCTCAGGCGTGGCGCGTCCATACCGCCCCAGCGCGCCTGCATCCGCTGCGGGCGCTGCGTGGACGCCTGCCCGCTGCGGCTGATGCCGGGCGAGATGAGCATCGCCATGGAGAGGCACGATTGGGACGCCGCCGTCGGCTACGGCATGCTCGAATGCAAGGAGTGCGGCTGCTGCGCCTACGTCTGCCCGGCCCGGCGGCGCATCGTGCAGATGACCAAGTTCGGCAAGGCGGAGCTGCGCCACCGGCGCGCGCGCCAGAAGGGGGGCACCTGAGGTGGCGAGCGAGTCCGGTCAGGTCGATTCCCTGGACGTCAGGCTGCTGGTCGGCGCCTCGCCCCACGTGCGCGACAGCGACGAGATCCGCCGGATCATGTGGACGGTCGCCGCCGCGCTCGCCCCGGCGGCGCTGATCAGCCTCTACCTGTTCGGCCTCCGTGCGCTCGGCCTCTACGCGCTCGCCGTCGCCGCGGCGGAAGCGACCGAGGCGGCCTGCCTGAAGGCGCGCGGCCGCCCCGTCGAGCACGCCCTGGACGGCAGCGCCTTCCTCACCGGCATGCTGCTGGCCATGGTGCTGCCGGCGAGCGTGGCGTGGTACGTGCCCGTGGTCGGCGGGGCCTTCGCCATCGCCATCGCCAAGCACGCCTTCGGGGGGCTGGGCAACAACATCTGGAACCCGGCGCTCGCCGCGCGCGTCTTCCTGCAGTTCGCCTATCCCGCACAGATCAGCCTCTCGCAGTGGCCCGTGCCCCGGATGCTCTGGGGCGCGGCCCCCGACGCGCAGACCATGGCCACGCCGCTGGCGAAGGCCGTCGGCGCCGTGCGCTTCACCCACCTGGAGCTGCTGTTCGGCAACGGACTGCCCGGCGGCATCGGCGAGACGTGCAAGGTCGCCCTGATCGCCGGCGGGCTCTTCCTGATCGCCCGACGGGTCGTCGACTGGCGCATCCCCGTCGCCTGCCTCGGCACCGTCTTCGTGCTGACGTGGCTGCTGCCGGCGCGCGCCGGCGAGCCGGCCTGGGCCGACGACCCCGTCTACCACCTGCTCGCCGGCGGGCTGATGATCGGCGCCCTGTTCATGGCCACCGACATGGTGACCACGCCGGTGACGCGCCGGGGCAAGGCCGTCTTCGGGGTCGGCTGCGGGCTGCTGGTCGCGCTGATCCGGCGCTACGGCGGCTATCCGGAGGGCGTCGCCTACTCCATCGTGCTGATGAACACCTTCACGCCGCTGATCGATCGCTGGGTCCAGCCCACCTTCTACGGCGCCAGGACGCCGAAGGCAACCCCGAGGGGAACATGAGCGACGCCGCGCAAAGGACGCAGCAGAGCAAGCTCGCCGCCGGGATACTGATCCTGGCCGCCATCTGCCTCGGAAGCGGCGCCGGCGTCGGCCTGCTCTACTGGCGCATGCAGGACGAGATCGAGGCGAAGGCGCAGAGCGTCTTCCGCGAGACGCTGGCGCTCGTCCTCGGCGAGGCCGAGGGCTACGACGTGGTCGGCCACTACCCGGCCGGCACGCCCGAGGAGCAGAAGGTCTACCTCAGCCGCGCCGGCCCCGTGCCCCTCTACGCCGCCGTGGGCACCGCCAAGGGCTACAGCAGCGTGATCAAGGTGCTCGTTTCCGTGCAGGGACGGGCGCCCGGCGCGCCGGTCGGCCCCGACCCCCGCATCCGCGCCGTGGCCGTCGTGGCCAGCCAGGAGACCCCCGGCCTGGGCGAGAACATCAAGGCCGTGGAGAAGGACGTGAGCCTCTGGGGCAAGCTCGCCGGGGCGGAGCCGGCGGACGGGCCGCCGAAGCGGCCCTGGTTCCAGGAGCAGTTCAGCGGACTGCGCCTGTCCGATCTGCCGGCAGAACTCCCCGCAGCCGGACAGGTGGAGGCGATCACCGGCGCCACCATCACCAGCAATGCGGCCGTGCGGGCCGTGCGCGAGGCCGTGACCCGGACCATCGAGGCGACCGAGGAGGCATACGGCGGATGAGCGAGGAGGCACCCAGCGGGCAGGCCGGCGCTGACGGGCCCGAGCACGTCAAGCGGGTCATCGAGGCGCTGCTTTTCAGTTCGGCGCGGCCGATCGGGGCGGGCCGGCTGGCCGAGCTGTCCGGCGCGGCGGACGGCAACCAGGCGCGGCGCATCGTGGCGGAGCTGCGCGAGGAGTACGAGGCGGCCGGGCGCGCCTTCGCCGTGGAGGAGCTGGCCGGGGGGTTCCAGCTCTTGACCCGCGCCGAGTTCGCCCCCTACGTCAGCAGGCTCCACAGCCGCCAGCAGCAGGAGACGCTGAGCAAGGCCGCCCTGGAGACGCTCGCCATCGTCGCCTACCGCCAGCCGATCACGCGCGCACAGGTCGAGGACATCCGGGGCGTGCAGTGCGGCCATATCCTGCGCTCGCTGGTGGAGAAGCGCCTCATCCGCGTCACCGGCAAGAGCGAAGAGCTGGGGCGGCCGCTGCTCTACGGGACGACGAGGCAGTTCCTGGAGGCATTCGGGCTCAAGTCGCTGAAGGACCTGCCCCGGCGCCGGGACTTCGGACGGGTCGCCCGCCCCGCCGCCGAGGGGGAAGGGCGGTAGCCGTCATGCACGCCAGGAAGCTGCGCGACGCCGTGCACAAGGACATCTTCCTCGACCCCGAGCAGATGGCCGCCATCGACACCCCCCAGATGCAGCGCCTGCGGGGCATTCGCCAGCTCGGCGCCGCCTACTACGTCTACCCCAGCGCGCACCACACCCGCTTCGAGCACTGCCTGGGCACGTGCTGGATGGCCAAGCGCATCGTCGAGCGCATGGCCGACTCCGGCGGCGGCGGGCTCTCCGAGCAGGAGCAGCGGGCCGTCTTCCTCGCCTCGCTCGTCCACGACGTCACCCACATCCCCTTCGGCCACACCTTCGAGGACGAGCGCCGCCTGCTGCCGCGCCACGACCAGAGCGAGCGGCGCTACGAGCTGCTGCTCGGCCGGGGCGAGCTGGGCGATCTGCTCGGGCGCTCGGAGGCCGGCCGCCTCGCCCTGAAGCTCCTCGCCCCCGGCGGCGAGCTGCCCCCCGAGCAGGCATGCCTGCGCCAGATCGTCAGCGGAACCATCTGCGCCGACCTGCTCGACTACCTCAAGCGGGACAACTACTTCTGCGGCCTCAGCTACGAGTTCGACGAGCGCGTCTTCCACTACTTCCGCGTCGCCGGCGGCCGGCTCGCGCTCGACATGTCGCAGGGCGGCCTGTTCCGCCGCGACGCCCTCAGCGAGGTCACCAACCTGCTGCGCATCCGCTACGTGCTCAGCGAGCGCGTCTACTACCACCACGCCAAGATGGCCGCCGGCGTCATGATCTCCAAGGCCGTCGAGCGCGCCATGGCGGGCGGACTGAGCGAGGCCGAGCTCTGCGCGCTGAGCGACGACTCGCTCATCTATGACCTGCGCCGGCGCTTCGCCGGCGACGAGGCGCTCGTGGAGCTGCTCGACGAGTTCCGCGCCCGCCGCCTCTTCAAGCGCTGCTACATGGTGACCCGCCGCATCGGGGAGGAGGCCGTCGCCGAGGCCGTCCGCCGCTACCACCTCAACGAGGGCGACGCGCGGGGCGAGGCCGAGGCGCGGATCGCCCGCGAGCTCGGCGCCGACCCGCACCGCATCGCCGTCTACTGCGCTCCGGCCGGCATGGCCCTGAAGGAGGCGGAGGTGCCGGTGATCGTGCCCGAGGGGCGCATCACCAGGCTCTCGGAGCTGAACAGCGAGGAGATCCAGCTCCTCAAGCACCAGCACGAGCAGCTCTGGCGGCTCTACGTCTTCGCGAGCCCGCGCGTCGAGGCCGACGCGGAGCGGGCGGGCCGGGTCTGCGCGGAGGCCGTCGGCCTGCCCAACGAGCTGCCCGCCGAACGCGCCGGCCGGTAGAGTGGTCCGGGCCGACGAGATTCGGGGACAGTGCCCGGTTTCGGCTCCGGGGTCTCGGGTCTCGAGTCTTGGAGCCCCCGCCGGGGAGCGGCAGGGCGGAGCGCCCCGGCTTGACCGCCCGGCGGCCCCTCACTACAATGGCGGCAGCCGGCCGGGCCGGCGCCCCGCTCGCCTTCGAACCGCCAGGGCAACGATGCCGTCGGACACGTTCTGCCACCTGCACGTGCACACGCAGTACAGCCTGCTGGACGGCGCCTGCCGCATCGATCGCCTGGCCGAGACCGCCGCGCGGATGGGCATGCCCGCCGTGGCCATCACCGACCACGGCAACATGTACGGCGCGGTCGAGTTCCACCAGGCCATGCGCCGCAGCGGCGTCAAACCCCTGATCGGCTACGAGGGCTACTTCACCTGCGGCGACCGCCGAGCGCGCGAGCACGTGCGCGGGGGGCAGGAGCTGTTCCACCTCACCTTCCTGGCGGCCGACCAGGCCGGCTACGCCAACCTGCTGAAGATGTCGAGCCTGGCCTACCTGGAGGGGCTCTACTACAAGCCCCGCATCGACTATGCGCTGCTGGAGGACTGCGCCGAGGGCCTGATCTGCCTCAGCGGATGCCTGCACAGCCGCTCCAACCAGCTTCTGCTGGCCGGCGCCGAGGACGAGGCGGCCGCCTGGCTGGGCGACCTGCGCGACCTGTTCGGCCCCGAGCGGTTCTACGTCGAGCTCCAGGACCACGGCCTGGAGGAGCAGAGCCGCGTGCTCGGCCCCTCGGTCGAGCTGGCGCGGCGGATGGGCATCCCCCTGGTGGCAACCAACGACTGCCACTACCTGGAGGCCGACGACCGGAGCTGGCACGACGTGCTGCTGTGCATCAACACGCGGGCGACGCTGGACGAGCCGGACCGCTTCCGCATGAGCACCGACCAGATCTACTTCAAGAGCCCCGAGGAGATGGCGGCGGCCTTCCCGCATCTGCCCGAAGCGCTGGCCAACACGGCGCGCATCGCCCGGATGTGCGAGGTCGAGCTGGACGACTCGCGCAAGTACCCCGCCTTCCACCACGAGGACGCCTCCCCGGATGAGAACCCCGCCCTGCTGCGCAGGCTCGCCACCGAGGGGCTGCGCGAGCGCTACGGCGAGCTCTGCGAGGAGATGCGCGAACGGCTCGAGTACGAGCTGGACACCATCGAGCAGACGGGCTACGTCGACTACTTCCTGATCTGCTGGGACTTCGTGCGCTTCGCGCGCGAGAACGACATCCCCGTCGGCATGCGCGGCAGCGGCGCGGGCAGCCTGGTCGCCCACGCGCTCGGCATGACGGGGCTGAACCCGATGGACTACGGGCTGATCTTCAGCCGACTGCTCGACGTGGAGCGCAAGGAGCCGCCGGACATCGACATCGACCTCTGCGAGCAGCGCCGGGGCGAGGTCATCGACTACGTGCGGCGCCGCTACGGCCCCGAGAGCACCGCGCAGATCATCACCTTCGGCACGCTACGCGCCCGCAACTGCGTGCGCGACGTGGGCCGCGTGCTCGCCATGGAGCTGAAGAAGGTGGACGGCATCGCCAAGCTGCTGCCCCAGGGCCCCCGCCAGGGCCTGGAGGACGGCCTGGAGCAGGCGCCCGAGCTGCGGAAGATGGCCGCCGAGGACGAGGAAGTGGCCCGCCTGCTCGACTACGCCCGCCAGCTGGAGGGCCTGCCCCGCCACGCCAGCACGCACGCGGCCGGCGTGGTCATCGGCGACCGGCCGCTCTGGGAGATGGTCCCCCTGTGCAAGCTGAGCAACGGCGAGGCCATGACGCAGTGGACCATGGACGACCTGGCCGCCATGGGCATGCTGAAGATGGACTTCCTGGGCCTCTCCACCCTGACCATCATCGCCAAGACGGTCGAGATCATCCGCCAGGAGGGCAAAGAGCCCCCCGACCTGGACGTGAACAAGCTGCCCACCGGCGACCCCGCCACCTACGAGCTGATCACCGGCGGCCTGACCCAGGGCGTCTTCCAGCTCGGCAGCGCGGGCATGCGGCGGCTGCTGCGCCGCCTGGAGCCGAACTGCATCGAGGACCTGATCGCCGCCGTCGCCCTCTATCGCCCCGGCCCCCTGCAGAGCGGGATGGTGGAGGACTTCATCAACCGCCGCCACGGCCGCGCCGAGATCACCTACCTGCACCCCTCGCTCGAGCCGATCCTGAAGCCCACCTACGGCGTGATCGTCTACCAGGAACAGATCATGCACATCGTCAACCAGGTGGCCGGGATGAGCATGGCCGACGCCTATACCATGATCAAGGCCGTCAGCAAGAAAAACGAGGGCGTGATCCGCCGCTACCACGAGGAGTTCGTGGCGGGCGCCGCCGAGCGGGGGCTGGAGCGCGAGACGGCCGAGGAGATGTTCGCCCTGATCCTGCACTTCGCCGGCTACGGCTTCAACAAGGCGCACACCAGCGTCTACGCCTTCCTGGCCTTCATCACCGCCTACCTGAAGGCCCACTTCCCCACCGAGTTCATGGCCGCCAGCATCTCGATCGAGATGGGCAAGACCGACCAGGTCGTCGCCCTGATGGAGGAGTGCGGCAAGCTCGGCATCGAGGTCCTGCCGCCCGACATCAACGAGAGCCGGGCCGACTTCACCCCCCGCGGCGAGGGGCGGCTGCGTTTCGGGCTCGGGGCGGTCAAAAACGTCGGCGCCCGCGCCATCGAATGCGTCATCGAGGCGCGCAGCGAAGGGGGCCCGTTTGCCAGCCTGTTCGACTTCTGCGAGCGGGTCGACCCCCACGAGGTCACACGGGCCGCGCTGGAGGCCCTGCTGAAGGCCGGCTGCTTCGACAACCTGCCCGGCACGCGTGCCCAGCAGGCGGCCCTGCTCGAGACCGCCATCCAGGTCGGCCAACGCGCGCGCCGCAACCGCCTGAGCGGGCAGAAATCGCTCTTCGGCGCCATCCAGGAGGAAGACCCCGAAAGGCGCATGGCCGCCAACCTGCCCGAGGTGCCGCCCCTGAGCCAGCAGGAGCTGGCCCGCCAGGAGAGCGAAGCGCTCGGCCTCTACGTGCGCTACGACCCCCTGGTGGAGCACCGCGCCCGCCTCAGGCGCTTCTGCACGGCCACCAGCGACGGCCTGGCCAAGCTCCCCGACGGCGCCGAGGTGGTCATGGGCGGCCTGGTCGAGAAGCTGCGCCGCCGCACCACGCGCAACAAGGACCCGATGGCCGTGCTCAAGGTGCTCGACGTGCGCAACTCCTTCGAGGCCGTGCTCTTCCCCCGCACCTACGAGCAGTTCCGCGAGCTGGTCCAGGAGGGCGAGGTGCTCTTCTTCGCCGGCCGCCTCAGCCACACCCGCGGCACCTCGGTCATCGTCGACGAGGTCGTCCCGTTCGAGAAGGCCCGCGCTCGCTCGGTTCGCGTACAGGTGCCGGCCGAAGAGGCCGACGCCGAGCTCTGGCAGGGCCTGCGCGACGTGCTGGGTGAGACGAGGGGGGCCGCGCCGGTCTTCGTAGACCTGGAGGGAGAGGCGTTTCGGCTCCGCGCCCGCGTGGGCAACGGGACCAAGGTCGAGCCGTCCGAACGCCTGGCAGTGCGCCTGGAGGAGCTGGTCGGCGGGGGGCGGGTCACCTTCGCGATGAGCCGCAACGACCCTCCCCCGGCCCGATCCCCGGCGGGGAGGCGCGCCCGATGAGGATCCTCGGCATCGACCCCGGCACCCAGGTCTGCGGCTACGGCGTGATCGAGACCGACGGCTCGCAGGCCCGCGCAGTGGACTACGGCGCGCTGCGCGGCCCGGCCGGCGACCTGCCGGAGCGGTTGGCGGCCATCTTCGCCGGACTGCGCGAGGTGATGGAGCGCTTCGGGCCGGACGTTGTGGCCGTCGAAGGGGCCTTCTACGGCAAGAACGTGCGCACGGCGCTCAAGATCGGCGAGGGTCGCGGAGTGGCCCTCCTGGCGGCGGCGCAGCGCGGATGCGACGTGGTCGAGTACGCCCCCGCCGAGGTCAAGAAGTCCGTGGTGGGCAACGGCCGCGCGCACAAGTCGCAGGTGCAGCAGATGGTGCGGGCCATCCTCGGCCTGCCCGAGGCGCCGCACCCGGAGGACGCCGCCGACGCCCTGGCCATCGCCATCTGCCACTTCCACCGCGTGGCCAGCCCGCTCTGAGAGGCGGCCGGCGCGTTCACCCTTCCTCTTGCGCGGCGCCCTCGGGCGGCAGCGCCGCGCCCGGGCCCTCGTCGGTCCGATGAGTAATCAGCGCGGCCACCTCGCCCACACCCTGGGCGTCGAGGCGCTCCATCAGCTCCTGGACCTTCTCGGGCTCGCCGCGCACGGTGTAGAGGATCACGTCGCCGCGGCGGAACGCCTGGATGCCCGGGGCGATCCCCGGCACGCCGCGGAACGGCACGAGCGAGCCCCCGTGGGGCGCCTCGTCCTCGGGCCGGGCCGCATCGGCGTCGCCCGGGCCTTCCTCTCGCGCCTTCGCTGCCATGCCTTAAGTCCTTCGGCAACACAGGGTTGCAGCACTGCCGCATACCTCGCCGCAGCGCCCCCCGCCGCGAACCCCTCGATTATAGCCGCCCCCCGGCCCCCGCGCAAGGCAGCAACGATGACCACAACGGCACCACGGGCACCACGAACGGCCACGTCAACGGCCGAGGACGAGAACGAGAACGACGACGACGACGAGAACGAGGGGAGTGCCGTTGCCTTCATCCTTCCCTGCGGCGCCCTCTGCGCGAGGTAGGCCCGCCGGGGCCGCCCGGCACCGCTTGACATCCGCCCCCTCAGCGGCTCAAATGCCCCTCGACGGCCCCGGTCCCTCGTGCGCCCCCCAGCCCCCTGGCGAGGCAGGCAACCATGGGCATGCGACTGTTGGGACGCGTCTTCCTGCTCGGCGGGCAGGACTTCAACATGGTCTACCTGGACTGGCCCGCCAATGACTGCAACACCTACCTGATCGACACGGGCGACACGCTGGTGATGATCGACTGCGGCTGCGGGGAGAGCCTGCCCGGCATCCTGGAGAACCTGGAGGAGATGGAGTTCCAGTTCCGCGACCTCAGCCACGTGCTGCTCACCCACGCCCACCTGCCGCACGCCGGCGCCGCCGAGGACCTGCGTAGGAACGGCGTCGAGATCGTCGCCGGCCCCCTGACGGCGCCCGCCGTGGGGGAAGGCGGCCTCGCCACCGCCGCCTACCACTACCACCGCCGCTTCGTTCCCGTGCAGGAGGTCACCCGGATCGCCCCGGGCGAGGAGATCACCGTGGGCAACTGCCCCATCCGCGCCGTCGCCCTGCCCGGCCACTGCGCCGACTCGACCGGCTACGCGATCGTCCAGGCGCGCCGGCGCATGCTGTTCTGCGGCGACGCCGTCCGCTCGCCCCGCCTGGAGCAGTTCCGCGACCGGCCCGACTACGACCACGACGCCTACTTCCAGACGTTGACCGCCCTGCTGGAGGACCCGCCCGACGTGCTCTACCCGGGCCACGGGCCGTTCTGCCTCTCCAAGGCCGAACACTGGATCGCCGAGGAGCTGAAGAAGCTGATGCGCTCCCGCCCGGCGACGCCCTCGGAGGAGGAAGGGGATGACGGCTGAACTGCTGCGAGGCGCGCCGATAGCCGAGGCCGTCCGTGACCGCGTGCGCCGGGAGGTCGCCGACCTGCCCCGCCCGCCCAGGCTGGTGGCGCTGCTCGCCTCCGACGACGCGGGCGCCCGCTTCTACGCGCGAAGCCAGCGGCGCGCCTGCGCCGAGGTCGGCATCGAATACGAGCTGAGGCGGCCCGACGGCGCCACGACCGACGCCGCCCTGAAGGACTGCATCGCCGGGCTGAACTCCGATCCGGCCGTCACCGCCCTCATGCTGATGATGCCCCTGCCCGCGGGCCTCGACGCCGCCCGCGCCCAGCGGGCCATCGCCCCCGAGAAGGACGCCGAGGGCGTGCACCCGGCCAACGTGGGAGGGCTCTTCTACGGCGAGTTCCGCCTGGCGCCCTGCACCCCGCGCGCCGTGCTCACGATGCTGCGGGAAGCAGGCATTGAGATGGCCGGCAAGGAGACCGTCGTCGTCGGTCACAGCGCCGTCGTGGGCAAGCCGGCGGTGGTGATGCTGCTGGAATCGCTGAGGCGGGCGCCGACCGTGACCTGCTGCCACGTGGCCACGCGGGAGCTGGCGGCGCACACGCGGCGCGCCGAGGTGCTGATCGTCGCCGTGGGCAAGGCGGGCCTCGTCACCGGCGAGATGGTGCGCGAGGGGGCCGTGGTCGTGGACGTCGGCATCAACCGGGCCGAGGGGGGCGCAGTGGCCGGTGACGTGGAGTTCGAGTCGGTCCGGCAGCGGGCCTCGCTCATCACCCCCGTGCCCGGGGGGGTCGGGCCGGTGACCACGGCGATGCTGCTGGCCAACGTCGCCGAGTGCGCCCGCCGGCAGGCCTGAGAGGCCGGGGGAGAGCCATGCTGGAGCTGCTGGCAGCGCACGCGCGGCTCGCCGTGCACGCGGCGCTTCTGTTCGCCGTGGGCCTGTTCGTCGCCTGGCCGGTCGTGCGATACGGCTGGACGGCCGTGGCCCGCCCCGCGCTCGCCGTCTTCCGCACGGTTCTGCGCCGGATGGGCCCCTCGCCGAGCATCGCGCGGATGGCGGCGGTGATCTTCGGCTTCAACGCGACGGCCATCTTCGCTTACATGGCCAGCGGCTTCCATCCGATGCTGCCGAAGGCCTTCGGCATCTGGACGGGCCTGAACGTCGGCGTCATCGGGGGCATGGCGGGGCGCGAGCCGATGGAGGCGCTGGGGGCGCCGAGGGCGGGGCAGTGGCGCCCGCCGGCGCCGCTGACGCTGGCTTGCGGCGCGCTGGTGCTCGCGCTGGAGCTGCCGTGCTTCTGGGTGAGCCTGGCGATGGGCATCAGCATGGGGCACGCCGTGCAGGGGGGTGAGCCCTACCTGGCGGCGCTGGCGCCGCGGGCGGCGGCCTACGCAGCAGTGGTCGCGCCGACGCTGCTCGCCAGCGCGCTGGCGGAGGCGGTGGCCATCCGCGGCTCGGCGGCGCGGGTCCGTTTGGCTTGACAGAGGCGGGGCCAGGGGGTATATTGGCCCTGTTGCATCTCGGGGCGGGCACTCGCCTTTTGACTCCCCAGCCGGCTTCTCAGGCGGGGCACCATGCGCATCCAATGTGCCGTCGCGGTGCCGTCGCCGGAGCCGGGGACCCCCTGGAGAACGCACAACGGCACATGTGAGCATCGCGGGAGAGAGCTTTGGAGACACCCAGCGTTAGAGGCCTGATCAAAGCGGGATTCCACTTCGGCCATCGCACCAGCCGGTGGAACCCCAAGATGGCGCCGTTCATCTTCAAGCGGCGCAACCTGATCCACATCATCGACCTGCGCGCGACCCTGCGCGGCCTGATCCTGGGGCGCGCGTTGACGCGCGCCGTCGCCGCGCGCGGCCGCACGGTCATGTTCGTCGGCACCAAGAAGCAGGCCTCCGGCATCGTCGAGCGCGAGGCCCAGCGCTGCGGCATGCCCTACGTGGCCGAGCGCTGGCCGGGCGGGCTGCTGACCAACTACACCACCATCCGCAGCCGGCTGGACCGCCTGGAGGAGCTGGAAGAGCTCGAGAAGAGCGGCCAGATCCGCCTCTACACCAAGAAGATGGTCTCCTCGCTGCGCCGCGAGAAGCGCAAGATCCTGCGCAACCTCGGCGGCGTGCGCAACATGAACCGGCTGCCCGGCCTGCTCGTGCTGGTCGACCCCGCCCGCGAGCACATCGCCGTGCGCGAAGCCGTCAAGCTCGCAATACCCATCATCGCACTGACCGACACCGACGGCGACCCCGACGACATCGACGTGGTCGTGCCCGGCAACGACGATTCGTTCGGCGCCATCGAGATATTCTTCCGCATGATGTCGGACGCCGTGCTGGACGGGCTGGCCCGGCGCGGCGAGGCGCCGCCGGCGGCCCCGGCGCCGCGCCCCGAAGAACCTCAGACCGCCGCGCCCGCATCCGAGGCCCAGACCGCCGCCCAGGAGCCGCCCGCGACCGAAGGGGAGGAAGCCGCCCCCGAAGCGGCCGAGCCCCCCGAGCACGAGCCCGCCGCCGAGACCCCGCAGCAGGCCGAGCCGCAGACGGCCGAGGCGGCCTCCGAGGAGGAGCCGGCCTGAGCCGCCGGCCGCGCGCCCCGGCACAGACCGCACCCGACGACTACACCCGAAATGCGCAGACGGAGCAGCAGATGGCGATCTCCGCACCGGAAGTGAAGCAACTGCGTGACAGGACGGGCGCCGGCCTGATGGACTGCAAGCGGGCGCTCGCCGAGGCCGACGGCGACCAGCAGAAGGCCGTGATGATACTGCGCGAGCAGGGCCTGGCGATGGCCCGCGAGAAGGGCAGCCGCCAGACCGCAGAGGGCGCCATCGTCAGCTACGTCCACGGCAACGGACGCATCGGCGTGCTGCTGGAGCTGGCCTGCGAGACCGACTTCGTGGCCCGCAACGACGAGTTCCGCCAGCTCGCCAACGAACTGGCCATGCAGGTGGCCGCGATGGACCCGCTGGCCGCCACGCCCGAGGAGCTGCCCGCCGAGACCGTCGAGGCCGAGAAGGCCCTCTACCGCCAGCAGAGCGCCGACAAGCCCGAACACATCCAGGAGCAGATCATCCAGGGCCGGCTGGCCAAGTTCTACGAGCAGGTCTGCCTGCTGAAGCAGCCCTACATCCGCGACGACCAGCGCACCGTCGAACAGCTCATCCAGGACGCCATCGCGAAGCTCGGCGAGAACATCGGGGTGCGGCGTTTCGTGCGCCTGGAGATCGGCCAGGACGGCGCCGAGTAGCCCCCGCCGCCCGCAGCAGAGGGAGGGCGCCGACAATGGGCACAGAGGACCGGCCGCGAAGGGTGCTGCTGAAGCTCAGCGGGGGCACCCTCGCGGGCGAAGACGGCGCCACGTTCGGCCCCGAGGCCATCGCCTACGTGGCCGCCGAGGTGGCGGCCGCCCGCGCCCTGCCCGTCCAGCTCGCCGTGGTCGTGGGCGGGGGCAACGTGATCCGCGGCGCCCGGTTCTGCCCGGCCGGGCCCGGCCGCATCAGCGCCGACTACGCCGGCATGCTCGCCACGGCCGTCAACGCCCTGATGCTGCGGGAGGCGCTCGCCGAGGCGGGCGTGGCCGCCACCCACTACGGCGCCTTCGCCGTGCCCCGGATGGTGCCCGCCTTCGAGCCGCGCCGCTGCGTGGAGGACCTGGAGGCGGGCAAGGTCGTGCTGCTGGCCGGGGGCACGGGCAACCCGTTCTTCACCACCGACACGGCGGCCGCCCTCCGCGCGGTCGAGCTCGGCGCCGGCCCCGTGCTGAAGGCCACGCGGGTCGACGGCGTCTACTCGGCCGACCCGGAGCAGGACCCCGACGCCCGCCTGTTCGAGCGGCTCACCTACCGCGAGGTGCTCCAGCGCAGGCTCGGGGTGATGGACCTGACCGCCGTCTCGTTCTGCATGCAGCACTCGCTGCCCGTGCGCGTGTTCAACTACGCCGTGGAAGGCAACATCCGGCGCGCGGCGGCGGGCGAACCCGTCGGCACGCTCATAGAGGGATAAGCGCCATGGACGTTGACGAGATCCTGCTGGACGCCGAGGACCGCATGGAGAAGGCGCTGGACGTCTTCAGCCAGGGCCTGCGCGGCATCCGCACCGGCACGGCCAGCGCCGGCCTGGTCGAGAACATCCGCCTCGACTACTACGGCTCGCCCACGCCGCTGCGCCAGCTCGCCCAGATCGCCATCCCCGACCCCCAGCTCATCGTCATCAAGCCCTTCGACCCCACCAGCCTGGGCGAGATCGAACGGGCGATCCAGACCAGCGACATCGGGATCAACCCGCAGAACGACGGGAAGGTCATCCGCCTCCAGGTGCCCGGCCTCAGCGAGGAGCGGCGCAGGCAGCTCGTCGCGCGCGTGAAGTCCATGGCCGAGGAGGCCCGCGTCGCCGTGCGCAACATCCGCCGCGACGCCAACAGGCAACTGGAGAAGGAACAGAAGGCATCCAGCATCAGCGAAGACGAGCTGCACCGGACCAAGGACGAGGTGCAGAAGCTGACCGACGAGCACGAGGCCAGGATCGACGAGCTGCTGGAGCGCAAGACGGCCGACATCATGACCGTCTGAGGGGCTCCGGCTCAGCCCCCCTCACCGAAGGCCATGGCTTCCATGTAGTGCGCCTGGAAGTCGGCCCGCGTGGCCAGCTCCACGTAGCGGGTCTCGCGGCTGATGCGCTCGGCCTCGGCGCGGCAGTCGCGGCAGGCGAGCGCGGCCTTCGCCCCCGCCGCCGCCGCGTTGCCGATGGACTCGATGCGCTCGGCCGGGATCGGCGGCAAGAGGCCGATGCGGCGGGCGTTCGAGCGGCGGATGAAGTTGCCGAACCCCCCGGCCAGCAGCACGCGCGCCGCCTCCTGGGGCGCGATGCCGAACTCGGCGCAGATCACCTCCGTGCCCGCCCGGATCGCCGCCTTGGCGAGCTGGACCTCCCGCACGTCGCGCTGCGTCAGCAGGACGGGCTTGCCCGTCTTGCTGCGTTCGCCCGGCACCAGCACGACCGCCGGCTGGCCGTCGCGCTCCACGATCGCCCCTTTCAGGGCGTCCGGCAGGCCGGGCGCGCCGGCGGGGTGGACGATGCGACCGGTCGGGTCGATGGCGCCGGCGCTGAGCAGCTCGGCGACGGCGTCGATCAGGCCGCTGCCGCAGATGCCGGTCGCCCGGCCGCCGCCGATGACGTTGACCTCGATCTCCTCATTGATGACAAGCTTGCTGACGGCGCCCTCGGTGGCCCGCATGCCCTGGCGTATGCGGGCGCCCTCGAAGGCCGGGCCGGCCGCGCAGGAGCAGGCGATGAGCCGCTCGCGGTTGCCCACGACCACCTCGCCGTTGGTGCCGATGTCGATGGCGATCTGGACCGGCTCCTCCTGGGCCATGCCGCTGGCGAGCACCACGGCGACGGTATCGCTGCCGACGAAGCCGGCGATGTTGGGCAGCATGTGCAGGGCGGCGTTGCGGTTGATGTCCAGGCCCACCTCGCGCGCCCTGACGTCGAGCCCGCCCCGCAGCACGGCCACGTAGGGAGCGTGGGCGAGGGAGGAGGGATCGACCCCCAGGAAGATGTGGCTCATCGTGGTGTTGCCCACGGCCGTGGCGTCGTAGATGGACTCGGGCTCGACGCCGGCCCCCTCGCAGAGCTCCAGCACGATCTCGTTGAGGCACGCGACCAGGCGGCGCCGCAGCCTGTCCAGCCCGCCGGGGTGGGACTGGATGTAGGCGATGCGGCTGACCACGTCGTCGCCGAAGTGCACCTGGGGGTTGGTGCGGCTCGCCACGGCGGCGGAGGCGCCGCCGCTCAGGTCCATCAGCGCGCCGACGATGGTGGTGGTGCCTATGTCGAACGCGACGCCGTAGAGGCAGTCGGTCGTGTCGCCGGCCTCGACCCACTGGATCTGCCGGCCCTCCAGCACGGCGGTGAGGCGGTCCTGCCCCTGGCGCAGGATGCCGGGCAGGGCGCGGATCAGGGGCAGGCCGGCGGCGAGCGCCTCGTCCCCGAGGGCGTCGCGCAGTCGGTCCACGTCGCTGCGCTGGTGCTCCACGCTGGGGGCGGGCACGCAGAGGAGCGCCTTGCGCACGTTGGGCCGCAACGGGTAGGCGCGCCCCTCGCCTTCGGCGAGTATCTGCTGCTCGAAGAAGCGCGTCTCGTGCGGCACGGTGAGGACCATGTCCGCCTCGACGCGGAGCCGGCAGGCGAGGCGCCAGCCCTCGGCGAGCTGCTCGCCGGGGATGTGGCGGCGGTCGGCGGGGGTCGGCTCGGGCGCCTCGCCGGCCACTTCCACGCGGCACTTGCCGCAGGTTCCTTCGCCGCCGCAGGGCTGGTTGAGCACGATGCCGGCCTGGCCGGCGGCCTCGACCAGGGCGGTGCCGTCGAGCACGAAGACGCTGCGGCCCTCGGGCTGGAAGGTGACGCGGCGGGTTCGGCGGGTCACGCGGCAGCTCCCTTCAGCAGAGGCCGGCGGGAGAGGATAGGGCGCGGGGTCAGGTGAGGTCAAGCGCACCGGCCGGCGCGGGCCGGTACTCGAGCGGCTCCATGCTGTAGGTGCCGCGCCCCTGGGTGAGGGAGCGCAGCTTGGTGGCGAAGCCGAACAGCTCCGCAAGCGGCGCCACGGCGCGGAGCACGCGGAGCGCATCGCGCGCCGTCACGTCCTGAATGGCGCCCCGGCAGGTGGTCACGTAGCTGAGCACGTCGCCCATGTCGCCCTCGGGCACGACGATCTCCAGGCGCATGTAGGGCTCGTAGAGCTCGCAGCCGCCCTGCTCCAGCGCCCGGCGCTGGGCCATGGTGGCGGCGGCCTCGAAGGCGAGCTCGGTCGAGTCCACCGGATGGGACTCGGCCTCGCGCAGCGTGGCCTTGACGTTGATCAGCGGGTAGCCGTAGAGGATGCCGCCGACGTTGCTCTGGGTGAGGGTGCGCTCGACCGCGCGCGCGAAGTGCAGCGGGAGCACGTCCTTGGGCACCTCGTTCTGGAAGGCCAGGGCCGAGCCGACGGGGGCGGGCTCGAAGCGGATGACCACGCGGGCGAACTGGCCCCGTCCCTCCATCTCGCGCTGGAAGGTCTGCTCGATCGTGACCGGTTCGCGCAGGCTCTCGCGGTAGGAGACGCGCGGCTCGCCGACGCGGGCGTCGACGTTGAACTCGCGCAGCAGGCGGTCGCGGATGATGTCCAGGTGCAGCTCGCCCATGCCGCTGATCAGGAGCTGGCCGGTGTTGGAGTCCACGGAGGTGCGGAAGGTCGGGTCTTCCCGGGCCAGGTGGCCCAGGGCGTTGTCCAGCTTCCGCTTCTCGGCCTGGGTGCGCGGCTCGATGGCCATGGAGACGACCGTTTCGGGCACCTCCATTCGCTCGTAGACGACGGGCTTGCGCCGCTCGCAGAGCGTGTCGCCCGTGACGGTGACCTTCAGGCCGGTGACGGCGACGATGGCGCCGGGGCCGGCCTGGCTGATCTGCTCGCGGGCGTTGGCGTGCATGCGGCAGAGCTGGGCCACGTGCTCCATCTTGTCCTGGTTGGCGTTATAGACGCGCGACTTCTCGCGCAGCACGCCGCTGTAGACGCGCACGTAGTAGAGGTCGGCGTGGCGCTCGCTCTGGACCTTGAAGGCCATGGCGCTGAGCGGCTCGTCCTCGGAAGCGTGGCGCTCGACGGCCTCGCCGGACTTGGGGTCGGTGCCGGCGATGGCCGGTATGTCCGCCGGCGAGGGCAGGTAGTCGCAGATGGCGTCCAGCAGCGGCTGTATGGCGCGGTTGCGCAGGGCGGCCCCGCAGAGGACGGGCTGGAGCTTGCCGGCGATGCACGCCTGGCGCAGCCCGCGCGTGATGTCGGCCGGGCTGATCGGCTCCTCGGCCAGGAACTTGTCGGCCATCCACTCGACCTGTTCGCTGACGGCCTCGATCAGGGCGGCGCGGTGCTCTTCGGCCTGCGCGCGGTAGGCTTCGGGGACGGGGCGGACCTCGTAGCGGGCGCCGAGCGCCTCGTCCTCGAAGACGAGCGCCTCGCGGTGGATCAGGTCGATGGCCCCGGCGAAGTCGGCGTCCCGCCCCAGGGGAAGCTGGACGGGGACGGCGTTGGCGCCGAGCCGCTCGCGCATCTGGCGCACCACGTAGAGGAAGTCGCTGCCGAGCCGGTCGAGCTTGTTGACGAAGCAGACGCGGGGCACCTGGTAGCGCTGGGCCTGGTGCCAGACGGTCTCGCTCTGGGCCTGCACGCCGCCGACGCCGCAGAAGACGACGACCACGCCGTCCAGCACGCGCATGCAGCGCTCGACCTCCATGGTGAAGTCGACGTGGCCGGGGGTGTCGATGATGTTGATGCGGAACTCGTCGCGCCGGGGCGAGTCGTTGCCGTCGGACTTGTTCTTCCAGAGGCAGGCGGTGGCGGCGGAGACGATGGTGATGCCGCGCTCCTGCTCCTGGGGCTTCCAGTCCATGGCGGCGGTGCCCTCATCGACGCTGCCCATGCGGTGGAGGCGGCCGGTGTAGTAGAGGATGCGCTCGGTGACGGTGGTCTTGCCGGCGTCGATGTGGGCGGCGATGCCGATGTTGCGGATGCTGGGCAGTTCCATGGCGGGTGGGGCCTGCGGGTTGTGGGGTACCTTAAGGAATCAGGGCAGCCGGCGCTGCCCCCCGCGCGAGAGGGGCGGCCGGCTGCCCTGTCGGATTGCGGGCCGGATCAGCGCCGCGCGAAATGGGCGAACGCGCGGTTCGCCTCGGCCATCTTGTGGGTGTTCTCGCGCCGTTCGTAGGCGGTGCCCTGGCGACGGTAGGCGTCGGTCAGCTCGTCGGCCAGGCGCAGGTACATGGGCCGCCCTGTCTTGTTGCGCGCGGCCTCGATGATCCAGCGGATGGCCAGCGAGACGCGCCGCTTGGGCGTGACCTCGCGGGGGACCTGGTAGGTCATGCCGCCGATGCGGCGGGAGCGGACCTCGATGATCGGCGCCACGTTCTCCAGGGCCGTCTCGAAGATCTCGAGCGGGTCCTTATCGAGCCGCTCCGAGACCACGTCCATGGCCTTGTAGAAGATGCGCCGTGCGACGCTGGTCTTGCCGTCCTTCATCAGGCAGTTGATGAACTTGGCGGCCAGCTTGCTCTTCAGGCGCGGGTCGGGCTTCAGGAACGGGTCCTTGAAGTCGTAGGTCAGGGCCATCGCTGGTTGATCCTCGCGGTTTCGGGCCGCCTGGGCGGGCCTCAGCTCTTCTTGGTTCCGTACTTGGACCGGCCCCTGCGGCGGTCGTCGACGCCCATCGCGTCGAGGGTGCCCCGCACGATGTGGTAGCGCACGCCGGGCAGGTCGCGCACGCGCCCGCCCCGCACCAGCACGATGCTGTGCTCCTGCAGGTTATGGCCTTCGCCGGGGATATAGGCGGTGACCTCGCGCCCGTTGCTCAGGCGCACGCGGGCGATCTTGCGCAGGGCGGAGTTCGGCTTCCTGGGCGCGCGCGTGGTCACATACAGGCAGACGCCGCGCTTCTGCGGGCAGCCTTCCAGGTCGGGCCGCTTGCTGCGCTTGCGCGTGCGCTCGCGGCCGTTTTTGACCAGTTGGTTGATCGTCGGCATGTGCTTCACCTCTCGGGGTCTTGCGCCGGTCGGGCCCCCGCTGCGGGGCCGAGCGGCCATTCTATCCGCTCTCGACCGGGGCTTCAAGCTCCTTGAACGGCTGGCCCGCCTCGAGCCGCCGCACGGTGGAGCGGTAGAACTCGGGGAAGCCCGTGCCCGAGGGGATCAGGTGGCCCAGGATCACGTTCTCCTTCAGCCCCTCCAGCGTGTCCACGCGCCCGGCGAGCGCGGCCTGGGTGAGCACGCGCGTGGTGTTCTGGAACGAGGCGGCGCTGATGAAGCTCTCGCTGGAGAGGGCGGCCTTGGTGATGCCGAGCAGCACGGGCTCGGCCTGGGCCGGCTCGCCTCCCTGCTCGATGGTCTCCTGGTTGGTCTGGCGGAACTGGAACTTGTCCACCAGCTCGTCGGGCAAAAAGTGCGTGTCGCCCGAGTCGGTGACCTTCACGCGACGGGTCATCTGGGAGATGATCACCTCGAAGTGCTTGTCGTCGATCGTGGCGTCCTGGGTGCGGTAGACGTTCTGGATCTCTTGCAGCATGTAGTTGTGCAGGGCCTCTTCGCCGCTGATCTGGAGGATGTCGTCCAGCACGAGCGGCCCGTCGACGAGGGCCTGGCCGGCGCTGACCGAATCGCCGCGGTTGACCCGCAGGTGCTTGCCGGCGGGCACGGCGTGCTCGGACTGGTAGCCGGTCTCCGGGTCCTCGACTTTGATGATGGTGCGCCCGCGCCGCCGCTCGATGTCGGTGACCACGCCGTCGATCTCGCTGATGACGGCCGGGTCCTTCGGCTTGCGGGCCTCGAACAGCTCGACCACGCGCGAGAGGCCGCCGGTGATGTCCTGGGTGCGCTGCACCTCGCGCAGCGTCCGGGCCAGGCGGGTGCCGGCGGTGATCTTCTGCCCGTGGTCGACCTCGACGATGGCCTTCTCCGGCAGGGGGTAGAGGCTGAGGATCTCGCCCTCGTCGCTCTCGATCAGGATCTGCGGGTGCATGTCGCCCTTGTGCTCCATGATCACCTTGCGGCTGGTGGCGTGGGCCTCGTCCCGCTCGACCTTCAGCGTCTTCCCTTCGGCGATGTCCTCGTAGCGGACCGTGCCGTCCACCTCGGCCAGGATCGGCGTGAAGTGCCATTCCCACTGGCAGATCCTCTGGCCCTCCTTGACCTCCGCGCCGTCGCCGACCAGCATCTCGGCGCCGAGCCGGATGTTGTGGCGCTCCAGCTCGCGGCCCTTCTCGTCGAGGACGGTCACCTCGCCGTGCCGGCTGATCGAGACCTGCCGGCCGTCGGGGTCCTTGACCACCGCCAGCTCCTCGAAGCTGAGCGTGCCGGCGCGCTTGGCCAGGATCTCGCTCTCTTCGCTGCCGCCGACGGCGACGCCGCCGATGTGGAACGTGCGCATGGTGAGCTGCGTGCCCGGCTCGCCGATGGACTGGGCAGCGATGATGCCGACGGTCAGGCCCCGCTCGGCGAGCGCCTTGGTGGCCAGGTCCATCCCGTAGCACATGGCGCAGATGCCCTGCGAGGCCTCGCAGGTCAGCGGCGAGCGCACGCGGATCTTCATCCGCTCGTCGAGCTGCTCGATGCGCCGGGCGATCTGTTCGGTGATCGTCTGGTTCTCGCGCACGATCACCTCGTCGTTGACCAGGTCCACGATGTTGTCCCGCGCCACGCGGCCGGTGATGATCTGGCGCAGGGGCACCATCGTGCGGTCGCCCCGCATCACGGGGCCCTTGGTGATGCCGTTGGCCGTGCCGCAGTCGAGGGTGGTGGCGATCACGTTCTGCGCCACGTCGGCGAGCCGCCGGGTCAGGTAGCCGCTCTCGGCGGTCTTCAGCGCCGTGTCGGCGAGGCCCTTGCGGGCGCCGTGCGTGCTGCTGAAGTACTCCAGCACGTCGAGCCCCTCGCGGAAGTTGGCCTTGATGGGCGTCTCGATGATCTGGCCGCTCGGCTTGGCCATCAGGCCGCGCATGCCGGCCAACTGGCTGACCTGGAGCGATTTGCCGCGCGCGCCCGACTCGATCATCAGGTAGACCGGGTTCAGGTAGGGCCGCCCGCCCCGCTCGTCGTGGGCGAGCTGGTCGAACATCTCCTTGGCCACGGCGTCGGTGGCGGCGTTCCACTCGTCGATGACGCGCTGGCGCCGCTCGGTGTCGGTGATGGCGCCTTCCTGGTAGGCTTTGGTGATGCGCTGGACCAGCTTCTCGGTCTCGCCAAGGATTCTCTCCTTGCTCGGCGGCAGGCGCAGGTCCTCCATGGCGAAGGAGATGCCGGCCTCGGTCGCCCAGTGGAAGCCGAGGTCCTTCATGTCGTCGAGCATCTGGACCGTGGCTTCCCGCCCCAGCCGCTCGTAGCAGTCGTGGATGACGCGGTTCAGCCCGCTGCCGGCCAGCTCGCAGTCGTAGAAGGCCATGCCCTCGGAGAGGATGTCGTTGAAGATGATCCGCCCGACCGTCGTCTCCAGCAGCCCTTTTAGCGGCTCGACCTCGGCGTCGGGGGCGCGGACCACCTGCTCGACCTCGCGGGCGCGCACGCGCAGGCGGGAGTGCACGCCGAGGCGGCCCTGCTGGTGGGCCATGTGCACCTCGGCGAAGCTGCTGAAGCACTTGATCTGCCCCGGCTCCTCGCGCGGCTCCACCGTCAGGTAGAAGCAGCCGAGCACGATGTCGTGCGTCGGCCCGATGATCGGCCGCCCGCTCTGGGGGGTGAAGACGTTGTGGGGGGCCATCATCAGCGTCTTGGCCTCGATCTGCGCCTCGATGCTCAGCGGCAGGTGCACGGCCATCTGGTCGCCGTCGAAGTCCGCGTTGAACCCCTTGCAGACCAGCGGGTGCAGCCTGATCGCGTTGCCCTCCACCAGCACCGGGTCGAAGGCCTGGATGCCCATCCTGTGCAGGGTGGGGGCGCGGTTCAGCAGCACCGGGTGGCGCTCGATGACCTCGTCGAGCACGTCCCAGACCTCGTCGGTCTTCTCCTCCAGCTCCTTCTTGGCGTTTTTGAGCGTGTCGGCGACGCCCTTCTCCTTCAGCTTGCGGATGATGAAGGGCTGGTAGAGCTCCAGGGCGATCTTCTTGGGCAGGCCGCACTGGTTGAGCTTCAGCTCCGGGCCGACCACGATGACGCTGCGCGCCGAGTAATCCACCCGCTTGCCGAGCAGGTTCTCGCGGAACCGGCCCTGCTTGCCCTTGATCATGTCGGTGAGCGACTTCAGCGGCCGGTTGCTGCTGCCCATCACGGGGCGCTTGCAGCGGTTGTTGTCGAACAGGGCGTCGACGGCCTGCTGGAGCATCCGCTTCTCGTTGCGGATGATCACGTCCGGCGCGTTCAGGTTCAGCAGC
Organism: uncultured candidatus Brocadiaceae bacterium; assembly: GCA_964434535.1. Classification (GTDB taxonomy): domain Bacteria; phylum Planctomycetota; class Brocadiia; order SM23-32; family SM23-32; genus SM23-32. Next base: position 97,913 of record CAYSWA010000003.1, on the reverse strand, counting down.
TTCTTCAGCCGGTTGTTGCGGTTGATGATGCGCCGGTAGAGGTCGTTGAGGTCGCTGGAGGCGAAGTTGCCGCTGTCCAGCAGCACCAGGGGCCGCAGGTCGGGCGGGATGACGGGGATCACCTCCAGCACGACCCAGTCGGGCCGGTTGTCGCTGTCGCGCAGGGCCTCCGCCTCGGTGAGCTGCTTGATGATCTTGCGGCGGCGCTGCTTGGAGCTGCACGTCTTCAGCTCGGCGCGCAGCTCGGCGCAGAGGGTGGGCAGGTCCAGGTCTTCCAGGAAGTGGCGGATCGCCTCGGCCCCCATGGCCGCCTCGAAGCCGCGCTCGCCGTACTGCATCTGCGCCTCGCGGTACTCCTCCTCGCTCAGCAGTTGCTTGTATTCCAGCGGCGTGTCCTTCGGGTCGGTCACGGCGTACTTCTGGAAGTAGATGACACGCTGCAGGTCGGTGCTCTTGATGGCGAGCAGGTTCGCCAGGCGGCAGGGCATGCTCTTGAAGAACCAGATGTGCACGACCGGCGCGGCCAGGTTGATGTGGCCCATGCGGTGGCGCCGCACGCGGCTGTGGGTGACCTTCACCCCGCAGCGGTCGCAGACGATGCCCTTGTGCTTCATGCCCCGGTACTTGCCGCAGCTGCACTCCCAGTCGCGGTCCGGCCCGAAGATCCGCTCGCAGAACAGCCCGTCCCGCTCCGGGCGGTAGGTGCGGTAGTTGATCGTCTCCGGCTCGGTCACCTCGCCGTAGGACCAGCTGCGGATGTCGGCCGGCGAGGCGAGCGAGATCTTGACCGCCTGGTACTCGTTGATCCGGTCGTAACTGCTGCTCAGCATTATGCCGTGCCTCCCTTCAGGAGGTGTGTCGTCTTGGGGGGCTGCGCCGCGCGGGCGCGGCCCTCCGCCGCTGGCCCGGCCCTTCAGAGCCGCTCCTTCTCCAGGCGGATGTTCAGGCAGAGGCCGCGTATCTCGTTGCACAGAACGTCGAAGGCGACCGGCACGCCGGCCTCCAGCACGTTCTCGCCCTTGACCATGGACTCGTAGATCTTCGTGCGTCCCTCGATGTCGTCGCTCTTGACCGTCAGCAGCTCCTGCAGGATGTGGGCGGCGCCGTACGCCTCCAGCGCCCAGACCTCCATCTCGCCGAACCGCTGCCCCCCGTAGCGGACCTTGCCGCCGAGGGGCTGCTGGGTGATCAGCGAGTAGGGGCCGGTGGCACGAGCGTGCACCTTGTCGTCCACCAGGTGGGCCAGCTTCATCATGTACATGTAGCCGACGGTGACCCGCTGGTGGAAGGGCTCGCCGGTGCGCCCGTCGTAGAGGGCGGACTTGCCGTCCTCCGGCAGCTCGGCCTCTTTGAGGCACTGGCGTATCTCGTCCTCGGTGGCCCCGTCGAAGACGGGCGTGACGGCCTGGAAGCCGAGCGCCTTCGCCGCCCAGCTCAGGTGCGTCTCCAGGATCTGGCCCACGTTCATGCGGCCGGGCACGCCGAGGGGGTTGAGCACGATGTCCACCGGCGTCCCGTCGGCCAGGAACGGCATGTCCTCGACGGGCAGGATCTTGGCGATCACCCCCTTGTTGCCGTGCCGGCCGGCCATCTTGTCGCCGACCGAGAGCTTCCGCTTGGTGGCCACGTAGACCTTGACCATCTCCAGCACGCCGCTGGGCAGCTCGTCGCCGCTGGCGTACTGCATCAGCCGGGTCTCGCGCTCGCTCTTGATCTCCTCGATGCGGTCGGCGTAGGGCGCGTATGCCTTGAGCACCTTGGCGTTGAGGCGGGCCCCCCCCATGTCGATCATGGACGGGTCGAACTCCTCCTCCAGCCCGGCCACCTCGTCGGGCGAGGCCCCTTGGGGGATCTCGAAGGGCTCGCCGCCGGTGCGCAGGTCCGCCAGCGCCTCTCCGGCGGCCTCCTGCATGGCCTGGACGGCCTCGCGGAAGACCTCGGCGAGCTGCTCGTTGTGCTCGGCGCGGATCCGTTCGGTCTCGCGCTCTATCTCGGCCTGCTCCTCGTCGCTGAGGTAGGAGCGGCGGCTGAATTTCTGCGTCTCGACCACCACGCCCTCCACGCCGCTGGGCACCGCCAGCGAGTCGTTGCGCACGTCCTCGCCGGCCTTGCCGAAGATGGCGTAGAGCAGCTTCTCCTCCGGCGTCAGCTCGCTGCGGCTCTTGGGGGCCACCTTGCCGACCAGGATGTCGCCCGGCCCGACCCAGGTGCCCTCGCAGATGATGCCGCTCCCGTCCAGGTTGCGCAGTTGCTGCTCGGAGACGTTGGGGATGTCGCGGGTGAACTCCTCGCGCCCGAGCTTGGTCTCGCGGATCTCGGTCTCGAACGCCTCGATGTGGATCGAGGTGTAGGCATCGCTTTTCAGCAGGGCGTCGCTGATCAGCATCGCGTCCTCGAAGTTGTAGCCCTCCCACGGCAGGAAGGCGACCAGCGCGTTCTTGCCCAGGGCCAGCTCGCCCTCGCTGACGGCCGCCCCGTCGGCCAGCACGTCGCCGGCCTTCACCTTCTCGCCCATGCGCACCACGGGGCGCTGGTTCAGGCAGGTCTTCTGGTTCAGGCCGCGGAACTTCTTCAGCCGGTAGGTCTTCCCGTCGACCACTATCCGGGCGCTGTCGGCGTAGGTGACCGCGCCGTCGCTGTCGGCGAGCACGACCATGCCCGAGTTGCGCGCCACCGCCGTCTCCGTGCCGGTGGCCACCAGGGGCGGCTCGGTGGTGAGCAGCGGCACGGCCTGGCGCTGCATGTTGGAGCCCATCAGCGCGCGGTTCGCGTCGCTGTGCTCCAGGAAGGGGATCAGGCTGGCGCTGACGCCGACGATCTGCTGGGGCGAGACGTCCACGTACTCGACCTCCCCGACCCGGACCTCGGCCAGGTCGCCGCCGTGGCGGGCCACGATCGTGTCGCTGAGCTTCAGCCCGTCGAAGTCCACGTCGGCCGGCACGATGTATGCCCCTTCCTCCTCGTCGGCGCGCAGGTAGTGGACCTCGTCGGTCAGCTTGCCCTTGCGCACGGCGCGGTAGGGCGTGACCAGGAAGCCGAACTCGTCGACCCCCGCGTAGAGCCCCAGCGAGGTGATCAGGCCGATGTTGGTCCCCTCGGGCGTCTCGATGGGGCAGATGCGCCCGTAGTGGGAGATGTGGACGTCGCGCACGTCGAAGCCGGCCCGCTTGCGGTTCAGCCCGCCCGGGCCCAGCGCGCTGAGGCGCCGCTCGTTGGTCAGCTGGCTCAGCGGGTTGGTCTGGTCAACGATCTGCGAGAGCCCGCTGCGCCCGAAGAAGTAGTTGATCGAGGCGCTCACCGTCTTGCTGTTGATCAGCGTGCGCGCGGTGAACTTCTCGGGGTCCTTCAGGTTGATCCGGTCGGTCACGGTGCGCTGCATCTTCAAGAACCCGCGCCGCAGCTGCTCGCCGGCCAGCTCGCCGATGGTGCGCACCCGCCGGTTGCCCAGGTGGTCGATGTCGTCCGGCTGGCCCCGCCCATCGCGCAGCTTCATGATGTAGCGCACGGCGTTGACGAAGTCCTCCGGGCGCAGCGTCTGGTGCTCCACCGGCACGTTCTCGTCGAACTTGCGGTTCATGCGGAACCGCCCCACCGACCCGAGCTGGTAGCGGCGCGGGTCGAAGAACTTCTCGAAGATCGTCTGCTGGGCCTTCTCGAAGGTGAACGGCGTGCCGGGCCGCAGCTTGCCGTAGAGCTCCTTGACGGCCGACTCGTGGTCGTAGCTGCGGTCCTGGGCCAGCGTGTTCAGCAGCAGGGGGTCGAGTTCCTCGGGCAGCACCTCGATCTGCTTGATGCCGGCCTGGGCGAGCTGCTGGGCGGCCTCCTCGCTGATGCGCTGCCCGGCCTCCAGCAGGGTGATGCGCTCCTGTTCCCCCTGCTCGCCGCCCTCTTCGCCGACGGTCACGGTGACGGCGCTGATGCGCTCGCGCAGCTTCGCGCCGGCGGTGCCCTCGGTGAACTTGATCTTCTCGGTGCCGTAGAACAGCTTCAGCAGCGCCTCGTCGGTGCCCTGCTCTTCCTTCAGGGCGCGCAGCACCAGTGTGGCCGGGATCTTGCCGCTCTGGTCGAGCTGGCAGGTCAGGTAGTCGCGCCGGTTCACCTCCATGACGATCCAACTGCCGCGCTGCGGGATGATGCGGCAGGAGTGGAGCGCCCGGTCGCCGGCGACCTCGCGCGAGAAGTCGCAGCCCGGCGAGCGGTGCAGCTGGGTGACGATGACCCGCTCGGCGCCGTTGATGATGAACTCGCCCCCGCCGAGCATGATCGGCATCTCGCCCAGGTAGACGTCCTCCTCGATGAGCTCGTCCGGCTTGTGCAGGCGCACGCGGATGTAGAAGGGCCGCCCGTAGGTGAGCCGAAGCTGCAAGCACTGCTCCGGCAGGTAGCGGGGCTTGCCCAGGCGGTAATGCAGGAACTCCAGGCGGATGCCCTTCGCCTCGTTCTCGATGGGGAAGACTTCCTCGATGATGCGCTGAAGCCCCACGCTCTTGCGCTTCTGGGGCGGCACGTCGAACTGGAGGAACTCCCTGTAGGAGTCCTTCTGGATGCTGGTGAGGTCAGGGACCTCGACCACCCCACCGACCTTGGAGAAGTTGCGCACTCCCATCCTCATGGCGCTCCGCTTGTGGTCTGCTGGCACTTAGCTCGTGCGTCACCGGCGCGCCGTGCTCGCGTCCCGGCGCACCGCGGCCCCGTCGCGCGCCCGCAGCCCGGGCGGGCGCGCTGATTCACCTGCCCACGGCCGGCCCCCGCGCGGGGCGGGGGCCGCCGTCGCCCCTTCGAACCGTCACTCCGCCACGACCTCCACTTCGCCTCCGGCCTCGCTCAGCGTATCGGCCACCTTCTGGGCCTCCTCCTTCGAGAGCCCCTCCCTCACGTCGGAGGGCACGCCCTCCACCAGGTCCTTCGCTTCCTTAAGGGCCAGCGTGGTCTGGGCGCGCACGGCCTTGATGACCTGGATCTTCTTGTCCCCGAAGCCCTTCAGCACCACCTTGAAGGAGCTCGGCTCCTCGGCCTCCTCGGCCTCGGCGGCGCCCGGCGCGGCGGCGGCCGCCACCGGCATGGCCGCGGCGGCCGTGATGCCGAACCGGTCCTCGAACGCGCTGACCAGCTCCGATAGTTCCATCAGCGTGAACTCGCTCAGCTTGTCCAGCACGTCCCGGACCTTCGGCGAGTACTGCTCCTGCTCTTCGGCTACGGCTGCTTCTGACATGCTTCTTGGCCTCCTGGCTCCGAAAGGTATGTCGGCTCTGTATGGGCTGCACGCGGCCCGCTTTCGCGGGCAGGGCTCTCTCTCTGGTCGGGCTACTGCTCGCCCTCGGGCGCCTGCTGCTTGCTGTCGCGCAACTGGCCCAGCACGCTGAGCAACTCGCGCTGCCTGCTGATCAGCCCGGCGGCGAGCCGCCTCAGCGGGCTGATCAGCGCGCCGGCCACCATCGCGAGCAGCTCCTCGCGCCCGGGTATGTCGGCGAGCTGCTCCACGCGCTCCGGCCCGACCACGCGGCCCTCGCAGTAGGCGCCGCGCACCTGCACGGCACCGTTGGCCTTGGCCATCTGCCGGGCGGCCCTGGCGGCCACGACGGGGTTCTCCCCGCGCACGACCGCAATGGGCCCGTCGAGCAGGCTGGCCAGCTCTGCGGCGCCGAGGTTCGTCACGGCCAGGGCGAAGATGGAGTTCTTCACCACGGTCATCTCGACCCCCGCGCGCTTGATCTCGACGCGCAGGCGGCGGGCCTCATCGGCGCGCACGCCCTGGTAGTCGACCAGGACGCAGCCGGTCTGCTGAATGTCGCGGAACTGCTCCTCCAGTTCCTTCAGCATCAGTTCTTTGACTTCGCGCGGCATCTCTGTCCTCTGCTCCCGAGCGGGCTTCAGTCCACGGTGATTTCGATGGCGGGGCTCATCGTCGAGCAGACGTGCACCCGCTTCAGGTAGCGCCCCTTCGTGGCGGCGGGCCGCAGCCTCAACATATGCTCAATCAGGGCGCGCACGTTCTGCGAGAGCGCCTCGACGCTGAAGGAGAGCTTGCCGACGGGCACGTGCACGTTGCCGCCGCTGTCGTTGCGGAACTCGATGCGGCCGGCCTTGAACTCGCGCACGGCCTCGCCGATGTCCGCGCGCACGGTGCCGCTCTTCGGGCTCGGCATCAGGCCCCGGGGCCCCAGGTAACGGCCCAGCCGGCCGATCCGCCCCATCATGTCCGGCGTGGCGAGGGCGACGTCGAAGTCCATGAAGCCCTCCTGGTCCACCCGCTGGATCAGCTCGTCGGCGCCGACGTGGTCGGCCCCGGCCTGGCGGGCCTGTTCGGCCGCCTCGCCCTCGGCGAAGACGGCCACCACGGCCTCCTTGCCGGTGCCGTGGGGCAGCGAGATGCTGCCGCGCACCTGCTGGTCGCTCTGGCGGGGGTCGATGCCCAGTTGCACGGCGCACTCGACGGTCTCGTCGAAGCGCGCCTGGGCCATGCGCTTCAGCTCCGCCAGCGCCTCCTCCAGCGTGTAGGTGCGCTCGCGGTCGATCACCTCGACCGAGCGTTCGTATCTGCGGCTCCTGTGGCCCATCGTCTGCCCTTCCTGATCGGCTGTCTCGGCGGCTCAGCCCTCCACGGCTATGCCGCAACTGCGTGCGGTGCCCTCGATGAGGCGTTCGGCCACGTCCAGATCTTCGGTGTTCAGGTCCGCCATCTTCTCGCGGGCGATCTCGCGCACCTGCTCGCGCGTGATGCTGCCCACGCTCTGGCGCTTGGCCTCGCCGGAGCCCTTGGCCACGCCGGCCGCCCGCTTGACCAGGTAGGAGGCCGGCGGGGTCTTCACGTCGAACTCGAACGAGCCGTCCCGCCAGACCCGCACCACCACGGGCAGGGGCACGCCCATCTGGTCCTGCGTCTTCTCGTTGAACTGCTGGATGAACTGCGCGATGTTGACGCGGTGCTGGCTGAGCGTGGGCCCGAGGGGCGGGGCCGGGTTCGCCTGCCCGCCGGTCACCAGCACTTTCAGCTCCGCCGTGGGTTTCGCTCTCTTGGCCATGCTCTCACCTCAGAGGGCCTGCACCTGCCAGTATTCCAGTTCCACCGGCGTGGCGCGGTTGAAGATGTTGATCATCACCTTCACCTTGCCGCTGGTGGGGTTGACCTCCTCGACGTAGCCTTCCACGTTCTTGAAGGGGCCTTCCTTGATCTCGACGAGCTGGCCCTCCTTGAAGTCGATCTTCAGCTTGGGCGCTTCCTCCTCGACCTCCTCGGCCTGGCCCAGGATCCTGGCCACCTCTTCCTCGCGCATCGGCCAGGGCTTCTCGGCCCCGATGAAGTCGCCCACCCCGCTGGTCTCGCGGATAAGCTGCCACAGGTCCTGCGGGATGGCGCCGTTCTCGTCGACCTCTATCTGCACGATCACGTAGCCGGGGAAGAGCCTGCGCTCGACCACCTGCCGCTTGCCGCCGCGCAGCTCGGTCACCGACTCGGTCGGCACCAGTATCTCGGGGACGCGCTGGCGGGTCTCCTCCATCTCCAGCAGCCGCGCCAGGTTCCCGCGCACGCTCTCCTCGCGGTTGCTCTGCACGCGCAGCACGAACCACCGCCGGGGCGGGCCGGCCTCTTGCTCGGGGGCCTCGGCCTCTTCGAGCGCCTGCGCCTCTTCGGGCGCTTCGCCCTCCTGGGGGGCCGCCTCCTGCTGCGGCTCCGCCGCCGCGTCCGTTGTATCTGCGGTCTCTGCCATGGCTTCTTATCGCCTTAGGAGCTATTGCAGAACCGTGACCTACCGGCCTGTGACTTTTGATTCTACCGGTGGCCGTCTTAGTGTGGCATGGCCCTCCGGGCCATGATTCACGGGCTGGCCTCCGGCCCGGCGGGAAGCCCGTGCCACCGAACCGCGGCCCATAATCTCAACTGTCAGGGACCATTAGTCGCGCGGCGCCGCAAGCGGCCCGCGCCGCTCTCACCGGGGCAGCACGCCCGCCGTGCGCATCACCAGCGCAATCAGCCAGTCCGCGCAGAGCAGGAACACGCCCAGCAGCACGACCGAAACCAGCACGGCCGTGGTAGAAACGCTCAACTCGTCCGAATCAGGCCACGAGACCTTGGCCAGCTCGCCCTCGGTATCGACCAGCAGGTCGATCAGGGCATGGGTCTTGCCGTCGATGGCCTTGATCCCCGTCTCCAGGCCGAAGGTCAACAGGAAGACCACCACCCCTATGGCCACGAACGCGCCGCCGGCATAGAGCGCCGCCGGGGGCACCTTCATGCCGAGCAGCGCGACCTTGCGCGCCGCCTCCCCGCCCGCGCTGATGATGTTGTACAGGCGCCAGCTACCGAACAGGGCCGCCATCAGCATGGCCGCGGCGGCCGCGCTGCGCGCGTAGACGCCCTGCCCGGGGCGATATGGGGTCCAGGCCGTGGATTGCGCCAAGTGCGCCGTCCTCAAGGTTAGTGCGCCCCCGCCGCGCCGCGGTGGCAGGCCAGGAGGGACTCGAACCCCCAACCGCCGGTTTTGGAAACCGGTGCTCTGGCCACTTGAGCTACTGGCCTAACCCTCGCCTCCGCTCGCAGGGGCGGCGCGCTACCTTCTGCGCTGCCGATGCACCGTATGCTGGCGGCACCGCGGACAGTGTTTCTTCAGCTCCAGCCGCTTGCCCCCGCGGGTTTCCACGGAGGTGCGGTAGTTCTGCTCCCGACACTCGGTGCATTCCAAGGTGACGTACTCGCGCACGGTCTTAATGTCCTTTACTCGAGCACCTTGGTTACGACACCTGCGCCGACCGTGTTGCCACCCTCGCGGATTGCGAAGCGCAGTTGCTGCTCCATCGCCACGGGGGTTATCAGCTCGACCTGCAGCGTCACGTTATCGCCCGGCACCACCATATCCACGCCCTCCGGCAGCGTGATGCTGCCGGTCACGTCGGTGGTCCGGAAGTAGAACTGCGGGCGATAGCCTGTGAAGAACGGCTTGTGCCGGCCGCCCTCGTCGGCGGTCAGGATGTAGACCTCGCCTTCGAACTTCGTGTGCGGGGTGATCGAACCGGGCTGGGCCAGCACCTGGCCGCGGCTCAGTTCGTCCTTCTCCACGCCGCGAAGCAGCACGCCGATGTTGTCACCCGCCTGGCCCTGATCCAGGGTCTTGCGGAACATCTCTACGCCGGTGACCACGGTCTTGTGCACGTCGGGCTGCAGGCCGACTATCTCCACCTCGTCGCCGACCTTGACGATGCCGCGTTCGACTCGCCCGGTGCCCACCGTGCCGCGCCCTTTGATGCTGAAGACGTCCTCGACGGGCATCAGGAAGGGCTGGTCGATGGCGCGCACGGGCTCGGGGATGTACTCGTCCAGCGCGTCCAGCAGTTCGGCGACGCACTGGGTGGCCTCCTCGTCGTCGGGGTTCTCCAGTGCGGCCAGGGCGCTGCCGGCGATCACGGGCACGTCATCGCCGGGGAAGTCGTACTCGCTGAGGATTTCACGCACTTCCAGTTCGACCAGTTCGAGCAGCTCGGGATCGTCGAGCTGGTCGGTCTTGTTCAGGAAGACGATGATGGCGGGCACGTTGACCTGACGGGCCAGCAGCACGTGCTCCTTGGTCTGGGGCATGGGCCCGTCGGCGGCGCTGACGACCAGCACGGCCCCGTCCATCTGGGCGGCGCCGGTGATCATGTTCTTGATGTAGTCGCGGTGGCCCGGGCAGTCGACGTGGGCGTAGTGCCTGTTCTCGGTCTCGTACTCCACGTGCTGGGTCTGGATCGTGATGCCCCGCTCGCGCTCCTCCGGTGCGTTGTCGATGCTGTCGAAGGTGCGGTACTCGGCCAGGCCCTGCTTGCTCAGATACAGGGTCATCGCCGAAGTCAGCGTGGTCTTGCCGTGGTCAACATGGCCGATGGTGCCCACGTTGATGTGCGGCTTGGTCCGCTTAAAGTCCTCCTTGGCCATTGCTCCCTGCTACCTCCCTAAAGGTTGCCACTGCTGCGGCCTGTGTGGACGGAATGACCGCCCCTGTGGATCTGGTGGTGAAGACATGCGGCGGCGACGACGCCCTGCCCCGTCGCCCCGCCTCAGTGCCGAAGGTCCCCGCGCACGCCCCGCCGTCGACCTGTGCTGGAAGAGATGGAGCTGCTGACGGGGCTTGAACCCGTGACCTCGTCCTTACCAAGGACGCGCTCTACCACTGAGCTACAGCAGCCCTCTCGACCCGATGCGAGAGCACAGAGCGATCGAACCTGCCCCGTGGCAGTCCACAGAGCAATTGCCCGGTGGATCGGCCGGCCGCCGTGATCCGGCGGCACAATAGGATCGCATACAAGGATCGCAGAGTAACGGGATAGTAGCACATGCAACGCGGCAAGTCAAGGGGAAACCCGATATACCTGCAAGCTGGAGCGGGCGATGGGACTCGAACCCACAACAGCCGGCTTGGAAGGCCGACGCTCTGCCAGTTGAGCTACGCCCGCGCGTTTCGTTGTGGTGGGCAGGGGAGGATTCGAACCTCCGAAGGCATCGCCAACAGATTTACAGTCTGTCCCCTTTGGCCGCTCGGGAACCTGCCCACCCTCGTCGCCTCGTCCATGCGCCGCGCCCGCCCGCAGGCCCGCGCGACGCCGGGGTGCTGGAGCTAGTGGCGGGACTTGAACCCGCAGCCTGCGGTTTACAAAACCGCTGCTCTGCCGATTGAGCTACACTAGCGACGCTCTCAACCACTCCTTTATAGCACACCTGCCCGCGTTTTCAAGTGACCGCAACTCCCGCACAGGGCCCGCCCCGGCCCCCGCGCAGACCGCAGAACGACCACGCAACGCCGCCAGGGCCATCAGGGATGTGCGCCGGAGGCCAGCCACCGGCCGGGGACTTGACTCGTGCCCGTCGTGCGGATAGTATAGCCGGTCCCCCGAGAGCACGGCCATGATCGAGCCCGACGACAGCGCGCTCTGCCTGATCGGCCTCTGCGGCGCCGAGGGCGTCGGCGCGGTGACGCTCGCCCTGCTGCGCCGGGCCGCCGCAGAGCGCGGCATCGCCCTCTGCGAGGCGGCGGGCCTCGGGGCCCGTGTCCTCCAGAAGGATCTGGGGCTGCCGGCCGCGGCCGCCCGCGCCGTCGCGACGGCGCCCGACCCCATCGAGGCGGGCCGCGCCACCTGGCGCGACGCCCGGCGGGCCGGCCTGCTGGTGATCGCCGCCGGAGGGCCGCACTATCCCGCCCCGCTCGCCACGCACCTGGGCGAGGCCGCCCCGCCGGTCCTGTTCCTCGCCGGAGAGGCCGGCCTGCTGCGCCGGCGGCTGATCGCGATCGTCGGCTCCCGCCGCCCCTCCCGGGCCGCGGCGCAGGCGGCTCGGGCGCTCGCCGCCGACTGCGCAGCCCGGGGCATGACGGTGGTCAGCGGCGGGGCCCGCGGCATAGATACGGCGGCCCACCTCGCCGCGGCGCCCGCCGGCGGCACGGCGATCGTGCCAGCCACGGGGCTTGCCTGCCTGCTGCGCGACGGCCTGGCGGGGCGGCCGCTGCCCGCCTCGCCCTGGTGTGGGCTCGGTCAGTTCCCCCTCCATGCGCGGTGGCGCACCAGCCAGGCCCTGCTGCGCAACCGCACGATCGTGGCCCTCGGTGAGGCCGTCGTCGCCTTCGAGCCGCGCGACAGCGGCGGCACGCGCCACAGCAGCCTCGCCGCGCTGCGCATGGGCAAGCCGCTCTTCGTGGTCAGCCCCTTGCGGGCCGGCCCCAAGGGACGGGGCTTCCGCCGGCTGGTGCGGCTCGGCGCCGTCGCGCTCGACCCCGCGCGCATGCCCGAAGGCCCCGACCTGGACCGGCTGATCGCCGACTACAGGCCCCCGCCCGGCGCGGACCAGCTCTGCCTGTTCGACCAGCCGGCCGGCAGCGACCCTCGCGCAGAGCGCGCAGAGGCCGCCGAGAACGACGAGAGCAGAAGATGAAGGCAAAAGGATGAAGTGGCGGCCCGGCTCAGTCTCGCTGTGACTCGCCGTGCGCCGTCGCCGTTCGCCGTCCTTCGTGTTCCTTCGTGTTCTTCGGGGTGGATGCCGTCAGCCGTTCCCGAGCGCCTTGAGTCGGCTTCCGCCTTGGCCTACACTGGTCGGGCTCGTGGGCAGAGCTCCCACGCCTCAAGCGGCAAGAAGGCGGGCGCAATGGCGCTGCTGGTCATCGGCTCGATCGGGCTGGATCGGGTGGAGACGCCGTTCGGCTCCACCGAGGAGGAGCTGGGCGGCTCGGCGGTCTACTTCTCGCTGGCCGCCGCGCAGTTCAGCCCGGTGCGGCTCGTCGGCGTGGTGGGGCGGGACTTCCCGGCCTCGTGCCGCGGCCGGCTCGCCGCCAGGCAGATCGACCTGGAGGGCCTGCTGGTGGCCGACGGCGAGACCTTCCGCTGGCACGGCGCCTACGAGGGGCGGATGGACCAGGCCCGCACCGTCGCGGTGCACATGAACGTGCTCGGGGCGGTGGAGCCCGCGGTGCCGGCGGGCTACCGCGATTCGCGCTACGTATTCCTGGCCAACGGTCCCCCGGCCTCGCACCTGTCCGCCCTGAGCCAGGTCTGCGCGCCCGCCTTCGTGATGGCCGACACGATGAACTACTACATCGCGAACGCGCGGGACGGGCTGCTGGAGGTGATGCAGCGGATCGACGCGCTGATCCTGAACGACGCCGAGGCGATCCAGCTCAGCGGCGAGCCGAGCCTGCTCGGGGCCGCGCGCTGGGTCTGCGACCACGGCCCCACCTATTGCGTGGTCAAGAAGGGGGAGCACGGCTCGCTGCTGCGGGGGCCGGGGGGCACGTTCGTGCTGCCCGGCTTCCCCCACGAGCGCGTGGTGGACCCGACGGGGGCGGGCGACGCTTTCGCCGGCGGCCTGATGGGCTACGTGGCGGCGCAGGGCGACGTGGCGCTACCCTCGCTGAAGCGCGGGCTGGCCTACGGGACGGTGACGGCCTCGTTCGCGATCGAGCGGCTCGGGCCGGCCGCGCTGGAGGGGCTCGACGCGGCGGCGCTCGAGGCGCGGCTCGCCGAGTTCGTGCGGGCGACGCACCTTACCGAAGGGTGAGCCGCGCCCGCCGGGCGTCGGTCAGAGGGCCGCCTCCGCCTCGTTGAGGATGCGCTGGCACTGCGCCTGGAGGCGGCCCGCCTTGTTGGGGTGGATCACGTTGCGCGAGCCGGCCTTGTGCAGCAGCCTGGTCAGCAGGGCGAGCTGCTCGCGCGCCTGCTCCAGCTCGCCGCGCTGGATCATGCGGTCGAACTTGTTCCGCTCGGTGCGCAGGCGGCTCTTGACGACCTTGTTGCGCAGCCGGCGCTTGGCGTCCTGGCGCAGGCTCTTCAGTGCTGCGGGGCGGTGAGCCATGGCGTTCTCTCTCCTTTAGGTGATCAGCCGCTCAGGGCGTCCACCTTGGCGGCCACGTCGCGGAAGTTGATGTCCTCGCTGTAGAGCCTCTTGTAGATGGCGAGGGCCTCGTCGGCTTTGCCCATCGCCTCGCAGGCGAGGGCCTTGTTGTAGCGGACTTCCTTCCCCATCTCGTCCATCTCGGGGTGGACCTTGATGGCGTACTCGAACTGCTCGATGGCCAGGTCGTGCTGCCCCTTGGCCATGAAGCAGAGGCCGAGCATGTTGCGGCTCTCCAGGGCGAAGCGGCTGTCCTGGGCGGCGTTCTGGAAGGCGGCGATCGCCTCGTTGTAGTCGCCGGCCGAGTAGTGGACGCGCCCGAGCTTGAGATGCAGCTCGCGGTCGGTCGGGTGCTGCTCCAGCCGCCAGGTGTGCTCCTTGACGGCGAAGTGCTGCCGTCGCGCCTTCAGCTCCTCGGCTTTGGCGGCGGCGTCCTGGTCGCCGGCCTTGGCGGCCTGCTCGGTCTGCTGGATGGCCCGGTCGTAGATGCGCAGTTGCACCTCGCCGAGCGCCTCGCGCAGCTCGTAGTTCTGCGGGTTGGCCTGGTGCCGCTCGCGCAGCAGCTTCTGGGCCTTGGGCAGTTGGTCGCCCTCGACGTAGAGCCGGGCCAGTGTCAGTATGCGGTTGACGTTGTCCGGGTGCTCGGCGAGGGCATGCTCGGCGGCCGGGATCTGGCCGCGCACGTCCTCGACGGTCATGGCGATGCGGCCTTCCTGCTCCAGGCGATCGGCCTCGTCGCGGTCGCGTATCAGGTCGCGGAAGCTCTCGGCGCCCTCCATGTCGTGCACGGACATGTGCTGGGTGGCGGTCAGGTCGCGCACTTCCTTGTCCAGATCGCGGTCCGCGGGCTGGAGGTCGAGCAGGCGCTGGAGGTACTTGAGGGCCTCGGCATGTTCGCCGCGCGCCTTCAGCAGGTCGCCGATCTCGCGCAGGGCGGCCTTGTCCTGCGGCTTCTGCCTGAGGGCGTCGCGGTAGCTGTTGAGCGCCTCCTCCTGGAAGCCCATGGCGCGGCAGGTGCGGGCCACGTGCACCAGCCCCCAGAAGCTGTTCGGGTTCTTCTCCAGGTAGTCTTCGAAGAGCTCCAGCTTCTTGCGCCCGCGCGCGAGCTTGCTCTTGACCAGGGTCACCAGCGCGCGCAGGGGCCAGCCGATCAGGCGGGCCAGGGTGCTGCCCTCCTCGGCCCGGCGCCGCTCCGTGCCGCGCAGCGCGGAGCGGGCGTTGGGGTGCTCCGGATCCTGGCGCAGCACGTCGCGCAGCAGCCGGATGGCGTAGTCGTAGTTGGCACGCTCGATCGCCTCACAGGCCCTTTTGTAGAGGTCGTCGACAGCCATGGCGTGTTCCCGGCCGGAGGGGCTGCCCGCGCGGAGCAGGCCATGATAGGGTAGCCCACGGGGCGGACGGTGTCAAGCGCTGCGCCCGGCGTGTGCTTGCCAGCCCGGCCGGGGCTGGGTTAGAATCGCCGGGCGCAACGGCACGGAGGCGCGAGGGTTATGAACATCATACAGGTCGGCGTCGGCGGCTGGGGGCGGTCGTGGCTGCCCCGGGTGCAGCGCCACCCCGACGCGTCGCTGGTCGCCCTGGTCGACGTGAACGAGGCGGCGCGGCAGGAGGCCCGCCAGCAGACGGGCCTGGCCGCCGCGCGCTGCTTCGCCTCTTTCGAGGAGGCGTTCGACCGGATCGAGGCGGACGCCGTGCTGAACGCCACGCCCCCCGCCGTGCACCACGAGGTGGCCCTCGCCGCCTTCGAGCGCGGGCTGCACGTGCTGACCGAGAAACCGATCGCCGACACCATGGCCCACGGGCGCCGGATGGTGGCGGCGGCGCGCGATAGCCGACGCACGCTGATGGTCAGCCAGAACTACCGCTACCGCCCGTGGGCGCGCACCATGCGCCGACTGATCGGGAGCGGGCGGTTCGGGCCGCCGGACAACGTCTCGGTCCGCTTCGCTCGGGCCCTGCACCTGGAGGGCGCGCCGGCCATCGCGGCCCACCCCCTGGTGCGGGACATGAGCATCCACCACTTCGACCTGATGCGGGCGGTCACGGGGCGCGAGCCGCTGCTGGTCTACGGGCGCACCTGGCAGCCGCAGTGGAGCTGGTTCAAGGACGACCCCTCGGCCGCCGCCCTCTTCGAGTTCGAGGGCGGCATGGAAGTCCTCTACGAGGGCACGTGGGTCACCCGCGGGCGGGAGACGAGCTGGGACGGCTACTGGGCCGTCGAGTGCCCCGAGGGGGTCATCGAGCTGCGCGCCGACCGCGTGCACGTCATCCCCGCCGACCACCCCGACGAGGACAGCGAGGTGGAGCTGGGCCGCCAGCCGCGCAGCGGCCAGACGGCGGCACTCGGCGAGTTCCTCGCCGCCCTCGCCGAAGGGCGGGAGCCCGAGACCAGCGGGCGGGACAACCTGCGCAGCCTGGCCATGAGCTTCGCCCTGATGGAGTCGGCCCGCACCGGACAGCCCGTCCAGATGGAGCAGGTGCTGACATCATGACCGAAAGAGCTGCGGGGCGCGAGACGCGCGCGGCCGAGGGCAAGGCGGGCGGGTTCGCCCGCCGCCTGGAGGAGCTCAGCGGCCACGTCGAGGCCATGATGGCCGAGCTGCGCCGCGTCATCTACGGCCAGGAGCCGGTCATCAGGCAACTGATGGCCGGCATCATCGCCCGCGGCCACTGCCTGATGGTCGGCGTGCCGGGCCTGGCCAAGACGATGATGGTCTCCTGCATGGCCGAGGTCACCTCCTTGAGCTTCCGGCGCATCCAGTTCACCCCCGACCTGATGCCGAGCGACATCACCGGCACCAACGTGCTGGACGAGAGCACGGGCATGCGGGAGTTCCGCTTCGTGCCGGGGCCGCTGTTCGCCCACATCGTGCTCGGCGACGAGGTGAACCGCACCCCGCCCAAGACCCAGGCCGCCCTGCTGCAGGCCATGCAGGAGCGCCAGGTCACCGTCGGCCAGACCACCTACGACCTGCCCCGCCCCTTCTTCGTGATCGCCACCCAGAACCCCATCGAGCAGGAAGGCACTTATCCCCTGCCCGAGGCCCAGCTGGACCGCTTCATGTTCAACATCCACGTCGGCTATCCCGACGAGGACATCGAGGAGCAGATACTGGCCGAGACCACCCACGGCCCCCGCGCGGGGCTCAAGAGCGTGATCAACGCCAGGCAGATACTCGACATGCAGGACCTTGTCGAGCAGATCGTGGCCTCGCCCTACGTGGTGAGATACGCCACGACGCTGATCCGCGCCTCGCGCCCGACCTCCGAGACGGCGCCGCAGTTCGTGCGCACCATGGTGGACTGGGGCGCCGGCCCACGCGCCGGCCAGCACCTGGTGCTCGGCGCCAAGGCCATGGCGGCCATGGACGGCCGCTTCAACGTCTCCACCGACGACATCAAGACCGTGGCCGTGCCCGTGCTGCGCCATCGCATCGCCTGCAACTTCCAGGCCCAGGCCGAGGGCGTCGACAGCGTCCAGATCGTCCGCATGCTGCTCGACGAGATACCCGAGCCCGACGTGCAGAAATACCAGTAGCCGAGGCGGGCAGTGGACGCCGACCAACCCGGCGGCGTGAGGCCCGAGCCGACCCGAACCGAGGAGCGAGAGGCATGGCACGCGCAAGGCCGCCCGCGATCGCCCTGCTCTGCCTGGCCGCCCTGGGCTGCACCTACGTCCCCCGGTCGGGGCGCACTTGGACGCCGCCCGAGGCCCGACGCGTGATCCTCGAGTTCCAGTGGGACCAGGTCCACTCCCGAGGCGCCGTCATCGTCGACGATGCGCTGGTCACCGACGACTACTTCCTCGACGTCTACGGCTCCGGCTCGGGGGGCGGCCTCGGCGGCTACCGGCTGCGCCGCATCCGCTTCAGGGACATCGAGGCCGTCTACCTGCGCTGGGAGCCGGCCTCGCTCGCCGCCCCCCTGCTCACCGCGGGCACCATCGGGCCCTACCACTATGACCTCTACCTGCGCCTGAGGCCGGGCGTCGGCCTGCCGGGCATGGAAGACGGCTCGGGACGGGAGATCCTGATGGACCGCCATCCCCAGTGGTGGTGGACGAACTGGTTCGGCGTCTGGCTGCTGCCCTGGCGCCCGCTGATCCGCACCGACGAGGTCGGCGAGGCCCTGCTCTACATGGCCCGCCGCGCCCAGGGCGGCCGCCTGCCCGACGAGTGAGACCTGCCCCTCCCCGCGAGAACGCCGTGAGCGAGAAGCCCGCCATCGAGTGCGTCGTCTTCGGCGCCGGCGCCCTCGGGCTCGGCTTCCTCGGTCCCGAGCTGGGCCGGGACTGCCGGCTCACCTACGTCGACATCCCGCCCAAGGCCGATCTGATCGCGCACCTGGCCTGCGAACGCTCCTATGCGTTCAACCGCACGGGCCCCGCCGTCCACTCCCTGAGCGTGCAGGTCGGGGGCGGGCTTTGGAAGGAGCCGGGCTCGGTCACCGACGAGGCCCTCGCCGCGCTGGCCGGGGCGGACCTCGTCTTCACCGTCGTCGGCGAGCCGCACCTGGCCGAGCTCGGCCCCGTGCTGGCCGGCGCGGCGGGCGCGCGCTCGCCGGGCCGCCCCCTGCGCGTGCTCTGCGGGGAGAACGGCCTGGGCATCGCCGAGAAGCTGCGCGCGGCCGTGGAGCGCGAAGCCGCAGAGCACCTGGGCAACCGGCTCATCGTCGCCGACACGATGATGGGACGGGCGGCCAAGGTGGTGGCCGACCCTGAGCCGCCGCTGCGGCCGGTTGCGCCCGGGCTGGACTGGGCCGTGCTGGCCGACCCGTTCTTCGGCATCCACGCCGAGCAGCACGCCCTGGAGGGCCTGGCCGCCGTGCCGCAGGCCGTGGAGGGCCACCCGCCGGAGCGCTTCCGCGCCCTCGAAGAGGCGAAGCTGCTCACGCACAACGGCCTGCACTGCGTGCTCGCCTGCTGGGGCAGGCTGCGGGGCCGAGGGTCGCTCCATGAGCTGACCTCCGAGCCCGAGGCGATGGCCCTCGGGCGCCGTCTGCTCTACGGCGAGGCCGCGCCGGCGCTGCTGGGCAAGCACGGCGGGGCGCTGAACCGCAGCGTCTATCTGAACTACTGCGACTTCGTGTTCCGGCGCGTGACCTGCCCGGTCTTCCGCGACAGCGTGGCGAGGGGCACACGGGGCATCATGCGCAAGCTGAAGCCCTGGGAACGGCTCGTGCACGGCGTGCGCACCGTCGCCGCAGAGGGCATCGAGCCCCGCGCGTTCGCCGCCGGCCTGGCCATGGCCGTGGCCGTCGCGCGCCGCAGCGGCGAGACCGATCTGGGCTTCGACGAGGTGCTCACCCGCCACTGCCGGCTCGACCCGGAGCAGGACGCGCACTTGATCGAGCTGATACACAGTCAACGCGACGCCTTACCCACCGAATAGGAGGAAGACCATGGAGCCGATCCGATGGGGGATACTCGGCACCGGCCACATCGCCGCGAAGTTCGCCGAAGGGCTCAGCTACCTGGACGAGGCGGAGCTGGTCGCCGTCGGCTCCCGCGCCCGCGAGACGGCCGAGCAGTTCGCCGAGCGCTGGGAGGTCGCCCGAGCCCACCCCAGTTACGAAGACCTGGCCGACGACCCCGAGGTCGACGTCGTCTACGTGGCCACTCCCCATCCGATGCACCTGCGGGACAGCATGCTCTGCCTGCGCGGGGGCAAGGCCGTGCTCTGCGAGAAGCCGCTCACGGTCAACGCCCGCCAGGCGGGGAAGCTGATCGACTGCGCGCGCGAGGAAGGGCTGTTCCTGATGGAGGCGGTGTGGACGCGCTTCCTGCCGGCGATCGTGCGCCTGCGCGAGCTGCTCGCCGAAGGGGTCATCGGCCAGGTGCGCATGGTGAAGGCCGACTTCTGCTTCCGCACCGGATGGAACCCCGAGGGCCGCCTGCTCAACGCCGAGCTGGCCGGCGGCGGGCTGCTCGACGTCGGCGGCTACACGCTGGCGCTCGCCTCGATGATCTACGGGGGCCCACCGGAGGAGGTCGCCTCGCTGGCCCACATCGGCGAGACCGGCGTCGACGAGCAGGCCGCCATCCTCATCAAGCACTCCGGCGGCCGCCTCGGCGTGCTGTCCTGCGCCGTGCGCACCTTCGTGCCGCACGAGGCCGTCATCGCCGGCACCGACGGCTACATCCGCCTCCACCACCCCTTCTGGAAGACCGACCGGCTCACCGTGGTCCCCTCCGACGGCGAGCAGCAGGAGATGGAGCTGCCCTACGAGGGCAACGGCTACCAGTGCGAGGCGGCCGAGGTGATGCAGTGCCTGCGCGCCGGCATGACCGAAAGCGCGGTGATGCCGCCGAGCGAATCGCTGTCCATCGCGCGCACGATGGACAGCGTCCGCCAGCAGTGGGGCCTGAAATACCCCTTCGAGTAGCAAACACCCGACCGCACACAGGAGCCGAACCGATGGAGATGAAGCACGCAGAGCTGCCCGGCATCCAGAAGCCCATCTCGCGGCTGGTGATGGGCACGATGATGGTCAACTCCAAGGACCTGGAGGGCACGTTCGGGCTGCTGGACGACGTCTACGCGCTCGGCGCGAACGCCTTCGACACGGCGCACGTCTACGGCGAGGACACCGAGAGGACGCTGGGGCGATGGATCGCCGAGCGCGGCGTGCGCGAGCAGGTCATGATCCTGGGCAAGGGCGCCCATCCCTACGGCGAGCCGCGCGTCAACCCCGAGTGCATCACCTCCGACCTGCACGATTCGCTCGAGCGGCTCGCCACCGACTACATCGACCTCTACATGCTGCACCGCGACGATGCGGGCGCGGCGGTCGGGCCCATCGTGGAGGTGCTCAACCGGCACCTGGCGGCCGGGCTGATCAACGCCTTCGGCGGCTCGAACTGGTCGCACCAGCGCATCCAGGAGGCGAACGATTACGCCGCCGAGCACGGCCTCACGCCCTTCACCGCCAGCAGCCCGAACCTTACCCTCGCCGAGCAGGTCGGCGAGCCCTGGGGCGGATGCCTGAGCATCGGCGGGCCGCAGGGCCGCGATGCGCGGCAATGGTACCGCGCCAGCCAGATGCCCGTCTTCGCCTGGTCGAGCCTGGCGCGGGGGCTCTTCTCGGGCCGCGTCACGCGAGAGAACTACGAGGAAGTGCTCGACGAGGCGGCCCGCCGGGGATTCGCCCACGAACGGAACTTCCGCCGCCTGGACCGCGCCCGCGAGCTGGCCCAGCGGCGCGGCGTCACGGTGCCCCAGGTCGCGATGGCCTACGTGATGAGCCTGGGCCTGAACGTCTTCCCCCTGGTCGGCTGCATGAGCCGGCGCGAGCTGGAGGAGAACATCGAGGCGCTCTACCTGGACCTGAGCGACGAGGAAGCCGCCTGGCTGGACCTGCGCGACGGCAACGACACCTGACAGGCGCCGTCTGTCTTCACCGGCGGCGGCGCAGGGCGTCGCGGGCGTCCTTGCGGCGCTGCTCGGCCTCCTTCTTCTGGCGCTTGTCCCACTTCTGCCGCCGGCGCGCCAGGCCGATCTCCACCTTCGCGTAGCCGTCCTTGAAGTAGACGCGCAGGGGGATCAGCGTGTAGCCGCGCTGCGTGCACTGGCTGATGATGCGGTCGATCTCGCGCCGGTGCAGCAGCAGCTTGCGGGGGCGGGTCGGCTCGTGGTTCTGGATGTTGCCCTGCTCGTAGGGCGGTATGTGCACGTCGATCAGGTAGAGCTCCTCGCCGCGCGGGCGGGCGTATGCCTGGGCCAGGGAGCAGTTGCCGTTGCGCAGGCTCTTCACCTCGGTGCCCACCAGCTCCATGCCCGCCTCGTAGGTCTCCTCGATGACGAAGTCGCGCAGGGCGCGGCGGTTCCGCGCGACCGGCTGGATGTTGGCTTCGCGTGGCTTCACGGCGGCTCCACGGGCAAGGCCCGGGGCGCGAGCTATGCGGGGCGGGACGGCGTCGGGCCAGCGCGAGCCGGCCGGGGGTCGCGCCGGACGCCTGAGTCAGCGGGTGTCGCCCGCCACGTTGCCGACGACGGGCTGCACCACGAACGAGATCGGCGGCAGAATCCACCAGTAGCAGCACGTGCTGGACTGCACAATGTAATGCACGGCATCCCCGGTGTCAACGCGTGAGCAGAGCACTGCAGCACCCCCCCTACCAGCTGATGACCTCGCGGTCGTAGTAGAGGCAGCCGGTCTGGAGCTCGCCCGCGTCGGCCGTGGCCAGGTAGAGGGCGGCGGTGATCCCCTCCTCGACCGGGCGCGGCGCGCCGGCGCCGCCCAGGTCCGTCCGGCACCAGCCCGGATCGACCGAGTTGACGATGATGCCGTCCGCCTCCACCTCCGCCGCCAGCACCTTGGTCAGCGCGTTGATCGCCGTCTTGGACATGCTGTAGGCGGGGTAGCTGCCCGCCTGCTCGATGGTGAGCCGGCCGAGCCCCGAGGTGTAGTTGATGATGCGGCCGGACTGCGAGCGCTTCAGCAGCGGCAGGAACATGCGGCAGAGCCAGACCGGCCCGCGGAAGTTGATGTCCAGCGTCATCTCCAGCGTGGCCAGCGGCAGCGTCTCGATGGTGGTGTCGGCCTCGTCCAGGTTCACCCCCGCGTTGTTGACCAGCGCGTCGAGCCGGTCGAACTTGGCCGAGACCTCGTCGTAGAGCCGCTCGATGTCGCTGATGCTCGCCACGTCGGCGACGTGGAGGGCGACGTCGAGCTCGCGCTCCCAGAGCCGGCGCGCGGCCTCGGCGCCGGCCTCTTCGTCGCGGCAGACCATCAGCACCGTGGCGCCCCGCTCGGCGAGCGCCTTACAGAGCGCGCGCCCCAGCCCGCGGTTCGCCCCGGTGATCAGCGCGACCTTCCCTTCCATCAGCATCGTGCCCCTCCCCTTCGTGTTCGGTAAGAACGCGGATTCGCCGGCCGGCATGGTAGTCGGGCCGCTGGCGCCGCGCAAGGGGTCCGCACGCGGCTCAGGTGGGGAAGAGGCCGGTCTCGCTCGCCACGCGGGCGAGCCGCCGGCGCGCCTCGGCCGCGTACTCGCTGCTTACCTCGAACCCGACCCAGCGGCAGCCGAGCCGGCGGGCGGCCAGGGCCGTCGCGCCCGTGCCCAGGAAGGGGTCGAGCACCGCCAGGCCCGGCCGCAGCCCGTGGAGGCGGATGCACATCTCGGGCAGCCTCTCGGGGAAGGCCGCCGGGTGCGGCTTGGCCCCGGTCACCGTCTCGTAGGGGATGTACCACGTGTTGCCCCGGTCGCGGCAGTCCCGCCGGGCCGACTTCCAGCGGCCGATGTTGCTCTTGTCCTGGTAAGGGACGCCGACGGCGAGCTTGTCCAGCCCCACCGAGCCGGTGCGCGTGAGGTGGAAGATGAACTCGTGTCCGTTGTTCAGGAAGCGGGGGCTGTTGACCGGTTTGTAGTGGCCCATGTTGACGCCCTCTTCGGGCGCGGCGATGGACTTGATCCAGTGGATCGTGTTCTGGAGCCGCAGTCCGGCGCCGATGGCCCGCTCGGCCACGCGCAGCGAGCGCAGCTCGTCCGACGGCCGGTCCCCGACGTTGAGGAAGAACGAGCCGTCCTGCCTGAGCACGCGGCGGCACTGGGCGGCCACCTCGCCGATCCAGTCCAGGTACTCGCTCAGGGGCATGTTATCGTCGTGAGCGTCGTAGGCGACGCCGATGTTGTAAGGCGGGGAGGTGACGATCACGTCGACGGACTCGTCGGGCAGGAGCCGGCGCATCCCGGTCAGGCAGTCCTCGCAGTGGATGCGATCGAGCCAGTCGCCCTCATCCATCACGGCCTTCCCTCACCACGACGACACCACGAGCACGACGAGCGGGATCGTCTCCTATCCCTGCGCGGCGAGTTTGAGCCCGCCGACCATCAGCGGCGGGGCGCAGCGGCTGCCGAGCCAGGCCGGCTCGCTGCCGATCGCCTCGACGCGCGCGAGCACCTCGTAGACGTTGCCGGCGACCATGCAGTCCTTGACCCGCCCGCGCACCTGGCCGTCCTCGACCAGGAAGCCGAGCTCGACGTTGACGCTGAACTCGCCGGCGAGCACGTTGCTCTGGCCCGCGCCGAGCGTCTGCTCGATGATGAGCCCGCGCTCCATGCCCGCCACCATCTCGTCGTAGGAGGCATCGCCCTCACCCACGATGACGTTGGTCGGCGAGGGGGCGGGCCGGCTGGAGTAGCTGCGCGAGGCGTGGCCGCTCGGCTCCACCCCGAGCAGGGCGGCCGTCTGGAGGTCGGTCATGTAGGTCCTGAGCACCCCCGCTTGGAACAGGTGCTGGCGCCGCGCGGGCAGGCCCTCGTCGTCGACCGGGCAAGTGCCCGGCGCGAAGGGCACGGTCGGGTCGTCGGTGATCGTCAGCCGGGGGTCGAGCACCTGCTCGCCGATGCGGCCGGCCAGCACGGAGCTGCCCTTGTGGACGTGCTTGCCGTTGAGCGCGATGCCGAGCGGGCCGAACAGGTTGCCCAGCGCCTTCGGCGTGAAGACCATCGGCATCGCCTCCAGGCGGGCGGGCACGATGGTCCGGGCCGCGGCCATCTTCCGCAGCACGGTGCGGGCCAGGTCGGTGACGCTCTCGAACGGCCGGCTCCAGCTCTTGTACTCGTAGACCTGAAGCAGGCCGTCGTCGCTGACGAGCTGGACGCCGACGTGGCCCGACATGCTGGTGGAGCTGTAGGCGACGGCGAGGCCCGCCGTGTTGAGGATGCGGCAGGCGCCGGCCGAGCGCGTCAGCCCGCAGCCGTAGAGGTAGTCGTCGTTCGCCTCGCGGCTCATCGCCAGGGCCTCGCGGCCCATCGCCGTCATCTGCTCGGCGCCGACGCCGAGCACGGCCTCGTCGTAGGTCTCGACGTCGGGCAGGTCGACCGGATGCGGCGGAAGCTCGAACCTGGCCTCGTCGCCGTAGGCGGCGCTCGCCTCGGCCATATCGAGCAGGCGGTCGGCGTCGCGCAGGTCGCTGGTGGCGGCGAACCCGATGCGCCCCCGGTGGATCACGCGCAGGCCCACGCCGTGGGTCTGGCGCGTGATGATCTCCTTGAGGCGGTTGTCGTCGAAGCTGACCGAGACGGACTCGCCGCTCTCCTCGTAGAGCTCGGCGGCGTCGAACCGCGCGGCGGCCGCCGCCAGGATGCGTTCAGCGATGCCGTCGTTCATTGCCTTCTTCCACGGGAATCAGGTGAGTTGACCCGCTCGTCGTCGTCCTCGTCGTCGTCCTCGTCCAGCCGTGCCGGCCCAGCCGCGTCCACATGGGCAAGGCATTCGGCATCCAGATCGTACGGGGCACCGTTCTCCCGCACTCGACCCTGACGCGCTGAGTAAAGGCTTACGAGCTTCGTCAGCATGGAAACGATGCGGACAACCAGGTCCTTCCCCTCTGCGACGCGTCCGGCGTCCACGGCGCTGATGCTGACAAGTGCGTCCAGACAGGCGGCGCACTCGGCGGCGGAACCCCGCGCGTCGTCGAAGAACCGCGCACGCACGGGCCTCTGTCGCTTCCCGTTGCCTTCGGCCGTGTTCAGCAGCGCGCTCAGGCTGGCTCGTCGCAGATGATCGACAATGTGCGCAACGCTTCGCGCACAGCCCCCCTCCAGCTCGTTAAGGAGCGTGTTGGTCCACGCCATGAATCGCAGTTCCGCCTGGTAGACATCCAGTTTCTCGTGGTCCAGCATGATCCCTCTCGCCTTCGAGGACGAGAACGAGGACGACGACGAGGACGAGCGGATCACCGCCCGCCGATGACCACGTCCCGTATGCGGCAGTGGGGCCCGCCGTCGCCGACCCGCAGGGGGCTCTGGCCGCCCTTGCCGCAGCCGCCCAGGCCGCCGTGCATCTTGAAGTCGCTGCCGACCCGGTCGATGTTCTGGAGCGTCTTGAACACGTTGCCGGTCAGGACCACGTCGCGGACCTTCTCGGCGACCCGGCCGTCGCGGATGCGGTATGCCTCCTCGGCGCTGAAGGTGAACATCTCCATGTTGGTCTGCCCGCCGAGCATGCCCACGGCGTAGATGCCGTCCGGGGTCTCGGCGAGCATCTCCTCGAAGCTCGTCTCCCCCGGCTCCATGAGGGTGTTGGTCATGCGCACGATGGGCTGGTGGCGGTAGGAGATGGCGCGGGCGTTGCCCGTCGGCTCCTCGCCCATCTTGGCGGCCGTCTCGCGGTTGTGCAGGCGGCCCACCAGGACGCCGTCCTTGACCAGGGGCGTGCGCGAGCCGGGCACGCCCTCGCTGTCGTAGGCGACGAAGCCGGCCTCGCCGGCCATCGAGCCATCGTCGGTGATGTTGAGGACCTGCGGCCCGAAGCGCCGCCCGAGCTTCATGATCTCCTGCAGGCGCGGGTTCTCGTAGACGAAGTCCGACTCGCTCAGGTGCCCGAATGCCTCGTGGACGAAGACGCCGCAGAGCCTGGGGTCGACGATCACGGTGTAGGCGCCGGCCTCGACGGGCCTGGCCTCCAGGGACTCCACCGCCCGGCGCACGGCCTTCTCGCAGTCCTCGTCCATCGCGGCCACCTTATCGTAGCCGCGCAGGTCGCCGACCGACTCGAAGGCGCGCTGGATGTTCGCCCCCTCGACGGCGATCGCCCCGACCAGCGCCCCGCAGAAGGCGTACTGCTGCTCGATGCAGGCCCCGTCGGAGTTGGCGTAGTAGGTGCTCGCCCGGCTGTCGCGGTAGACGACGATGCTGGTCTGGACGCGCTCGTTGGCGAGGATGGCCCGGTTGTAGCGGTGGCACATCCGCTGCTTCTCTTCGAGCGGCACGTCGGCCGGGTCGCACTCGACCTCGGTGCGGTACGTCGCCTGCACCGGCTCGACCGGCGCCAGCCCGAACGGGTGGCCCTGGACCAGCTCCGCCTGGCGCAGCGCCATGCGGGCGTACTGCTCGATGCGGCCCAGGTCGTTGAACGTGGCGAACCCCCAGCCGCCGTCCTTGAGCACGCGGACGCAGCCGCCCCGGCCGGTGCGCTCGCCGATGTCTTCCAGCTCCCGGCCCGCGTATTGGATGCTGGTGGACGTGCCCTCCTGCACGCGCACCTCGGCGTAGTCGGCCGGCAGCTTCTGGCACAGCTCGAGCAGCTCGCCTCTCATCGCGCCTATCTCTTCGCTCAGATGGGATCAGGCCAGCCCCGCCATTCTGGCGCACCGGCGCGCCCGGCGCAACTATACGCCCCGGCGGCGGCGTGGTTCACCACGGAGGCTCGCAGGTCACCGAAGACGGCGAGAAGAACCACGACGAGGACGAGCGGGAAGCCGTCACTTCGTCCCTCATCCTCCCGCCTTCAACCTGCTGCTGGCCTTCCCCTGCCCGCTCTGCGGCCGAAGGCGTGCCGCCCTCAACCCAGCGGCGGCAGGATGTCTGCCTGGAGCCGGAGCATCTCGTCCACCATCTCGACCGCCCGGCGGTAGCCGTCCACGACCGGGTCGAGCAGCACGGCCTGGATCAGCTTGTCGCGCGAGCCCTCGGCGAATGCCTCGACGATGAGCCGGTGGATGCTCGCCTGCACGCGGAGCATCGCCGCGATCGGCTCGGGCAGCGGCTCGCACTGCACCGGGTGCAGGCCCTCGGCGTCGCCCGTGGCCGGCACCTCGACGACCATGTCGTCGGGCAGGTTGGGAATCGTCCCCTTGTTCGGCACGTTGACCGCCGGCAGGTCACGCTCCAGGCCGCAGGCGAGCGCCTCCATGATCGGCACGGCCAGCTCGCCGGAGGGCTTCAGGGGTGTCTCGTCGTCCTCCACGGGCGTGGCATCGGCGGGCCGGCGCCAGGAGCGCTGGTGCGGGCCCTGGCTCAGGGAGTAGACGAACTCGGGCACCTCGCCCGTCTCCCACGGCTGCCCCTCGGCCGGGTCGTAGAAGAACTGCATCTCGTCGGCGACGAACTCCTCGGCCCAGCCGATGTACTCCCCGTAGTGGTTCGCCGCCGGCGAGGGCCAGAGCCCGAACCGGCGCAGCAGCACGCGGGCCAGGGCGATCTCGTGCCAGTCGTGCAGCCACTCGCCCTCGCGCTCGGCCTCGCGCAGCCGGGGGTAGAGGTCCTCCCCGCTGGCCCGGTCGCGGATCGACTGGAACCAGGTGAAGTGGTTCATGCCGCAGGCGACGGCGTCCAGCTCCTCGGGCTCCACCGCGAGTATGCGCGCGAGCTGCTCCCGGCCCATGAAGTAGCCGTGGCAGAGGCCGACGGTCGGGGTCGAGCTCAGGCGGGTGAGCGCCTCGCAGAGCTTGTGCTCCGGGTTGGTGAAGTTGAGCAGCACGGCCTCGGGGCAGAGCTGCTCCATGGCGCGCCCGATCTCGACCATCGGCCCCATGTTGCGCAGCGCGTGGAAGATGCCCCCGGGGCCGCCGTTCTCGCCGAAGACCTGGCGGAAGCCGTGGCTGCGCGGCACGTGGAAGTCCATCGCCCAGTAGAGGAAGCGGTCGACCTCGATGGCGGCGACGGCGAAGTCGGCCCCGTCCAGCGTCTCGCACAGGTCGGTGGTGGCCGTGATCCGGGCGGGGTGGTCGAGCCGCTCGGCGGCCCGGCGGGCGTAGTCGGCCGAGTCGGCCAGGTGCTTCTTGCTGATGTCCATCAACGCCAGCTCGACGCCCCGCTCGCGGAGGGGCTCGCTCAGCAGCACGTCGCGCACGGTGCCGGGGCCGAAGCTGCGGCTCCCGGCGCCGATCAGGGCCACCTTCACGTCAGCCATGGCTCACCTCGCGGGCAAACGGCGCGGGTAACAGGGATGCACAGGATAACTGCGCGGCCCGCCCCCCGCACGTGCCGGGGAGTCGGAGGGAACCGCAGATGAACGCAGATACACGCAGATCACGGATGACGGCGGGAACGGCGGTTGTCAGTTATCGGTTCTCGGTTGACGGCTGCCAGCATCTCCGCCGTTGCCCGCGCCGCAATCCGCGTCTATCCGCGTTCATCTGCGGTTCCACGCCGTCGCCGTGGCTTGAGGCCGCGGGGGGTCGTCCCCGTCGGCCACGTCAGCCGCGCGGTCAGCGCGAGGCCCCCTCGACCAGCTCGCGGGCGATCCGGGTCCAGGCGGTGAAGCGCTCCGGGCGGCCCTCGCAGGTGTGCGTGTCCTTCAGGATCATCTCCAGCACGCAGCCGTTGGCCTGCGCGATCTCGATCGTGCGCCGGATGTCGGCGCGTATCCTCTCCGGCGCGAACTCTCCCACCAGATACTGAGGCTTCGGCTTCCAGGAGAAGATGCAGCGCCCGCCGAGCCGTTCGGCGCAGGCCGCCACGTCGGCCGAGGGCGCGATCGAGATGCGCCGGATGTTCGGGATCGCCAGCACGTCGTCGAGCTTGCGCGTCAGGTCCTCGCAACAGCCGTAGCCGTTCAGCCCAAACGGGGCGAGCAGCCGCTTCTCGTAGTCGAGGGCGAACTCTGCGTGCATCGCCGGCGAGACCTGGGCCAGCTCCTGCGACTCGGCCGATGCCCACATGTCGCACGGCCGCACGCGCCCGTCGAAGTCCTCGCGCGGCAACTCGTCCGTATACCCGACCCCGCCCGAGCTGTGGTAGGTGCCGTCGTTGTTGAGGCTGAGCAGGTCGAGCGCCCGGTACTGCTCGACCAGGCCGCGGTTGCCCTCCTCCAGGATCGCCATCGCCTCGTGGACGAAGCCCGGCTCGGCCGCCATGTCCATCATCACGTTCCCCAGCCCGCGCAGGTTGCAGAGCTGGCTCGTCAGGTGGAACGAGACGTGGTCGACGCCCTTGAGGCGCACGTCGAGGATGTCGCCGAAGAGGTCCTCGGCGATCTCGAGCCTGCGGGCGGTCGCCTCCTCATCGACGCTGATCTCCGGGGCGTGGAGCTTCGCCAGGTCGGAGCGCTCGTGCAGGACGGGATCGAACGCCCAGGCGCCGCGCTCCTCGGTGCTGGGGATGTAGCGCGGGGAGAGCCCCCAGCCGCTGCTGCGCACGGCCTTGTGGATGACGAGCGCGTCCTCGATGACCGTATCGTCCTGGAGCCGCTCGTGGTAGAAGATGCGGCTGCGCAGGTCCCGCTCGAAGGAGCGGGCAAGCTCGCCCTCGCAGGCCAGCTCGGAGCCGGGCAGCAGCTCGCCCCAGGCGCCCTCGGGGAAGACGAGGACCATCGGCCGACCGGGCCGGAGGGCGTTGTGGCGCTTCCAGATCCGGCGGCGCTCCTCCATCACCGGCAGCGCCGCGATCTCGCGCACGCGCTCGGCCAGCCCCCGCAGGACCGTCCGTTCGGCATCGGTGATCGCGTCGGTCGTCGTCTCGCTCATATCGCCCATCTGAGCAAAACAGACGCCCCAACGCAACGGCGATCTTCACCGCAAAGCACGCGGAGGAAAGGATGAAGGGGAAGGATGAAGGATGAAGTGACGGCCCTCCATCTCGCTCATGCTCTTGCTCTGCCGTTGCGGTCTGGCTCGCGCAGAGAACGCTGAGAACGGCAAACCATGGGGAGAAGAACCTCCAAACGCGTACTGGCCACTGCCTGCCCCGCGCCGCAATCCGCGTCTATCCGCGTTCATCTGCGGTTCCACGCCGTCGCCGCCCGCTGCTTTGACAGCCCCGCGCGGCGGGGCTATAGTGGCCTTTCCCCCGGAGGCCATCCCCAGGGAGAACCGCACCGATGCACGGCATCAAGATCGCCGAGGAGCTGGTCAAGCGCCACGAAGTCCGCGAGAGCGGCAAGAAGCTGGTGCTGCTGGTGATGGACGGCGTGGGCGACATCCGCCACCCGGACAACGGCTTCCGCACGCCGCTGGAAGAGGCCCAGTGCCCGAACCTGGACGCCCTGGCGGCCAGGAGCGCCCTCGGGCGCATCCTCCCCGTCGACTACGCCATCACGCCCGGCAGCGGGCCGGCCCACCTGGGGCTGTTCGGCTACGACCCGCGCCGGGTCGAGATCGGGCGCGGCGTCATGGAGGTGGTCGGCATGGGCATGCCGCTCAAGCCCGGCGACGTGGCCGCGCGGGCCAACTTCTGCACCATCGAGAACGGCATCGTGACCGACCGCCGCGCCGGCCGACCCGAGACCGAGGTCAGCGCCGAGAAGGTGAAGCGCCTCCAGGAGAAGATCGGGCGCATCGAGGACGTCGAGGTCATCATGGCCGCCGGCAAGGGGCACCGCTTCGGCGTCATCTTCCGCGGCCCCGGCCTCGCCGAAGGCGTCACCGACACCGACCCCCACCAGGACGGCGAGCCGCTCCACGAGGCCGAGCCGGAGACCGAGGCCGCCGAGAAGACGGCGCGGATCGTCAACCAGTTCGTCCGGCAGGCGCAGCAGGCCCTGAGCGGCGGCGAGCCGATCAACGGCGTCATGACGCGCGGCATCAGCCAGCGGCCGGACATCGCCGGCGTGCCGGAGCGCTTCGGGATGCGCTGCGGCGCGATCGCGACCTACCCCATGTATCGCGGCCTGGCGAGCCTGGTCGGCATGGACCTGCTGGACACGGGCCAGTCGATCGAGGAGGAGTTCGGCACCTTCCTGGACCGCCGCGAGGACTACGACTACTTCTTCATCCACGTCAAGCCGACCGACGAGGCCGGCGAGGACGGCGCGCACGAGCGGAAGGTGGAGGCCATCGAGGCGGTCGACGCCGCCCTGCCCATGCTGATGGAGGGCGGCCCGGAGGTGCTGGCCGTCACCGGCGACCACTCCACCCCCTGCCCCATGAAGCTGCATAGCTGGCATCCGGTGCCGCTGCTGCTGCACTCGCCGCGCTCGGGCTCGGACGGGCGGCTGCGCTTCACCGAGACCGAGTGCAACGCGGGCGGGCTGGGGATCTTCCGCGCGATGTACCTGCTGCCGCTGATGCTGGCGAACGCGGGGCTGCTGGACAAGTTCGGGGCGTAGGGAATCGTGTGATCGATCTCGCTCTCGCCTGAGGAACCGTATGAGCCCCGTTGAGACGATCCGATGGGTGGGCGGACTGGGCGGGCGGGTCGAGCTGATCGACCAGACGCGGCTGCCGGGCGAGCTGGCCTATGCGCGCTGCGAGACGCCCGAGGCCGTCTGGCAGGCGATCCGCACGCTCCAGGTGCGCGGGGCGCCGGCCATCGGCGTGGCGGCGGCGATGGGGCTGGTGCTCGGCGTCCAGGACGTCGAGGCGGCGAGCTACGAGGAGTTCATGGCTGAGCTGCGCCGGGTGAAGGACTACCTCGCCACCAGCCGACCGACCGCCGTCAACCTGTTCTGGGCGCTCGACCGGATGGAGCGCGTCGGGAGCGGGAACGCCGACCTGGCGCCGCCCGAACTGAAGGGAAGGCTGCTGGAGGAAGCACGGCAGATCGCCGAGGAAGACCGGGAGATCTGCCGCCGCATCGGGCGCAACGGGGCCGAGCTGCTCGCCGAGGGCGAGTCCGTCCTGACCCACTGCAACGCCGGGGGCCTGGCCACCGCGGACTACGGGACGGCGCTCGGGGTGCTCTTCGCCGCCCACGAGGCGGGCAAGGCCGTAGGCGCCTACGTGGACGAGACCCGCCCGCTGCTCCAGGGCGCGCGCCTGACCGCCTGGGAGCTCCAGCAGGCCGGCATTCCCGTCACGTTGATCTGCGACAGCATGGCCGCGCAGGTCATGCGCGAGGGACGGGTCGGGGCCGTGATCGTCGGCGCAGACCGCATCGCCGCCAACGGCGACACGGCGAACAAGATCGGCACCTACGGGCTGAGCGTGCTGGCCCGCGAGCACGGCATCCCGTTCTACGTGGCGGCGCCGGTCTCCACCTTCGACCTCTCGCTGGAGAGCGGCGACCAGATACCGATCGAGCAGCGGGACCCCGCCGAGGTGACCCGCTGGGGGGATCGACCGACGGCGCCGGACGGCATCGGCGTCTACAACCCCGCCTTCGACGTGACCCCGGCGGCGAACATCAGCGCGATCATCACCGAGCGGGGCGTCATCCCTGAGCCGGACGCCGAGAAGATCGCCGAGCACCTCGGCGGGGGAGGCGAGCGATGACCGGGCGGCCGAGCTGGGACGAGTACTTCATGCGCATCGCCCGCGAGGTGGCGAAGCGCTCCACCTGCCTGCGACGCAGCGTCGGCGCCGTGGTCGTGGCGGACAAACGCATCCTGTCCACCGGCTACAACGGCGCCCCGAGCGGGCTGCCCCACTGCTCCGAGACCGGCTGCCTGCGCGAGGAGCTCGGCGTGCCCAGCGGCGAACGCCACGAGCTTTGCCGCGGCATGCACGCGGAGATGAACGCGCTGCTCCAGGGCGCCCGCCACGGCGTGCCCATGCAGGGCGCCACGCTCTACAGCACGCTGGTGCCGTGCAGCCTCTGCTCGAAGATGCTCATCAACACCGGCATCACGCGCGTGGTGGCCGCCGTGGACTACCCCGACGGCCTGGCCCGCCAGATGCTGCGCCAGGCGGGGGTCGAGCTTCTCGTGCTGCCTCTGGACCAGATCGCCGAGCCGGCCGCCGGCCCGGGAGACGAGCCATGAGCCGCTCGCTGCGCCTGAGCTTCCCGGGCACCTCCTACGTCGGCCTCGGCACCATCGAGCTCCTGGGCAAGGAGGCCGCGCGGCTCGGCTCCCGCGCGCTGCTGGTGACCGGGCGCCACGCGCTGCGCAGCGTCGGCATCACCGACCGGCTGGTAGCCCTGCTGGAGGACGCCGGGGTGGCGGTGGAGCGCTTCGAACGCGTGCCCCCCGAGCCGGAGGTGGAGACGGTGGACGCCGCCCGCGAGGCCCTGCGGGAGGCCGGCTGCGACCTGGTGGTCGAGGCCGGCGGCGGCAGCGCCATCGACGCCGGCAAGGCGGCCGCCGCGCTCGCCCGCGAGCAGGCGCCCACGGCCGACTACCACGGCGCCCGTAAGGTCACCGGCGCCGGGCTACCCCACGTCGCCGTCGCCACCACCGCCGGCACCGGCGCCGAGGTCACCCGCAACGCCGTCATCACCAACCCCTGGACGCACCTGAAAAGGAGCATCCGCGCCGAGGGCGTCATGCCCACCGTCTCGATCACCGACCCCGAGCTGACGGTGAGCTGCCCGCCGCAGGTGACGGCCGCCGCCGGCATGGACGCGCTGGTGCAGGCCGTCGAGTCGCTCTTCTCCGTCCACGCCATCCCCACCACCGAAGCGCTCTCGCTGGCGGCCGCCCGCCTGATCGCCGGGCACCTGGCCGACGCCTACGAGGACGGCGGCGACATCGGGGCCCGGGCCGCCGTCTCCGAGGGCAGCTACATGGCCGGGCTCGCGCTCGGCAGCGCGCGGCTCGGGGCCGTGCACGGCCTGGCCCACCCCGTCGGGCTCTGCTACGGGCTGCCCCACGGCCTCGTCTGCGCCGCGCTGATGCCGCCGGTGCTGAAGCGGAACGCGGAGGCCGCGCCGGACAAGTACCGGGCGCTCGCCGACGCGATCGGCGCCGACCCGCTGGAGACCTTCCGGCGGCTCCAGGAGCGGCTGGGGCTGCGGCGGCAGCTCGGGCCTTACCCCTCGCCCGAGTGGGAGGAGCGCATCCTGGACTACGCGACCGGGAGCGGCTCCTCGAAGGCGAACCCCGTGCCGGTCGACGAGGCCTACGTGCGCCAGACCCTCGCCGCCCTCACCGAAAATGGGGACAGTTCCCATTTTGAGCCATAAGTGCCTTTCTTGCTGAAAATGGGAACTGTCCCCATTTTCCGGGGGCTCGCTACCGGCCGTGGTTTCGGTTAGGCTGTGCTGTTCGACCCGTTTCAGACGCGCGGAGACGGAATGATGGAGCTGAAGCGCTATCCGGCGCAGGTGCTGCGCAAGCGCTGCAAACCGGTGCGCGAGATCGACGACGAGGTCGCCGAGCGCGCCCGCGAGATGCTGGACTTCATGTATGCGTCCGCCGGGCTCGGGCTGGCCGCCGCGCAGATCGGCTGGTCGCGCCGTGTGGTAACGCTCGACCCGGCGCTGAGGCACGAGGGCCAGCGCGTCTTCGTCAACCCGATCATCATCGCCCGCGAAGGCCACCTGGAACACGAGGAAGGCTGCCTGAGCCTGCCCGGCGTCCAGGTCAATGTGCCGCGAGCCGAGAAGGTGGCGCTGGTGGCCTACACGCTCGGGGGCGAACGGGTGGAGATCGAGGCCGAAGAGCTCGCCGCCTGCGCCTGGCAGCATGAGCTGGACCACCTCAACGGCGTCCTGATCATCGACAAGATCCCGCCGGCCGGCCGCCTGGCGCTCCGCGATCAGCTCCGCCGACTGGAGCAGGAAGCCGCAGGGGCCGAGCGCTGAGCGGCGCCGCAGCCAGACAAGGGGCGCGCATGAGGCTGCTGTTCTTCGGGAGCCCGGACTTCGCCGTGCCGAGCCTGCGGGCGCTCCACGCGGCCGGCCACCGGATCGCCGCCGTGGTGACCCGCCCCGACCGCCCGAGCGGGCGCGGCCGGCGGCCCCAGCCGACCGCCGTCAAGTCGGCCGCTTTCGAGCTCGGCCTGCCGGTGCGCCAGCCCGAGGACGTGAACGCGGTCGAGTCGGTCGCCCGGCTGCGCGCCCTCCGGGCAGAGCTCGGCGTGGTGGTCGCCTTCGGGGCTATCCTCTCCGAGGAGCTGCTCGGCGTGACGGGCCGGGGGTTGGTGAACCTGCACGCCTCGCTGCTGCCCGCCTACCGGGGCGCGGCGCCGGTGAACTGGGCGCTGATGCGGGGCGAGCGGACCACCGGCGTGAGCGTCATCCGCGTCGTGCCCAGGCTCGACGCCGGCCCCGTCCTCGCCCGACGTGAGGTCGCGATCGAGCCGGACGAGACGGCCGGCCAGCTGGAGGAGCGGCTGGCCCGGCTCGGCGCCGGGCTCCTCGTCGACGTGCTGGGCCGCCTGGACGCCGGGGAGGAGGTGCCCGAGGAGCAACAGCCGGCCGAGACGCCGTTCTTCGCCCGCAAGCTCAGCAAGGCCGACGGCAAGCTGAACTGGGGGCTGCCGGCCGAGGGTGTCCGCAACCACGTGCGCGGCCTTACGCCCTGGCCCGGCGCCTACTGCGAGTTCCAGACGGCCGAGGGGATGCGCCGCGTGACGCTGCTAAAGGTCGAGACGGCCGACGGCGCACCGGCCGCCGACGCCAGGCCCGGCGAGGTGGTGGCCACCGACGCCGACGGCGTGCTGGTGCAGACCGGCGAGGGCCTGCTGCGCATCACCCGCATCAAGCCGGCCGGCAGCCGGGCCATGGGCGCCGCCGACTTCGTCAACGGCTACAACGTCGAGCCGGGCGACCGGTTCATCTGACGGGACACGGGGAAGAAGCGATGGGACGGACGATGGTCAGGCTGCTCAGCAAGCTCACCCGGCTGCGGCGCGCCCGGTGCCGCCCGGAGGAACTGCTCATCCTGGTGCCCTCGTGCCTTCAGAGCAGCGAGTGCGAGCTGCGCCTGACGGGTGACATCACGAAGTGCCGCCGCTGCGGGCGCTGCAAGGTGAAGGACGTGGTCGAGATGGCCGAGCGGCTCGGCACGCGCTGCGCCATCGCCACCGGGGGGCGGCTGGCGCTGGAGCTGGCCCGGAGCGGCGATATCCGGGCCGTCGTCGCCGTCGCCTGCGAGAAGGAGCTCCAGGAGGGCCTGAAGGCCGTCTTCCCCAAGCCGGCGATCGGGGTGATCAACCTGCGCCCGCACGGCCCGTGCAAGGACACCGACGTGGACCTGGCCGAGCTGGAAGAGGCCGCCCGCTGGCTCCTGCGCGACTGACGCGGCCGGGTTCAGTCAGCGTATGGGCCGAGGAAGCGTTCGCCATTGAAGTGAATCATGTGGCCGGGGGCATCGGCGACCCAAACCTCGGTTTCCCAGGATATCTCGGAGAGGTACTCCCGCACGGCGGACCTGCTCGCGAAGGCCGTGACGTAGACCAGACCGGCTCGGGCGTCCTGGAACAACTCGGCCAGCTGCGCGCGGCGCTTCGGATCGACCGGCCCATGGCTGGTCACAGCCTCGATCAGGACCAGCCAGCCCCGCTCCTCATCGTAGACCACGACATCGGGCATCTTGCCATGCTCGCCAAGCACAACACCCAAGGCCCGCAGGGCCTCCTCGTCGAAATGGGCGAACTTCCGGGCTGTATCCCCGACGTAGAGCAAGGAACCACCGGGGATGAAGCGGGGACACATCTCCTCGACAATGCTCCTGATCAATTCACTATGCGGACCAGGTGAGAGGCGCAGTTCGGCGCCGCGGCCGGTCTTCACGGGAACCCCGTGCGCCTGGCGCCGTCGGGCATAGGCTTCGCGCAATGACCCCAGCTCCATGCGCGCAGCCTCAAGGGCCTGGGGCCAGCCTGGCCGACCCCGCTTCATGACAATATCGTAAAGGGGTTCACTGATCTGATAGACGGTGTTGGGGCTGTTGACAGGCCGATCCGGCTCGTCGGGGTTCTGTAATACGAACCCGGCTTGCAGGAAGGGGTGAAGCGTATGGCGTCGGACCGTCTCGCGGGTATTCGGAGCATACTCCCTGCCGTAGTGCTCTGCGAACCAGTGCATGATCTCGGTCACGCCCCTCATCGGCCGCCGCGCCGATGACCACCTGTCGGTCGGCCGCAGGTCCAGAAGGGCCAGCAGGACGAGGGCGGAGCGCTCGTTCTGCTGGGCCGGAGGCATTCCGAGTTCCCGCAGAAGCTCAACGGCCTCTTGAATGCGCTCACGGGCGCCCTTCGGCCCCGCCGGTCGGCCTTGCTCACTCAAAGAAAGCACTCCTCCCCAACTGCCGCGTCAAGGGCGCCCTGGTCAATCTCCTTGGGACCAACACGTTGCCCGAGGGCCACAAGCGTCTCAAGCGAGGGGTATCGCAAGCTACGTAGGTCCGCAGCGTTGACCTGGGTATGACCGTTGAAGGTCCGAAAGTACCGATCGACCACGGTCGAATTCAGGAAGGCCGAGAGGCCGCGCGCGAGGTCCGGGTTCAGGCCGCCTCCGCGGGCGTGGTAGTAGTTGAGGTGGTTCTCGAAGGCAACGGCGGAGCCGGGACAGGCACAGGACTCGTAGACCCCTGCCACGATCCGCCGGCGCTCCTCCTTGGCGCTGAAGCGTCTCACAAGGACGTAAGTGCCCTCCGGCACCAGAAGGTCGCGCGTGGCGTCGTTCGCCTCCAGCGCCGCAGGTTTGCCCAGCCGGTAGTCAGGCCAGACAACGCGACCAGAGCAGATGTTACCCGGCTGTATCAAGGGCACTGATCCGGGCTGTCGACTGTCCAGAAGGTGATCAGCCGCACGAAACGCCACGACGCGGCCCGTGGACACCCGCAGGCCCAGATCCCGCAGCGAGTGTGTCAGCAGCCGTATCTTGTGCCCGGCCTCCAGCCCGGCCTCATCGGTGGGCAGGTGGATGAACTTGCGGGGATCGTCGGGCCGGACCACTTCTGCGAAGGCAACCTGGCGCGACGTAATCTCGTCTTCCTCCCCGCCCCGGCTTGACGTGATGCGCACGGGGGCGGGCGAGTCCCCCTTGACCGCGTGGAACACCACTGTCTCCTGGATCACGCTGTAGTCCCGGAACGCCTCCGTGCGGGACTCGAAGAGGTGAACGCGCCGCAGGGCCGTCTGGCACAAGAGCATCTCTCGGAACTGCCGGAAGTACGTCCCGTTGCAGAAACTGCGTGGCGAGATGAACACCAACTGGCCGCCCGGCCTGAGCGCGCGGATCGCCAGGGCCACGAATCCAGAATAGAGGTTCGAAGTCTCGATCCCCACGCTCTCCAGCAGTCTGCGCTCCCGTGAATCGGTGCGGATCTTGCGGAAGGGAGGGTTCATGATCACCATGTCCGCCGGGGACAGGCGCTGCTGGAACAAGGGACGGCCTACCACTGCAGAGGCCCTCTCCAGGAAGTCGCCCTGATGCAGCTCTCCCGTGAAGGCGATTGCCCGCCGGCGACAGTGTTCGGCGCAGAGATGGAACGTATCGCGGATCCGGGGCGCCATGTCCTCGTCCAGCTCGAAGGCTGAAGCCCTGATCCGCGAAGGGGGACTCGTCCACTGACTGACGGCCTCTACGGCGGCCGCCGTCAGGATGCCGGCGCCGGCGCCCGGGTCGAAGACACAGACCTCACGCGAGCGACGCTCCTCAAACATGCCGGCCATCAGCCGCGCGACGGGCGCAGGGGTCAGGTATTGCGCAAGGCCCTTCTTCTGTCCCCGGCCGGTCGGGGCAACCGCATCACGACCTGCGGCGTGAACTGCTTCGGTCAGGCACGGAGCCGCACTGCTGTCTTTTTCGGTTGCCCGTCGCGTGGCCATGACCGATCCCGTCCCTTATCCGTTCGTCGTTGCATACACTATACAGCAGAGCGGCCCCTTGTCAATCGCAGATCCAAACCGGCTGTTGAACAGCGGCGCCTTCACGGTGCGGTGCGGGCGAGGGTGAGGACGTGGACGCGGGCGGCGCCGGCCGCCTTCAGCTCCCGCGCGCATTCGTCGGCCGTCACCCCCGTGGTCAGCACGTCGTCCACCAGCAGCACGCTCCGCCCCTCGACCTGGTCGGGACGCCGCGCGGCGAACGCAGCCCGCACGTTGTCCCACCTGCGGCCCATCGGCAGCAGCGCCTGCTGCGAGGTGTAGCGCGTGCGGGCGAGCACGCGCGGGCGCAACTCGCCGCCGATCCGCTCGGCCACCACTTCCGCCAGCAGCAGGGCCTGGTCGTAGCCGCGCTCCCGCCGGCGCCGCCGGTGCAGGGGCACGGGCACCACCAGGTGGGCCGGCTCGACGTCCGGCGGCGTCCAGCCCCGGTCCATCATCGCCCGCAGAGCGCGCGGGCCGAGCATGTAGTCGCCGTCGAACTTGTAGGCGCGGATCAGGGAGGCGGCCGGACCGGCGTAGGCGACGAAGGCCCGGGCCCGCTCGAAGTGCCGCCGCTCGACGCGGCATGCCATGCAGACCAGTTCGGGGGCCGGCTCGCCCGCCAGCGGCAGGCCGCATGTGGCGCAGAGCGCCCCGCTCACGCGCAGGTCTTCCAGCTCCGCCAGGCACCGGCGGCAGAGCATCTGCGAGCGGACGTGCGCGAGCGAGCGGCCGCAGTGGTAACAGTGCCGGGGGTAGAGCCAATCGAGCCCCGCCTCGAAGGCCGCGCGCAGGGCCGCGATCGGGCGGGCGGTGGTCTCAACCATGGCTCGGGGCGGCGAGGCGCTCGGAGAGCTCGCACATGGCGCGCGCCGTGCCGTAGTGGATGCGGGCGGTGTCGCGCACGTCGGGGCTGTAGCCGCCGGCCAGGGTCACCGCCGCCGGGATGCCGCGCTCGGCGCAGGCGCCGAGGACGGCCTGGTCGCGCCGCCACAGGTCTTGGATGCTCAGCATCAGCGTGCCGAGCAGGTCGTCGGCGTAGGGGTCGGCGCCGGCCACGTAGAGGACGAAGTCCGGCTCGTGCCGGTCGAGCGCGTCGGGCAGGCGCGCTGCGAGGCGGCGCAGGTACTGCTCACCTGCGCAGAAGCTGGGCAGCCCGACGTCGAGGTCGCTGCGCTGCTTCAGCGGATAGATGGCCTCTTCGTGGATGCTGAAGGTGAAGACCTCGGGCTCGTGGGCGAAGATGACGGCCGTGCCGTTGCCCTGGTGCAGGTCGCAGTCCACGATCATGACGCGGCGGGCCAGGCCGTCCTCCCGCACGCGGCGCACGCCGACGGCCACGTCGTTGATGTAGCAGAATCCCTCGGCGCGGTCGGGCATGGCGTGGTGGAAGCCGCCGGCCAGGTTCATGGCGAACTCGTGCTCGCGGATGGCGCTGCGGCAGGCCAGGATGGTGCCGCCGGCGCCGAGCATGAAGGCGCCGATGATCTCGCGCGAGATGGGCATCTCGCTCAGGGCCGTGCGGGAGGTCGGGCGGGCCGCGAGCAGGTCGTCCAGGTACTCGGGGGTGTGGACGAGCAGCACGTCTTCGCGCGTGGCCGGCTCGGGGGCGAGGAACTCGTCGGGCGCGGCCAGGCCGCCCTCGACGATGAGGTCGTGGAGGAGGCGGTACTTCTCGGTGCGGAAGACGTGGTGCCCCAGGTCGCAGTAGTAGTGGCTGGAGTAGACGAACCGGGGCATGCCTCCCCCTTCCACGCGGGCGATGCTCAGGGTTCGAGCACGAGCGGCAGTTCGGGCTCCCAGCCGGGCTCGATCTTCTCTTTGAGCTCGGCGGCGCCCACGGCGTAGAGCGGGCTGATCTCGATGACGGGCTCGCAGAAGTCGCGCGGCAGCTCGACCTCGGCTCCGGCCTCGCGCAGCCACTGGAGCCAGCAGCGCTGGAGCAGCTCACGGGCCGTCTGCGGGCTGTCCTCGCCCTCGTAGTTCTTCACCGGGGCGAACTCCGTGTCGCGGCGCACCTCGACGAAGGCGCACTCGTCGGCGAACCGGAGGGCGTCGAAGATGAACCGCTCGAACTTGACGCAGGCCTCCGGCTCGGAGAGCCGCTTCTCGCCGCCGGGGCCGACGATCTCGTACTGCTTGCGGGCCATGTGCCAGGGCAGCCCCTCCGGCTCGGCGACCACGCGCTCGGCGAACGGCACGTCGAGGATGTGGATGGCGATGCTCCCGTAGCGCAGCTTGAGCTGGCCGGAGGGCAGCCGGGCGGCGGCGATGTGGTGGGGCACGTCGACGTACTCGATCACGGCCGGGTGGTCGCCCTTCATGACCGCCAGGCCGAGCCCTTCCTCCGGGTCGCGCTTGGGCACGACCTTGCAGGAGAAGTCGGCCCCGCGCTTCAGGTGGTAGCCGATGAAGCGGGGGTCGACCACGGTCACCAGCGGGTTGTCGACCTGGAAGTAGCTGACCAGATCCCAGCCGCCCTCGCGCAGCATCTCCAGCAGGCCCGCCTCGTGCAGGGCGGTGAAGACGCCCCCGTGGCCGTCCGGCCCGACCAGGAGCCGGTCGCGCTCGGCCAGCAGCAGTTGCCCGCCCCCGTCCAGGATGGGGTTGAGGCGCTGGACGAAGAAGTGCACCGACTCCTCGCCGAGGGCGAAGAAGTCGTTGTCGCGGAAGTACTCGCGCGTCTGCGCCTCGTTGGTCAGGCTGGTCATCACCAGCCAGGGCAGCCGGCACGCGTAGCGTCGGCGCACGGCGAGGATCGCCTCGGCGAAGTGCTCGAAGAGGCTTTTCTCGCGGATCGGCGTGATGGGGAACATCCCCTTCGGGTGGTCGTAGCGCAGGCGGGTGCCCTGGCCGCCGGCCACGGTGAGCACGGCGAGGCGGTCGGCCCGGATCGCCTCCTCGCCCCCTTCGGCGGCCTTCTGGTCGGCTTCCTGCTGCCATTCGTTCAGGGGCAGCCGCTCGATCGGCGCGGGGCGCACGTCGGCGAAACTCACGTCCGTCGGCGGCGTGCCCAGCAGCAGCCTGAACGCCTCCAGCCGCCGCCACGCGAGCCCGTCGAGCTGCTCCAGCAGGCGCTGGCGCTCCTCGCCCTCGAGCTCCTCCTCCAGGTAGGAGACCATCCGCTCCTGACCGTGCCCGCGCAACTGCTCCATGACGCGCTCTTCGCGCCCTTCGGACTCCCCGGGCATGCCTTCCTCCGCCTGTGATCGTTCCTGAGCGCGCCGCGCCGCTAGCAGATGCGCGGCAACTGCTCGCCGCTGAGCATCTGGAGCAGCCGCCGCGTCCCCAGCTCCGTCTCCAGCACCACCTGGCCGGCGTATCGCTGCGTGACCCGGCCGATCACCCGCCCGTGCTGGCCGCCCGGCGCCCGGCGCAGCGCCTCGAGGGCGGCCTCGGCGCTCTGGGCGTCGACGATCGCCGCCAGCCGGCCCTCGCAGGCCAGGTAGAGCGGGTCGAGCCCGAGCACCTCGCAGATCGAGCGCACCTCCTCGCGCACGGGCACGGCCGCCTCCTGAAGCAGCAGGCCGGGCCGGCCCTCGCCGGTCGCCTCGTTCAGGATCGTGGCGAGCCCGCCGCGCGTCAGGTCGCGCATGAAGGCGACGCGCCGCGCGGCCCCGAGGACGGCCCCGGCGGCCTCGGTCAGCGGCGCGCAGTCGCTCGTGACCCCGCTCTCCAGCTCCAGCCCTTCCCGCCGCGAGAGCACGGCCGCCCCGTGGTCCCCCACCGGGCCGCTCACTATGATAGCGTCGCCCGGCCGGGCGTTTCCACCGGGCGCCGGCGCCCCGTCGCCCAGCGTCCCGACGCCGGCCGTGTTGATGAAGAGCCGGTCGGCCTTGCCGCGCGGCACCACCTTCGTATCCCCGGTCACCACCTCGACCCCGGCCGCCTCGGCCGCCCGCGCCATGGAGTCCAGCACGGCCTCCAGCTCCGCCATCGGGAAGCCCTCCTCGACGATCAGCGCGCAGGAGATGAAGCGCGGCGTCGCCCCCGCCACCGCCAGGTCGTTGACCGTGCCGTAGACGGCGAGCATCCCGATGTCCCCGCCCGGGAAGAAGAGGGGATCGACCACGTAGCTGTCGGTGGTGAAGGCGAGCCGGGCCCCGCCGAGCTCCAGGCGGGCGCTGTCCGGCAGGGACGCCAGCGCCGGCGAGCGGAAGAAGCGCAGCAGCGTGCCTTCGGTCAGGCGGCGCGTCAGCACGCCGCCGCTGCCGTGCCCGAGCTTGACGTGGTCTTCGGCCATGGCCGGACCCCCCTCAGCGGAAGAGGCGCTGTGATATCGGCCGCCGCCGGCGCCGTCAAGTCCCCCGGCCGGCGCCGTACTTGTAGTAGGCCGCGCACGAGCCCTCGCTGGAGACCATGCACGGCCCGACCGGCGAGTCGGGGATGCACGAGCGCCCGAACAGCGGGCACTGCGGCGGGTGGATCAGCCCGCGCAGGACCTCCGCGCACCGGCAGCCCCTGTCCGGCCCGGCCGGCGCCTCGGGCCCCGGCGGCTCGAGGCGGTATGGCTCCCACTCCCGCCGCAGGGCGAGCCCGCTGCCGGCGATCGGCCCGAGCCCCCGCCAGTAGCTGTCGGCCGGCTCGAAGACCTCTTCGATCACGGCGCGGGCCGCGGGGTTCCCGTCCGGGCGGACGACCCGGCGGTACTGGTTCTCCACCCGCGGCTCGCCGTCGCGCACCTGCTCGACCAGCGCGAGGACGGCCCGCAGGATGTCGGTCGGCTCGAAGCCCGTCACGCAGCAGGCCAGGCCCCGCTCGCGCGGCAGGAACTCGTAGGGCGCGGGGCCGGTGATCGTCGAGACGTGCCCCGGCAGCAGGAAGCCGTCCAGCGCCGCCTCCCCCCCCTCGGTCAGCGCCCGGAGCGCCTCGGGCATCGTCTTGTGGCCGGACATGACGCGGAAGTTGCCCACCCCCTGCTCGGCCCCCTCGAGCAGCGTGGCCGCCGTGCCGGGGGCAGTGGTCTCGAAACCGATGGCGAGGAAGATCACCTCGCGCTCGGGCTCGCGCACGGCGAGCTTCAGGGCGTCGCGCGCCGAGTAGACCACCCGCACGTCGGCCCCGCCGGCGGCG
This sequence comes from uncultured candidatus Brocadiaceae bacterium, assembly GCA_964434535.1. Lineage (GTDB taxonomy): Bacteria > Planctomycetota > Brocadiia > SM23-32 > SM23-32 > SM23-32. Next base: position 54,352 of record CAYSWA010000003.1, on the reverse strand, counting down.
GCATCCTCCAGGCTCCCGCCACCGCCGGGCACGCGGTAGAGGTCGCCGAAGGTGGCCAGCGTCACCTCGGGCCGGCCGGCCAGCTCGAGGGCGCGGTCGATGTAGGCCGTCGGCGTCACGCAGACCGGGCAGCCCGGCCCGCTGATCAGCTCGATCGCCTCCGGCAGCAGCTCGGGGATGCCGAAGCGGTGGATCGCCATGGTGTGGCCGCCGCAGACCTCCATCAAGCGCACCGGCCGGCCGGCCTCATCGACGGCGCGGGCGATCCGGGCGGCGAGAGCGCGGGCGGCCGCCGGGGCGCGGAACTCGTCAACCAGTCTCATCGCCACCCCCGGCGGCAGCCGCCATCTCGGCGAAGAGCGCGAGCGTCTCGCGCGCTTCCTCCTCGTCGACGCGCTGGATGGCGAACCCGGCGTGCACGAGCACGTAGTCGCCGACCTGCACCTCGGGCACGAGCCGCAGCCCGACCTCGCGGACGGTGCCGGCAAGCTCGACCTTCCCGACGTGTCCGTCGACCTCGATCACCCGTGTCGGCACGGCCCAGCACATGTGGCGCTCACAACGGCCTTGAGCTGCGCGGAATTGCCCTTCATCCAGTATATGAGAGCCGCCCCGCCCTGTCACCGGGAGGGCTCGGCGGCGAGACCGGAGCGCGTCCCTCCACCTTCGGCGTCGGAGCCGAAAACCGGGACTGTATCCCGAAGGGGACTGTCCCGGAGTTTCAGCGGACAATGGCCAGTCGGATGCGCCGTCCGGTAGCGCCGTGCGCCGCTACGGCGCGGCCAGGCGCGCCAGGGCGCAGGCGGCCTGGCCCAGGCAGAGGCCCCCGTCGTTCGGCGGCACGCGGCTCTGAAGCAGCACCTCGAACCCTTCCGCCCGCAGCGCCGGCACGGCCAGGGCCAGCAGCGTGCGGTTCTGCATCACGCCGCCGGAGAGGGCGACGACGCCGAGGCCCTCCTCCTCCCGCAGCCGACGGCAGCCCTCCAGGATGACCCCGGCCATCGCGCGGTGGAACCGCATGGCGACGGCGCCGGGCTCCTCGCCCCTATCCAGGTCCCCGCATATCGCCGCCCAGGTCGGCGCTACCGATATCTCGTCGCCCTCGAAGGCAACGGGGTAGGCGCCTTCGGCCTCCGGCGCGCAGTGCGCCTCGAGCTCGGCGGCCGGCTGGCCGTCGTAGGTGGCGCGCCTGCGCACGCCGAGCAGGGCGGCGACGGCGTCGAAGAGCCGCCCGGCGCTGGAGGTGGGCGGGGAGAACGCTTCCCGCCCCATGACCCGCAGGGCGAGATCGCACTCGCCTTCCCGCATCGCGGGGCCGAGCCGCCGCAGCGCCTCCTGCGGACCGAGCGCGCAGGCCAGGTGCGAGGCGGCCATGCGCACGGGGTTGAGGACGGCCTGCTCGCCGCCGGGCATCGGCACGTAGGCCAGGTGATAGCGCCGCCGGTAGCCGCGCCGGTCGGCGACCATGAACTCGCCGCCCCAGACGGCGCCGTCCTCGCCGTAGCCCGCCCCGTCCCAGCTCACGCCGATGGCCGGCCCCTCGCGGCCGTTCTCGGCGAGGCACGAGACGACATGGGCGTGGTGCTGCTGCACCTGGAGGAGCGGCAGCCCGCGTCGCTCGGCCATCTCACGGGCGAAGGCCGTCGTGGGGTAGTCCGGGTGCATGTCGCAGGCGAGGACCTCCGGCTCCACGCGCAGCAGCCGCGAGAACTCCCGCACGGAGCGCGCGAAGTAGGCGGCGTTGTCGGCGTCCGAGACGTCGCCGATGTGCTGGGAGAGGAAGACGCGCCGGCCGCTGGTCAGCGCGAACGCGTTCTTCATCATCCCGCCGGTGGCGAGCACGGGCGGCCCGGGGCGCTCAAGGATGAGGGGTTCGGGCACGTAGCCCCGCGAGCGCCGCATCGGCAGGGGCAGCCCGTCGAAGGCCGCCACCAGCGAGTCGTCGCAGCGGTTCACAATCTCCCGGTCGTGGGTCAGCACGCCGTCCACGAGATCGGTCAGCTCCCCGAGCACCTGCTCGTGGCTGACGGCGATCGGCTCCTCGCGCCGGTTGCAGCTCGTCATGACCAGCGCGACGGGCATCTCGCCGGCGAGGAGCAGCCGGTGCAGCGGCGTGTAGGGCAGCATGACGCCGAGGTGCGCCAGGCCCGGCGCGACGCCCTCGGCGACGGGGCAACCGGGCCGCCTGCGCAGCAGGACGATCGGCGCCTGCGGCGAGGTCAGCAGCTCCTCTTCGACGGCGCTCACCTCGGCGAGCCGCCGGCACGCCTCGATATCGACCGCCATGATCGCAAACGGCCTGGCGGGCCGTCGCTTCCGCTCGCGCAGCAGGGCGACGGGCGCGGGGCGCGTGGCGTCGCAGGCGAGGTGGAAGCCGCCGATGCCCTTGACGGCCAGGATCCGCCCCTCGCGCAGCATGCGCCGGGCGGTCCGGAGCGGCTCGTCCACCTCTTCGCCCTGGGGGGTGAGGAAGGCGAGCGAGGGGCCGCAGGCGGGGCAGGAGACGGTCTGCGCGTGGAAGCGGCGCTCGGCCGGCTCGGCGTACTCGCGGGCGCAGTCCTCGCACGGAGGGAAGGCCGCCATGGCGTTCGTCTCCCGATCGAACGGCACGCGCCGGGCGATGGTGAAGCGCGGCCCGCAGTCGGTGCAGGTGTTGAAGGGGTAGCCCTCGCGCCGGCAGCCGGGCCGGTCCAGCTCGGCGGCGCATTCGCCGCAGAGGGCCAGGTCGGGCGGGATCGGCAGCAGGCTTCGCCCGTCCGCGTCGCTGCGTTCGATGCGGAAGCCCCGCTCGCCCCGGGGCTCGACCTGCTCGACGATCAGCTCGTCCACGCGCGCCCGCTCGGGCACGAGCCGGGGGAACTCGCGCACGACCTCGTCCAGCACGTCGGGCGGCGCCTCGACCTCGAGCGCGACCCCTTCGGGGGTGTTGCGGATGCTGCCGGCGCAGCCGCGCCGCACCAGCTCGCGATAGAGCGTGGGGCGGAAGCCGACGCCCTGCACGCGGCCCCGCACGGTGATGCGGCGGCGCTCGGCGGCGGGCTCCTGGGTCGTCTCAGCCATGGCGGCGGCTCGGCTCGGGCCGGCTTAGCGGGACTGCATGTCGCGGTAGAACGCGCAGAGCTCGTTGAGGGCGCAGCCCTCGTGGTCGGGCTTCTTCGCCGCGCAGACGCGCCGCCCGTGCGTGCCGAGCAGGAGCGTCGCCCGGCCCCAGCGCTCCTCGGGGATCAGGGCGCAGAGGTCCTTCTCCATCGCGTCCACCGTCTTCGAGGCGGTCATGCCCAGCCGCGTGGCGAGGCGCTTGACGTGCGTGTCGACGGCGATGGCATCCTGGCCGAAGGCTTCGATCAGCACGATGTTGGCGGTCTTGCGGCCGACGCCGGATATGGCGGTGAGCGCCTCGCGGTCGGCGGGCACCTCGCCGCCGTGCTCCTCGGCGATGACGCGGCAGGCCTCCTGCACGCTCCGGGCCTTCTGGCGGAAGAAACCGGTCGGCCGCAACAGCGCCTCCAGCCCCTCCCGGTCGGCTTTGGCCAGCTCTTCGGCCGTCGGGTAACGCTCGAAGAGCCGGGGGGTGATCTCGTTGACCTTCTCGTCGGTGCACTGGGCGGCGAGGATGGTAGCGAGGAGCAACTGGAGCGGCGTCTCGTAGTCGAGGTAGACGCGCGCGTCGGGGTGCTCCTGTTCGAGGCGGTCGAGTATCTCGCACGCGCGCTTGCGCGCCATCTTGCCACGGGGCGGCTTCTTCTCGGCGGCCATCTGCCCCCTCCTGCGGGGTCAGGCGCTGCTGCGCGATTCGACGACGAAGATGGCGACGCCGGCCAGCATGTTGGCCAGCGGCGCCGGCACGCGGCGGTCGCCCGGGGTCAGGTAGATCCTGTCGACGATCCGCAGCCCCAGCTCCTCGCAGAGCCTGAGGAAGTCCTTGACGGTGAGCAGGTGGATGTTGGGCGTGTCGTACCACTTGTAGGGCAGCACCCGTGTGACGGGCATGCGGCCCTTCAGCAAGAGCTGGAGCCGCACGCGCCAGTGCCCGAAGTTGGGGAAGCTGATCACCGCCCGCCGGCCCACCCGCAGCATCTCGCGGATCACGCGGGCCGGCGAGACCGTCTGCTGGAGAGTCTGGCTCAGTATCACGCAGTCGAACCGCCCGTCGGCGAACATGGCGAGCCCCTCCTGCATGTCGCCGTGGTAGACCGGCACGCCCCGGGCGATGCACCTCTGCACAGCGGCCAGGTCCACGTCGACCCCGCAGCCCCGGCAGCCCTTCTGCGCGATCAGCTCGTGCAGGAGCTCACCGTCGCCGCAGCCCAGGTCCAGCACCTCGGCCCCGGGCTCCACGTGGTCCTCGATCATCCGGTAGTCGAGCCGCGCCGGCATGGCAGCGATCCCGCTTTGAGTGGCCCGCCCCGTTCAGGCGAGGGCCTGCTCGAGGTCGGCGATCAGGTCCCCGATCGGTTCGATTCCCGCCGAGAGGCGCACCGTGTTGCGCCGCACGCCGAAGGTGGTCCGCCGCTGCTGCGGCAGGTACAGCATGGTGCTCAGGTAGGGCACGCAGACCAGCGTCTCCGTCGCCCCCAGGCTGACGGCGTGATACATGACCTTGAGCCTTTCGACGAAGCGCCTGGCGTCCTCCTCCGTCTGGCCCACGTCGAAGGCGAGCATGCCGCCGAACCCGTCCTTCATCTGCCGCGCGGCGGCCTCGTGGCCCGGGTCGGAGGGCAGCCCCGGGTAGCGCACGCGCGGCACGCGGGGGTGGGCTTCCAGGAACTCGGCCATCGCCTGCGCGTTCGCCGCCATCTTCTCGGCGCGCAGGGCAAAGGTCTTCAGCCCCCTCTCCAGGCGGGCGGCCGAGTAGGGGTCCAGCGTGGTGCCGATGGCCTGGCGGGTGAACCAGAGCTCGTCGTAGTACTCGCGCGTGGAGCAGGCGATGGCCCCGGCCATCAGGTCGTTGTGCCCGCCGAGGGCCTTGGTGGCGCTGTGGACGACCAGGTCGGCCCCGAGCGTCAGCGGGAGCTGGTGATAGGGTGTGGCGAAGGTGTTGTCCACCACCAGGCGGGCCCCGGCGCGGTCGGCCTCGCGGCGGAGCATGGCGATCTCGACGGTCTTGCACAGCGGGTTGCTCGGGGTCTCGCAGAAGATCATCGCCGTGTTGTCGCGCACGGCCTCGGCCACCAGGTCGCCCCGGTCGGCGTCGAGCCAGGTGACCTCGACGCCGAAGCGCTCCAGGATGAGCGAGACCTTATAGTTGGCCCCGTAGACGTCGTGGAAGGTGATCAGATGGTCGCCCTTGTTCAGGTAGGTGAGGAAGATCATGGTAATGGCGGCCATCCCGGTGGTGGCGATGACGCAATCGACGGCGCCCTCCAGGGCGGCGACCTGCTTCTCGACGGCGCGCACGGTGGGGTTGTCGTCGCGATGGTAGGTGTAGCCGTCGATCTCACCGTCGGTGATCTGGCGCAGCACCTCGAAGGAGAGGTACTCGTAGTTGACGGCGGCCACGATGGGCGTGACCATCGGCCGGTTGCCGTAGGGCGTCAGCGGGTCGGTGTCGTTCATGCCTCTCCCCGGGGGCAAGGGGTCTTTAAGGGCGCGCGCCGATTGGGTCGGGGGCGGCGCGGCGCCGCTCCTCGGCGAGGGCGTTGCGCAGGAAGCCGGCCAGGATCTGGCTGAGCTGCTCGTCCTCCAGCAGGAAGGCGTCGTGCCCGTATTCGCTCTGAAGCTCCAGGAACGTGGTGACCACGCCGTTGGCCTGGAGGGCGCGCACGATCTCCTTGGACTGCTCGGTGGGGAAGAGCCAGTCCCCGCTGTAGGAGATGACCAGGAAGCGGCTCTTGACGCCGCGGAACGCCTCGATGAGCGAGCCGTGGTCGGCCGCCAGGTCGAAGTAGTCCATCGCCTTGGTGATGTAGAGGTAGGAGTTGGCGTCGAAGCGCTCCACGAAGCTGTCGCCCTTGTAGCGCAGGTAGCTCTCGACCTGGAAGTCGGCCGGGCCGAAGTCGTAGCCGACCTCGTCGCGGTCCTGGAGGCCGCGCCCGAACTTGTCGCGCATCGAGTGGCTGCTCAGGTAGGTGATGTGGCCGATCATCCGCGCCACGGCGAGGCCGCGGTTCGGCGGCGCGCCGCCGTAGTAGCTGCCCTCCCGCCAGTTCGGGTCGCTGTAGATGGCCTGCCGGCCCACCTCGTCGAAGGCGATGCTCTGCGCCTCCAGCCGGCTGGCGCTGGCGATGGGGATGGCCGAGGCGACCATCTCCGGGTAGTCGATCGCCCACTGGAGCACCTGCATCCCCCCCATCGAGCCGCCGACCACCGCGAGCACCCGCTCCACCCCCAGGTGCTCCGTCAGCAGGGCGTGCTGGACCTTCACCATGTCGCTGATCGTCACCATGGGGAAGTCGAGCCCGTAGGGCTCGCCCGTGCGCGGGTTGATCGACGAGGGGCCGGTGCTGCCCTTGCAGCCGCCGATGCAGTTGGCGCAGACCACGAAGTAGCGCTCGGTGTCGATCCCCTTCCCCGGGCCGACCATCGTGTCCCACCAGCCGGGCTTCGCATCGTCCGGGCAGTGGACGCCGGCCACGTGGGCGTCGCCGCTCAGGGCGTGGCAGATGTAGATGGCGTTGTCCCGCTGCGGGCTCAGCTCGCCGTAGGTCTCGTAGGCCACCTCGATCGGGCCGAGCTTCACCCCGCTGCGCAGGGCCAGCTCGCCCGGCGGCTCGGCGAACCGCCAGGTCCTGGTCTGGACGACGCCTGCGGAGTGCTCAGCCGGCATGTGCTCGCCCGGATCGCCCTGGGGAAGGGATGAGGTGCGGCGGCGGCCACGGCGCCGCCCGCAAGCCACAATGCTACATCACGCCCGCCGCAATCTCAAGCCTTCGCCAGCGCCCGGTCCAGGTCCTCGACGATGTCGCGGGCGTCTTCGATGCCGATCGAGAGGCGCACGAAGTCCGGCGTGACGCCGCTCTGGAGCTGCTCCTCTTCGGCGAGCTGCTGGTGCGTGGTGCTGGCGGGGTGGATGGCCAGCGTGCGGGCGTCGCCGATGTTGGCCAGGTGGCTGACCAGCTCCAGCGCGTTGATGAACCGCTTGCCCGCCTCCAGGCCGCCCTCGATGCCGAAGCCGATCAGGCTGCCGAAGCCCCCGGACAGGTACCGGCGGGCCAGCTCGTGCGTGGGATGGTCCGCCAGGCCCGGGTAGGTGACCCAGCTCACCTTCGCGTGGCCGGCCAGGAACTCCGCCACCCGCTGCGCGTTCTCGCAGTGGCGCGCCATGCGCACCGGCAGCGTCTCGACGCCCTGCAGGACCAGGAACGCGTTGAACGGGCTGATGCAGCCGCCCAGGTCGCGCAGGATCTGCACCCGCGCCTTCACGATGTAGGCCGCCTCGCCGAACTGCTCCACGTACCGGATGCCGTGGTAGCTCGGGTCCGGCTCGTTCATCTCGGCGAAGCGGCCGCTGGCGACCCAGTCGAACCGCCCCCCGTCGATCAGCACGCCGCCGATGCTGTTGCCGTGCCCGCCGAGCCACTTGGTCAGGCTGTGCACGACGATGTCGGCCCCGTGCTCGATCGGACGGCACAGGTAGGGCGTGGCGGTCGTGTTGTCCACCATCACGGGGATGCCGCGGGCGTGGGCGACCTCGCAGATGGCCGCGAAGTGCGGCACGGTGAGGCGCGGGTTGCCGATCGTCTCCAGGAAGATCAGCTTCGTGCGGTCGGTGAGGGCCGCCTCGAACTCGCCCGGATCGTCGCTGTCGGTGAAGGTGACCTCGATGCCGAGCCGGCGGGGGAAGGTCTGGCTGAACAGCGTGTAGGTGCCCCCGTAGAGTCCGCTGGAGGAGACGACGTGGTCGCCCTCGCCGAGGATGGTCAGGCAGCCGGCGCTGGTGGCGGCCATGCCGCTGGCGAAGGCCAGGCCGCCGACGCCGCCCGCGAGCATCGCCAGGCGGGTCTCGAGCACCTCGGTGGTCGGGTTCATGATGCGCGTGTAGATGTAGCCCGGCTCCTCCAGGGCGAACAGGCGGGCGGCGTGCTCGGTGTCCTCGAACTGGTAGGAGGTGGTCTGGTAGATCGGCACGGCGCGGGCGTGCGTGCAGGCGTCGGGCGTGTGCCCGCCGTGCAGGGCGACGGTGTCGAACCGCAGCTTCTTCCCTTCGTCGGTCATGGTCGGCTTCCTCCCCGAGGCAGCGGCAGATATCTTGCGTTTCGTCCGAAAGGTAACTAAAACGGTATCTTTTGTCAAGTTACACGCACGCCGACCTCCCCCGACTGCGTGACGGTGAGCGGTCAGGCAGCGCGGCCCTGGCGGGCCGCTTGTAGGGTAACTACTTCTCTGCCCTCCCGCCAACCCCGCGCCCCCCGCCACCTTACGATCAGCGCAAACGGCTCGACCCTGGCGTAACCGCCGAGGGCAAGAGCGAGCGAAGGACTGGTGCTCGTCGTGTCGTCGTGGTCTGCTCGGCGTGGCAGGCATTGACCGCGCCGGGCCCGGCCCCTACAATACGGCCGGACGCACGTTCCGCCATCTCACGCTCAGGACGGCTCCCATGCTCCAGAGCTACATCGCCAGGCTCGTTGAAGGAGACGACCTCGCGGCGCAGGAGGCCCGCGAGGCCATGTCTGTCATCATGTCCGGCGGGGCCACGCCGTCGCAGGTCGCCGGTTTCCTGGTGGCGCTGCGCGTCAAGGGCGAGACGGTGGAGGAGATCACCGGCTGCGCGTTGGCCATGCGGGAGGCGGCCACGCGCATCGACGTGGGCGAGCTGGACGTGGTGGACACCTGCGGCACGGGCGGCACGGGCAAGGTGACTTTCAACGTCTCGACCGCCGCCGCCCTGGTGGCGGCGGGCGCGGGCGTGCCGGTGGCCAAGCACGGCAACCGCGCCGCCTCCGGGCGCTGGGGCAGCGCCGACGTGCTGGAGGCGCTCGGGGTGAACCTGACCGCCCAGCCGGCCGTCGTCGAACGCAGCATCCGCGAGGCCGGCATCGGCTTCCTGTTCGCCCCGGCGCTCCACTCGGCCATGAAGCACGCCATCGGCCCCCGGCGCGAGCTGGCCATCCGGACCGTCTTCAACGTGCTCGGGCCCCTGACCAACCCCGCCGGGGCGCGACGCCAGGTGCTGGGCGTCTTCAGCGAGGCGCTCGTCGAGCCGCTGGCCCGCGTGCTGGGCAACCTCGGCGCCGTGCGGGCCATGGTCGTGCACAGCCTGGACGGCATGGACGAGATCAGCCTCTGCGCCGAGACCCTCGCCGCCCGGGTGCGCGAGGGCGAGGTGACGGTGGAACGGATCGCCCCGGAGGACTTCGGCGTGGAGCGGGCCGATCTGGAGGACCTCTCGGTCGGCAGCCTGGAGGAGAGCGCCGCCGCCATCCGCGCCGTCCTGGACGGCGCGACGGGGCCGCGCCGCGACATGGTCCTCCTCAACGCCGGGGCGGCCGTCCACGTGGGGGGCCGCGCCGAGACACTGCGCGCGGGGGCCGAGGCGGCCGCCGAGTCGATCGACGCGGGGCGCGCGAAGGAGGCGCTTGAGCGCCTCGTGGCCATCTCGCAGCAGGGCGCCTGAGGGATGCGGATGGCTCAGCCCGCCAGCTCCTCGCGCAGTTCGCGCGCGGCCTGATACGAGCCGTAGATGGCGAGGGCCTGCTCCAGCGAGCGGACGGCCTCGCCGACGTGGCCGAGCTTGACCTGCGCGCGGGCGCGGGCGTAAAGCGCGGGGAACTCCCTCGGCTCGGCGCGCAGCGCGCGGCGGCATTCGTCCAGCGCCTTCTGCGGCTCGCCACGCGCCAGGTGGACCTCCGCCTTCATCCGGTAGAGCTCCGGCGGCACCGCCCCGCCGAGGCCCTCCACGCCCTCGAAGGTCTCCAGGGCCGCCTCCAGCCGGCCGGCCTCGAACTGCGCCAGCCCGCGCTGGAAGTGGCGGGTGGCCGTGCCGCTCGGCGAGATGCGCCACCATCCGATCAGCGCCTCGGCGCAGTTGGCCGCCACGACCGGGTCGGGGTCGTGCAGCCCCTCCAGCAGCGCCGCCCGCACCTGCGCGGCCAGCTCCTCCGGCAGCGCCAGCAGGCGCTCGCGCGCGGCCGGGTCGTTGGTCAGGAAGGAGAGCTGGATGGCGACGGCCCGCCGGCTCTCGGCCGACTCGCTGCTCAGCTCCTCCAGCGCCGAGCGCACGGCCGACTCAGGCCCTTCGTTCGGCCATTCGGCGGACATTACGTCCACCAGCTTGCCGTCCTCCGCGACCTGGATGCTCGAGACGCTCGGGGCGGCCTCGGTGGCGGCTTCCTCCTCCACGTCGGTGCCCCAGCGCAGGTGCACGACGACCAGCGCCAGGAAGACCACGACGATGAAGAGGATGGTCCGGGCCGCAATGCGTTCGGCGGGCATGTGCTATCGCTCCATGCGGTGGCGGGCTACGGGCGGCGCCCGGCTCGCCGATGATTATGGTCTGGGGCGAGGCGCGTTTCAAGGCACGGCCCGCTTGTCCGCCCGGGCGTTGCAGCCGCCACGGCTGCCGCAGGGGGAGCGGCGCTATCCCCCGAGCCGCTCGCGCCAGCGGTCGAGCTGGCGCCGCACCTCGGCCGGCGCGCTGGAGCCGGGCGAGCGGTAGTTCTCCACGCAGTTGCGGGCGCCGAGCACGCGGTAGACGTCCTCGGCGATCAGCTCGCTGAACTCGCGCAGCTCGTCCAGGCCGAGCTCGCTCAAGGCGACGGCGGCGGCGGCGGCCTTGCGCACGGCCCGGCCGGCGATCTGGTGCGCCTCGCGGAACGCCAGGCCCCGGCCGACCAGGTAGTCGGCCAGCGCCGTGGCGTCCATGTGCCCCAGGGCGCAGGCGCGGGCGATGCTGTCGGGCTTGAAGGCCGCCGTGCGGATCAGGGCGGCCATGATGCTCAAGGAGCCCTGGACGGTGTCGACGGCGTTGAAGACGGCCTCCTTGTCCTCCTGGAGGTCCCGGTTGTAGGCCAGGGGCAGGCCCTTGAGCATGGTCAGCAGCGAGGCCAGGTCGCCCAGGACGCGGCCGCACTTGCCCCGCACCAGCTCCAGCACGTCGGCGTTCTTCTTCTGGGGCATGATGCTGGAGCCGGTGCAGAAGTCCTCGCCCAGGTCCAGGAAGTCGAACTCCGGCGTGGTCCAGAGCAGCCATTCCTCGGCGAGCCGCGACAGGTGCACGGCGATCAGGCCGAGGTCGAAGACGAGCTCGGCGGCAAAGTCCCGGTCGCTCACCGCGTCGGCGCTGTTGCGGAAACGCCCGTCGAAGCCGAGCTCGGCCGCCGTGTAGTCGGGGTCAATCGGCAGCGCGGTGCCGGCCAGCGCGCAGGCGCCCAGCGGGCTGACGTTCATGCGGGCGCGGCACTCGGCGAGCCGCCCGGCGTCGCGTTCCAGCATCTCCACGTAGGCCAGCAGCAGGTGCGCCAGCAGCACGGGCTGGGCGTGCTGGAGGTGGGTGAAGCCGGGCACGATCAGCTCGACGTTCTCCGCGGCCACCTCGAGCAGCGCGCGCTGGCAGTCGCGGATCAGCTCCAGGGACTCCTCCACCGCGTCGCGGCACCACATGCGCAGGTCGCAGGCGACCTGGTCGTTGCGGCTGCGGCCGGTGTGGAGCTTGCGGCCGGCCTCGCCGATGCGCTGGACGAGGGCGGACTCGATGTTCATGTGCACGTCTTCCAGCGGCACCAGGAACTCGAACTCGCCGGCCTCGATCTGCGCCTGGATCTCGTCGAGGCCCCCGTGGATCTTGACCAGCTCCTCGTCGCTGAGCAGCCCCGCCCGGCAGAGCATCTCGGCGTGGGCGAGGCTGGCGCGGATGTCCTGGCGGTAGAGGCGCCGGTCGAAGGAGACGGACTCGCTGAAGCGCTCGACCATCTCGTCGGTCTCTTTCTCGAAGCGACCGCCCCAGGGCTTCTCCATGGCTGTGGGTCCTCGGATTGTGGCCAATCTGGCGTCCAGACCTACTGTAGCGCGCGGCCACGCCCGATGCAACGACGCCCCGCCGGGCCCGACCACCCAGGGCCATTCGGCTGTCGGCCGACGGCACGATCATGGCGCCCGGGACTTGCCGGGGCGGCAGCCCGCGGACGACTGCCCCCCTCGTGTCATCCCGAGCGGCTCGGCTGTCAACCGCGAGGGATCTTTCTGCGCCGACGTGCCTGTCCGGGACAGGCCGGCGGGGGGCTCAGGATGGCATCTTGTGGCCCTGCTGCCCGCCGCAGGGGCTTGAAATCGGCCCGGCGAACCGTTCTGCTATAATAGGCGCTGAAGCAGTGAGGTAACCCGCTCAGAGTAGCCGGAGGCGACGAGTCAGATGGCAGAGGAAGATGCGGGCCGGGAGCCGAGGCCCCAGGCCGACGAGGACTGGAAGGAGGCGGTCGCCGAGGAGAAGGAGCGGCTGCGCCGCGAGCAGGAGGCGGGGCCGGGCCACGGCGCCGGGGCGCCGCCCGAGGTCACCTTCGCCGGCTTCGTCGCCGGCCTCTATACCCAGACGCTGATGGCGCTGGGCGAGCTGGAGGAGCCCCGCACGGGCAAGCGCGAACGCCGCCCCGGCGAGGCCGCGCTGCTGATCGACACCCTGGCCATGCTCAAGGACAAGACGGAGGGCAACCTCACCGACGAGGAGGCCGACTACCTCCAGCGCCTGCTGACCGATCTGCGGATGCGGTTCGTCAGCGCCCCCTCCGGGCCGCCCGAGCAGCCGGCGGCGAAGGAAGAGCCGCAGGGGGGGCACTGAGACGTCGCGCCAGCACAGACCCACGCAAGGAACGCAGAGACGGACGATGAAGGACCTGTCCCTGATCATAGGCGAGTGGCCGTACGACGAGGAGGAGGAGGCCAACAACGTGCGCAAGGTCACGGGCCTCGGCGGCCGGGCGAAGGTCCAGTTGCGCATACGCAGCGGGCTGCTCCAGTGGGAGTGCGACGGCCGCCCCGACGGGCGACGGCCGCACGGCTACCCCAGCATGCTGGACTACTGCGCGGCGAAGGTCGCCTCCGACGACCCGGCCGAGCGGCACCTCGACGCCGAGCGGGTCGAGGAGCTGGCCGAGGAGCTGTTCGATTACTACCGCCGGGGGCGGGCCCTGTTCCTGCTGGGCGACTACGCCCGCTCGCTGGCCGACGCCGTGCACAACCTGAAGATCCTGGCCCTGCTGCGCGAGAGCTACCCCGACGCTTCGGCCGTCTACAGCTACGATCGCTACCGCCCGGGGCTGACTATGGACCGGGCCCGCTCGGCCATGCTGCTGCACCTCCAGGCCGGCAACGTGCGGGGCGCGCTCGACGCGCTGAACCGGGGCGTGCGTGACATCGAGCGCTTCCACGTCGACTACGAGATCGAGGACCAGGCCCCCGACAGCACCGAGCGGCAGATACTGGTGGACCTGCGCCGAAGCCTGCGCGAGAGGCACAACGTGCCGCTCAACGACGAGGAGCTGATGCACAGCCTCGAGGTGGAGCAGGAGATCGCCATCCGCCGGGAGAACTACGAGATGGCCGCCCGGCTGAGGGACAAGATCAACGTCCTGAGGGGGCGCACCCCCGGCCGGGAGCCCTGAAGCCTCGCCGCGCACCGCGCCCCCATGCCCGAGCACGCCCCGGGCCCCACGCCTGCGCCCCGAGACGGGAAGCGGCCATGCCCCCTGAGCCCGACGACTGGGACGGCCCGGCGCCGAAGAGCGAGCCGGCGGGCACCCCCGCCGCCGTCGTCTTCGAGGACGAGACCGTCGAGCGGCCCATCGTCCCCCTGAGGCTCCGCGCGCCCGCAGGCGAGCCCGCGCGGTGGATGGCGCGCTGGCTGCTCTGGTCGGGGACGGTCGCCTGCGTCTTTGCGTTCGTGGCGGCCGTGACGGCCCTGCTGGCCGGCGCCACGCCCGTGGACTGGCGCGGGCCGCTGGTGGCCTTCGACGGGGCCGTGCTCCTGCTGCTGCTGCGCGAGTTCCTGGCCGCCGGCACGCCGCCGGGGCTGCTCTGCCGGCGGGCTTTCGCCGTGGCGGGCCTCGCAGCGGCCGTCCTCGTCCTGCTCGGCGTCCTGCTGCGCAGCGCCGCGGGCTTCGTGTTCGGCGTCCCCCCCGGGGAGCTGATGACCGACCTGTTCGTGTTCGGCCTGCTCGGGCTGGCGGGCTGCCTGGTCTTCCTTCAGTGCCTGCGTGGGCGCGGCTGGGCGGCTCGCACGGCCGCGCTCTCGGGGCTCGTCTACCTGCTGCTGCTGGCGGCGCAGCCGCTGACCGGCTACCGGCTCTTCGCCGGCCCGCCGCGCGTCCCGCTCGCGTTCCTCGCCCGCTACTGGCCGGTGGCGCTGGCGCCCGCGCTCTGCGTGGCGGGGCTGGCGGCGCTGGCGGAGAGCTCGGGGCGGCGCGCGGTGCGCGGGGTCGCCATGGCCGGCTGCTGGGCGGTGGCCGGCCTGCTGGCCGGGCTCGGCGCCCGTCAGCTCGCCTTCGAGTTCGGCCTGCCCGGGGCGGCCGGGCGCCTGACGGTGCTCGCCGCGCTCTGGGTCTGCGCGGGCGCCCTGCCGGTCATGCTCGGGGGGATCGCCCTGCTGTGGCGCAGGCGGAGCCCGGTCGGGGGCGGACGGGCGGACATGTATGAGGCGACCGGTTTCGGCACTTCGCTGGTGGCGCTCGGCGCGCTGGCCTGCCTGGCGCTCTGGGCGCCGGCGCACCTGGGGGGCGACCCGCTGGCGCTGCTGCTGGTCTGCCTGGGGCTGCTGGCCGCCGTGGCCGGGGCCTGGCTGGCCGAGACGCAGGGGGACTGGGTGAGCCGCTGGGCGCTGGTGCCCGGCGTGGGCCTGGTCGTGGCGACGTTCGGCGCGCTGGGCTGGCTGGCGCGGTTCGCCCGTCGGGTCGGCGCGCCGCACGGCGAGCTGTGGGCGCTGGGCACGGCGTGGCTCTGGTGTCCGCTGGGCCTGGGGCTGACCTTCGGGGTGGCGGGGCTCGTGGTGCGGCGCAGCCGCCTGCGGGCGCGGCAGCCGGGGGCGGCGGCCCGGGCCGACCTGCGGGCGGTCTGCTCGACGGCCTGGCTCGCCGGGGCTCTGCTGCTCTGGGCGCTGCTGGCGCTGGCGGCGGGCACGCCGGGGGTGCGACGGGGCGTGGCGAGGGCCTTCGCCGCCTGCGGGGCCGTGGGCCAGGACCTGCTCGCCATCGCCGCCGGACGGTGGGCGGCCCGCCTGGCCGCCGGCGGGGCGGAGCTGCTGGGTCGGCTGCCGGGCGGGGTGCTCGGGTGGGCGGCGGCCACGCTGCTGGCGGCGGCGCTGCTGCTGCACCTGCTGGCGGCGCTCCGGGTGGGCTGGGCCCTGCTGGCCGTGGCGGCCCTGTGGGCGGTGCCGCTCGGCGCGGGCACGCTGCTGGCGCTCGGCTACGCCTCGAGGCTGTTCCTGCCGCTCACCTCCCCGACGCTCGGGACCCGGTTCGGGCGCGCCATCACGTCGAGCTTCGCGCTGCGGCTGCTGCTGCTGGTCGCGGCGGCCGGCTTGCTGGCCCGGCTGTGGGAGGCGACGGCCTCGCTGGTGCGCCTGTGGCGGGTCGAGGCCCTCGCCGTCTTCGGCCCGGCGGCGGCCACGGTCGGCGGCGGAGGCGGCGGGCCGGGCAGGGGCTCGCGGCTGGTCTTCGCCGTGCGGGTCGGCCTGCTCGGGCTGGCGTGCGGGCTGGCGCTCTCGCTGCTGCCCGCCCGCAGCGACGTGCCCGGGGCGCTGCACCTGCTGCGCCACGTCGCGGGCGCACTCGCGGCGCTCGGCGTGCGGGCGGGGCGGCTCTGCACGGACTGGCCCGGCTACGCGGCGGCGGCCGGCATGCTCGCCCTGCTGCTGATCGGCCTGCACGACGAGGCCTGGCGCGGCCGCCCGGCCGCCTATCCCCTGGTGGCAGTGGTCTGGATGGCCGGCGTGGCCGCCCTGCTGCCGGCCTGGCACGCGGCCCTTCGCAGCCGGGGACTGTGGGGCGGCTGGGCCCTGCTGACGCTCGCCGCCGCCATGCTCTGCGCCCTGGGGTGCGCGGCCGCCCTCTGGCGGCGCTGGTGGCGGCTGCGCGGCGTGGAGTGGGGCACGGCGGGAGGCGAGCTGGAGCGCCCCGGGCCGGCCTGGCCGGCGCGCTGCCTGGGGCCGGCCGGGCTGGCCGGCTGCCTGGCGCTGGGGCTCGCCGTGCTGCACGGGGCGCTGCTCGACTTGGCGGCCTACCGGGCCGGCATCCGCGTGGCGGCCGGGTGGGCGCAGGGGCTGGTGGCCGGGGCCATGCGGGGGACAGCGCGCATTGCCGACCTGCTCACGGCGCAGGGCCGGCTCTGGATAGCCCTGGCCCTGCCCGCGGTGGCCCTGGCGGGATGGCTCGTGCTGCGCCGGCTCGCCGCGCGGCGGGTGCGCTGGGCCGGGCGGGCGCTCCAGGCGCTGAGCGGCGTGCTCGCCGCCGCGCTCGCCGGCGCCGTGGTCGCCTGCTTCGCCCGCTGGCCGCTCGGCTCGTGGCGGGCGGAGCACCTGCTGGCGCTGCTTCTGATCACAATCTGGCTGATGCGCGTGCTGCTGGCGCTGGTCTGCGCCGACGAACGGCCGCCGGAGGCCGCCGGCTGAGCGGGACCGCTTGCGGATGAACCGTCCCCGCGCCGCTGCTATAATGAAGCCGGCACCGGACCTGGGGCAGAGCCACGATGCGCAAACCCAACCTCGGCATCCTCATCAAGCCCGTCAGCCATGACTGCAACATGGCCTGCGGCTATTGCTACTACCGGGGCGTCTGCGGCCTCTACCCCGATGAGCCCCGCCCGCGCATGTCGCTGGACGTGTTCGACGTCGTCTGCGCCCAATACCGCGGCCTGGAGCCGGGCGAGATCAAGATCGGCTGGCAGGGCGGCGAGCCGACGCTGATGGGGCTGGAGTTCTTCCGCCGGGTCGTCGAGGTCGAGGCCCGCCACGCCCGCCCGGGCGACTGCTTCGGCAACAGCCTCCAGAGCAACGGCGCGGCGCTGGACGATGAGTGGTGCCGCTTCCTGGCCCGCAACCGCTTCCTGGTCGGCCTCAGCGTGGACGGGCCGCCGGAGCTGAACGAGGTGCGCCGCTTCCGCAGCGGCAAGCCGGCCTACGAGGCCGCGATGGGCGCCCTGGAGCGCCTGAAGGCCCACCGCGTCGAGTTCAACGTGCTGGTGGTGATCAGCCGCGCCAACGTGGGCCATCCCCGCCGCGTCTTCGAGTTCCTCCGAGAGAACGAGATCCATTTCGCCCAGTTCATCCCCTGCACCGAGCCGGCCGGCGGCGGCGGGCGGCTCAGCGAGCACTCGATCACCGCCGCCGAGTACGCCGAGTTCATGATCGCGCTCTTCGACGCATGGCTCGACGGCGACGATCCCTCCTATTACGTGCGCCGCATCGACAACTGGCTCCACATCTTCTTCGGCCTGCCGCCGGAGTGCTGCGAGTACCGGCCCGACTGCTCGAACCTGGTCACCATCGAGTGGAACGGCGACGTCTACCCCTGCGATTTCTTCGTGGAGGAGCGCTACCGGCTCGGCAACGTGCGGGAGCAGACGCTCACCCAGATGCTCCAGGGCCGCACCTTCCGCGACTTCGTCGCCGGGGCCGAGCACGTGCCGGCCGGCTGCGAGGGCTGCGAGTGGCTGCCCTACTGCCACGCCGGGTGCTACCGGCACCGCGCCAAGCTCGGCATCGGGCCCGACGGGGAGCCGTACCTCTGCGAGGCGAAGAAGCGGATCTTCGAGCACGTCTTCGGCCGGCTGGAGCGGGTCGCCGCCGGGCCGGGGCCGCCCCGGCTCCACGCCTTCCTGAACCGGATCGGCCGCGAGGTCGCCGCCGGGCGCCGTGGCCCGGAGGATGCCGGTGCGGATCGCCCGAGCGCCCGGCGCGGCGCGCCGCAGCCCGGCCCGCGGGCCGGGCGCAACGAGCCCTGCCCGTGCGGGAGCGGGCGCAAGTCCAAGCATTGCTGCGGGCGCGTGGCCGGCGCCGCCGCCCGCCGTTAGGGTCCAGCAGCGGAGGCAGCGAAGTTGGCACCGGACGATCACATCGAGGGCGCCGTCATCGGGCGCACCGTCTACCTGAAGCCGATCGGGTTCGCCACGCAGCGCAACAGCCTCGCCGTGCCCGACTTCGTCAACGCCATGTTCCGGGCCGGCTGCAACTGCGTGGCTTTCGACCTGGCCCAGTGCAAGGGGGTCGACAGCACCTTCCTGGGCGTGATCGCCGACGCCGCCACGGCCAACCCCCACCGGCCGGGCAAGACGGTGGTCGTGCTCAACGCCGGCGAGGGGCTCGTGTGCCAGTTGAGGCGCACGGGACTGCTGGCGCTGGTCTGCCTGCACGCGGGCCAGACCGAGCCGCCCGAGGACATCGAGCTGCGCCCGCTGGATATGTTCACCGTGCCCCGCAGCGAGTCGCAGCGCCTCCAGGCCGTCAAGCGCCTCCACGAGCAGCTCGTGAGCCTCAACTGGCGCAACGAGCGGCTCTTCGGACCGTTCCTGGACATGCTCGAGGACGAGCTCCAGGATGGCGACGGCGGCCTGCCCGAGCGCTGAAGCGCGCCGATCCGGCAGGGGAGGAACGCCGATGAAGTTCGCCATGTGCAACGAGTTCTGCGAGGGCTGGAGCTTCGCCCAGGCGTGCGAGCTCGCCGCCGAGGCCGGCTACGACGGCATCGAGATCGCCCCCTTCACCCTCGCCGAGTCCGTCGAGGACGTGGACGCGGCCGGCCGGCGCGAGCTGCGCCAGACGGCCGAGGGGCGGGGGCTGGAGGTAGTGGGGCTGCACTGGCTGCTGGTCAAGCCCGAGGGGCTGCACCTGAACGCGCCCGAGCCCGCCGTGCGCCAGCGCACCGCCGACTACCTGAAGGGCGAGGTGGACTTCTGCGCGGACCTCGGCGGGCGGGTGCTCATCTTCGGCTCGCCCGCTCAGCGCGACGTGGCCCCGGGTCAGGACTACGGCCGGGTCTGGGCCCGCTCGGTGGAGGTCTTCCGCGCGCTGGGAGAGCACGCCGCCGCGCGCGGCGTCACCTTCTGCATCGAGCCGCTGGGTCGCAGCGAGACCAACTTCGTGACCAGCGCCGCCGAGGCGCGCGACCTGGTCGAGGCCGTCGACCGGCCGGGCTTCCGGATGATGCTCGACGTGAAGGCCATGGCCGGCGAGCTGCGGCCCATGCCCGAGATCATCCGCGAGTGCGCGCCCTACGTGGAGCACTTCCATGCCAACGACGCCGAACGGGAAGGCCCCGGCTTCGGCGAGACCGACTTCCGCCCCATCGCCGCCGCCCTCCAGGAGGTCGGCTACGACGGTTACGTCTCGGTGGAGGTCTTCGATTTCTCGGCAGGCCCCGAGCGGATCGCGCGCGAGAGCCTGGATTACCTGCGCCGCGTCTTCGCCTGAGGGCCGCCGTCCGCACCGACCGATCAGCAGGGAGCAGAGCCCGCCATGGACAAGCTGAGGATCGCCGTCACCGCCGCGCCGCGCCCCGCCTGGTTCTGCCCGGTCAGCGTCGAGGTGAGCCGCTCGCCGCGCGAGCTGGCGAGCTGCGTGCTCATCGACGAGCGCGAGGGCGTGCCCGTGCCCTTCCAGGCCAGCGGGGCGGCCGGCGGGGCGAGGCTGCACTGGATCGTCCGCTCGCTCGCGCCCCGGCAGGAGCGCACCTACCTGCTGCAGGAGGGCGCGCCGCCGCCTTCCTCGCAGGTGAAGGTGAAGGCCGGCGAGGACCGCGTCAGCGTGCGCATCGGCGGGGCGCTGTTCACCCGCTACCTGTTCGGCGGCGAGCGGCCCAAGCCCTGCCTCTACCCGCTCGTCGGCCCCTACGGCCACGGCGTGACCCGCGCCTACCCCCAGGAAGAGGTCGAGGGCGACTCCACCGACCACGTCCACCACCGCTCGCTCTGGGTGGCGTGGGGCGACGTGAACGGGTCGGACAACTGGGGCGAGGCCGAGGGCGCCGGGCGCATGGTGCACCGCTACTTCGACGCCACCGAGAGCGGCCCCGTCTTCGGGCGCATCGCCGCCCTCAACGACTGGGTCGACGCCGGGGGCAACCGGCTGATGCAGGACCTGGTCGAGTACCGCTTCTACAACGTGCCGCCGAGCTTGCGGCTCTTCGACCTGACCGTCGCCTTCTTCGCCAGCGAGGGCGAGGTCCGCTTCGGCGACACCAAGGAGGGCGGGATCATCTCCGTGCGCGTGGCCACGCCGATGGAGGGCGGGCGGGGCGGGCTGATCCGCAACGCCCTGGGCGGCCTGAGCGAGGCCGAGACGTGGGGACGCCGGGCGTCCTGGTGCGATTACTGCGGGACCGTCGGAGGGCATCGGGCCGGCATCGCCGTCTTCGACCACCCGCACAACCTGCGCTACCCCACCTTCTGGCACGTGCGCGACTACGGGCTGATGACGGCGAACCCGTTCGGGCTCTCCTACTTCCCCGACGGCGAGGGCGACGGCAGCTACGTGCTGCCGGCCGGAGGCAAGCTCACCTTCCGCTACCGCGTCCTGATCCACGCCGGCCAGGCGGAGGCGGGCGGGGTGGCCGACAGATACCTGGACTGGCTCTTTCCGCCCCGGGCGAGCGTCGAAGCGTGAACCGAACAAGGAGGCAGGGACAGAGATGACCGAACCCGCGCTGTGGAAGCTGGCCCCCGCCGTGGTCTTGAAGCCCTGGGGCCTGGTGCACGAGGGCGCCGACGCGCTGGCCGGCATCCGGGTCGGCGTGGGCGAGTTCTGGCTCGCCTCGGCCCAGACCGGGCCGGGCAACTACTCGAACGCCGTCGCCGAACCGGCCCTCGGCCGCACGCTCGCCGAGCTGCTCGATGAGGCGGCCGGAGACGAAGAGGCGCTCGCCGCCCTGCTCGGCGAGCCGGTCCTCCAGCACCTGGCCGAGCACGTGCACCGGGGCAAGACGGAGGCATGGTGCATCCGCGCAGCGCAGGGGCGCACCGGCGTGGTGGCGGGCCCGCGCACCCGGGAGGACGCCACCCGGCTGGAGGAGCTGATCCGCAGCGAGGGCCTCGCGCCGCGCGTCGAAGGGTGGCCGCAGGAGGTGCGCCGGCTCTTCGGCGTGGTCGAGCCGCTGGAGGGCGGCGAGGTCTTCCTCGCCCCGGCCGGCACGCTGCACACCATGTTCGCCGTCGGCCCCGGGAGTCGGCTCATCATCGACGAGATCCAGCAGGGCTACGGCGAGAGCCGCCTGCCCACGCTCAGCAAGATCCTCGGCGTCCAGGACAACCTGCTCAGCGTCCAGGTCCACCCCGACGACGAGACGGTCGCCGCCGCCGCCGAAGGCGAGATACAGATCGAGCAGGACCTCCAGGCCAACCCGACGGTGCGCATCTACGACTTCGGACGGCGGCCCGGCGAGTATCCCGAGCTCGGCTTCCGGCTGGTCGATCCCGGCGCCGGGCTCCGGTTCGTGCCGTCAGTGCAGGTGGACGTCGCCGAGGGGCACGCGGTCGAGGTGCTGGTGGCGACGCCGTACTTCGTCAAGAGCCGCGTGCGCCTGGCCGCCGGGCGCGAGGGCGGGCTCGCGCCGCTCTACGGCGGATACCGCGTGCTCCACTGCCTGAAGGGCGAGGTCGGGCTCCGGGCCGGCGACGCTGAGATGGAGCTGGCGCGGGGCGAGACGGCCTTTGTGCCGGCCTGCCTGGAGGAGGAGCTGCGCCTGAGCGCCGCCTCCGACTGCGTGGTCTTCGACGACGCGCTGCCGCGGCTGGAGGCGCTGACCGGCTTCCTGGGCCGGCGCGGCGCCGCCACGGGCGCCATCGAGGCCCTGCTGGCCCCGCCCCGCGCCGTGGAGTGAGCCCGATGCGCGAGCTGCGCGCACGCATGGCCGGCGTGAGGCTCTACGCCGTCCTGACCGAGCGGTTCTGCCGCCGCCCCTGGCGCCAGACGGCCGAGCGCCTGCTCGCCGGCGGGGCCGACGCGCTCCAGCTCAGGGAGAAGGACCCGGAGGACGCCGAGCTGCTCGGCCGGGCGCTCGCCCTGCGCGAGATGACCGAGGAGGCCGGCGCGCTGCTGATCGTCAACGACCGGGCCGACGTGGCGCTCATCGCCCGCGCCGACGGCGTGCACCTGGGCCAGGACGACCTGCCGCCGGCGGCCGTGCGGGCCGTGGTCGGGCCGGAAATGCTGATCGGCTGGTCCACGCACTCTGTGGGGCAGGCCCGCACGGCGCTTGAACTGCCCGTCGATTACATCGGCGTCGGGCCCTTCGCGCCGACCGCCACGAAGGGCTACGCCGAGGGCAAGGGGCCGGAGCTTGTGCGCAAGGTAGCGGCCGACGTGGGCCTGCCCCGCGTCGCCATCGGCGGGATTACGCGCGAGAATGCGGGGCAGGCCGTCCGCGCCGGGGCGACGGCCGTGGCCGTCTGCTCGGCCCTCTGCGGCGCCGACGACCCCGAAGCCGCCGCCCGTGAGCTGCGCGCGGTGGTGACCCGGGCAGGGAGCGAAGCACCGTGAGCGAGATGCCCGACATACTGGCGCGCATCTGCGCGGCGAAGCGCGAGGAGCTCGCCGCCCTCCACGCGGGCGACCTGGACGGGCTCGCCCGCCGGGCGCGGGCGGCCGGGGCGCCGCGCGGCTTCCGGGCCGCCCTCGCCGGGGCGAGCGGCGTGGCCCTCATCGCCGAGGCCAAGAAGGCGTCGCCCTCCGCCGGACTGATCCGCGAGGACTTCGACCCCGTCGCCATCGCCCGCGCCTACGAGCGGGGCGGGGCGGCCTGCGTCAGCGTGCTCACCGACCGGCGGTTCTTCCAGGGCGAGGCGGACTACCTGAGGCGGGTCCGCCGGGCGGTCGGCCTGCCCGTGCTGCGCAAGGACTTCATCCTGGACGAGGTGCAGGTGCTCGAGTCGCGCGTGCTCGGGGCGGACGCCTGCCTGCTGATCGCGGCGGCGCTGGAGCCGGCGCGGCTGAAGCGGCTGGCCGCCGGCGTGCGCGACCTCGGCATGGACGCTCTGGTCGAGGTGCATGACGAGCGCGAGATGGACGTGGCGGTCACGGCCGGCGCCGACCTGATCGGCATCAACAACCGTGACCTGCGCACCTTCGAGGTGGACCTGGCCACCTGCGAGCGGCTGGCGCCCCGGGCGCCGGAGGGGGCGCTCCTGGTCGCCGAGAGCGGCATCAAGGGCCCCGAGGACGTGCGCCGCCTCGCCGAATGCGGCGTCAAGGCCGTCCTGATCGGCGAGACGCTGATGCGCGCCGACGACGTCGAAGCCGCCACCCGCGCGCTCGCGGCGGCCTGCGCCGGTTAGCGGCCCCCGGCCTGCCGCTCCGCCAGCGCCTCGACCACCCGCCGGTTGGCCGACGGCATGGGGTAATCCGACAGCTTGTCGGCCGCCACCCAGCAGTGATCGTCATCGAGCGGCAGGCCGCCGGGGTCGGGGCAGAGCAATGCGTGCAGGCGCACGTGGAAGGCCGTGTAGTAGTGCGTCAGCTCGATCAGCTTCGGCCCCGGACGCACCGCGACGCCGAGCTCCTCGCGGCACTCCCGCGCCAGCCCCTCGCGCGGCGACTCGCCCTCGCGCAGCTTGCCGCCGGGGAACTCCCACATCCCGGCGAATAGACCGTCGTCCGGGCGACGCTGGAGGAAGACTTCCCCGTCCCGGCGGATGACGGCGACGGCCGTGCGGATCTTCTTCAGCCTGCGCGGGTCGCGGCGGGGGATCTCGTGCTGGCGCCCTCCGGCGAAGGCGGCGCACCGGCCGCGCAGGAAGCAGCCGGGGCAGAGCGGCGCGCGGGCCCGGCAGATCAGGCTCCCGAAGTCCATCAGTCCCTGGTTCAGCTCGGCCGAGCGGCCCGGGGGCAGGGCGGCCCGTGCCGCCGCGCGCACCTCGCGGCGCACGTCCGCCTCCGCGCCCGTCCCCTCCAGGGCGAGCAGGCGCATGAAGACGCGCACGACGTTGGCGTCGAGGGCCACCTCGTCCTCTCCGAAGGCGATGCTGCGGACGGCGGCGGCGATGTAGGGCCCGACGCCCGGCAGGGCGAGGAGGTCCTCACGGGCGCAGGGCACCCGGCCGCCGTGCCGCTCGACGATCAGCCGGGCGGCGGCGTGCAGGCGCCGCGCGCGCCGGTAGTAGCCCATCCCCTCCCAGGCGGCGAGCACCGCCCGCTCCGGGCCGGCCGCCAGCGTCGCCACGTCCGGGAACCGCTCCATCCAGCGCCGGAAGTAGGGCCCGACGGTGGCCACGACGGTCTGCTGGAGCATCACCTCGCTGACCCAGACCGAGTAGGGCGTCGGGTCGGCACGCCACGGCAGGTCGCGCGCGTTGCGCCCGTACCAGAGCACGATGCGGCGTCCGATGAGCCTGGCGGTGCGGGGGTCCATTCGCGGCAGGATACGCGGCCGCCCCGCCGCGCTCAAGGCGCGGGTAGCGCCGGCATCTTGCTTCGGAGGGACGCGCCCCGTCGCGTCCGGTTGGCCGCCGAAAGTCCCGGGTTTCGGCTCCGTTCCCTGCCGGCAGAGGCGTTGACGGCGCCGGCGGGCGGCCCTACAATGCCCGCGTCTGCGCCCAACCACGCCCGCGCGAGGACCGCCGATGAGCGAGCTGAAGATCGCCGAGGTCCGCACAACCGTCACCCAGCCCGGCCGCGCCCGCCTCGTCGTCGTCCGCGTGCTCACCAACCAGGACGGGCTCTACGGCCTCGGCTGCGCCACGTTCACCCAGCGCCACCTGGCGGTGAAGGCGGCGCTCGACGGCCACGTCGGCCCCTTCGTCGTCGGACGCGACCCGCGCGACATCGAGGACATCTACCAGTGCGCCATGGTCAACGGCTACTGGCGCAACGGGCCGGTGCTCAACAACGCCATCAGCGGGGTCGACATGGCGCTCTGGGACATCCTGGGCAAGCTGGCCGGGATGCCCTGCTACCGGCTCTGGGGCGGGGCGTGCCGGCCGGCGGCGGCCGTCTACGTCCATGCCGACGGCCCCGAGCCCCGCGCGGTGGCCGAACGGGCCGAGGCGCTGATGGCCGAAGGATTCCGCTACGTGCGCTGTCAGCTCGGCGGCTACCCGGGGACCGAAGGGGCGGACATGGCGCGTCCCGAAGGCGCCCCGCCCGGCGACTACTTCGACCCCCGCGAGAAGGTCCGCCGCATCCCCGACTTCTTCGACTACCTGCGGGCCGAGCTCGGCGACGAGGTCGAGCTGCTCTACGACGTGCACGAGCGCCTCGCCCCGATCGACGCCGTCTATCTGGCCAGGGCGCTCGAGCCCTACCGCCTCTTCTTCCTGGAGGACGTGGTGGCGCCGGAGGACCTGGACTGGCTGCGGCAGATCCGCGCCGTCTGCGCCACGCCGATCGCCATGGGCGAGCTGTTCAACAACCCGCGCGAGATGACGCCGATCATCGCCGAGCGGCTCATCGACTTCATCCGCGTGCACGTCTCCCAGATCGGCGGCATCACGCCGGCGCTTAAGCTGGCGCACACGTGCGCGGCGTTCGGCGTGCGCACGGCCTGGCACGGGCCGGGCGACGTCTCGCCGGTCGGCATGGCGGCCAACGTGCACCTGGACCTGGCCTGCCACAACTTCGGCGTGCAGGAGTGGAGCCGCCGCGGCCAGGCCGAGCGGGACCTCTTCCCCGGCATGCCCGAGGTGCGCGAAGGCTACGCCTACCCCAACGACCGGCCGGGGCTGGGGATCGAGTTCGACGAGGAGCTGGCCGCCAGGTTCCCCGCCGACGAGGCCAACCCCACCTGGACGGTGAGCCGCCTGCCCGACGGCACCATCTGGCGCCCGTAGGGGGCCTGTGCTACGGGTCGGCGCCAGCCCGCGTTGACGGCCTCTCGCGGCGCCCGTAAGATGGCCGGCCGGAACGCAGCGGGAGGAGAGGATGGCCGAGGACTTCA
The DNA here is from genome assembly GCA_964434535.1 of uncultured candidatus Brocadiaceae bacterium. Taxonomy (GTDB): domain Bacteria; phylum Planctomycetota; class Brocadiia; order SM23-32; family SM23-32; genus SM23-32. Next base: position 28,571 of record CAYSWA010000003.1, on the reverse strand, counting down.
GGCAGCGGGCCGCGCGCGCCTTCGAGTTCGCCGCCGGGCAGGTGCGCCGGCTCGTCGAGCGCCACCCCGGCTTCTTCCCCACCTACAGCCGTTGCGGCCGGTGGCGCCACGAGGGCGAGCGGTGGACCAACTGGTGCGAGGGCTTCCTCGGCGGCGAGCTCTGGCTCATCTACGAGCGCACGGGCGAGGAGTGGTGGCGCCGGCAGGCCGAGCGCTGCTCGCGCCTGATCGAGCCGCGCAAGGCCGACCGCTCGGTGCACGACCTCGGCTTCCTGTTCTGGCCGACCTGGAAGCGCTGGCACGACCTGACCGGCGAGGAGCGCACGCGCCGGGTCGTCGTCGAGGCCGGCCGCACCCTCGCCCTCCGCTTCCAGGAACCGGGCGGATACCTCTGCTCCTTCCTCGGCGAGCAGAGCCTGTTTATCGACATCATGATGAACGTGGGGATCGTCTTCTACGCCGCCGAGCAGGCCGGCGACGAGGCCCTCCGGCGCATCGCCGATCAGCATTGCCGGACAACCCGGCGCCGGCTGGTGCGCGGGGACGGGAGCACGGCCCACGAGGGCATCTTCGCGCTGCGCACCGGCGAGTTCCTGCGCCAGCAGACCCGCCAGGGCTGGCGCGGTGACTCGTGCTGGGCGCGCGGACAGGCATGGGCGGTCTACGGGTTCGGGACGGCCTACTCCTTCAGCGGCGACGCGCGCCTGCTCGAGACGGCCCGCCGCTGCGCCGACTACTACATCGAGCGGACTGGCGCCCACGGGGTGCCGCCGAACGACTGGGACGAGCCGGATCCGGCCCTCCCCTACGAGTCGTCCGCCGCCGCCGTGGCCGCCGGCGGGATGTGGAGGCTCTCGGAGATGCTCGGCGAAGCGGGCGGGCGATACCGCGACTACGCGCTGCGCATCCTCGCCACGCTCTGCACGCCGCAGTTCCTCGCCGTCGAGACGCCCGGCTGGGAGGGCGTGCTCAAGCATGCCATCTACCACGAGCGCAAGGGGCTCGGCGTGGACGAGAGCGTCATGTGGGGCGACTACTTCTTCCTGGAGACACTGAGCAAGGTGCTGGCCGATGAGAGCTGACGACGAAGCGCGGGTCGCGCTGGTGACGGGCGCCGGGCGGGGGATCGGGCGGGCGATCGCCGTGGCGCTCGGCGAGCGGGGATGGCGGGTGGCCGTCAACTACCGGGCCGACGAGGAGGCCGCCGCCGAGGCCGCCCGCCTGGTGGAGCAGGCCGGCGGGGAGGCGCTGACCCTCCGGGCCGACGTGGCCGGCGCCGCCGACCGCGAGCGGCTGGTCGGGGAGGCCCTGGGGGCGCTGGGCCGCATCGACATGCTCGTCAACAACGCCGGCGCCGCCCCCGCCCGGCGCCTCGACCTGCTCGAGACGAGCGAGGAGTCCTTCGACCGCATCGTGGCCGTGAACCTGAAGGGCGCCTTCTTCCTCACCCAGCGGGTCGCCCGCGCCATGATCGGGCTGATCGAGTCGGGGGCGATCGAGCGGGCGGACATCGTCAACGTCGGCTCCGTCAGCGCCTACGCCGCCAGCCCCGACCGCCCCGAGTACTGCATCTCGAAGGCCGGCCTCGCCATGGTGACGCGGCTCTTCGCGGCGCGCCTGGCCGGCCACGGGATCAACGTCTACGAGGTCCGCCCCGGCCTCATCCGCACCGACATGACGGCGCCCGTCGCCGAGCGTTACGAGGCCCTGATCGCCGGCGGCCTGACCCCGATCCCGCGCTGGGGCGAGCCGCGGGAGGTCGCCCTGGCCGTCGCCGCCATCGCCGAAGGCCGCCTCCCGTTCTCGACCGGCGAGGTGATCGACGTGGACGGCGGCTTCCACCTGTGCCGGCTCTGACCCCGCTACCGCCATGCCCGACTGCCGCCGCCTGGCCAGCATCGAGAGCGCCGAGGAGCTGCGGGACTACGCGGCCTCCCTCGGCCTCGAACTGCCGGTCGACGACGAGATCGAGTCCGGCCCCGCCGCGCCGCTCGCGCGGCCGCTGGAGCTCGCCGACGGCCCCGTCGTCGGCAACCGCTTCTGCGTGCAACCGATGGAGGGCTGGGACGGCACCCGGGACGGGCGGCCGAGCGAGCTGACGCGCCGCCGATGGCGCAACTTCGGCCGCAGCGGCGCCAAGCTCGTCTGGGGCGGCGAGGCCGTCGCCGTCATGCGCGAGGGCCGCGCGAACCCCCGCCAGCTCCTCATCAGCGAGGCGAACCTGCCGGCCCTCGCCGAGCTGCGCGAGCTGCTCGTCGAGGCCCACCGGGAGGCATGCGGGCGGACGGACGACCTGCTCGTCGGACTCCAGCTCACCCACTCCGGCCGCTTCGCGCGGCCCGACGGCCGCCCCGCGCCCCGCATCGCCTACCGCCACCCGCTGCTCGACGCGCGGTTCGGCGCGCCGCCCGAGCTGCCCGTGCTGACCGACCCCGAGATCGAAGGCATCGCCGGGCGCTTCGTCGAAGCGGCGGCCCTCGCCGCGGGAGCCGGCTTCGCCTTCGTGGACGTCAAGCACTGCCACGGCTACCTCGCGCACGAGCTGCTCACCGCGCACGAGCGGCCCGGCCCCTTCGGCGGGAGCTTCGGGAACCGCACGCGGTTCCTGCGCATGATCGTGGAGGGCATCCGGCGGCGCGTGCCGGGGCTGCGCGTGGGCGTGCGGCTGAGCGCCTTCGACACGCCGCCGTTCGCCGCCGGCCCGGACGGCACGGGCGCGCCGGTCGATTTCCCGGTCCCCTATCCCTACGCCTTCGGGGCGGACCCGGACGATCCGCTCCGGCCCGCGCTGGAGGAGCCGCTCCGCCTGCTCGGCCTGCTGGAGGAGCTCGGCGTGCGCCTCGTGAACGTCTCGCTCGGCAGCCCCTACTACAATCCGCACCTTACCCGCCCGGCCCTCTATCCGCCGAGCGACGGCTACCCGCCGCCGGAGGACCCGCTCCTCGGCGTGGCGCGGCACGTCGCGCTTACCGCAGCGCTCAAGGCGCGCTTGCCCGCCCTGACGATTGTCGGCTCGGGCTACACCTACCTGCAGGAGTGGCTGCCGCACGTGGCCCAGGCGGCGGTGCGTAGGGGCATGGCGGACTTTGCCGGCCTCGGCCGGATGATGCTCTCCTACCCCGAGCTGCCGGCCGACGTGCTGGCCGGCCGGGCGCTCGAGCGGCGGCGCATCTGCCGCACCTTCGGCGACTGCACCAGCGCGCCGCGCATGGGCCTGGTCTCGGGCTGCTATCCGCTCGACCCCTTCTACCGCGAGCGGGCCGAGGCAAAGGTCCTGAAGGCGGCGAAAGGGCGCCGGCGATGACCCCGCCCGTCCCCCGCATGCCCTTCCCGCAGCCGCTATAATGCAGTGGGCAGATTCCACGGAAGGGGGCGACGCATGCCGCTGATCGGACGAGACAAGACGCTGTTCCGTCTGTTCGGGCTGCCCATCAAGGCGAACCTGTCCTGGCTGTTCCTGGTCGCGCTGGTCATGTTCAGCCTGGCGAACTGGTACTTCCCGCAGCGGCTGGGCAAGCTCGACATGGAGGCGGGCTGGCAGCTTCGCTGGGGGCTGGCGGCGATCGGCACGGTCGGGCTGTTCGCCTCGCTCATCGCCCACGAGCTCTGCCACTCGCTGGTGGCGCGCGCCACGGGCATGCCGGTCTCCGGGATCACGCTGTTCATCTTCGGCGGGGTGAGCCAGCTCGAGGACGAGCCGCCGACGGCGGGGACGGAGTTCTTCATGGCCGTCGTCGGGCCCCTCTCCAGCGTGCTGATCGGCATCGCCTTCCTCGGCCTCTGGCTCGTCGCGCGCTATGCGGAGTGGCACGGCGCCGTGCGCGCGCTGCTCGGCCTGCTCTGCTACATGAACTTCATGCTCGCCGGCTTCAACAGCATGCCGGCCTTCCCGCTGGACGGCGGGCGGGTGCTGCGAAGCATCCTCTGGGGCGTGACCGACGACCTCCAGACGGCCACCCGCGTGGCCGTGGCCATCGGATCGTTCTTCGGGTTCGGGCTGATCATGCTCGGCGTCTTCCTGCTGCTGAACAACGTGGTCATCACCGGCGTCTGGCTCGCCATCATCGGCTTCTTCCTGCGCCAGGCCGCCGCCGGCAGCCTCCAGATGGTCACCATCCGCCAGCAGCTCCAGGGGGAGCGGGTCGCCCGCTTCATGACCACCGACCTGGTGACGGTGCCGCGCGAGATGCCCGTCGACGAGTTCGTGGAGGACTGCGTCTTCCATCACCGCTTCACCTACTACCCCGTGGTGGACGAGGACGGGCGGATGGCGGGGCTGATGAGCGCGCGTGCGCCCGGCGACGTCGAACGCGGCCGATGGCCCGAGACCACCGTCGGCGAACTGATGCGGGAGATGGACGAGGTGCTCACCATCGGCCCCGAAGCCGACGCCGTGGACGTGCTCGCCGAGCTGCGCCAGCGCGAGGAGCCCCGGGCCGTCATCGTCGAGGACGGCCGCCCGGTCGGCATCGTCAGCCTGCGCGACCTGCTCCAGTTCCTCGCCCTCAAGATCGACCTGGAACCCCGCCGCCGGCGGATATGAGCGGGGCGCGCGGCAACGGCCGGACGCGACCCTCCTTCGCCCCACCGGGCTTCGGAAGGCAGGCCAGAGCGCGTCCCTCCAGCGTCGGCGGCGCTACGGGTTCGGCCGGACCGCGCCTTCGCGGGCGCCGTCGAAGCCCAGGCGCGCCAGGTCGGCCGCGGTTAGCCCGAGCCGCGTGAGTTCCTCCCGGTCCAGCCCGGCCATCTCCAGCTCGCGCCTGGTCACCGCGGCGTGCAGGATCTCGTCCACGAAATCGGCCGGCTGCGCCGACCGCCGCTGGCGATGGAACAGACGGAACGGGATGTCGAAGCCCGTCACCACGCGCGAGCCGGGCCCGGCGGCCTTGTTGGCGTCATGGCGATGGGTCCCGCCCTCATCCCGCCCGTCGGGTCCCACGCTGTAGACGACGGCGCCCCACGCCCTGCGACGGTAACGAAGATGGCCATCGGAGAAGGGGTCGCGCGGCACCTCCGCGAGCAGGTCCGGCGCCAGATCCTCCAGGGAATCGGGCCAGCGGCCCTCCCGCAGCCGGTAGAGCTCCACGGCGAGCGCCGCGTCCGCCACCCGCAGCCGGGTCCACTCGTAGAGCTCTCGCTGCAGGTCGCTCAGCAGGGCGGAGACCGCCGCAGAAGCGCCGCCCTCGGCCGGGGTCCCGGCGGCGACCTGGGCCTCCAGATGCTTCAGGCGCAGCAGCCGCTCCCGTGGGGCCAGGTCGGCCAGCGGCTCTATGCGGTCCAGCGCGTCGTGCCACGCCAGCAGGTCCCTCTGGCGCCAGGGGGCCAGGCGCCGGCCGCCGCGTTGCGCCAGGCGCTCCCACCAGGGCGACCAGCCGGGGCCGGGGGGACTGGGGGCGGGGCGCAGAGCGAGCTTCTCGTGCCAGAGGACGCGCTCCGCAGCGAGCGCCGCGCCCAGGTCGATGACGTCGAGCTCCCGCTGCACCTCGGCGCGCAGCTCCTCCACCTCCTGCGGCCTCAGCTCCGCGAAGGCGAGCAGCCGCACCAGGGCGTTGACGAACGTGGCGTCCAGGCGGCGGCGCGTCAGCACGGGGCGCAGGAAGGGGTCGTCCCCGACCGAGGCCGCCAGCCGCGCGCAGACCTCGACGCCCTCCTTGGCCACCGGCGGGGCAGCGGCCTCCGAGCGCGCCGCCGAAGCAAGCCAGCAGATCTGGCCCAGGTGGAACAGCTCCGCCATGGCGGAGAGCCTGCCGCGCGGCGGCGAGAGCGGATCCTCCGGCCGATAAGCGCCCTGCTCCAGCCGGGCGGCGTGCCGGACGGTCTCGATCATCGCGCCGTAAGGGCCCAAGTAGCGTGCGACGACCTTCCTCAGCCCCGGCGACCAGCGCCGGCCCAGCTCGACGTGGGCCACGAGCTTCTCGATGGTGGGCCCCGCGTACGGGGCCGCGACGCCGCGCATCTGCTCCAACGCCTTCAGCAGGATCAGCGCGGAGTTCTCGTCCGGCGGCAGCGGCTCGCGGCGGGCGTGGACCTCCTCGATGCTCGTCGGCTTGCCGGCGGCGCGCAGCCGGCCCAGGCGGGCCTCGACCCGGCGCTGATACTGCCACTCGTAGAGCCGCCAGGCGATCGCCGCGACGGCGATCAGCACGAGCAGCCCCGCGGCGACGGTGACCATCAGCCGCCTGCCGCGCTCGCCCCGAACAGGGCCATCGGCCCGTTCGCTCCTGCTCGTCGCATCCCCGCGCATGCTTCCATCATACCATCGGCTCGGGTGATCGGTTCAGGGCGGCAGCCTGTGGGCGCCCGCCCCTCGTCATGCTGAGTCCCGCCGACGGCGGGGCGAAGCATCTCCGACCGGACACTTCGCGTTGCCACGGCAGAGTGCTCGCGGCGAGGGCGGTGCTTGTCCTTTCCCTGCTCTGTCCGCCGAGAGTCCGGGACGGTCCGCGGTCCCGTTGCTCGTTGTTCGTTGATCGTCGGTGCGGGGGGCCTGACCGCGCAGCGCGGCGTGCCGTGCTGCCTGCTCCCGACTGCCGTATTGGGATACAGTCCCGGGTTTCGGCCCCGCTCCTCGCGGGCGCCCGGCGCGAGCCATGACGCGTGGGACCAGCCGGGAAAAGTCTTGACAACTCTCTATATTGCCTCTACAATCGGCGGCCTGACCGGGCGTGGCCGGCCGGGAGGACCGGGCGTCTCTGCACGGCAGGGCTTCGATGGGCGTATGACCTTCTTCCTGAGGGAGGTGGCGCATGCGGATCAGGTTAACGGCACTGGTTGGGCTGGCGCTGCTGCTTTCGACGAGCTGGGGTTGTGCCACGATCGTGCAGGGTAGCACGCAGAAGGTCCGGATCACCTCGGAGCCGACGGGGGCTTCCGTGGTGGTCTACGACGCCCGCGACAGGGTCGTGGCCGAGGACGAGACCCCCTGTCAGGTCGCCTGGATCGGGGCGCGCGCTACTTCCGTGGCGCCGAGTACAAGGTGTCGGTCAGGAAGCCCGGGTACGGCTCCGTCGATCAGGGGATAGACAGCGAGCTGAGCATGTGGTACCTGGGCGGTAACTTCATCTTCGGCGGGATTGTGGGATGGCTGGGTGTGGACCCCCTCACTGGCGCCATGTGGAAGCTTGACCCGGACGAGGTCCATGTGGATTTCCGGCAACGTTAGCGGCAGGTCGGTGCTGGCTGGCCTGGACTGCGGCTGATTACACTAATGCTATGGAGGACGCAGATGAGTAGTCGGATAGGTTTGGTTGGGGTGTGCTGTGCGATGCTGGCCGTGACGGCCGGTTGCGGTTACCTGGCGCCGGTGATTCCGCCCACGGGTATCGGCTTCACCAGCTATAAGGCTCCATTGAGCACCGAGCCCGGGGGACAAACAGTCGCCACAAAGAGCGGAGAGGGCTCTGTGATCTGTGTTTTGGGTCTTTTCTCGTTCGGGGACTGTAGCCTGCACGAGGCCGCCGAAGAGGGTAATCTGCGGACCATCAAGTACTGCGACTTCTCGTACCTGAACATCCTTGGCGGGCTCTTCCAGCAGTTCACGGTTATCGCGCACGGCGATTAGGCATCAGATCGCGACGCTCCTTTTTCAAGGAGGAAGTCTCCATGAAAGCGATATGGTGCCTTCCGTTGCTGGCTGTGGTGATTCTGTGCGGGGGATGCTGGATGCCCGTTAAGAATGTACCCATGGGCGGGCAGCTCGTGAACGTTGCTCCCTTCGCGCCAGTCACTCCGCCTCTGGGGAGATTCGTTTCGGTGTACAGGGCCCCGCTTTCAGTCGGACCTTGTGAGATCCCGCCCCGTCGGCTCACGGTCGGCAAGTCAAAGACGCAGCGGTTTCACGATATCTTCATCACGGGTCTCGACTACGCCTGGGGCGACGCCAGCCTGGAAGAGGCCATCGAGGACGGGGAGTTGACGAGAGTCTACTACGCCGATTACGAGACCTTGGTCATCCTCTTTGGCCTCTACGGCCAGTTCACGGTGTACGCCTACGGCGAGTGAGGCGGCCCGCGCTGGCGCTATCGCCGACGCTGCGTTAGACTGCGCCGCGGGGCCGGCGCCCGCCGGCCCCGAACGCGGCACTGACCCGGCGGCGGCATGGGCACCGATTGGCTGAAGAAACGCGTCGAGCTCGAACGCATGATGGGCGTCGACGTCCTCATCCGTGAGCCCGGCCCCGAGGCCGAACTCGAGTCCATCTCGCGCCGGGTCAGCGCCTGCACCCTCTGCCGGCTCCACCAGGAGCGGGCCCAGGCCGTCTTCTGCCGGGGCAACCCCCGGGCCGAGCTGATGTTCATCGGCGAGGGACCCGGCGCCGAGGAGGACCGGCAGGGACTCGCCTTCGTCGGCCCGGCCGGCAAGCTGCTGGACAAGATGGTCTTCGCGATGGGCCTCACGCCCGACCAGGTCTACATCGCCAACATCGTCAAGTGCCGCCCGCCCGGCAACCGCGAGCCGAGGGCCGACGAGGTGGAAGCCTGCATGCCCTACCTGGAGCGGCAGGTGGACCTGGTCGCGCCGCGCGTGATCTGCACGCTCGGGCGCCCGGCCGCCAACGCGCTGCTCGGCACCACCGAGTCCATGGGCCGGATGCGGGGGCGCTGGCAGAGCTTCCGCGGCGTGCCCGTGCTGCCGACCTACCACCCCGCCTACCTGCTGCGCTCGCCGAGCCAGAAGGCGAAGACCTGGGAAGACCTCAAGAAGGTCATCGCCGCCCTCCGCGAGGGGCCGCCGGAGACCGGTGGCTTGTTCTGAGCGCGGCGAACGGCAACGGCTCTTACCACGAAGAACACGAAGAAACACGAGGGACGACTGACGGCGCGGCGAACGACGGGCGGCGGGTTGCCGTTCTCAAGGCGCGGCGAATGCCTTGCCGGCGCGGCGGGCCAGGTAGAGCACGCACTGGTCGCAGCGGGCTTCGGCGTGGCAGCAGTCGCGGTAGAGCTGGTGGAGGCCCTGCTGGCGGCGGGCCGAGCCGACCACCTCGCGCGCCTGCTCCTCGCCGGCGAAGAGCGTGGCCTCCATGCGGCGGGTCACGACGTTGCCCGGGCGGCGGGGCAGCCCGCACCAGAGCTCGTGCAGCTTCGCCGTGAGCGCCGCGTCGCCCTCCGAGCGGGCGTGCGCGAGCAGCATCGGCAGCAGCACGTCGACGACGATGCTCATGGCCCGCTGGCTGCCGATAAGCGCCCTGGGCTCGTCGAGCCGCCTGGCGCCGAAGGTGTAGCGGTGCGACCAGTAGGGATGCTTCAGGCCCTGGAGCGCTTCCAGCAGCGCCTCCCGCGTGGCCACGTCCGGGCGCTGGCGCGGGCGAGGCCGGGCGCCATGGACGCGGCGCACGAAGCAGGCGAAGAGCCCCTCGTGCAGGTGCGCGGCGCAGAGCCGGGCCAGGGCGGCGATGCGCCGCGCGGGGTGGTTGGCCGGCCGCACGCCGGCGAGCTGCCAGTGGTCGGGCGTGAGCCGCACGCGGCCGAGCTCGGCTTCCATGCCCCGCCACTCGGCCCGCAGCCGCTCGGCGTAGAGGCGCGTCTCCTGGTCGGCGTCTTCGGGGCGGACCCCGTCGAGGAAGCCGGACAGGGCGAAGAGCGCCGCCTCCAGGCGCAGCGCCTTCTCGGCCCCGTCGGCCCCGGGGGGCACCAGCCGGCGCAGGTCCGCCAGCGGCAGCAGGCCGGCGAGCTGGAGGAACGGCATGCGGTTGCTCTTGTATCCGAGCGCCTCGGCGATGCGTTCGTAGAGGAGCTGCTCGCGCGGGTGGTTGGCGAAAAGCTCGGCGACGGCCGCCGCGCGGCCCAGCAGGCGGTGGTCGCCGGCGGCGTCGAGCAGGCGGGCGAGCCATTCGGGGTCGAGCTCGCCCTCGCGCGCGGCCCGGGCGCAGTACCTCTCGTCGGCCGGCGCCCGCGCCGGCGGGGCCGGCTCGGAGTCGGGGTCCACGATCTCGACCAGCTCCTCCAGGTCCTCCTCGACGGCGCGGGAAAGGGTGAGCTGGGGTATCGGGCGGCCGCCCTCGGCGCGGACGGTCGGCTCGTCGCGGTCGTTCCACATGACCACGTGGAGGGCGACCTCGGCGTAGGCGGGCTGGCGATGGTGGCCGTGGGCGTACCAGCCGGAGGCGAAGGTATGGACCTCGACGTCGCCGACCAGGCGGCCGGCGCCCTCGATGAGCAGCTCGGCGCGTGCGAAGTCGGGCCCGCCCTCCACGTTCCACCAGCCGGGGGAGAGCACTTCGAGGCGGCGCCCGTCGTCGGTGCTCAGGCCGTCGGCGCGGAAGTGGCCGCCGAACCAGACGCAGCGCACGACCTCCTCGCGCACGCTGCGGCTCGGCTCGCCGTAGGGCGGCGCCTCCTCGCCGATCTGGCCGGCGAACTCCTCCAGCAGCCGCCCGTAGGGGTCGTGGAAGGCCCCGCTCGGCGCCGATGGATCGGCCCCCATCTCGCTCGCCTGATCTGCCGGTGTGCGGGGAGCGCATGGACCCCTGCGGGGTCCCCCCTACGCGCGCCCCAGGAACTCGCCCGTGCGCGTGTCCACCTGGATCCTGTCGCCGGTCTTGACGTGGCCGGGCACCTTGACGACGAGGCCGGTCTCGACCTCGGCGGGCTTGGTGACCGTGGTCGCCGTATCGCCCCGCACCGCCGGCTCGGTCTTGACCACCTCCAGCACTGCCGAGGCCGGCAGCTCCACCGAGACGGGCCGCCCCTCGTGGAGCTGCACCTCGGCCTCGGCGTTGTAGGCCAGGTAGGGCAGCACGCCCTCCAGCAAGCCCCCGCTGATGTGGATCTGGTCGCCGCTGGAGGGGTCCATGAAGACGTAGCCCGCCCCGTCCTGGTAGAGGTACTGCATGCGGCGGGTCTCGAGGAACGCCTTCTCGACGTTCTCGCCGGAGCTGAAGCGCTCGGTCTCGATGTGGCCGTCGTCCAGGTTCTGCAGCTTCATCTGCTGGTAAGCGCCCTTCTTGCCGATGAAGGTCTGCTGGATGTCGACCACGCGCCAGAGCCGGTCGCGCCACTTGATGACGTTGCCTCTCTTGATCTGGACGGCTCGGGGCACGGGGGTGTCCTTTCGGTGCGTGGTGTCGGACCGATCTCGGCGCGCCGGGATGATACCGGATGGGTGTCGGGGGTGCAACGGCAGGCCCGTCGTGGCCGCTGGCGGGAGCGGCCGGACGCGACAGCCACCGGCCCCGAGGGCCCTCTGGCCCGGAGGGAGCGCGTCCCTCCAGGGGCACGCCGCCGTCGCTACATCCACGTGAGCCACAGGAAGGCGGCGCCGGCGCCGACGGCCGCCAGCGTGAAGGGCAGGCCGATCTTGAGGAAGTCCAGGAAGCTGACCGCCTCCCCCTCGGCCCGGTTGACCAGCCCGAAGGCGACCACGTTTGCCGAGGCGCCGATCGGCGTGATGTTGCCCCCCAGGCACGAGCCGATCAGCAGGCCGAACGGCAGGATCATATTTGCCTCCGGGATGGGCATGTCCGCCCCCAGCGCGTCGACCAGAGGCAGCATCGCCGCCACGTAGGGGATGTTGTCCACCACCGCGCTGAGCAGCACGCTGGCCGCCACCACCAGCACGAAGGCGCCGAGCACGCTGCTGCCGACCACCGAGCCGACGCCCCCGGCGGCCATGCGGACCAGTCCGGTGCGGTTCAGGGCGTAGACGATCATGAAGACGCCGGCCAGGAAGAACAGCGTGCTGAAGTCGAAGGACTTCAGGACCTTCGCCGCGTGGTCGCTCTGGCGGCGGGCCAGCCAGGCCATCGAGACGGCCGCCGCCGTCAGGCAGGTGGCGGCCCCGAACCAGCGGAAGCGGGGGTCCACGTAGGAGCCGGCGGCCAGCCCGCAGATCATCAGCGCCAGCACGCAGAGCGGGAACCAGCTCCTGGGCTCCTCGGGCTCGATCTGGACGACGGGCTGGCGGTAGCGGCGGAAGATGAGGTAGAGCACGGTGAAGCCGGCGACCGCGCCGACCTGGACGGCGAAGAAGATGCCCGGCCGGCCGCCGTGCCAGAAGAAGTCGTTGAAGTTGAGCTGGAAGTGGCTGGCCAGGATCATGCTCGGCGGGTCGCCGATCAGCGTGGCCGTGCCCTGGAGGTTGGAGGAGATGGCGAGCCCGATCACGAAGGGGGCGGCCGAGACCTCCAGCTTGCGGGCCAGGGCCATGGCGATGGGCGCGATGATCAGCACCGTGGCCGTGTTGTCGGTGAAGGTGCTCACGAAGCTGGCGAAGATGCAGACCGCCAGGATCGCCCAGCCGACGTTGGGGCTCCTGTCGATGAGCATGTCGGCGCAGAGGGCCGGCACGCGGCTGTAGATGAAGACCTCGGCCACCAGCATCGTGCCGGTGAAGATGCCGATCACGTTCCAGTTGATCGAGGCCCAGCCCCCGCGCTCGCTCAGGGCGAACAGGTCGCCCGGGCCGAGCACCCCGGCCAGGAAGAGCACGCCGATCCCGATCCAGATCGCCTTCGCCCGGTGCCCGCGGCTGGCGATGAGCCAGGCGTAGACGAGCCCGAAGACGATGAGCGTGACGAGCGCGCTGGTGCCCATGGTGAGCCGTCCGCCTGCGGGCCGTGTGAACGAGGGCGAGTGTAGCAGCGCGCCGGAACGCGCTGCAACTGCGCCGCCGCCGGCCGCTTGACGCCCGGCGCGGGATGGGCGAAGATGGCCCGGCGGCATCCCAAGGAAAGGACGGAGCAGATGGCCGAACGCGGCTTCTCACACGTTCGTCTGGCGGTCCTGCTGGCCCTCGTGGCGGGCTTCGGCGCCTGGGCCGGCTGCGGGGAGGGTGGCGCTGCCGCGCCCACATCACCGAGCCCGGCCGCGGCGGAGCCCGCCGCGCAGCCTGAGCCGACCGCCGAGCCCGCGCCGGCTCCGGAGCCCGCGCCGGCCCCCCGGGGCGACCTGACCGCCCGGATGGAGACCTCGCTCGGCGCCATCGTGCTCGAGCTCCACCAGGAGCGGGCCCCGAACACGGTGGCCAACTTCGCCCACCTCGCCTCGAAGGGCTTCTACGACGGGCTGGTCTTCCACCGGGTCATCGCGGACTTCATGATCCAGGGCGGCTGCCCCTACGGGCAGGGAAGCGGCGGGCCGGGCCACGTGATCGCCGACGAGTTCCACCGCGAGCTGCGCCACGACGGGCCGGGCGTGCTCTCGATGGCCAACGCCGGGCCGAACACGAACGGCTCGCAGTTCTTCATCACGCTGAAGGCCACGCCCTGGCTGGACGGCCGGCACAGCGTCTTCGGCCGGGTCAGCGAAGGCATGGACGTGCTCCGCGCCATCGGGTCTGTCGAGACCGACCGGCGCGACCGGCCGCTGGAGCCGCTGAGGATCGAGTCGGTGACGATCTACCGCGAGGGCGAGGAGGTGAGCGACGTCCTGCCGAAGCCGAAGACGCTCTGAGGGTCCGCACTCGGCCGGAACGAGGCCGCCACTGGCTCTCAAACTCGATCTCGCTCTCGTCCGCCCAACGTTGCCCTTCACTGCGCATTCCCCGCTCCCGCTCTGCCGTTAGCCGTCACCGCTCTTCGTGCTGCTTCGTGTCCTTCGTGGTGAGAGCCGTTGCCGTCCACCGTCCACCGCCGTCTCCCGGGGGGAACGCCGTTTGCGGTTGACACCCCGGCCGCCATCGTATAATCTATCAGGGATGATTGCATGTGCTGGCCGGCCCATGGCCGGTTCTATGCCGCTCCTCCCTCCCTTTCCGCGCCGGAACTGCCGCCATGGAGCTGGACGACCTGCGCCGCAGGGTTGACGAGCTGGACGCGCGGATCGTGCGCCTGATCAACGAGCGGGCCGAGCTGGCCCGCCGCATCGGCGAGATCAAGCACCAGAACGACGCCGCGCTCTACGTGCCGGCCCGCCAGCAGGCCGTCTACGACCACGTGGCCGAGCTGAACGAGGGGCCGCTGCCGGACGAGTGCCTGCGGGCCGTCTACCGCGAGATCATGGGCGGCTGCCTGGCGCTGGAGAGGCGACTGAAGGTCGCCTACCTCGGCCCGGAGGGGACGTTCACGCACGCGGCGGCGCGGGCGAACTTCGGCGACTCCGTCGAGTTCGTGCCCGTGGCGACCATGGAGGAGATCTTCGACGAGGTGGAGCGTGGCCGCGCCGACTACGGCGTGGTGCCGGTGGAGAACTCGACCGGCGGCGGCATCCAGGAGACGCTCGCCCGGTTGCTGACCAGCCCGCTCAGCGTCTGCGCGGAGATCGTGCTCGAGATCCACCACGCCCTGATGGCGCTCGGCGGCGCCGACGAGGTCCGACGCATATACAGCCGCGGCGAGGTGCTGCGCCAGACCCGCCGCTGGCTCCAGGAGCACATGCCCGGCGTCGAGCTCCAGGCCATGGCCAGCACCAGCGCCGCCGCCGAGAAGGCGGCCGCCGAGCCCGGCGCGGCGGCGATCGGCAACGCCAGCCTGGCCGCCGTGCACGGCCTGCGCGTGCTGGCCGACCGCATCGAGGACTACGCCCACAACGTGACGCGCTTCTTCGTGCTCGGCGATCACATCAGCGAACCGACCGGCGACGACAAGACGGCCGTGCTCTGCAGCGCCCGGGACAAGGTGGGCGCGCTGCACGACCTGCTCGGCCCGTTCAAGCGCCACGGGATCAACATGACCAAGATCGAATCGTTCCCCTCGCCCACTGAGCCGTGGCGCTATTACTTCTTCATCGACTTCCTGGGCCATCCGGCCCAGGAAGAGACGAGCCGGGCGCTGGAGGAGATGGAGGCCGAGTGCGTCTCCTTCAAGGTGCTCGGCGCCTTCCCGCGCTACGCGGGCTGAGGCGGGGCAGGCAACTTCAGAGCAACGGGGCATGCGACCATGCGCAAGCTGTTCGTGGCGGGCAACTGGAAGATGAACCTGGACGGGCGCCGGGCCGTCGAGCTGGCCGGCGCGCTCAAGGACCGCTGGGGCGACCTGAGCGAGGTGCGCCTCGCCCTCTGCCCCCCCCTGGTCTACCTGGCCGACGTGGCCCGCGCCCTGAAGGGCACGGCCATCGACGTGGGCGGGCAGAACATGTACCCCGAGCCCGAGGGCGCCTTCACCGGGGAAGTGTCCGCCCCGATGCTGCTCGACGTCGGCTGCCGCTGCGTCATCCTCGGCCACAGCGAGCGCCGGCACGTCATGGGCGAGGACGACGAGCTGATCAACCGCAAGGTCCACGCGGCGCTCGAGTTCGGCCTGGGGCCGATCCTCTGCCTCGGCGAGCTGCTGGGGCAGCGCGAGGCCGGCCGGACCGAGGAGGTGGTCGCGGGCCAGCTCTCGGCGGGCCTGGAGGATGTGAGCGCCGAGCAGATGGCGAAGGTGACCATCGCCTACGAGCCCGTCTGGGCGATCGGCACCGGCAAGACGGCGAGCCCCGAGCAGGCCGAACAGGTGCACGCCATGCTGCGCGGGCTGCTGGCCGAGAGCTACGACGAGTCGGTGGCCGCCGCGACCGTCATCCAGTACGGCGGCAGCGTCAAGCCCGACAACGCGGCCGAGCTGATGGGCATGGAGAACGTGGATGGGGCGCTGGTAGGCGGCGCGAGCCTGAAGGCCGACGCCTTCAACGGCATCATCGAGGCCGCCTGCGCGCTGAGCGAGTGAGAGGCACGTCCCGACCGGAGAGAATGCGATGGACCCCGAGGCACTGCGAGGACAACTGAAGAAGGGCGCGATCACAGGGGCGTTCTTCGCCCTGGCGCTGGTCTTCTACGCGCTGGGCTGGCGCACGGCGCTGGTGGCCTACGTGATCGTGGTGGCGGTGGTGGCGGTGCTCGCCATCCTGCTGCAGAGCGGGCGCGGCGGGGGCCTGTCGGCCTCGCTGGCGGGCCTGGGCGGCGACTCGCTGCTCGGCACCCATTCGGCCACGCCGATCGCCAAGGCGACCTACGTGATGCTGGCGCTGTTCATCTTCATCTGCACGCTGACCGCGCGGCTCGGCTACGCGACGCCGCAGACGCCGTCGCTGGTCCCCGAGCGGCCCCCCGAGGCGCCCGAGGCGTTCCCGCTGCATCAGCCGCAGGCGCCGGCCGAGGAGCCGCAGAGCGAACCAACGGAGCCCCCGGCCCGATGATCCGAAGCATGACCGGTTTCGGCAGCGCCGAGGCCCGGTGCGGGCGCTGGAGCATCCGCGTCGAGGCCCGCTCGGTCAACCAGAAGGACCTGCGCGTCTCCTACCGGCTGCCCGACTCGTTCCGCATGAAGGAGCTGGAGCTCCAGAAACTCATCGAGCCGCGCATCCGCCGGGGGCACCTCTACCTGACGCTGGAATGCAGCCCGGCCGGCGAGGAGAGCGGCGTGATGCTCGACGAGCGGTGCCTGCGCGGCTACGTGGCCGCCATCAAGCAGGTGGCCGAGTCGGAGGGGCTGCCGCTGGAGGTGGACCTGGCCGGCGTGCTGCGCATGCCCGGCGTGCTGGTGGACGTGACCACCGACGAGGAGCTGCGCGAGGAGCTATGGCCCGCCGTGGCCCGGGCCGTGGCCGAAGCATTGGACGGGCTGGTCGCGATGAGGCGCGCCGAGGGCGCCAGCCTGGCGGCGCAGCTCGCGGAGCTCTGCGAGGCCGTCGAGGGGCACGTGGGCGACATCGAGGAGCGCCAGGGCGACCTGGTGGCCGAGTACCGTGACCGGCTCAGAGAGCGCCTGGAGAAGCTGCTGGAGGGCGTGGACGCTCCGGTGAGCGAGGAGACGCTGGCCCGCGAGCTGGCCGTCTACGCCGACCGCGCCGACGTGAGCGAGGAGGTGGCCCGGCTGCGCAGCCACGCCGAGCAGTTCCGGGGCGCGCTCGCCGCCGACGAGCAGCAACCGGTCGGACGGAAGATGGACTTCCTGGGGCAAGAGATGCTCCGCGAGGCGAACACCATGGCCGCCAAGATCACGGCCGGGCTGCTGGTCGGGCGGACGCTGGAGCTGAAGGCAGACATCGACCGCCTGCGCGAGCAGGCCCGCAACGTGGAGTGAGCCGCGCGCGGCACCCCAGAGCGGAACCGGCCCATGAGCGAACAGCGGCGCCCGACGCAGCGACTGGAGCGGCCGCGCCAGCTCTTCGTGCTGTCCGGGCCGAGCGGGGTGGGCAAGAACACGCTGGCCGAGGAGCTGGGCCGCCGGGGCCTCGCCGTGCGGGCCGTGACGGCCACCACCCGGCCGCCCCGCGCCGGCGAGGAGGACGGGCGGGACTACCGGTTCGTCAGCGAGGAGACGTTTCGCCGCTGGATCGAGGAAGGCCGCCTGCTGGAGCACACGCGCTACGTCGGCCACTACTACGGCACGCCGGTCGCCTCGGTGAACCGGGCCGCCGAGCCGGGCCTGCCGGTGATCCTGACGATCGACGTGGACGGCGGGCTCCAGATCAAACAGCGCTGGCCGGAGGTGACGCTCATCTTCGTGGAGCCGCCCTCGGAGCAGGAGCTGAGGCGGCGGCTGGAGGAGCGCGGGCGCGACGACGCCGCCAGCATCGAGCGGCGCCTGGAGCGGGCGCGGGAGGAATGCGCGCTCGCCCACCGATACGACTGCCGCATCGTCAACGACCGATTGGAGAGTGCCGCCGAGCAGATCGGCGCCATCCTGTCCAGCCGCTACCGAGCCACACGGGGCCATCTCAATAGGCGAGGGAGATCCGGATGAGAAGCAGCGAGGAAGGGCGCGTCGAACGCCTCAGCCGCCAGGTCGGCGGCCGGTTCAAGCTCACGACGCTGATCCAGAAGCAGGCGCGCGAGTACTACCGGGGCGGACGCGCCTTCATGCCCAGCGTGCGCAACTTCGATGAGCTGTTCAACTACATCCTCGACGAGATCGAAGAGGGCAAGATCGAGCTGCTCCTGCCCGAGCACGTCGAGGAGGAGCAGCCCGTCCTCGGCGAGGTGCTGAAGGCCGAGCCCGAGGGCGAGGAGGCCGAGCTCGAGTGAGGAGCCACCGATGGACGCGCCAGAGTCCGGCCGCAACGTCATCCTGGGGGTGACCGGCAGCATCGCCGCCTACAAGGCGGCCTCCGTGCTGAGGGGGCTGATGTCGCGCGGACACGCCGTGCGGGTGGTCATGACCGAGTCGGCCCAGCGGCTCGTGACGGCGACCACCTTCCGCGCGCTCTCGGGCCGGCCGGTGGTGACCCGGCTCTTCGTGCCCGAGCACCAGGTCGGCCTGGAGCACATCGAGCTGGCGCAGTGGGTCTCGCCGGAGGAGGCCGGCGGGCCGGGCGTGCTGGCGGTGGCGCCGGCCACGGCCAACTTCATCGGCAAGGCCGCCTGCGGCATCGCCGACGACGCGCTGAGCTGCGCCTGGATGGCCTGCGACTGCCCGAAGCTGATCGCCCCGGCCATGAACGACCGCATGTGGGCGAACGAGGCGGTCCGGCGCAACTGCGGTCACCTGCGGTCACTGCCCGACGTCACCCTGGTGGGGCCCGTCGAGGGCAAGCTGGCCAGCGGCCGCGTGGGCATGGGCCACCTGGCGCCCGTCGAGGAGATCATCGGGGCCGTCGACGCGCTTCTGAGGGGTTAGGGCGGCCGCTGCGAAACGAACCGAAACGCGCGGAGGGCCGCATGGGCGACGCCGAGTTCGAGCGGATCAGGGTAGAGCTGCGGCGCAAGGCGGGCTGCGAGGACATGCCCCTGCCCCGCTACATGAGCCCCGGCGCCAGCGGGATGGATCTGCACGCCGCCGTCGAGGGCGAGCTGGTCATCGAGCCCGGCCGCGTGGCCCTGGTGCCCACGGGGCTGCACGTCGCCGTGCCGCCCGGCTTCGAGGCGCAGGTGCGCCCCCGCAGCGGGCTCGCCCTGCGCAACCGCGTCACCGTGCTCAACGCACCCGGCACCGTCGACAGCGACTACCGCGCCGAAGTCGGCGTCATCCTGGCGAACTTCGGCGAGGAGCCCTTCAGCGTCACGCGCGGCATGCGCGTCGCCCAGATGGTCATCTGCCGCGCCTACCACGCCGAGCTGGTCGAGGTGGACGAGCTGAGCGAGACCGAGCGCCACCTCGGCGGCTTCGGCTCCACCGGGCTGCACTGAGGGAGCCCTCGGGGGGTGAGAACGGGCGGACGCGACGGCCACCGGCCCCGAGGGCCCTCTGGCCCGGAGGGAGCGCGTCCCTCCAGAGCGCCGTACCGAAGCCGAAACCCGGGGGACTGTATCCCGCAGGGGACTGTCCCGGACTTTCGGCGGGCACTCGGGATGACAGCCAAAGGACCGCCGCTCCCCCGCTCCTTGCGCCCGGCGGCCCGAGCGGCTAAAGTGGCCCTCGGGACGCCCCCCTCGTCCCTCCCCCGACGCCGCCCCCTCAGGAGCCGTGCCGCCCATGGCCGAGACGCTGACCCGTAAGATACTGAAGGCCCACCTCGTCGAGGGCGAGCTGACCCCCGGCGAGCCGGTCGCCGTGCGCATCGACCAGACCCTCACGCAGGACGCCACCGGCACCGCCGCCTACCTCCAGTTCGAGGCGATGGGCGTGGCGCGCGTCCGCACGGAGCTCTCGGTCAGCTACGTGGACCACAACATGCTCCAGTCCGGCCCGCTCAACGCGGACGACCACCGCTACCTGCGTTCGGTCGCCGCCCACTACGGCGTCGTCTTCAGCAAGCCGGGCAACGGCATCTGCCACCAGGTGCACCTGGAGCGGTTCGGCGCGCCGGGCAAGACGCTGCTGGGCAGCGACAGCCACACGCCGACCTGCGGGGGCCTGGGGATGATCGCCATCGGCGCCGGCGGCCAGGACGTGGCCTGCGCCATGGCCGGGCTGCCGTTCCACATGACCGCCCCGCGCGTGGTGCGCGTCGAGCTGACCGGCCGGCTCGGCCCGTGGGTAACCGCCAAGGACGTGATCCTGGAGCTGCTGCGGCGCCTGACGGTGAAGGGCGGCGTGGGGAAGGTCTTCGAGTACGGCGGGCCGGCCGTCGCGACGCTCTCGGTCCCCGAGCGCGCCACCGTCACGAACATGGGCGCCGAACTGGGGGCGACCACGAGCATCTTCCCCGCCGACGCCGTGACGGCCGAGTGGCTCCGCGCGCAGGGCCGCCCGGAGGACTTCACGGGGATGGCCGCCGACCCCGGCGCCGCATACGACGAGGTGGTCACAATCGACCTCTGTGCGCTCGAGCCGCTGGTCGCCTGCCCGCACAGCCCCGGCAACGTGGTGCCGGTCGCCGAGGTGGCGGGCACGCCACTCGACCAGGTCTGCATCGGCAGTTGCACGAACTCCTCGCTCCACGACCTGTCGCTTGTGGCGGCGCTGCTCGAGGGGCGCCGGGCCGACCCCGGCCTGGACCTGACCATCTCGCCCGGCTCGCGGCAGGTGATGGAGATGGCAGCGGCGCGCAGCAGCGTGGCGGCGATGGCGCGGGCGGGTGCGCGCGTGCTGGAGGTCGCCTGCGGGCCGTGCATCGGCATGGGCCAGGCCCCGCCGAGCGGCGGGGTGACGCTACGCACGTTCAACCGCAACTTCGAGGGCCGCAGCGGCACGCCCGACGCCCGCTGCTACCTGTGCAGCCCGCCCACGGCCGTCGCCTCGGCCCTCGCCGGCGTCATCACCGACCCGCGCACGCTCGGCGAGCCGCCCGTGGTGGAGCTGCCCGAGCGGTTCGAGACCGACGAGGCCGGCTTCATCCACCCGCCCGAGGACGGCTCAGAGGTGGAGGTCGTCCGGGGCCCGAACATCCAACCGATCCCCCGGCGGGAGCCGCTGCCCGACCGGCTCGAAGGCGGGGTGTTGCTGAAGCTCGGCGACGACGTGACCACCGATCACATCATGCCCGCCGGCGCGCGCATCCTGCCCCTGCGCTCGAACGTGCCGGCGCTCAGCGAGCACGTCTTCGAGGGGGTCGACCCGACCTTCCCCGCCCGCGCGCGCGAGGCCGGCGGCGGGTTCGTGGTGGCGGGCGAGAACTACGGGCAGGGCTCCAGCCGCGAGCACGCCGCCCTGGTCCCCATGTACCTCGGCCTGAAGGCCGTGATCGCCCGCAGCTTCGCCCGCATCCACAAGGCCAACCTGATCAACTTCGGCATCCTGCCCCTGACCTTCGCCGATGCGGCCGACTACGACCGGATCGCGCAGGGGGACCGCCTCAGCATCCCCGACGCCCGCCAGGGCCTCGCCGCCGGCCGCCTGACTGTGCGCAACGAGACCGGCGGGGGCGAGATCGAGCTCGTCTGTGACCTGAGCGAACGCGAGAAGGAGATACTCGCCGCCGGCGGGCGGTTGAACCTGATCCGCCAGGACCGACCCTGACCCCGGAGACGCCCATGAGCCCGCAACCGACCAAGGAACCCCAGGTGCCCGCCGAGGGCGAGCCGATCGGCTACCGGGACGGCGAGCTCGTCGTGCCCGAGTTCCCCATCGTCCCGTTCATCGAAGGCGACGGAGTCGGGCCGGACATCTGGCGCGCCGCGCGCCGGGTGACCGACGCCGCCGTCGAGAAGAGCTACGGCGCCGACCGGCGCATCTGCTGGACGCAGGTCTACGCCGGCGACCGCTCGCTGGAGCTATTCGACGAGTGGATCCCCGAGGAGACGTTCGAGACGATCCGGCGCTACCGCGTCGCCGTCAAAGGCCCGCTGACCACGCCGGTGGCCGGCGGCTTCCGCAGCGCGAACGTGACGCTGCGCCAGACGCTCGACCTCTACGCCTGCGTGCGCCCGGTCTTCTACGTGCCCGGCGTGCCCTGCCCGGTCAAGCAGCCGGAGCGGCTCGACGTGGTCGTGTTCCGCGAGAACACCGAGGACGTCTACGCCGGGGTCGAGTTCGAGAGCGGCTCGGACGAGGCGGCGCGGCTCGAGGCGTTCCTGCGCGACGAGCTCGGCGCCGAGGTGCGGCCCGGCTCGGGCCTCGGCGTCAAGCCGATCAGCCAGTTCGCCACCAAGCGGCTGATGCGCATGGCCCTCGAGTACGCCCTGGCGCACCGGCGGCGCAGCGTCACCGTGATGCACAAGGGCAACATCATGAAGTTCACCGAGGGGGCGTTCCGCGACTGGTGCTACGAGCTCGCCGCCGAGCAGTACCCCGCCCTGACCGTCAACGAGCAGCAGCTCCACGAGGAGCACGGGGGCGAGCTGCCCGGCGGGCGCGTGCTGGTCAAGGACCGCATCGCCGACTCGATGTTCCAGCAGGTGCTGCTGCGGCCGGACGAGTACGACGTGATCATCACGCCGAACCTGAACGGGGACTACATCTCGGATGCCTGTGCGGCGCAGGTCGGCGGGCTCGGCATCGCGCCGGGGGCCAACATCGGCGACGGGCGCGCGCTCTTCGAGGCGACGCACGGCACCGCGCCGAAGTACGCCGGCCAGGACAAGGTGAACCCGAGCAGCCTGATCCTGAGCGCGCGGATGATGCTCGACTATCTGGGCTGGAACGAGGCGGCCGAGCTGATCCTGGAGGGCCTGAAGGGCGCCGTCGCCGCCAGGACCGTCACTTACGACCTGGAGCGGCAGTTGGAGGGCGCCACGCTGGTCAGGTGCAGCGAGTTCGCCCAGGCCATCGTCGACAACATGTAGAGCCAACCACGACGACACGACGAGCACTACGGACGGCAACGGCGGGAACAAGGATGAACAGGATCGGCAGGATGAACGGCACGTGAAGACGTAGCCGTATCCTGGGTATCCTGCATATCCCTGTTCGTCGTGTCTTCGTGGTCAGTAAGGGAGCGCGGATGGAGACTGTGAGCATCGGCGGGCTGGAGGTGAGCCGGTTCATCCTGGGCAGCAACCCCTTCAGCGGGTTCTCGCACCAGGGCCGCGAGGTGGACCGCGCCATGGTCCGCTACTACACCTGCGCCCGCATCAAGGAGACGCTGCGCGAGGCCGAACGGCTCGGCGTCAACACCGTCATCGCCCGCGGCGACCACCACATGCTCCGCGTGATGCTGGAGTACTGGGACGAGGGCGGCACGCTTCAGTGGTTCGCGCAGACCTGCCCCGAGCTCGGCCCGCCCGAGGCGACCATCCGCAAGGTAGCCGGCGCCGGGGCCGTCGGCTGCCACGTCCACGGCGGCTACGCCGACCACCTGCTCGCCAACGGGCGCATCGAGGAGGCGGGGCCCGCCGTCGAGCTGGCGCGCGAGCTGGGACTGGTGGTCGGCATCGCCGCGCACAGCCCCGCCGTGCACCGCTGGGCGCAGGAGCACCTGGAGGTGGACTTCCACATGTGCTCCTACTACAGCCCGATCCCGCGCGACAGGGAGGCCGCCCACCGCGCCGGCCTGCGCGAGGTCTATCTGGAGGAGGACCGCCGGGCCATGATCGAGCTGATCGGCGAGCTGGACCGCCCGGCCGTCCACTACAAGGTCATGGCCGCCGGGCGCAACGACCCCGCCGAGGCGTTCGCCTGCGTGGGGCGGAGCATGCGGCCCGGCGACGCCGTCTGCGTCGGCGTGTTCACCCGCGACAAGCCGGAGATGCTCGCCGAGGACGTCCGCCTGCTCCATGAGGCCCTGGCAGTGCGGACGGCGGGAACGTAGTTGCAGCCGCACGGCGCGGTTGGATGCCCCGGATTCGAGCGCTTCCGGCTTGCCCGCTGCCGCAGAAGGCGTATACTGAATGTTGGCTGGTTAGTATGGCTGAGCGTTCAGCGAGAGCGAGCAAAAAGGCAGAGCCGGCGAGGAGAGAGGTCTGGTTCTCATCTATCTTCTCCTGACGTTGCTCTCCTTTCCGCAGCCTGCCCCGCTCTCTCCGCTAGTGCGCCGCCAGCCGGTCGGGCGCGGTGTGCTAAGTCACCGCGTTACAAGGTCTTCTGGCTGAGCGCTCGCCGGGAGCGAGCAGACGGGCGGAGTCCGCACGGGAGAGTTCTGTCCCCAATTCGCCTCTCCCCGACGGTGCTCTCCGGTCCGCATGCTCCCTTCCGGAGGAGGGAGGCCCGTGCAACCGGAGAGCAAACAGGGAGAAAAGAGCAAGCAGCAAGAGACGAAGCCGCAAGTGCGTGAAAGGGCCCAACTGGACCGTAGGGCCCGGATCGGCTTCGACATCTGCTGTTTGATCAACAGGAGGATCCTGGAGCGGGAAGGCTATCAGCTCGAAGGCGACAGCCCCCGTAGTGAAAGCGTCGCCGCGCGGCGCCCGTAGCCTGCGAAGACCCCATCGTGACCGGACGGGCGGAACGCAGCCGCGCCGCTGCGCGGGCTGACGGCAGCGAGGGGCCGCGGCACCGGGCCAGAGCCCATCCCTCGCCGCGAGCCACGCTCCTGGGCGAGGCAAAGTGTCCGGTCGGAGATGCTTCGCGCCGCCCCAGGCGGCACTCAGCATGACACTGTGGGGCGTGCGGGACGGGGTGGTGTGACCGCCGACGGCGAAGGGCCAGACGCGACCCTCCTTCGCCCGGCCGGGCTTCGGAGGGCAGGCCAGAGCGGGTCCCTCCGACGGCCGGCACGTGGGGACGCACGCCTGGAGGGCCGTGCTCCGTCATGGCCGCCGGCGGGGACGGGCCGGGTGCTTCACGAGCAACGAGCCCCCGCCTACTCCCACTCGAAGACGATGGTGAGGTGCTTCTCGGGATGCTCGAGCAGTTCCTTGAAGGCGGCGGGCGCGTCGTGCGGGTTGGCCCGCAGCGTGATCAGGTCGTCCACGCGCAGCGATCCGGCGCCGATCATCTGCGCCGCCCCGCGCAGGTCGCGGGGGTCGGTGTCGCGGGTCGGCACGATGAGGCACTCGGCGCCGAAGGCGGCGTCGTATTCGAACGAGATGCGTCCCACGAAGCTGCTCTGGACGACGAGCACGGGCATGCGGTCGTCGCCGCCCCAGGCCCTCCTGCGCAGCAGGGCCATGCACTGGTCGAGCCCCTCCTGGCGGGCGGTGGCCTCGACGGCGACCTGGGGGCCGCCCGGCCAGAGGCCGGCCACCACCCCGGCCAGGTCCTCCTCGGCGGCGTTGACCCCGCGCAGCGCGCCGGCCGCGACCGCCCGCTCGATGCGCCGGGGCAGGATGTCCGCCGCGATCACCCGGCGGCCCATGGCGGCCTGGATGCGGGCATGGAGCTGGCCGATCAGCCCGAGCCCGATCACCAGCACGCGGTCGGCCGGCTCGCTGAAGCTGCGGCGCACGCCGTGCAGGGCGATGGCGGCGACCTTGCAGAAGCCGTACTCGCCCGGCGAGCGGCGCTCGTCCAGCGGCAGCAGGCCCCCGGCCGGCGCCACGACGTAGCTGCACTGGGCGCCCCAGCAGCGGTTCACGTCGGCGAAGCCCTTGCCCCCGCCGGCGAAGACCAGGTCGCCGGGCTGGACGCCGGCCGCCTCGCCCCGCACCTCTTCGACCACGCCGAGCGAGCTGTAGCCCGGCACCAGGGGGAACTTGCCTCCGGTCTGCTTGCCCCGCAGCGTGCGGGTGTCGGTGCCGGTGCTGACGACGGTGACCAGCGTCTTGATGAGCGCCTCGCCCGGCTCGGGTTCGAGCAGCTCGACCGGGCCGTAGGTGACCTCGTTCGCCTCGGGGAAGATGATCGCTTCGGCCCTCATGGCGCGTCCTTTCAGAGCAGGGCGGTGCTGAAATAGCGTTCGGCGCGGTCGGGCAGGACGGTGGCGATCGTGGCGTCGATGCGCTCGGCGAGCCGGCGGGCCGCCCAGACGTTGGCCCCGGAGGAGATGCCGACCAGCAGCCCGTAGTCGCGCCCGAGCTGGCGCGTGGTCTCGATGGCGTCCTCGTCGGTGACCTCGATCACCTCGTCGACGAGCGAGACGTCGAGCACGCCGGGCACGAAGCCGTCGCCGATGCCCTGGATCTGGTGGAGGCCCGGCTCGTGGCCGAGCAGGGCGCTGACGTTCTTCGGCTCGACGGCGACGATCTGCGTCCGTGGGCTGTGCTCTTTGAGGAAGCGGCCCACGCCCTGGAGCGTGCCGCCGCTGCCGACGCCGGCGACGAAGCAGCCGAGCTCGCCGCCCATCTGGCGCCAGAGCTCGCGGGCGGTCTCCTCGTAGTGAACGCGCGGGTTGTCCGGGTTCTCAAACTGCTGGGGGATGAAGACGTCGGGATCCTCGTCGGCCATCCGCTCGGCGCGGCGCACGGCCCCGGCGATGCCCTCATTGTCCGGCGTGAGGACGAGCTCGGCCCCGAGCGCGGCGATCAGCTTCTTGCGCTCCTCGCTCATGCCGGCGGGCATGACGATGCGCACGCGGTAGCCCTTCAGCCGGCCGACCAGCGCGAGGCCGATGCCCGTGTTGCCCGAGCTCGGCTCGACGATGACCGAGCCGGCCCTGAGTCGGCCGTCCCGCTCGGCGCCCTCCAGCATGGCGAGCGCCACGCGGTCCTTGATGCTGCCGCCGGGGTTGAGGAACTCCGCCTTGGCGAAGATCCGCTCCCCCCCCAGCCGCAAGAGCGGCGTGTTGCCGATCAGGTCCAGGATGTTGTCGGTCAGCATGGCGGTCGCGTGGCCGCAGGGGCCATGGAGAGCGGGGCTCGGCGAAGGCGGTAGCCTACCACGCGCCCCCCGCCCCGGCAAGTGCCGCACGGCGACAGAGGCATCTGCGCTGTGGGGGTGCTCGGGGCCGGAGGGGCGCCGATGCGCCCATCGCAGCGGGCCGCCGTGGCCGCCCCGCCCTCGCCTTCCCCGGGGCCGCAGGAGGCGGCCAGGAGGGCAGCCGCCAGGGCGAACGCGGAACGGCCGATCAGCCCTCCGAGAGCGGACATGGGGGGAATCCTCACCGAAAGGGCTCGTCGTAAAGCTCGCCGGGGGAAGATGCTACGCGCGCTCAGGCGGCGCGTCACGTCACGAGGCCGGCGTGCGTGGCGCGTGCGCTTGGCTAATCGCCCTGGCCAGCGGCCCCCGTGGGGAGAGCGCCGCGCGAGGCCGCTGCCTGGCTGACGGACTCGATGCTGGCGATCAGCAGCAGGAGGTAGCCGAACAGTTCGGCGATCTCCTCGATGACGCGCTTGTAGTCGCGCACGTAGTCGTCGCCCATCAGCCCGCGCAGGAACTCGCCGTGCCCGACCTGTTGGGCGAACAGGACGGCGACGGCAAGCCCGGCCCAGACCAGCGCGAACCCCCGGTAGGTGACGAACTCCCTCAACTGCGCCACCAGACGCCGCCGGCCCTTCCAGGCAACCAGCGCCCCGCACACGGCGACCGCCGAAGCCGGTAGTTTCCAACCATGGAAGGGGATCAGCGCGTCAAGGGTGGAGTCCAGCTCCCGGACGCATGCCCAGAGCATCGCCAACGCCAGGCACACGAAACACTCCCGGAACCGACGGATCCAGGCCGCGCCGAGCGCGAAGCCGCACGCCGCCAGCAGAAGCACGGCCAGTTGCGCCCACTCGATGAGGCCGCCCTCTTGGAAGATGGCCACGTCCCCGCGCAGCACCATGGCGGGCAGCAGCGCCAGGGCGCCGCCGAGAGCGAGCGTGTAGGCCATGAATCGCACGGCCACCACGACCAGCGGCTCGGCCGCAGACGCGTCGACCCCCGCCATAGCGGACGGCTGGACGGCCTCGCCTCTCAGACGTTCAGCTCCCTCCCCCATGGCCGTGAGTATAGCCGACCCGCCGCCAGCGAGTCCAGCCCGCCGCCGCGCGGGAGCTGACCGAGGAGCGCCACGAGGCCGAGCCGGACTTCAACGCGGGCAAGATCGAGCGCGATTTCGGCCTGGTGCTCGACTCCTGGCCGCACATGGTCGAGCGGATCGAGCACTGCCTCGCGCAGGACTGAGCGCAGTGCCCTACCAGGAGTCGTCGGGGCGCTGGATGAGGCTCAGGAACTCCCCGCGCGTGGCCGGGTCGTCGTGGAAGCTGCCCAGCACCGAGGAGGTCTGCATCAGCGAGTTCTGCTTCTGCACCCCGCGCATCATCATGCACATGTGGCGGCACTCCATGACGACGCCGACGCCCTCGGCTTTTGTTGAGTCCATGATCTCGCGCGCGACCTCGGCGGTGAGCCGCTCCTGGATCTGGAGGCGGCGGGCCTGCACGTCGACCAGCCGGGCCAGCTTGCTGACGCCGAGCACCCTCTTGCCCGGGATGTAGCCGATGTGGCAGCGCCCGTAGAAGGGCAGCATGTGGTGCTCGCAGAGGCTGTAGACCTCGATCTCGCGGGCGATGATCATGTTGTTGGAGGCCGCCTCGAAGAGCGCCTCGTTGATCACCTCCTGCGGGTCGATCGTGTAGCCGCTGGCCAGGAACTCCCAGGCCCTCGCCACGCGCATCGGCGTCTTGACCAGGCCCTCCCGGTCGGGGTCCTCGCCGATCTCGATCAGCAGCTCGCGGGTCAGCTCCGCCACTCGCTTTAGGTTCATCGCCCGATCATCCTCCTCAGCTTCGCGCTCAGCTCACAGGTCGGGGTCAGCTCGTTCGCCCGCCGCGCGACCGGCAGCCCGGCGAGCCGCTCGCCCGTATCGGGCAGCCGCAGGTCGGGCGCCAGCTCCAGCAGCGGCACGGCCAGGAACGGGCGCTCCCTCATGTCGGGGGCCGGCACGTCGATCACCTCATCTCCGTAGAGCGCAACGTCCAGGTCGATGGTACGCGCGGCGCACTTGTCGCGCCCGCGCACGCGGCCGAGCGCCGCCTCGATCGGGCGCAGCACGCCGAACTTCAGCTCGCGCGCGGAGCGCTCGGTCTCCAGGCGCCATGCGCCGTTAACAGCCCGTTGAGGAAGTGGGGGTTTGCGCGGTGCTCACAATCTCGGTTGC
>CAYSWA010000002.1:18730-190575 GCA_964434535.1 uncultured candidatus Brocadiaceae bacterium | reverse complement strand
GCACCAGCCAGGACGTCCTGACCCGCATCTTCAACCAGTTCTGCATCGGCAAGTAGGGCGGCGCGCATACCGCCGCAGCCGGCAGGTTCCCCGGCCAGCTCAATTGACAGAGCGGGCGGCTGCTAACAGCCAGGTTCGAGGTCCGAGTCCTCGTCGGGGAGCCAATCTCTTCTGCCATAACGCCAGTCCGACGGCCTGTTAGCACATGAACCCGCGCGCCAGCGCGGGGGAGGGCTTCGCCCCGAGGGGGCCTGTCGGTCGCATCGGCCGGGCCCCGTTGCCCGGCGTCGGGCGATGCGCTACCATGCGGCGGCCAACCCCGGGAACCGGGACGGGTCGCCCATGCTGAAGCTGACCAACCTGCGCAAGACGTTCGGCCGGATCGTGGCCGTCGACGACGTCTCCTTTGAGGTCGGGTGGGGCGAGGTCTTCGGCCTGCTCGGCCCGAACGGCGCCGGCAAGACGACCACCGTCAACCTCGCGGTGGGGCTGCTCGAACCCGACCGGGGCAGCGTCGAACTGGACGGCGCCGGCCCGCCCTCGGTGGCCGCCGCGCGCCGGCGCATCGGCGTGGCCACCCAGGCCCTGGCCGTCTACGAGGACATGAGCGGCGAGGCGAACCTGCGGTTCTTCGGCCGTCTCTACGGGCTGACCGGCGCCCGCCTGGCCCAGCGGGTGGAATGGGCGCTGGAGTTCGTCGGCCTCACCCCCCGCCGCCGCGACGCCGTCAGCACGTACTCCGGCGGCATGAAGCGCCGGCTCAACCTGGCCGTCGCCCTCGTGCACGACCCGGCGCTGCTGCTGCTGGACGAGCCGACGGTCGGCGTCGATCCCCAGTCGCGCAACGCCATCTTCGGGAGCATCCGCACGCTGCGCGACGAGGGGCGCGCCGTCCTCTACACCACCCACTATATGGAGGAGGCGCAGCGGCTCTGCGACCGCGTGGCCATCATGGACCGCGGCCGCCTGCTGGCGCTGGACACCGTGCCGGCCCTGATCGAGGCCCACGGGGGCAAGAGCGTGGTCACCGCCGTCGTGGACGGCGAGGAGGCCACCGTCGAGACCGACGAGCCCGTCGCCGAACTGGAGCGCTTCCAGCGGCGGGGGCGCCTGACGCGCTTCACCGTGGAGGGGGCGAACCTGGAGACCGTCTTCCTGAACCTGACCGGCCGCCACCTGAGGGACTGATGGGCGAGATGATTGCACTGGCCCGCAAGGACATCCGCCTGCTGCTGGGCGACAAGGCGGGGGCGTTCTTCACGCTGGTCTTCCCCCTGATCGTCGCCGTTTTCTTCGGGGCGATCTTCAGCGGCGGCGAGGGGAGCCGCGCGCTCCGCGTGGCGCTGGTCGACGAGGACGCCACGGCCGAGTCGGCCGGGTTCGTGGCCGAGCTGGAGGAAGCCGAGGAACTGGAGCTGGCCCGCGTGCAGCGGGGCGAGGGCGAAGGGGCGCCGTGGGAGCTGCCCACGCGCGAGGAGGCCGCCGAGATGGTCCGCCGCGGCAAGGTGGCCGCCTACGTCCTGCTGCCCCCCGGCTTCGGGGCGGCGCGCGAGCGCATGTTCTGGGGCGAGCCGGCCCGCGTCGAGGTCGGCATCGACCCCTCCCGCAAGGGCGAGGCCGCCATGCTCCAGGGCGTCCTCACCAAGCACCTGTTCGCCTCGATGCAGGAGGCGTTCGGCGACCCGGGCGTCATGCGCGAGCGCCTGCGGGAGGGCCGCCAGGACATGCGTGAGGGCGCCGAAGCGGGCATGCCCCCCGGCCTCGGCGACGCGCTGGACCGGCTCTTCGAGGACCTGGAGGAGTTCCTGGACGAGCTGCCCGAGCAGGCGGCGGCGGAGGGCGCCTTCGCCGGCTGGCAGCCGCTCGAGATCGAGACGCGCCAGGTGCTGCGCCAGCGCGAAGGCCCCGCCAACCACTTCCAGGTCAGCTTCCCGCAGGGGATGCTCTGGGGCATGCTCGCCGCCTGCGCCTCGTTCGGCATCGGCCTGGTGGAGGAGCGCACGAAGGGCACGCTGGTGCGGCTGCGCATGGCGCCGATCGGGCGGGCGCAGATCCTGGGCGGCAAGGCGCTGGCCTGCTTCCTGAGCGCGGCCGGCGTCTGCGCCATGCTGCTGGCGGTGGCGGCGGCGTTCTTCGGGGTGCGCCCGTCCTCGCTCGGGCTGCTGGCGCTGGCGGTGGTCTGCTCGGCGGGCGCCTTCGTGGGCATGATGATGGCGCTCTCGGCGTTGGCGAAGACCGAGCGCGCGGCCGGGGGCATCGGCTGGGCCGTGCTGATGATGCTGACGATGGTCGGCGGCGGCTCGGTGCCGCTGTTCATCATGCCGCCCTGGCTCCAGAAGGTCAGCTACTTCAGCCCCATGCGCTGGTCGGTGCTGGCGCTGGAGGGCGCGATCTGGCGGGGATTCTCCCTGCGGGAGATGCTCGTGCCCTGCGCCGTCCTGCTCGGGGTCGGCGCCGTCTGCTTCGCCCTCGGCGTGCGCGCCTTCCGCTGGATGCAGGAAGGCTGAGGCGCGCGATAAGGAGACCGCATGGACACCTACCGTGAGCAGGCGCGCGAGCTGCCCGTCGCGCGCGACGTGGACGTGATCGTCGCCGGCGCGGGGCCGGCCGGCACCGCCGCCGCCGTCGGCGCCGCCCGCTGCGGCGCGCACGCCGTGCTGATCGAGCGCTTCGGCTACCCCGGCGGCACCGCCACCGCCTCGCTGATGGCCTGCATCAACGGCTTCCGCAACCAGGTCGAGCCGGACGACACGCAGACCGTGCGCGGCATCGCTGAGGAGGTCATCCTCGCGCTCAAAGCCATGGGCGGCCTCGGCCGGAGCCCGTACCCGCAGAAGAACTACCCCACCGAGCCCGGCCGGCCCATGAAGGGCAGGCTCACCACCAGAGAGAGCACCACCCACTTGTGGCCGGGACTCGGCGCATTTCGCCCGAGGGAGGAGCGCACCGGGTCGCGGTGCATGCCCACTGCCGGCACGTAGGGTCCCCAGCGGCGCACCAGATGCTCATCGACCGCCAGGTGGACCGGCTCACCCTCCGGCACCAGGCCGAGGGCGAGGGCGAACAAGATGCGTGCCAGATGCAGCATGCTGAACCGTGCCCTGCGCAGGACATTTTCGTAAGCCTGCCAGCTTTTTCTGGCCCAGGGCCAGGCGGCCACCAGGCAGGCGGTCACAGTGCGGTCTCGGTGGCTCAGGACGGCTCCGCGCAGCAGGACGGCCAGGCTGGCCGCAGTCTGAGGGGTGAGGGCGGGATGGAAACTTGCCATCAGCATCACCAACGTGGATACTGTATGCATAAGCCGGATCTCCCATCTCGGGTGATGGTTTTTGCGAACTCCAATCTACCCAAGATGCGATCCGGCTTTCCCCTTTAACGTCGAAAGTCGAGTTCACGGGGGCGAGTGTTACAGTCTTCTAACCCCTCCGCGAGCAGGGCCAGGCGCTGGCGATCCAGGCGGGCTGAGCGCCGGCGGGCCCGAGGGGACGGCGCGTTCGGGCAGGGCGGCCGCGCGCGCCAACACGCGCCGCGCCAGCGGGTGCTCAGGATCCAGGTCCAGTGCGTACCTTGCAGCCTGTTTGGCCTGGTTGACATTCTCCATCCTGAGGTGCAGCGCCGCTTCTGCGCCAAAAACCTGCGCCAGCCGCTCGTTCTCGATCTGCCACGCGCCGTAGCGGCGTATCTTGCGGAGCCGGGCCAGCGCCTCCGCCGGCTGGCCGGCCTCGTCGTATGCTTCCGCCTGGGCCCAGAGCACCCATTCCCAGGCGTGGAGGAGGTCCTTGCGATCCCCGATGAACCGCCCCGCCCGCTTCACGCTGGCCGCCTCCAGGGCTGGCAACTGCCTTTCCAGACTGGCCAGTTCCGCCTCCAGCGCTTCGATCTGGGCCTCGCTGCCGTGTCCTCCGTGCAAGGCGTCCCGGTATAGGGCGATGGCGTCCTTCACGGCGTAACGCCGGTCCTGGAGGCTTACCTGCTGGGCAGCGAGGCAATCTTCGAATGTCGGCAGCATGTGACGGTCGGGCCGGACGGGGACCAGCGGTCGCGCGGCTTCTTCGATCGCGAGGGCGGCCTCGTAGGCTCCGCGCAGGTTCGGGTGCACGTGCTCCAGGAACATCTCGGCTCCCGGGACCGGCCCCCGGGCGCGCCGCACGAGGTGGGCTTCGACGTCGGCGAGCGCCGCGCCCTCGGTCCGGGCGATGTCGCGCACGACCTCGTTGAAGTCCCCGCTGATGCGCCAGCGCACCGTGTCATAGTCCCGAGCCGCGCGGTACTGCTCGGCGGCCTCGGCCGTGCGGCCGAGCCGCTCGAGCGCCCGGGCCAGCCGGTAGTGGGTCTCGGCGTGACCGGGCGCCAGAGCCGCTGCCTGCGTCCGCTCCCGTGCCGCCCCCTCCGCGTCATCCGCCTCCAGGAGGCGTTCCGCCGCCCGGCAGCGTTGCTCCCACTGCTGCCGGTCGGACTCCGAGATGCCTTCCGGCAGCATCGAGCCGAGCGGCGGGAAATCGCGCAGATTGGCCCCCAGGGTGCAGAGCACGAGGGGCACGCCGGCCCTGCGGCATTGGCGGACTATGTCCTCGATGTTCGCGCGGTAGTTGGCCTTCGCCTGCTCGTAGAGGGCGTCCCCCAGGCGGATGTCCGTGCGGCGAGGCAGGATTTGGCCGAGGGCTTGGGGCTTCTTGATTGGCGACGGCTCGGGCGAGAGGGCGGCGATCAGGCCGCCCATCAGCATGGTCAGCCGTCGGCGTCGCAGCCAGATCTGGGCCAGCGCCAGGGATCGCCGCCTGCTGAGGGAGATGGTCGAGGCTGCCCCGTAAGCGCCGAAGAACTCGTTATGCCCCGTGTAGACTACCACCAGGTCGGCGCCGTAGCCCAGCGCTTCAGTGACCCGCTCGCGCACCGTGTAGGAGCTGATGGCCGTCACCCCGAGGTTGACCACCTCCGGCTGTCCGCCCTCCCACGTGTGGCTCAGCATGGTCTGCAAGAACGAGGGGAAACTGCCGTTGGCCGGATAGGGCCAGCCGAGCACTGCCGAGCCGCCAAGGACCATGACGCGAAAGGTCTCGGGCGGCTTCGCCACAGTGAAGCGTTGGGGCGGGTGGTGGGGCCAACTGGCGCCCGTCCGGAGGATGATCGGGTTGCTGAGGAAGATGTGGCGAAAGGCGACCGGATTGGTCACGTAATCGGCCTCCCCACCGACCCCCTGCACCACGTTGAATAGCCGCTGAGAGCCCCCGTAGCCCGCCGCCGAGAGGACGAGCTCGGCGAGCACAAGCACGCCGAACCCGCCCAGCAGGGCGATCAGGCGGTTGCGCCAGCGGCGACGGCTCGGGACGGCGGGCTCGCCTGGCGCGGGTTGCACCGGCGGTTCACGGACGCCGCCCCGGGCTGCATCCGCTGAGTCCCCGCCCTTCGCAAGATTACCCACTGGTCTGCTCTCCCAGGGCTGCTGCCGCTCAGAACCCAGAAGGGGCACGGCTCACCGTTTGAGCGGCTTCTGTGTAGCCCATCGGGGGACGACTGTCAAGCCGCGCGTGGCGTTGCGCCCGGCGCGCAACGCCGCCATGCTCCCCGTGAACCCTATCGGTCCCTGACACTTGAGATTATGGGCCGCGGTTCGGTGGCACGGGCTTCCAGCCCGTGAATCATGGCCAGGATGGCCATGCCACACTCCCAGAATCAAGTGTTACGAAGCACTATTCCCCCGGACGGAGGCGGCGCGATGGCCCGAATGATCGCCTGCTGCGGGCTGGTCTGCTCCGAGTGCGGAGCGTTCATCGCCACCCAGGCGGACGACGACGAGCTGCGGCGCCGCACGGCCGCCGAGTGGGCGGAGTCCGGCGCCGAGATCGACCCGGCCGACATCAACTGCGACGGCTGCCTCGCCCGGACCGGCCGCGTGATGGACTTCGCCGAATCGTGCGAGATACGCGCCTGCTGCGCGCAGAAGGGCACGGCCAACTGCGCCGCGTGCGCCGACTACCCCTGCGCGAAACTCGCGCCCTGCCACGAGCGCTCGCCCGAGGCCCGAGCCACGCTCGACGCCCTGCGCGAGGTCCACTGAGCCCGCCCGGCCGTCAGGCCGCCGCGCCATGCCTTGCTTTCGGCTCGCCCTGCGCTACAATCGTGGGCGGACGCGGCAGCATCGTCCAAGCCTCTCTGAGCAAGGGGACCCGATGGGCACGGACAGGTGGGACGGGCCGGGGGCGAACTACGGGCAGATGCAGCCGGGGGCCGGGGGCTACGAGGGCGAATCGTCCCTGCCCTGGCAGAACGTCGAGCCGGGGCGCTCGGCCATCGGCGCGATGGCGCAGACGGTCGGCCGGGTGCTGGGGCAGCCCTCGCGGGCCTTCTCGCGCATCCGCAGCGAGCGTTCGCTGGCCAGTTCGCTCCTCTACGTGCTGATCCTCGGCACGATCGGGGGCTGGATCGGCCTGGCGTGGCAGGTGGCTTTCCAGGCGCTGACGGCCCGCGGGGGCGGGCAGGCGCCAGCGGCAGCCGCCGTCGGGGGGCCGGCCATCTATGCGGCCATCGGCGCCGTCCTCACCCCGCTGTTGGTGATCGTCGGCTCCTTCATCGGGGCGGGCATCCTCCACCTCTGCCTCCTGATCGTGGGCGGGGCGAACGAGACGTTCGAGGCCACCTACGCCGTGGTGGCTTACGCCACCGGCAGCACGGCGCTGCTGGCGATCATCCCGGTCTGCGGCGGCCTGGTCGGGGCCGTCTGGGCCATCGTGGTCGAGATCATCGGCCTGAGCCGGGCGCACCGCACCACCGGCGGGCGGGCGGCCCTGGCCGTGCTGCTGCCCATCGTCCTCTGCTTCGGGCTGGCCGTTGCCGTCGGCCTCATGGTGGGGATCATCGCCGCCGGCGGGCCGTAGGGGCAGGTCATGAAGCTGCGCTGGACAGAGCCGGGGCCGGTCGATCACGAGCTGATCTGGGGGGCCGTGGCGCTGGTGGTGCTGGTCGGGGCAGCGCTGGCGCCGCCCGACCTGATCCTAACCCGCGCCGGCTACCGCTGCCCGTTCCGCGCGCTCACGGGCCTGCCGTGCCCGTCCTGCGGGGCCACGCGGGCGCTCGCGGCGGCGACGCGCCTGCGCCTGGGTGGGGCGTTCGCCCTCAACCCGCTGGCGGCGGCGGGCTGCGTGGCGGCGGCGCTCTTCGTGCCGTATGCGGCCGTGGCCGTCGGGCTGCGGCGGAAGCGTTTGAGGCCGGTGGAGGTCGGCCCGCGGGCGGCGCCGCTGCTGCGCCTCGGCGCCGTGCTCCTCATCGCCGCGAACTGGGCCTACCTGCTCGCCACGCGGTGAACGGGGATTCTCAGCCGCCGGGGCGGCCGATGTCGAGGCGGTCGGCGAGCTCGTCCTCGCCGATGCGGCGCTCGAAGTAGTCGCTGGCCGCGCGCAGGTAGCTGAGGCCTCGGGCCAGCGCCCCGGCGTACTGGCTGCCCGAGGCGGCCGCCTCGATCGCGTCCTCCACCTCGATCCCCTCCGCCGGATCGCCTCCCTCGATCGACCGGGCCAGGCGGATCAGCAGGTCGGCCGCATCGTAGAAGCCGGGCTCCTCGATGAAGCGGCGCACCTTCTGCGGGTCGGGGTCGGCGAGGGCCTCGGCGTAGCGGCGCAGGTCGACGCGGAAGCGCTGCCGCGCCGCGAAGAGCCGCTCCAGCCAGCCGTGCACGTCCTCCTCGTCCGGGATGAAGGTGTGGATGGCGACCAGCGCCCGCTGCCAGAGGGCGCGGAGCACGTCCTCCAGCGCGTCGACGTCCCGCGCCTCGATGGCGCCCCGGTAGGGCTCGCGCTCGCCGGCGCCGTAGAGCGCGCGCAGGATGAACGCGTCGTGGTAGACGCTGCAATCGGTGGGGCTGCGGGGGCAGTCGGGGTCGGCGGCGCGGAAGACGGGCTTGAACTGCCGGTCGGCCGCGCGGTGTCCGAGCCAGCCGAGGGTGAAGGCGAGCTTGCGCTGCGCCGTCTCGTCGGGCTCGCCGTCGGCCCACGCCTCGCGCAGGTCACGGAGCAGCCGGGGGGTGTGGTTGTCGCCGGCGCGCGTGAGCCCGCCGAGGCGAGCGAACTCGTGGTGGCGCTCCAGCACGCGCTGGAAGGGCGGGCAGACGGCGGGCCAGCGGCGCGCCAGGCGGGCGCAGTCGTCCACGACGGCGGTGTGCGTCACGTTCTCGGACATGATGGGCGCCTCCGCTGAGCAGGGGGACGTTCAGGATAGCGGCCCTGGCGCTTCAGGGCCAGCGACAGGCGCCGGCCGGGCGCTGACGTGCTCCAGGCCATCGGCCCAGCGGTAGACGTAGCTCAGCTCGTGGCGGGCCGGCTCCCACGTGAGCAACCCGCCGGCGCGGCGGAAGGCGTCGAGGAGCGCCCGCGCCTGGCCCGAGTCCAGCGGCGGATAGCCGGCCAGCTCGAGCGCCCGCCGGCGGTCGAAGAGCATCTGCCCCTCGAAGGCGTTGTGGCACGGCCCGCGCAGGCGCCAGCGGCCGGGCGGGCCGACTCCGAACCAGGCCGCCCGCGGCTTGACGCAGGCCACCGGCGGCCCCGCCTCGACGAGCCGCGCGACCAGCGACGAGAGGTGCCAGGGCAGGTAGAGGTCGTCGTCGTCCCAGTGCGCCACCAGCGGCGTCTGCGCCATCTCCAGCAGCGCCTGGCGCTTGTGGCCGAGGGTGGGGAAGCGGGCCGGCGCG
Source organism: uncultured candidatus Brocadiaceae bacterium (assembly GCA_964434535.1). Classification (GTDB taxonomy): domain Bacteria; phylum Planctomycetota; class Brocadiia; order SM23-32; family SM23-32; genus SM23-32. Next base: position 181,895 of record CAYSWA010000002.1, on the reverse strand, counting down.
TTGACCACCTCCACGCGCGGCGTTGCCGCGGGTAGGGCAATCGGCTCGGGCGCGTCGTTCAGGATCAGCAGCCGTGCCTCGCCGGGGTAGTCCTGCGAGAGGAAGCAGGCGACGGCGTCCCGCAGGCGGGCGGGCCGCCGGAAGGTGGGGCAGAGGCAGGTGACGGCGGGGAACGGCGCGTTGCGCGTTGCTCGTTGCGCGTTGCTCGTCACGGCGCCTCCCCCCGGTCGATGCGGTCGACAGGCTCGCCGTCGCGGTAGACCATCAGGAACCTCGGCCACGCCTCTCGGAGCACGGCGGGGAGCGGCGGCGCCTCGGGCGGCAAGGGGCGGAGAGGATCCTGGCGGCTGCGCAGCAGGATGCGCATGGCGCGCTCGTGGATCTCGGCGTCGGTCATGTCGGCGAGGCCGGCGAAATCCTCCAGCCGGCCCGGCGCGCCGGCGCGGAGCCATGCGCGCGTGAAGTGCCGCTCGACCAGGCGGCGGTCGGGCCGCACGCCCTTCAGGTGGAACAGCAGCGGGCCGTGGCCGTTGACGGCGGGACGGACGGCGGTCGGACGCGCCGCGCTGCCCCCACGCCAGAAGAAGTTGCGGTCCAGCGCGCGATTGACGAAGACGTGGCAGCGGTCGTAGTGGCGCAGCCGGCCCGTGGTGTGGCGCAGGTCGCCCCAGAGCTCACAGAGCTGGAGCCGCACGACGGCGTGCGGTCCGCCGGCGATCCGTCGCAGCCGCCCGGTGGCGCCGTCGCAGAGCACGTCGTCCGCGTCGAGCCAGAAGAGCCGGTCGGCGCGGGTGGCCGAGAGCAGGCGGTTGCGCGCCGCGATCCAGCCGAGCTGCCGCTCGCCTTCGTGGCGCAGCAGGCGCACGTGCCGGTGCCGGCGGGCGAACCGGGCGGCCACCTCTGCGGTCGGGTCGGTCGAGGCGTCGTCCAAGACGACGACCTCGGCGAAGTGATCGACAGTACTGCGCAGGCAGAGGGGGAGCGTGTAGGCGTCGTTATGGGCCGGGATCAGCGCGGCCGTGCGCTCAAGCATAGCCAAGGGCCTCCAGCTTCCGCCTGAGCGGGACCGTGCGCGAAGCCGGCTCCACGACGAGCCAGGGCACGGTGCGCAGCAGCGCGTGGCGCCAGTGGCCCTCGTGTCCGAAGGCCGGCGGGCCGCCCGGCTCGAGCGGCTCGCCGAGCATCTCGCCGTGGTCCGAGGTGACGACCACGCGCGAGGCCCGCCCGGCGCGGCCGAGTGCCTCGCTAAGCTGGCGCGCGGCGTCCCATGCCAGCTCCAGGTTGGCGCGGTAGGCCCGCCCGAGCGTCGGCCAGTCCAGTTCCCCGCGCCGGGCGGCCCGGTCCGGCCGGGGCAGCCCGTGGCAGGCCCGCCCGAAGGGGTCGCCGCTGCGCCCCCAGCGCGACATGGCCAGCGGCGCCGCGCCGACGTAGGGGCTGTGGGGCTGGAGGTAGTGCACCACGAGCGGGCGGCCCCCCGCGCGCCCGAGCGCGAGGTGGGTGAGCACGACGCCGTTGACGCTCATCGGGTGCACCGAGGGGATGCGCTCGGGGGTGAAGCGGCCCCAGTGGTCGCGCCAGACGCTGACGAGTTCCAACGCCAGGCCGCGGCGTGCGACCTCGCGGTCGACCACCGGGTTCGCGCTGAAGTAGAGCGGGTCGCGCTCGGCCAGCAGCGGGCCGACGGCGGCGATCCAGCCCGCCGTGCAGACTGCCGGCGAGCGGACCGTCTCACCCCGGCCCGTGACAGCACGAAAGACGTCGGCGCGGCAGGCGTCGAGCACGATCAACACGCGCCAGTCGGTCGCCTCCAGCAGATCGATCTGGTCGCGCATCATTGCGCCTTGTGCACGGCGGCCCTGAGGAACCCGAGCCCCAGCGCCGCCAGGGCCGCCCAGACGTAGTCCGGGACCTCGACGCCGTGGGCGGCCAGCACGCCGCAGAGCAGGATGACGGCGGCCGTCAGGTACGTCCGCTTGCCGTCCAGCCACCTGGCGACGGCGACAGGGGGCGTCACCTCGTGGTTCATTCGTCTGCCTCCTTCGGTGCTTCGGCCGCCCAGGCGGGATTGGTCTGGGCGCGGGCGCGCTCGTACATGCCGGCCAGCTCATCGAGCGTCACGGTGGCCTGGCCGGCGCGGACCATGCGCTCGATCATCTCGCCGAGCCGGCCCAATGCGTGCAGGACCAGCAGCAGGTCATAGATCGTCGACGCCATCTCGCTTTCCCTCCGCTTCGATCTGAGCTTCGATCAGCCGCAGTATGGCCGCGTTGAATCGCTCGACGGCCGTGGCGGCCGGCAGGCCGAGCTCCAGAGTCCGCCGCCAGTCCTCAAGCGCCGCCCAGGCGACGGCGCGCGCTTCCTCGATCCGGCGGTACTCGGCCTCGCTGATCCTGCCGGCCCGGCGGGCGGCGGTCAGGGCCTCCATCGTGGTGACATAGGTGTCCAGCGCGTTGCGCAGCCGGTGCTCCGGCGTCGGCGCGAGGGACAAGCACCCGGCCAGCAGCGCCGCCGCCAGGCCGAGCGTCACGAGCATCGCCCTTCTCGGCTTCATGGGTTGGTTCCTCCGTTAGTGAGTCCCTCCGAGCCACTCGCGCATGCGGCCGATGGCCGCCTCGCGGAGGCGGTAGTGCTGCCTCTCCCTGTCCAGCCCCGTGTTGCGTCGGGGCAGGTTCTTCCAGCGCTTGCCGAGCCGCTGCGGCACCAGGTGGGCGTCCTCCCGCCCGCCGCCGACGGCGTAGCTGACCACGATGTCGTCGCAGCGGAAGCCGATCGGCTCCGCCTCGCCCCAGGCCGGCGGGCTGAGCGGCACCCGCTCCAGCAGCCGCGTCGGCACCAGCATGAAGCGGCCCTTGATCAGCTCGCACGGCCGCCCGTCGCTGCTGCCCTGGTGGTGCCGGCCCTTGCGGTAGCCCTCGCCGTCGTCGCTCCAGCCGAACCAGCCGACGATCCCGTCCGGGCACTCCTCCCGCTGGGCGGCGACGGCGTCCTCGAGCACCCGCTCGTCGGCGAGCACCAGGTCGTCGTCGAGCGTGCAGACGAACTCCGTCTCCGCCTGCGCGGCCAGCAGCCAGCGGGCCCAGCAGCCGAAGTTCCGCCCCGGCCGCACGGCCAGTTCGACGGCCGGATGCTCGGCGAGCGGCCGCATGGCGCCGTCCCCGCCCTCGTAGTGGAGCCCGACGCCCGGCTCCTCCGCGTTGTCCCAGAGCAGGATGCGGACCGGCACCGTCTGTCGCGCCAGGCTGAGGATGACCTGGCCGATGTTCTCCGGGCGCGCGTAGTTGAGCAGGCAGGCAGTGACGAGGGGCGCCTGCGGCGCCCTGGCATCCGCCGGAGGCCCTGCCTCCGCCGGCTGCGCGGGTCGGACCGGCGCCCTGGCATCCGCCGGAAGCCCTGCATCCGCCGGCTGCGCGGGTCGGGCCGGGGGCTTGCCCTTCCGTTGCTGGTAGCGGGCGAGGAGCTTGATCTCCGGACCCCGGAACTCCGGATGGAGCAGCAGGCGGTCGGCGCGGGGGTTCGTCACAATCCGCCCGCCGGGCGCGAGCACGCGCTCCGCCACGGCCCGGCACTCCTCCTGCAGCTCGCCGCCGACGAGCACCAGGTCGTAGCGGCGGCCCCACTGGAGCGGCTGCCGGGCGTAGTCGGGGCCGAGCTTGCACGTGGTCAGCGTCACGCCGTGGCGCTTGCACCAGGGCGCCCACGTGCGCGCGCGGAAGCCGTCCAGCTCGATGCAGTCGATCTCCGCCTCGGGGTGCTCGCTCCGGAGCCAGACCGTCGATTCGCCGGGACGCCACTGGAGGACGCGGTCGAAGGAGGGCACGTGGCCCCAGGCCCCCGGTCCCCACCAGGCATGATCGGCGTGCACCTTGCCCGGCTCCGCGTTCTGGCCGAGCAGGTGCGTAAACGCCGCGCCGGGCCAGAGCGGCCAGTCCACATCGGGCAGGCCCTCGACGATGGCGTCCACGTGCCGCTTGCCCAGCACCTGCACGCAGAGGTCGCGAAACCGGGCCTCGAAGATTTCCCGGCCGAACAGCACGCGCGTGCAGCGCGTCACGTTCCGCCACCGCTCGACGCCGGCGTCGGGCAGCGGGTTCCGGTCCCGGTAGAGGTGCCGGAAGATCACGTCGCGGGCGAAGAGGATCGGCACGTCGAGCAGGAACGCCTTGACGCTGAGCGCCTCCTCGCTGAATCCCCAGCGCCCGGCCGTATCCTCCCAGAGCCGGCCGGTCGGCGCGGAGAGCCGCCGAATCGTCTCGGCGCCCATCACGTAGCCCGCGCCCATCAGGCCGGCGCTGCGCGGCCACTCCTCCTCGGGCACCGAGTCCGACCAGCGCCACTTGGGCTGGAGCCCGCCGTTGGCGCTCCAGTAGAGGTCGCAGCCCCAGATGCGGTTGGCGCCGGAGAGCCCGTTCGAGCCGGCGCAGCAGACGGCGCCGGTCTCGAGCGCCTTCGCCGCCAGCATCTCCAGCCCGCCGCGCTCGGGCATCCCCTCGCCGCCGGGGCCGAAGCGCATGTGGGCGTCGTGGAAGCTGACGGCCTCGCAGCCCTCGCGCAGGGCGATCTCCGCGCCGAGGTTCCTGGCCCGGCCGAGCCCCATGCCCGGCTCGTTCCGCACGCGCATCACGCGCCCCTCGCCGCCTGCCTGTGCGTCCCCGCACGCAGACAGGTCCCCCCAGGCCGGCGCGGCGTCGCAGGAGCCGTCCGTCGAGCCGTCGTCCACGACGATGACGAGCAGCTCCTCGTCGCCGCGCGAGGCGAGCAGCGAGCGGACGGTCCGCTCGACCTGGCTGCCCTCGTTGCGCGCGGCGATGACGGCGCCGATTCTCACTGCGGGGCCTCGTTGCTCGTTGTTCGTTGCTCGTTGCTCATGGACGGTTGTGCGCGCCGTTGTAGCACGGGCTTCCCCGCCTGCGTGCACCGCACAGGCAGGCGGCGCGCAGGCAAGCAGGATGGCCGTGCTACTTCCGGCGGCCTTCATCCTTCCTTGTGCTCGTAGTCGGGGCAGGAGCGGCACGCTTTCAGGCGGCGATGGTCCATGTGGCGGGGATGGCGGCAGAGCACCTTCCAGCCGTCGCAGCAGCCCTCCGTGTAGCGCTTGGCGTGGCGGCACAGGGGCAACGCCTTCGGCGTTGCTTGCGGCGTTGCATGCGGCCCGCGCCTCGCGGGCCGCCCGTAGTCCCCGCGCTTGACCCCGTCCGGCGAGTAGCCGAGCGGCAGGCCGTGGGGGCAGCCGGAGGGCGCGCCGTAGCGGTCGCGCCAGGCGGCCGAGTTGCGGCACTGGAACGGGTAGCGCTTGCCCTTGCACTGGTCGCAGATCATGAGTAGCTCACCACGCAGGTGGCGGAAGGGGGGCAGCTGTCGCCGCAGACGCAGGCAGTGTCGTCGCAGGCCAGCAGGGCGTAGGTGCCGCGGGGGTCGCAGGCTCCGGCCGGCCAAAGCTCCCACCAGGCCGCGCAGCGGGGGTCTATCTGGTCGGTTACCACGACGTAGACGCGCCAGCGGGCAAACCCGTTCGGCTTCCAGCATCGGACTTGGCCCAAGAGGTTGGGGTTGTACGGATAGGGACAGATAAGGGGCACGTACTCGCTCCGCCATTCACAGCAGCTCACCCAGGACAGCTCCCACGTGCCGTTCGCCAGCCCCAGCGTGCCCTCCAGGCCGTTGAAGGTGACCAGGAACGTGTCGGGGACCGGCGTCGTGCAGCAGAGGCAAAGGCAGGTGCAGTCCTTCAGCAGGTGGCCGTCGGGGGTGAGCAGCAGGTGGCCGGCCGCGCTTTTTTGAAGGTGTCTCATCGGGCCTCCGGGTTCAGGCGCAGTGGGCGGGCTCGTCGATCACCACTTCCGTCTCATCGCTCACGGCGCGCAGCCGGCCGTCCACGTCGAACACCAGGTCGCGGTAGTAGGCGTAGAGCGTCTGGTCGCCGTTCTCCACGTAGGTAACCCGCGTCACCATCGTCACCCGCACCGCCGTGTCGTCCCGCGCCCACCAGCTCGTGCTCGCCTTTTCCTCTCCATCGATCAGCTCCTCGGTCGTGCCGACGTGGTCGCTCTGCCAGTTCCCGTCGTCGTCCTGGTTCTCCTCTCCGGTGTCGCGCAAGGAGCCGCTGTGTGTCTGGCACGAGAGCACGTCCGCGCTCAGCGCGAGCTCGCGCCGGGCGAAGAGGTTCAACTCCAGCCGGCGCTTCAGCTCCGAGTAGTCCTCCAGCATCCAGAAGGTGTTCGCGACGGTGATCTCCGTCGCGTCGTGCTCGAAGTCGTAGAGCACGTCCATGCTGTTCAGCGCGAGCGTATCCCAGCGGCCGGGGTCGCGGTAGCCGCCCTTCAGCGTCGTCGTGGTGGCGTAGCCCGTGGTGCCGGCGGCCTCCAGCAGCGCGGCCTGGCCGAGGTTGCGCACGTTGTAGCGGTGCAGCAGGTCGTAGGCGTCGAAGTCCACCTCGTCGCAGACCAGCGTGCCCTGGCGCCGCACGTCGCGGAAGGCCCGCAGCAGCCGCTCGGCCAGCGTGGTCATCGCCGCCTCGTCGTCGGCCGTGCCGGCCGTCGGCCAGCTCGACGTGTGCTTGAAGGCCGGATCGTAGACGGTGCGCGTGCGCTCGTGACCGTACCAGTGGTAGGCGTCGCCGTCCGGCCCCTCGGTGACGGTGAACGGCGTGCGGGCGAAGTACCAGCCCCAGAGCTGCTGGCCGTAGCCGAGCGGGCGCGGGTCCTCGTGGAACCCGATGATGCCCGTCTCGATATGCCAGGTCGGAAAGACTCCGCCGGCCGGCACGTAGAGCGTCTTCGGCCCGGCCGGCTTGCCCTGGTAGACGCGCGGATGGAAGCTGAAGCTGCCGTAGCCGGCCGGCGGGGTGTATACCTCCCCGGCGTCGATCAGCAGCGGCGTCATGCTCCGCCGGCTCTGGTATACGGGACGGTAGGCCGCCGCGTAGTCGCGCCAGGGGGCGGCGACGAACTCCAGCTCGCCGTAGTGCCCCTGGCCGGCGTTGGCCGAGCCCTCGATGTCGGCCGGCTGCTCTTCGGTGGTGCGGTCGGCGCCCTGGATCACGAGGGTCGAGTAGACGCCGTCGAGCGACCAGGTCAGCTCGTTGTCGAGCAGGCGATAGTCGGTGCCCGCCTCGTCCTGCCAGTGCCCCAGCTCGCCGGCCTCGACGTCGGTCTCGGGGAGGGCGTCGAGGTCCACCACGACCAGCTCGCCGCTCTCGGGGTCGACGTACCAGCCGTGGAGGTCCCCGTTCATGCCCAGCAGCAGCGAGATCGCGTCCGCGACGGGCGTGTCGTTCACGCTGAACTCGCCGACGACGCTGTCGCGTGTGAGGATGTCGGCCGCGTCCCAGCCGGCCAGGTCGTCGGCGGACAGGAACTCCTCCTCGACGGCGGCGCTGCTGGCGTGGTGGCCGCTGATCCCCGAGCCGGCGAACGGCACGCCGGCGGCGTGCTCCAGGATGTCGACGATGATCTGGCCGGCGGTCCACTTGAGCCCGTCGCCGTCGGGGCTATCCTCGCCGCCCTCGCCGTCGTCGCACTGGTAGCCCCGGCGGTTCCACATGTAGAAGCCGCGCCCGTTGATGCGGACCGGTTCGTTCTCCAGCCGCCAGCGCTTGCCCAGCGCGCGGAAGGTGACGCCCTCGCCGGCGACGCCGCCCGGCGTGCGCTCGGCCACGTTGCCACGGAAGAGCCGCCGGCCCGTGCCGGGCTCGCGCACGATCACCACGTCGTTCAAATCGAGCGGCGCCGGCGCGTCGTGGCGGGCCGGCCAGTGGAGCACCGCCTCCCAGGGGCGCACGTAGGAGGCCCGGATGCTGCGGAGCTTCACCTCCGTGGTCAGCGCGCCGTTGACGTAGATGTGCGTGTTCATGACATCAGTTGCTCGTTGCTCGTTGTTCGTGGTTCGCCTTCATCCGCCGTGGCCTTCGTGCCGTCCTTCGTGAGCTTCGTGGTAAATGCCGTTGCTGCCTGGCTGCCCTCAGGGGCTCGTGGTGGTGGTCGTGGTGCAGAGGTCCTCAACCGGCAGCACGCCGGGCCAGGCGGCGCCGAGGGCGTCGCTGCCCGTGTCGAGGCGGAAGTCCGGATAGCAGCTCGTCGGGTCCATGAAGTCCGCCACCTGCGAGCCGGTCAGGTTCGGCTTGAGCACGCTCGACGGGTTGCCGATGGCGACGACGCCGGAGGTGCCCCCGCTCACGTTCGCCTCCGCCCCGGAGGCGGGGCAGACGTTGCCGAACATCACCACGGTGGCGCCGGCCTGGACGTGCTCGATGCCGTAGGCGCCGTTCTCGGTGCAGATGTTGTTGGCGAGCAGCACAGACGAGCCGCTGTGCGAGTCCACTTGGATCCCGTCCGTGCCATTGCGCCATGCGACGCAGCCGATGACGACGGCCATCAGGTCGGCCTGCTCAGAGTTATTGATGTTGATGCCCCGGTCCGCGTTCTCGTAGGCGACGCATCGCACGAAGCCGCCGCTGTTCCGCCGGCAGTGGAAGCCGATGCCGCCGTTGTGGTGCGCGACGCAGCCGACGAGGACGTGATGGCCGGGCGCAGTCGGGTTATTGAGCAGGAAGCCGTGATAGGTCGTGGCGTTGTACGCCTCGCAGCCCACGAACTGCGTATTGTCCACGTCAACCGTCTGGAAGCAGGAGTTCGCGGCGTTGACGCCCTTGCAGTTCACCCAGCGGAGTTGGTCTGCCCCGCCGCTCGCGTACCAGGCCCCGGTGCCCGCCCGGCCGTCGGCGTCGGCGGTGATATTCTCGAAGTAGAGCCAGGCCCGGTTGGTGATGTCGATGACGGGGACCGAATCGGCGGTGCCGCGCACGGTCACCATCTCGGGGCCGTCCGTCTCGCCGCTGCCGACGCCGATGAACTGGATCGGCGCGACCCTGCTGCCGCTGTTGGTGTCGAAGTCGATGTCGGCGGCCGTGGTGTAGACGCCCGTGTTGTGCACCTTCACCGTATCGCCGGCGATGGCGTTGTCGGCCGCCTCCTGGAGCGTCCAGGGCGAAGCCCAGCTTCCGTCCCCGCCCCCGGCGGCGTTGTGCGTGGTGTGGTAGGTCGCCATCGGTCAGGCCCCCCGCGTGGTGGTGGTGGTGGCGTCCTGCTCGGGTGCCAGGGCGACGAGCCGGCGGCCCTTCAGCCGCAGCCGCCAGAGGCGGACGCCCGCCTCGTGGATGCGGTCGGCGAGCGCCTGGCGCCGCGCCGCGCGCCGGCGCTCCAGCAGCACGCCGGCGTAGCAGACCAGCGCGCTGTCGCGGCGCGTGCCGTCGCCGGCGGGGCGGCCCTCGGGGAACATCACGTCTTCGACGGTGGCCGCGACCGCCCCATCGGGGTTCGCGCGGACGGCGTCGATGTAGCTCGCCACGTCGGCCAGGGTCAGCCCCTCGGCGTCGCCGTAGGTCTCAAGCCGCTGGTAGGCCGGGTTGTGTCTCATGTCTGGAGCGCTCCTGAATCGAGTTCACCTTCGTTGCGCGCGGCGCCGCCGCTCTGGAGCGCGCCGCTGTCCGGCTCGCCCTCGTTGCGGCCGACCGGGCCCTCCGTCGTCGTGGTGGTGGTCCCCGGCGCCGCCGTGGTCGTGGTCGTGGTCGGCGCCACGGTCGTGGTGGTGGTCGTCGGCGCGACGGTCGTCTCCGGGGCGGCGGTCGTCGTGGTCGGGTACGGCGCCGGGGTCGTGCTCAGCGGCGCGGGGGCCAGCTCGACCGCGAACTCCAGCTCCAGCCGCGTGTGCCGCCCGTCAGTGTGGGCCGCGCGGACGTGTTCCAGCGCCCCCTCGCCGAGCGCGTTCCCGTTGCCCGTCAGCTCGACGGGCCCCGCCCCGATCCCGCGCGCCAGCTCCTCCAGGTAGTCGGCCAGGTGCTCGCCGGTGGCCAGCGCGTGCGAGACGACGGTCAGGCGCAGGCCCGCGCCGCGCTCGGGGCCGGCCGGGCGCGCCCCGCGCGCCCGCGGCACCTCGCGCAGGGCCGCCTCCCGCCGCATCTCGATGCGCAGCGCCGTCGGGTGGTGACCGAGCGGCACGCCCCCGGCGGCGTAGTCCTGGAGCGTGCCGGTGCCCGGGTAGCTCGCCGGCGTCGCGGGCACGCCGTCCCAGGCCGGCTGCTCGGCGCGCTCGGGGCAGGCGAAGGTCAGGGCGATCTCGGCGAAGCGCAGCGTGCGGACCTCGCCCGTGGCCGCCACGCAGAGGCAGCCGCCGAAGGTCGCGCGCCGGCCCGCCTCGTCCTCGACGCCCACCGTGCCGGGCCCGCTGAGCGCGAGCGCGCGGAACAGCTCCAGCAGGTAGCGTTCCGCGTCGCCGAGGTTCGCCCGCAGGCGCTGGCCCGTCACGCGCAGTGCCTGCACGCCGCCGCCGGCCCCGTGGAGGCGCGCCGGCGCGCCGTGCGGCGCGAGGAACAGGTTCAGCCGCCGCGTCGAGGGCGTGGCGAAGACGTGCTCGCCCAGCTCGACGTGCAGCGCTCCGTCGTGGAAGTATCCGGGCACGGCGTGCCTCCCTCCGTGGGCCTATGCGCGGGCGACGCTCGTGCGCCTGATGCGGCGCTCGATCCGCTCGATGTCGCGGCGCAGCTTCTCCAGCGCGGCGGCGCTGCGCCGGTGCAGGGCCATGTTCTCCTCGGACAGCTCCCGCAGCCGCTCGTGCACGGCCGACAGGATCTGCTGCTTCCGCAGCGCCTCCGCCGTCTCGTCACTCACGTCTCGCCTCCGGCCCTCACGGGCTCAGGGTCAGCAGGTAGGTGATGTCGTCGCCCCCGGCGTCGGTGCCGGCCACGGCGCGCAGGACGGTGCGGGCCAGCCCGTCGGCGCCGGCGTCGGGTGCGTTCTCCTCCGGGTGCAGGACGGGCAGGGCGAGGGTCAGCGAGTGGCCCTCCGGGTGCGAGAAGACGGCCTCGAAGGCGAGTGCCGCGTCGCCGCGCAGGGCCTCGTCGAGCGCCCCGTCGGCGTCCAGCGAGCGCAGCTCCAGGCGCACCTCACGCCGCCCGGCCGCCAGGAACGCCGCCGCCCCGCTCCGCGCCGGGCCCGCCGCCAGGTGGTTGCGCACCTCGACGGTGAGCGCCTCCACGGCGGTGATCGACGCGCCGTCGACCGTGACCGCCGCGCGGGCGAGGGTGAACGCAACGGGGCTGAGCGCGGCGTAGTCGAAGTCGGCCTCGGCCAGCGGCGCGTTCGGCTCCTCTGCCTTGCCGCGCAGGAGCAGCTCGAACAGGACGTGGCCGGACTCGGCCGTCGCCCGGACGCGCAGCCGGTCGGCCATCAGGCCGAGGCAGCGGCGCGGGTCGGACGGCGTGAAGTGGTCCAGGCAGTAGCTGGCCGGCTCGCCGCCGGTGCGCTCCAGGGCCATCTCCAGCACGAGGCCGGCGAGCTGCGGCCACGCCTCGGTGGCGAGCGTGCCGGTCACCTGGACGCCGTCGCTCAGGGGCGGTGCGCCCCGGAAGCCGCCGTAGCGCGAGTCGGGCCGCCAGCGGGGCCGGGCCGCGCGCACGGTGCAGCCGCCGGGCAGCACGGGCAGGGCCTGCCACGCCGGGGCGGCCGGGCAGACGCCCCAGGCCAGCTCGCGGCAGACACGCACGTGGCGCCGGCGCGGGTAGTGCCAGTTGCCGCTCGGTCCGCTCATGCCCACTTCCTCCTACGCGTCGACGCGTCGCCAGAGCAGCTCGACCTCGACCGCGGCGATCCAGATCGGGCGGGCCGATGCCTCGTCGGGCTCGACGCGCCAGCTCACGCCGGCCACGCGCAGCCCCGTCAGCCCGTCGGCGGCGAGGCCCAGGCACTCGCCGTTGCAGGCGTGCACGCGGGCGATCACCAGGGCGGCCAGCTCCTCGCAGGGCGCCACGTCCTGCCCGCAGGTGGCCAGCTCGATGCTGAGGGCCTGGGGCACCTCGCGCTCAACGTTCGCCACGCGCCGCTCGGCGGCGCCGGCGGGCGCCACGCTGAGCGCCGGGCACTGGGCCGGCTCCAGGGCGCGGCGGCGGGCCAGGCCGGGGCCGAAGTCGAAGTAGGTGCGCACGCGGCCGTCTATCTCGGGGTCGCCCTGGAGCGCGGCGATCAGCCCGAGCCGCCCGTCTGTGAAGAAGTTGCTCATCTGATCCCCCTTTAGGAGCTATTGCAGAACCGTGACCTACTGCGGCCGGCTGCGAAGCCGGATGGCCGCGTCGTTGACGCAGAACGTCCTCAACGTGGCCTCTGGCCACGCCTGCGGGCGTTCTGTGCCGGCCTCCTTGCCCTCCGGCTTCTCGCTCGGCCTCGCTACGGACATGGTTCTGCAATAGCTCCTTCAGAGCGGTTGGTCCCGCCCGAACAGGCGCGGCCGGGCCTCGGAGCGCGCCCCGATCGCGGCGCCGCCCTCGGCGGGCGCCGGCTCGACCCCGAGCGAGACGCGCCCGGCCACCACCTGCCCGAGCCAGGCCACGTCGTCCTCGTACTGGGCGCGCGCGTCCTCGGTGACGCTGTCGCGCCCGAGCCGCAGGAAGTAGACCGATAGGTTCACCGCGCGCGTGGTGAGCGCCTCGGGGCCTTCGCCGCCGGGCAGCTCCACCGGCACGGCGAACCGCAGGGAAAGGTAGCTGTCGATCAGCGCCTCGGCGCTCCGGATCGCCCCGTCGACCACGCCGGCGTCGGGGCTGCCGTCGCCGTCGTGGTCGGCCAGGGCGGCCAGGTCATCCGCGCCGATGCGCGTCTCGATGTCCGCCTGGGTGCAGTAGGCCATCGGGCTTGGCTCCCGTTATCAGTGGGGATGGCCGGCGACCCGTAGGGGAGGGCCGCCGGCCACGGGGACGGGGGCGCCTTTAGGCGCCGGCCGACGCCTGGATCAGCCAGGGGGCCAGCACGGCGACGGCGCAGCGGCGGCGCGCCTTGTAGGCGTACTGCTCGCGGTAGAACGCCTCGTCGTCGTCCGGGCTGTCCTTGGCGGTGAAGTCGGGGCCCTCCCGATCCTGCAGGATCAGGGGCCGGACCGGGTCGGTGTCGGTCACGAACCACGCCGTGCTCGCGCTGAAACGATGCAGCACGAGCAGGTCGCACTTCTTGTAGTTGCGGTTCGACTGCCCGCCCTCCAGGTACTGGACCTCGAGGACCGCCTCGGCGGCCGCCTTGTTGGCCAGGCCGCAGACCAGCAGGTCCGGCTCCAGCCCGAGCGGCGCGCCGTCGGGGCCGGTGCGCTGCTCCAGGGCGGCGCAGGCCGCCTCGAAGCCGGTCGCATCGAGCGCCGCGTCGGCCCGGTTCGACCAGGACAGGCCGCCGACCCACTCGTGGGCGTCGCTGAAGACGGCGGCCCCGTCGACCCACTGGTCGGTGAAGCCGGCCAGCAGCGCCTCGGCCGCCAGGCGCAGCGGATAGAGCGCCGCCCGCCGGCCGAGCTGGCGCACGCCGGGGCGGTAGACGCCGATGTTGTCGTCCGCCACATCGTTGCGCTTGACCTGCACGATGCGGGCGAACGTGCGGTTCGGCACGCTCTGCACGAACGCGCCGATGCCGGTGATGGTCACCTCGTCCAGCACCTCCTCCAGGTCGCCCAGCAGCGTCGCGGTCGGATACTGCTCGGAGCCGCTCGTGCTGGGGACGACCTCCATCAGGCGCTGGATGCGCTGGTCTTCGGTGGACTGGACGGCCTCGCTGAACACCGCCTTCAGGCCGGTGAAGACCGCCTCCAGATTGCCCTGCGTGATCTCCATGCTCTCAGACCTCCGTCAGGTTGGGGATGTGGTCAGGGTCGGCCTCAGGCGCCGGCCGTCGTGGTCGTGGTCGTGGTCGGCTCGGAGAAGGCCCGGCCGGCCAGCACGGCGGCGTCGATCGAGACCCAGCACTCGCCGGCGCCCTCGGCCTTGTCGATGACGCCGACGGCCACGTCGTTGGTCACGTCGTCGGCGGCGTCCACGGTCTGGTCGTCGACGGCGTAGACGCGCCCGCCGAGGGCGGCCTGGCTCAGCGCGCCCTGGTAGGCGTAGCGGTAGCGGCCGCGCCGGCGCACCACCACGCTCAGGTCGCCGTCGGCGCCGGCCGTGTTGTCGGCCTGGGCGGTCGCGACGCCCTGGAAGATGAGCCCGGCCGCATCCGCGGCGGGCACTGCGTAGCCGTCGGCGTCGGCGCAGACCAGGGCGCCGGCGTATATGCACGCGCCGGCCGCCACCGGGATCGAGAGCAGATCGCCGAGGCTGTACTCGGTGTTCCTGTCAGAGGTGAGGGCGGCCATTCAGGTGCCTCCTTCGGGTTCGGGTGCGGGTCAGCTCCGTGCGCCGGCGAAGGTCTCGGGCTTGATGCCGAGCTGCCGGCAGACCTGCCTCTCGCCCGCCGTCAGGGCCGGGCGGCCGGCGGCCGGCCGGGCCGGGGGAGCGGCGGTGAGGGCGGCCATGGCGTTGATGACCGTGCGCGTGGCCTCCAGGTCGTTGAGCGCCTCGCGCAGGTAGAACTCGCGGTGGGCCGGCGGTATCTTGCCGGCGCGCACCGCCTCGTCGACCAGTTCCTCCGCCTCGCTGCGGCGGCGGGCCTGCCGGAGGGCGCCGATGGCGTTGAGCACCTCGATGCCCGGCGCCTCCGGCGGCAGGCCGAGCTTCTCGCGCACGGCGGCCAGGTCGGGCTCGGGCGCCTTCAGGCGGATCAGGGCCGCCTTGACCTCCTGCTCGGCGGCCGACGGGGCCACGCCGAGCGCGTTCGCCACGTAGGGCGGCAGCGGGGGCGCCTCGCCATCGGCCGCGGCCTCCAGCTCGCCCAGGCGCGCGGCGTTGGCCATCACCAGGCCGGCCACGGCCGCGTCGTCCGGGGCGCCGCCCTCGGTGGGCAGCCCGAGCCGGGAGGCCACCTGCTCGGGCTCTTCATCGAGCGCCCTGGCAAGACTGTCCAGCACAGACATGCTCTCGCCTCCTTCCGGGTTGAGCGTTGCGGCCCGGCCGTCCGTGGCCGGGCACCTTGCGGGAAAGGCCGTCTCGTCACAGTTCAGGGCCGCCAGCTCCGTCATGAACGGGGTGTTGGTCAGTGCGACGCTGTGGATCATCATCGGCACGGGGCGGCCGCTGAGGCGGTCGGGCGCGTCGAAGCGCAGCACCGGGCTCAGGTAGCGGTAGTGGCGGGCGGCGACGGCCCGGGCGGCCTCGGTGGTCCAGAGCACGCGGCCCCAGAGCTCGGCGCCCCCGTTGCGCAGCTCCATCTGGCGGACCCATCCGGCGGCGGGGGCGCGGGTGGCGCGCAGGGCGGCGGCGACGCTCGCGTGGTGATAGTCGACCACCAGGTCCGCCCCGTGGGCGGCGTGGTGGCGGCGGAAGTAGTCCAGCGCGCTGCGCAGGTGTTCGGCGGTGATCACCTCCGGCGCCGTCGGGTGGCCGAGCCACGCGCCGGTGCGGGCGATCATGACCCACTCGGGCACGGCGGCGCCCTGCGGCAGCGGCAGGCCGGCCGTGCGGCCGGGGGCTTCGACGGGGGTCGTGGCGCTCATCTCAGTCCTCCCGTGCGGGGCCGAGGACGGGCTCGCCCGCGGCCGGCTTGGGGATGCCGAAGCGGGCGTAGGCCCACTCGGCGGGGATGGCGAGTCCGGCCTCGGCGAGGGTCTTGACCGTGGAGGCGAGCTCACCCAGGTCGCGGGGCCGCTCGGCCTCGAAGCGCCAGGCCGGCACCGGGTGGTCGGGCCCGAGGTTCAGGCGGACGACCGGGCGCAGGAGCTGCCCGGTCAGTGTGCGCTCCAATGCCCTGGCGTCGGCTTCGATCAGGTCCCAGCGCACCTGGTTGTGCACCTCGCCCAGGGCGTAGGAGCCGCCGCCCTCGCCGCCGCTGGTCAGCAGTTGCCCCAGCACGGCGAGGCGCAGCTCGTGGGCGGCGCGGTCGAGGATGCGCTCGAAGACGGCGCCTTCGCCGCCCGAGCGGGTGTCGAGCATCTCGATGCGGTTGCCCTCGCGCACGACGGCGGCGGCGTCCATGCCGAGGGCACGGACCGCCTGCCAGAGCTCGCGGGCCTCCTGCGAGTCCCACGGCACGTCCTCGCGCAGCCAGCCGAGGCGCGGCGGCATCCCGTAGACCTCGGCGAAGGCCATCCAGTCCTTCCAGGCGAAGTGCCGCACCACGAAGGCCCGCACGCAGGAGCGCAGCAGGCCGCTCCGCGCGCAGAAGCCGCTGCGGGCGCGCACGCGGTGGATAACGAAGTTGAGCGGGTTGATCGGCTCGGCGCCGCCATGCTTGTCGGCCAGCATCAGCGTCTCGCCGTCCTCGGCGGCCTTGAACCAGCGCTGGGGCCGGTAGAGGAGGCGCGCCGGGCGCCACTGCCGCCGGCCGGTCTCCCACTGGATCTCCTGCGCGGCGAAGCCCTTGGGGACCGCGTCGAGCAGGTCGAAGACGGCCTGGGGCAGGTCGGGGACCTCGGCGAGGGCCTCGCGGCAGAGCTCGGCGGCCTCCTGCGCGGCGGGGCTGCGGTCGGCCGGCTGCACATGGTAAGCCAGGCGCGCCACGCCGGCCTTGCGCGTGCGCAGGTGGGCGTCCAGCTCGCCGTCCTTCTCCTCCATCCGCTCGAACAGCTCGGCCTGGGCGGCGAGGTCGCCCGACTCGGCGGCCAGCAGCATCCGCTTGATGCGGCGCGGGCTCAGCGTGTCCACGTCCACGTGGCCCACGACGGTGCGGGCGCCGAAGCGCGTCGGCTCGGCCACGGTCTCGGCGGCGGGCGTCTCGGTCATGGCGTTCTGTCCCACTCTGTTGGGGGCGGCTTACAGGCCGGCGAAGTCGGTGCGGCGCGAGAGGCTGCGGTAGCCCTCAACCGCCCGGTCGGGGGCGAAGGCGCGGGGCAGCAGCTCGTCGCAGCCGGCCGCCGCGTCGGGCCCGTCCACGTAGCCGTCGGGGTAGCTGAGGAACTGCTCCTGGAGCGTCTTGACGCCGGCGCTCGGGTTGCGGGGGAAGAGCCAGCGCCCGCTCTCGAACTGGGAGCAGAGCGCCTCGATGCGCAGGGCCTTCGGGCGGCTGTGGTGCACGTAGCGCACCGGCAGGCGTTCGCCGCGGCGGCACTCGTGCATGCCGAGCAGGGGGCGGATCAGCGCGTAGCCCCCGTTCGACTCGATGCCGATCACACGGGGCGAGAAGCGGCGGTTGAACGCGAAGAGCTTCTCCACCATCTCGCCCGGCGTGCCGCGCTCGATCCAGGCATCGAGCACGTAGCGGATGCCGCTTGAGCGGTCGGCGCCGACGGCCACCAGCGCTCGGGGGCAGCCGGCGGCGCTGACGGCGGGGTCGAGGAAGGCGACCACGTCGAGCCGGCGCCGGTCCACCTCGCCGGGCTCGTAGCTGCCGACCCAGGCGGCCTGGAACGGCTTCGAGGGGTCCTCGGCCTCCAGGGCGTAGTTGCGCAGCCAGTTGCGCAGCCCGATGGTGGCGCGGATGCGGGAGAGCGTCTCGTCGCCGAAGCGCTCGGGCCAGACGCTCCGCCCGTCCTCGGTGACGCGCTGGATGAAGGCGCGCGCCAGCGGCCGGCCGCGCCCGTCGCGCCGTTCGGCCAGGCGGCGGGCCCGCTCCATCATGCAGCGGGGGCCGAACATGGTGCCGAGCACGGAGAAGACGAACCGGTCGGGTTCGAGCGCGGGGACGACCTCGTCCATGAGCCAGTCCCAGAGGTTCTGCTCGCGCTCGGGGTTGCGGGCCAGCTCCGCGTCCTCCAGGTCGTCGCCGACGAACTCCAGCGGCCGGTGCTCGCCGAAGCGGCGCCCCCGCGGGCTCATGCCGATGCCGAACGCCTCGAAGCGGGCCGTGGCGCCGGTGGCCGGCAGGCTGACCCGCCACTCGGCCTGGGCGCCGCTGACGGCCGGCTCGCCGTAGTCGCCGCCGATGCGCGGGTTGTTCTCCAGCTCCAGGCGCACGTAGTCCATGTTCTGGGCGGCGAGCTTCTGCACCTGGCTGCCGTAGATGAAGTAGGGCGCCTCGCCCCGCAGCGCACGGCGCAGGGGTCGGGCCAGCGTCAGCAGCACGCTCTTGCCCGCGCCACGGAAGGCGCAGACGAACGCCGGCATGCCCGGCTCGCCGACGGCCTCGGCCATGCGCTCGTGGAAGGGGGCGAACGCGCAGTCGAAGTAGTGGGGCAGGTACGTGCGGCACCAGGGCAGCAGGCCCAGCTCCGTGCGCCGCCGCCGGGCGGCCTGGTCGGCCGCGTCGAACGGCGTGGCGAACTGGGCGATGCGGTCCAGCACCTCCCAGCGGAGCTGCTCGTGCTGTCGGGACCAGTCGGTCACGGTCTCTTGCCGCCCCTCAGATCAGCAGCCCGCGCAGCTCGCGGGCGAAGCCCTCCAGCGCACGGAGGCGCCCGACGGCGTCGGCGAAGGTATCGGCCGCCGCCCTCACCTGGGCGGGGTCGAGCCGGGCCGGCGGCGTGATGCCGCTGGCCAGCCGGGCCAGTCGCTCGGCGGCGTGTCCGGCCTCGGCCTCGGCTTCCTCGCGCCGGCGCCGCATCTCGGCCAGCAGCACCTCGACCTGGTCACGCGCTACCATCCTGGTGCCTCCTGTCGCATTCCTCGTGGGTGACGAAGTGCTTGCGGTCCTGGCGCATCTCGCACTTGATGATGCGCAGCTCTTCCAGGATCAGCTCGACGCGCGCGGTCAGCACGGGCACGGTGTCGACGGCCGTGTCGCCGCGCAGCAGGCGGGCCTCGATGCCCTCCAGGTGGTCCTCGACGCGCTGTCGCCAGCGCCCGAGCCGGAACGCGACCACCCACCCGCCCACGAAGCCGCCGGCCAGGGCCGAGGCCGCCGAGATCGCCGTCTGGATCCACATCACGAGTGCTCCCTCCTCAGCTCTTCCAGGAACAGGCGGACGGCCTTGCGCACGGGGCCCATCTCCTGCTCGGTCAGCGTGCGCGTGCAGAAGCCGGCGAAGCGCTTCATCGCCTCCAGTTGCGCGCGCAGTTCGTCCTGCTCGCCGCGCAGGTGCTCCAGCACGCGGCAGAGCTTCAGCATGCGGTCCTCCAGGCGCGTGCCGTCGGACTTGGAGTCGTCGGCCTCGATAAGGCGCTCCAGGCGCTCTTCGAGACGGTGGCAGAGCCGGTCGGCCCGGCACTGGTGCCCGGGGCGGGCACCGGCGGCCGGGGTGCGCTGCGGGGCTGGCGGGGGCTGGCCGCCGCGCTGCCAGGGCCGACCGGCCTGCGCGTCCCGGCGGGCCCAACGCCGGACGGTGGAGGGGGCGACTTCGAGGCTCTCGGCGATGACCGCCTTGCTGATCCCCTCGGCGTAGAGCGCGCGGGCCTGGGGCAGGAGCTCGCTTCTCTTCGATTGCGCCACGTGGCTTCCTTTCGCAGTGCCGGTCTGGTGCGCCGGTTCGAGCGAGGCGGATTGTAGGCGTCTTGCCGGGGGCGTGTGTCCCATTCGGGCGCATCCGGCCGATTTGGGCACATGGCCTGATCGGGTCTCGCCCCTCGGGTTCGGGCCGGTTGACCGGCCGGCGCCGCGTGCTATACTGTGCCGACCGAATCGGGCAGCTACTGCGGAGGGCGCGCGCGGCATGAAGGCACTGGTGGTCGGCGGAGGCGGCAGGGAGCACGCGCTGGTCTGGAAGATCGCCCAGTCCCCGCTGGTGGAGCGGGTCTTCTGCGCGCCGGGCAACGCCGGCATCGGCGAGCTGGCCGAGTGCGTGGAGATCGGGGCCGAGGAGGTGCTGCGCCTGCGCCGGTTCGCCCGCGAGAACGCGATCGAGCTGACCGTGGTCGGCCCCGAGGCGCCGCTGGCCGAGGGGCTGGTCGACGCCTTCGCCACGTCGGGGCTGCGCGCCTTCGGGCCCGCCCAGCAGGCCGCGCGGATCGAGAGCAGCAAGGTCTTCGCCAAGCAGCTCATGCAGCGCCACAGCATCCCCACCGCGCCGTTCCGCACCTTCAACGCCCCCGAGCGGGCGAAGGCCTACCTGGAGATGGTCGGCGCGCCGATCGTGGTCAAGGCCGACGGGCTGGCCGCCGGCAAGGCGGCCATCGTCTGCCATACGCTGGAGGAGGCCCGCGAGGCGATCGACCGCATCATGGTCCGCAAGGAGTTCGGCGAGGCGGGGGACCAGGTCGTCGTGGAGAGCTTCCTGCGCGGCGAGGAGGCGAGCATGATCGCGCTGACCGACGGGCAGACCATCGCCGTGCTCCCCTCCTCGCAGGACCACAAGCCCGCCTACGACGGCGACGAGGGCCCCAACACCGGCGGCATGGGCGCCTACAGC
Organism: uncultured candidatus Brocadiaceae bacterium; assembly: GCA_964434535.1. Lineage (GTDB taxonomy): Bacteria > Planctomycetota > Brocadiia > SM23-32 > SM23-32 > SM23-32. The sequence goes on along the minus strand of CAYSWA010000002.1, from coordinate 161,783 downwards.
CCCGCGCCGGTTATCACCAACAGCCTGGCCGGCCAGATCGAGCGCGAGGTGCTGGTGCAGGCCGTCCACGCCATGAACCGCGAGGACAAGCCCTACCGCGGCGTGCTCTACGCCGGGGTGATCGTGGCCGACGACAGCGTCGAGGTGCTCGAGTTCAACTGCCGCCTCGGCGACCCCGAGACCCAGCCCCTGCTGATGCGGCTGGAGAGCGACCTGGTGGCGATATTGCTCGCCACGCTCGACGGCCGGCTGGAGGAGATGGAGATCGCGTGGGACGATCGCCCCGCCCTCTGCGTGGTCATGGCCTCCGGCGGCTACCCCGTCAGCTACAAGAAGGGCTACCCCATCGAGGGGCTCGCAGAGGCGGGGGCGATGCAGGACGTGATGGTCTTCCACGCCGGCACGCGCCGGGAGGAGGGACAGGTGCTGACCGACGGCGGCCGCGTGCTCGGCGTCACCGCCCGAGGCCGCACGATCCAGCAGGCGAAAGACCGGGCCTACGAGGCCGTCGGCAAGATCCACTTCCAGGACTGCCACTACCGCACCGACATCGGCCAGAAGGCCATCGACCGGCTCGGCTCTTGACCGGCCGCCGCCTCACCGCGCCGCCCGCCTCACGAGCAACGGGCAACGAACAACGAGCAACGCGTTCCCTTTGCCCGCGAGGCCCCTCCGGCTACAATCGGCGGGAGTCCGACCATCCCCCCCCCTGTGGAGACCGCCGATGAACTACCGCGTCCTACGCGCCGGCGAGGCCGCCGAGCACTGCATCCGCGCCGACTGGGGCTCGCTGCGCTGGCTGGCCGGCCGCGCGCTCGGCAACGCCACCGGCCTGACGCTCGGCCACGTCGTGCTCCGGCCCGGCATGTCGAACCCCCCGCACCGCCACCCCAACTGCGAGGAGGCCCTCTACCTGCTGAAGGGCCGCCTGCGCCACGACGTGGGTGATGAGCAGGTGGTCCTGGAGGCCGGCGACACGCTCGTCGTCGACGCCGCCCTGCCGCACCACGCCGTCAACATCGGCGAGGAGGACGCCGAGATGATCGTCGCCTACTCCTCGGCCGACCGCCAGTTCGAGCGAGTGGAGTGAGAACGCCATGATGGAGCGGCTCGCCGTCAGCCCCGTCTGCGACCCGACGCTGCCCCTGGAGGAGTCCCTGGCCGCCTACGCCGCCATGGGGTTCACCAAGTTCGAGGCGTTCACCGGCTGGGTCGCCTCGGCCCTGCGTCCCGACGGAGATCCGGCCGACTACCTCGACGTCGCCCGCCGCCACGGGATGCGCTACGTCTCGGTGCACCTGCCGCAGGTGCACGCCGACGATCCGGCCACGCTGGAGGCGGCCGTCGCGACCGCGCGGTTCGCCGACGCGCTCGGCGCGGACGTGGTCCTCTACAAGGCGGCCACGCGGGGGGACTATGTCGAGGCCGCGCCGCACTTCCTGGCGGCCGTCGGCGGGCTCGGCGTCACGCCCGTGGTGCAGAACCACGCCGGCACCGCGCTGGAGTCGCCCGACCACGTGCGCGAGGTGCTGGACGGCATCGCCGACCCGCGCGTGATGGGCCTGCTCGAGGTCGGCCACTTCCACCAGGCCGGCTATACCTGGCAGGACGGCGCGGAGGCGCTCGGCGAGCGGATCGCGCTGGTGCACGTGAAGGACATGGACGGCCCCGAGCCCGTCCCCTTCGGGCGGGGCGAGGTCGACTTCCTCGCGCTCTTCCGCCACATGCGCCGGATCGGCTACGGGGGCGACTACGTGGTGGAGCTGGAGGGCTGGGCGCGCGAGCAGGACCCGATGCGCTACGTGCGCGAGGGCGCCGAATACCTCGGCCGGCTGATGGAGGAGGCCGGCGAATGAGGCCCACGCTCGGCTTCGTCGGGCTCGGCGCGATGGGCGGGCGCTGAGCCCCGCGCAAGCCCCGCTTGGCCGGCGCAGGACGTCTTCCAGCGGCGCGAGGGCTACGGGCGCGGCTGCCCCTGGAGCTGCCACGGCTCCCAGGTCACCTGCAACGTCGAGGACTGCCCCGTCGCCAACGAGCAGCGCCACGAAGGTCTGCTTCTGCGGCGCCAGCCAGCGCGCTCGCAGCCAGCCAACCGACAACCGTCAACTGGCGTCTTGCTCGGCCGTCTCGAGCAGGTAGAGGTTGGCGAAGCGGTCGGCGAAGAGGCGGAAGACGTGGCCGCAGAGCGACTTGCGGTTCACACGCACCGCCTCGTCCTCGACGTTGACGAAGACCTCCTCGAAGAAGTCGTGCACGAGCCGGGCGAAGGCGTCCCGGTAGCGCTCGGCGGCGCCGACGTAGTCGCCCTCGTCGAAGAGCGCCGTCACCTCGTCGCGGTGCTCGGCGAGGGCGGCGGCGAGCCGGCGCTCCAGCGGCTCGCTCAGCAGGTCCTCGTTTACCTCGGCCGGCTCCGCCAGGTCGCGCTGGATGCGATAGGTGCGGTCGACCAGCTCCACCAGCGCCGGCCACCAGGGCCGCTCGGCGCAGACTGAGAGGGCGTCGAGCCGGCGCCAGAACTCGCCCACGTCCTCGCAGCCCGCCGCCAGGACGGCGCGGACCGCGTCGTGCGCGAACCCGCGCTCCATCGCGGCGTGGTAGAGCCGGTCGCGGAAGAACGCGAGCACCTGCTCCGCCGTCTCCTCGTCGCACGCGATGCCGCCCCCCTCGGCCACCTCGCGGGCGGCGCCGACCAGCCAGTCGAGCCGCAGATCCAGCCCCCTTTGCTCGATGATGAGCAGCACGCCGAGCGCGTTGCGGCGCAGGGCATAGGGGTCCTGCGAGCCGCTCGGCAGCAGGCCGATCGAGAAGCAGCCGACGATCACGTCGAGCCTGTCGGCCAGGGCGAGCGCGGCGCCGGCGGGGGTGGCGGGCAGCTCGTCGTCGGCGCCCGAGGGCAGGTAGTGCTCCGCGATGGCGCGGGCCACGGGGCCGGGCTCGCCGGCGATGCGCGCCAGCTCCTGCCCGACCACGCCCTGGAGGGACGGGAACTCGCCGACCAGCCCGCTCAGCAGGTCCGCCTTGCACAGGTGCGCCGCCCGCCGGGCGTGCTCGGCGAGTTCCCCCCCGTCCATGCGTTCGGCGATGCGCCCGCTCAGCGCTTCCAGCCGCTCGGTGCGCTGGAGGTTGTCGCCGAGGCCGCCGAGGAAGACGACGTCGGCCAGGCGCGGGACCAGCTCGTCGAGGCGTCGCGCGCTGTCCTGCTCCCAGTAGAACATCGCGTCGTCGAGCCGCGCCAGCAGCACCCGCTCGTTGCCCTCGCGCACCAGGGCATCCTGCTCGGCGGTGCGGTTGGAGACGGTGATGAAGCGCGCCAGCAGCCGTCCGTCGGCGTCGCGCACGGGGAAGTAGCGCTGGTGCTCCTTCATGGCCGTGGTCACGATCGCGTCGGGCATCTCCAGGAAGTGCTCGTCGAAGCGGCCCTCCACGGCGCGCGGCCACTCGACCATGTGGGTCACCTCGCTCAGCAGGGCCTCGTCGTTCAGCTCCGAGCCGTGGGGTGCGAGCAGCTCGGTGATCTGGGCGCGGACGGCCTCGCGGCGCTCGGCGGGCTCCACCAGCACGCGGCGCTGGCGGAGGGCGTCGCGGTAGGCGTCGAACGAGGCGTCCCGCAGGGGCAGCTCCTCGGGCGCCAGGAAGGCGTGCCCGCGCGTGGCCCGGCCGGCCTCGACGCCGGCGATCTCCACCGGCAGCACGCGCTCATCCAGCAGCGCCACCAGCCACCGGATCGGGCGCGCGAAGGCGAAGCCGCTCGGCTCCCACCGCATGGTCTTGGGGAAGGGGACGGCGGCCGTGGCCGCCGCGAGCAGGTCCGGCAGCAGCTCGGCGGCCGCCCGCCCGGCCTCCTCGACGACGGCGACGACGTAGGGCCCCTTGTCGGTCTCTTCGACATAGAGCGCCTCGACGGGCACGCGCTTGCTGCGGGCGAAGCCTTCGGCGGCGGCGGTGGGGTTGCCCTCCCGGTCGAAGGCGACGGACGCGGGCGGGCCGATGGTGCGGGTGGTCAGCGGCGGCTGGCTCTCGGGGATGCCCTCGACGGCGACGGTGAGGCGGCGGGGCGTGGCGGCGGTGCGCACGGGGCCGGGGTGGAGGCGGCATTCGATGAGGCGCGCCTCGACGGCGCCGGCCAGCCCGCGCAGGGCCGGCTCGAGGTAGCCGGCGGGCAGCTCCTCGGTCCCGATCTCGTAGAGCAGCTCAGCCATGGGTGTCGCCTGTGGACCGCATCCTTACGAAAGGAAAAGTCGCATTTCTTTCGTTAGGATCGCCCTTACGAAAGCCGCCTTTCCTAAGCGAGCCCGGGCTCCTGGGCACGGCCCAGCGCTACATGGGCATGCCGATGATGGTGCCCTCGAAGGCCATGCGCCCCTCGACGAAGCCCTGGCAGCGGAAGGTGGCCCGGCGGGGGCGCAGCTCCTCTTTGCGTGCCACGATGACCAGGCGGTCGCCGGGGACGACCTCGGAGCGGAACTTGACGCCCTCCATGCCGCCGAAGCCGAGGAACCGGTCCATCGCGAACGCCTGCTTGTAGTAGTAGCTGCAGAGCTGCGCCGCCGCCTCGCACATCAGCACCCCCGGCAGCAGCGGCCGCCCGGGGACGTGCCCGCGGGTCCAGAACTCGTCCTCGCGCACCTCTTTGAGCCCGACGATGACGCCCTCTTCGGTGTCCTGGTGGATGATGCCGTCGAGCTGCTCCATCTCGTAGCGCTGGGGGTTGACGGCGCGGATCTGCTCCGGCCCGGCCACCAGCGCGTCCAGGTCGATCGAGTCCAGCTCCAGCAGTGGCTTCGGCGGCATGGGGGTCTGCTTCCTCCTCCGCAGGGCGAGGGCTGCTACGGCTCGCGGGGCGGGTCGGGCAGGTAGGCCCGTATGCGCAGGCCGTCCTCGTTCCACCTGGCGGCGATGACCGCGCGGGTCTGGTACTTCTCCAGCACGGCCCAGGGCGGCGGCTCGGGCAGCTCGGCGGCCGCCTCCGGGCCCATCTGCATGGTCACCATCCGGCGCTGCGCCTCCATCGCACTGCGCGCCCAGCGCATCAGCATCCGCGCGTCGATCATCAGCATGGCGTCGGGCTGCTCCATCACGTTGTCCATCAGGCGGCGGAACTCCGCCTCGGCGCGCAGGGGACTTACCTCGCGCTGGTCGTCCTTGATGATGGTCTTCAGCAGGTCCAGGTCCGTGGCGTGGACCACCTTGTCGCCCAGGATGGCCAGGCACGAGGCCGGGCCGCCCTCGCCGGGCTCCCCCTGCGGCCCTTCGGGGCCGGACTGGTAGACGGTGAAGCCCATGAACTCCAGCGTCCGCATCTGCGCCTGCGGAGGCAGCGTGGCGACGATCTGCTGCCAGGCGGCGGCGAACGCCTCGGGGCGTTCCAGCTCGACGCTGACGACGTTGTCCACCTGCCGGGCCTCCTGCGGCGGGGGCACGTAGAGGAACCAGCGGCTGCCGAGCGCGCCGATCACGTCGTTCTCCACGTCGACAGGCATGGTCATGATCTGCTGCCGGATCATGGCGTGGACCTGTGGATTCTCTCGTTGCATGGAGGCCATGATCTCCTGCCAGAACGTGCCCATGTGGAAACGGACCGCCCCGTAGGCGCCGACGCGCTCGGCCACGTAGGGCGGCGGCAGCACGCTCGGGCCCTCGGCCGGGAAGGCGCGCAGCACCCCCTGGCGCGGCGCGGGCGCGAGCAGCAGGCCCTGGGTGGCGATGCCCTTCCCGCCGATCGTCAGCCCCATGGCGAGTCCGCCGGCCTTCTCCAGCCCGAACTGAGCGACGCCTTCCATCCCGCCCCGCAGGCCACTTCCCACGTCGAAGAAGGCGACCAGGTCCGGCTCCTCTCCCAGGTAGGGCCCGAGCCGGCGGAAGCTCTCGGTGCGGCTCAATGACGGCAGGTCGCCGCCTTCCCGCAGCACCAGGTACTTCTCGATCAGCTCCCGGTCGGGGCTGGAGGCGACGGCGAGGATCCCCTCGCTCAGGTTCAGGAACCCCGGATTCTCGATCCGTTCGGCCTCCTGGAGCGGATGATGCTCCCGCTCTTCGAATCCCTCCTCGGCCAGCCCATCGGGCGGCGGCCCGCCGCCGGCCCCGGCGCCCGGCGGGGCGGGGGGCTCGGCCTCCTCGATCGGTTCGACCACGTGGATCTGGTAGCCGCGGAAGGACTCCTCCTTGACCAGATACTGCCCCTCTGTGCGCTCGTGCTCCAGGAGGTTGTCCAGGGCCGAGCGCGCCAGCTCGGGCTCGCCGCTCACGTCGGCTAAGAGCAGGAAGTGCGCGTCCCGGTCGCCCCGGGGCAGGACGGCGACGCAGAGCTGGCCGCCGAGCATCTTCTCCAGCTCCTTCGGGTCCATGCCCAGCGCGCGGGCCAACTCCTCGCGCGGCTCCCGCATCCCCTCGGCGAACCCGTCCACGAACTCCTTCAGCTCCGGCTCGCAGAAGAGCTGGTAGCGCGGGTGGCTGCGCACCTTCTCGAAGAAGGCGGGCGCGTCGCGCAGGCCCACAAAGGCGATCGGGCCCTCGGGCACCAGCTCCTGCAGGGGCGCAGGGGCGGCCAGCGCGGCCCCGCAGATGGCGACGGCGGCGAGCGCAAGCGCAGCGGCCGCGCCCTTACGCGCTCGGCGGACTCGGCGGATCGGACGGCTCGGCTTCCTCATCTTCCTCCTCGCTCTCCGGGGCGGCGTTCGGGGGCTCCAGGTACTGGTAGCCCGTATTCGGATTGTCCTTGTCGTAGGCATAGGCTTCGTGGAACTTGAGGAACTCCTTGACGCGGCTGACCGGGACGGCGAAGCCCATGCCCTCGCTGAAGAGGCCGAGCTTCAGGTTGACCACGCCGATGACCTCGCCGCGCATGTTCAGCAGCGGGCCGCCGCTGTTGCCGGGGTTGATCGGCGCCGTCGTCTGCACCAGCAGCATGCCGTAGGCCCGCCGCGCCTTGTGGCTGACGATCCCCTCCGAGACCGAGCGCTCCAGCCCGAACGGGCTGCCGATGGCGAAGACCGGCTCGCCGGCCCGCACGCGGTCCATCTCGCCGAAATACAGCGGCGTGATCGAGATGCCCTCCGGGGGCGCTACCTTCAGCAGCGCCAGGTCCACCACCGGATCGACGGCCACGATCTCCACGTCCTTGATCGTGCGCCGCGTGAACGACTCGCCCTGCTTGACGAACGCGATGGCCGAGACGCGCGTCTCGCCCTGGATGACGTGGGCGTTGGTGATGACGTGGCCCTGCCTGTTGATGAAGAACCCGCTGCCGATGCCCTTCGGGGTCTGGACCTTGAGCAGGCCCTCGCCGAAGGCAACAACCAGCTCGTTGACCGAGCGGCGCTCCAGCCGGGCGGTCATGTAGAGCGCCGCCTGCTCGGCCTCGGGGGGCGGCCCGCCGGGCTCGGCCTGTTCCTCGACCGCCTCGACCTGGTGGCGGGGGATCTCCAGGACGGTGAAGCCGAGGTCCACGGCGATGAACTCCGTCTTATCGACCACGACTTCGCCCGTGACCAGGTTGCCGTTCTTCAGGCGCACGGCCTCCCCACGGGCCGCCGCACAGGGCAGCAGCACGAGAGCCGCCGCCACGATGACGCCGCCGCGCAGGGCCATGGCCAGGCCCTCCCAGAGGGGTTCACTTGGAAGAGGGGTAACTATATCCGCAGCCGCGCCGCCGCGCAACCAGCCGGGCCTGGTCGCCGGGCCGGTTGCCGCAGCGGGCGGGGTGGTGTAGAATCCGGCGTTTCGGGTCTGCCCCCGCCGAAGGACGGAGGACGCCGTGTTCGAGGTGCTCAAGAAGGATCGGCTGGCCGAGGACATCTACCGCATGGTGATCCGCGCGCCGCGCATCGCCGTGCGACGCAAGGTCGGCCAGTTCGTCATCATCCGCCCGGCCGAGCGCGGCGAGCGCACCCCGCTGACCATCGCCGACGCCGACCCGCAGGCCCTCTCGATCACCGTCGTCTTCCAGGCCGTGGGCCGGAGCACGCAGGAGCTGGCCGCCCTGGAGCCGGGCGCGGAGGTGCCCGACGTGGCCGGGCCGCTCGGCACGCCGACCGAGCTCGCGCCCTGCCGCCACGCGGTCGCCGTCGGCGGCGGGGTCGGCATCGCCCTGATCTGGCCGATCGCCGGGGCGCTGCGCCGCTCCAGCGAGCGCCTGACCGGCATCATCAGCGCCCGGCGGGCCGACCTGCTGATCCTGCGCGAGGAGATCGCCGGGCTCTGCGACGAGCTGAAGGTGGCGACCGACGACGGCTCCGCCGGCCACCACGGCTTCCCCACGGAGCTGCTGGCGGAGATGCTCGCGTCCGGTGAGGAGCTCGACGCCGTCTACGCCGTCGGCCCCGTGCCGATGATGGCCGCCCTCAGCGAGCTGACGCGCCCCTACGGGGTCAAGACGATCGTGAGCCTGAACCCGATCATGGTCGACGGCACGGGCATGTGCGGCGGCTGCCGGGTGACGGTGGGAGGGCAGACCAGGTTCGCCTGCGTGGACGGGCCGGAGTTCGACGGGCACGAGGTGGACTTCCGCGAGCTCTCGCGCCGGCTGCGCCAGTACGACGAGCACCCGGCGGCGCGGGCGCTGCCGCAGTACGAGTCGGCCCACGGCTGCGAGCGCCGCCACACGGAGCTTCAGGAGGCGATGCTCGCCGCCGGGCGCGAGGCCGAGCAGGCCGCCCAGATACCGCGCCAGCCGATGCCCGAGCAGCCCGCCGGGCCGCGCACGCGCAACTTCGCCGAGGTGCCCCTCGGCCTGCGGCCCGAGCAGGCGGTGATGGAAGCTCGCCGCTGCCTCCAGTGCCGCCGGCCGACCTGCGTGGAGGGCTGCCCGGTCGGGATCGACATCCCCGGCTTCATCCGCCTGATCGCCGAGGGCGAGTTCGCCGGCGCCGCCCGCAAGCTGAAGGAGGACAACACGCTGCCGGCCGTCTGCGGGCGTGTCTGCCCCCAGGAGGTCCAGTGCGAGGCCACCTGCGTGATGGGGCGTCGCGGCGAGCCGGTGGCGATCGGCAACCTGGAGCGCTTCGCCGCCGACTACGAGCGCGAGCACGGCACGGCCGAGGTCCCCGCCATGCGGCCCCGCCGGGGCATCAAGGTGGCCGTGGTCGGCGCCGGGCCGGCCGGGCTGACCGCCGCCGGCGAGCTGGCGAGGCGCGGCTACTCGCCGACCGTCCTGGAGGCCCTGCACGAGCCGGGCGGCGTGCTCACCTACGGCATCCCCGCCTTCCGCCTGCCGAAGGAGATCGTCGCGCACGAGGTGGGCCTGCTGCGCGGGATGGGCGTCGAGATCGTATGCGACTTCGTGGTGGGCAAGACGGCGACGGTGGAGGAGCTGATGGAGGAGGGCTACGCGGCGGTCTTCATCGGCTCCGGGGCGGGGCTGCCCATCTTCGCCGGCATGCCCGGCGAGAACCTCAACGGCGTCCTGAGCGCCAACGAGTACCTCACCCGGGCGAACCTGATGCGCGCCTACGACGCCGACTACGCCACGCCGGTGATGGTGCGCGACCGCGTGGCGGTGCTCGGGGGCGGGAACGTGGCGATGGACTCGGCCCGCACGGCGCTGCGGCTCGGCGCGCGGGAGGTGCGCATCGTCTACCGCCGCAGCGCCGAGGAGGCGCCGGCGCGCGACGCCGAGCTGGAGCACGCGCGCCAGGAGGGGGTCGAGCTGATCTGGCTGACCAACGCCGTCGAGGTGCTCGGCGACGGCGAGGGCTGGGTGCGCGGCCTGCGCTGCGTGCGCATGGCGCTGGGCGAGCCCGACCCGGACGGGCGCCGGCGGCCCCATCCGGTGGAGGGATCGCAGTTCGAGTTCGACACCGACATGGTGATCGTCGCCTACGGGAACCGGCCCCATCCGCTGATCCCGCAGACGACCGAGGGGCTGCGGGTGACGCCCTGGGGGGCGATCGTGGCCGACGAGGTGACCGGCGAGACGGACCTGGAGGGCGTCTACGCGGGCGGGGACATCGTGACCGGCGCGGCGACGGTGATCCAGGCGATGGGCGCCGGCAAGCGGGCGGCGGCCGCCATCGACGAGCGCCTCAGCGCCTGCGACGAGCCGGGGGCCTGAGCCGTAGCGGCTCCACGCAATCATGCATTGCCCATGCAGATCTGCAGGCGCAATCGCCGGGCCCCGTTCGCGCGGGCGATGCGGCCGCCGCCGCGCGGTTGCTTCGGCGGGGGGCATGTGGTACCTTACGAGACGCGCTCTCGCCCGGCGGCGAGGCGCACCCCGAAGGGACGAATCGCGCGGGCCGTGCTAAGTGGGGAGTTAGCGGTGCCCTGTAACCTGCAACCCGCTTCAGCAGGGCTGACCACTCCGTGCGGGGTCCCGCCCCCGACGGCCAAGGGCCGCGCGGGCGGCGTTGACGGGCAGGTCCCATGGAGCCGGCGGGCTGTGAACCTGGTCAGGGGCGGAAGCCAGCAGCCATAAGCAGTACCCCGGCTTGCCGTGGGGTAGCTTGCCTCGAGCCGTCCGGCGGCTACAGCCCCGGAGGCGGCCTCAAGCGGAGCGCACGGCCCGCTCGTCTTGCGCACTGATCCGCCCGGGAGCCGCCCATGTACGTGGTCTTCGCCCGCAAGTACCGCCCCCTGCGCTTCGCGGACGTGGTGGGCCAGGAGCACATCACCCGCACGCTCCAGAACGCGGTGCGCAGCGGGCGGGTGGCCCACGCCTACCTGTTCTGCGGCTCGCGCGGGGTCGGCAAGACCACGGTGGCGCGCATCCTGGCCAAGGCCCTCAACTGCGCCGAAGGCCCCACCCCCGAGCCGTGCGGCGAGTGCGAGTCGTGCCGGCGCATCGCCACCGGCGACGACATGGACGTGATGGAGATAGACGGCGCCTCGAACCGCGGCATCGACGAGGTGCGCGACCTGCGCCAGAACGTGCGCCTCGCCCCCGCCCACAGCCGCTTCAAGGTCTACTACATCGACGAAGTCCACATGCTCACCGGCGAGGCATTCAACGCGCTGCTGAAGACGCTGGAGGAGCCGCCGGCGCACGTGAAGTTCATCTTCTCCACCACCGATCCCCAGCGCCTGCCCGAGACGGTGAGGAGCCGCTGCCAGCGCTTTGACTTCCACCGCATACCCGACGCCGCCATCGCCCAGATGCTCGAGCGCGTCTGCACCGAGGAGGGCCTGAGGCTGGAGGCGGGGGCGGCCGCCACCATCGCCCGCTCCGCCCGCGGCAGCATGCGCGACGCCCTCGGCGCGCTGGACCAGCTCTCCGCCTTCGGCGACAAGATCACCATGGAGCAGACGCGGGCCGTGCTCGGCGCCGTCGACCGCCAGGTGCTGGTGCGCATCGCCGACGCCGCCGCCGGCCAGGAGCCGGCCGCCGCCCTCCGCGCCGCCCACTGCGCGCTGTTCGGCGGCACCGACGTGGAGGACTTCGCCGACCAGCTCAGCCAGCACCTGCGCGACCTGCTCGTGGCCGCCTACTGCGGCACGGACGACCCCATGCTCGCCGGCGCGGCGGCCGACGCCGAGACGCTGCGCCGCCAGGCCGACCTCTTCAGCCCCGAGCAGCTCACCTACATGATCCAGCTCCTGCGCGAGGCGAAGCTACGCGCCCGGCGCGACACGACCGGGCGCATCGCCCTGGAGCTGGCGCTGATCAAGATCTGCCGGCTCGGCGACCTGGTCCCCCTGGCCGAGGCGCTGGAGGGCCTCGAAGGTGGGCAGCCGACGGGCGGCAACCCCGGCCCGGGCGCGCCGGCCGCCGCCCGCTCGGGGGGCGCGCCGGACCAGGCGGGCAGCGCCGCCCTGCGCCGGATGGGCGAGCGGCTCAAATCGCCGCCGCCCCGGTCCGGCCCGGCCGCCCCGGATCCGAGCCCGGCGCCGTCCCCCGGGGAACCGGCCCCCGAAGGCGTGAGCGCGGCCAGGCGCCGCCAGCTTGCGGCCTGCGCGGAGGAGCCCGCCGTGGCGGGCGAGGCCCTGGCCGAGGACGGCCTGCGCAGGGCATTCGTCGAGGGCGACCGCGCGCTCGGGCTCGATCCGGTCCGGCTCGAAAGGATCAGCCGGGCCGAGGAGCCCGAAGAGCGGGAGCCGGACGAGACGGAGCCGGACGAATGAGGGCGGCCTCCCACAGGACACTACACGGAGCAGAGCGATGAAGGGCATTCCGGGCATGGGCGACCTGGGCGGGCTGCTGAAGAACGCCCAGCGGCAGATGAAGGAGATGCAGCGGCGCATGCGCGAGGTGGAGGAGGACCTGCGCGACCGGGCGGTCGAGGGCAGCGCCGGCGGCGGGCTGGTGAAGGTCGTCTTCAACGGCCTCCAGGAGCCGCTCGACGTGCAGATCGACCCCCAGGTGCTCGACGAGGAGCCGGAGTTCCTCCAGGAGATGATCCTGGCGGCGATCCGCCAGGGCTTGAAGAAGTCCCAGGAGCTCGCCGAGGTCGAGCGCGCCAAGGTCACCGGCAAGCTCGGCATCCCCGGGCTGGACGGACTGCTCTGACGTGTTGCCAAAGGACGGGGCCGCCTGTACAATACCCCCGGCCGTTGACCCGAGGAGGCGCAGGCAGCGTTGGCGAGGGCCTACACAGAGTCGATCGGGCGCCTCATGGAGCTTCTGTCGCATATGCCGGGGGTCGGCGAGAAGACGGCCGAACGGCTCGCTTACCACGTGCTGAGGCTCTCGCGCGAGGACGCGCTGGGTCTGGCCGACGCGATCCGCGAGGTCAAAGACCGCGTCAGGCAGTGCTCGACCTGCTACCAGTTCTCCGAGAGCGACCCCTGCCCGGTCTGCGCCGACCCGCGCCGCGACCGCTCCACCGTCTGCGTGGTGGAGGAGGCGCGCGACGCCGTGGCCATCGAGCAGAGCGGCGGCTACCGGGGGCTCTACCACGTGCTCTGCGGGCGGCTGGCGCCGCTGGACGGGCTGGAGCCGGAGGACCTGACCGTCGAGGAGCTGGTGCGGCGCGTGCGCGAGGACGGCGTCGGCGAGGTCATCCTGGCCACCGACCCCGACATGGAGGGCGAGGCGACGGCGCTCTACGTGCGGGACGCCCTGGAGGGGCTGCCGGTGAAGGTGACGCGCCTGGCGCGGGGCATACCGTCCGGCAGCCAGCTTGAATACGCGAACTCGGCCATCCTCTCCGACGCCCTCGAAGGGCGCCGGGAGATCTGAAGGAGCATGCGGCGATGAGGCTGGAAGCCGTCCTCCAGGCGCGCCAGGAGATGCGCCTCAAACTGGCGCCGCAGATCATCCAGTCCATCGAGATACTCCAGCTCCCCCTGCTGGAGCTGCGGGACCGCATCGACCAGGAGCTGCTGGAGAACCCCCTGCTGGAGGCATCGACGCTGAGCCAGGAGGAGGACGAGGAATCCGCCGAGCCCGAGCAGACGGCCGAGGCGGACTCCGACGATCTGGAGCCGATCGAGGCCCCCGAAGAGGAGCCCGAGACCGAGCCGGACCCGATGGAGACCGAGGACTACGAGGCCATCGAGGACATCATCCGGCAGGCCGAGGGCAGCGAGCCCTACCGCCCCCGCACCGCCCCCTCCAGCGAAGAAGACGGCAAGCGGGCCGCCATCGAGAACTCCCCGGCGCCCGACATATCGCTGGAGGAGCACCTGCGCCGCCAGATCGCCCTGCTCGACCTCGACCCCCACATCCGCGAGGTCTGCGAGAACATCATCGCCAACCTCGACTGGCGCGGCTACCTGGAGTATCCGCTGGAGGAGATCGTCGCCTCGATGGACACGCCGGCCTCGCCCGAGCAGGCCGAGGAGGCGCTGCGGATCGTGCAGCAGCTCGAGCCGCCCGGCGTCGGCGCCCGCTCGATCGAGGAGTGCCTGCTGCTCCAGCTCGACGAGTCGATCGAGGACGCCGAGTTCGTCCGCCTCGTCATCGAGAAGCATTTCGAAGACGTGCTGCGCAACCGCTACCCGAAGGTCGTCAAGTCGCTCGGCTGCACCATGGAGCGGCTGAAGGAGGCCGTCGAGCAGATCGGGCGGCTCAACCCGATCCCCGGCGCGCTCTTCGGCGAGGAGGCCGCCCCCCACGTGCTGCCCGACCTGCGCGTGGAGCGGATCGACGGGGAGTACCGCGTCATCCTGGAGGACGCCGCGCTGCCCTCGCTGCGCATCTGCGCCTACTACGCACGCCGCCTCCAGCAGAAGGACCTCGACGCCAAGACCGAGCAGTACCTCAAAGACAAGCTCCAGAGCGCCCGCTGGCTCATCGACGCCATCCAGCAGCGGCGCAGCACCGTCTTCAACATCGCCACCGCCATCGTCGAGGTGCAGAAGGACTTCCTCGACAAGGGCTCGATGCACCTGAAGCCGCTGAAGATGCAGGACATCGCCGACAAGGTCGGCGTCCACGTCTCCACCGTCAGCCGCGCCATCGCCGGCAAATACGTCCAGACCCCGCGCGGCATCTTCTCGCTGAAGTACTTCTTCACCGGCGGCGTGGAGAAGGAAGACGGCGAGATGGAGTCCTGGGAGGTGGTGCGACAGAAGCTGGTGCAGGTCATCGAGGGCGAAGACAAGTCCAACCCCCTCAGCGACGAGCAGATCGCCGAGCAGCTCGCCGAGCAGGGCATCGACATCGCCCGCCGCACCGTCTCCAAGTACCGCAAGGTGCTCGCCATCCCCTCCTCGCGCCGGCGCAAGGAATACTGACGGCCGGCCGACCGCCACGCCATGACTGAGCCCGTCGCCGACCTGGTCCGCGACCACGCCACCAGCCGCCGCAGGCCGCGTGCGCCTTCGTGCTACGCTACGTGGCCGCCCGTTTTGCGGCCTGCGGGCCGGCCCCGGTATAATGCGAACCGCGCCCGCCTGAGCGGCCCATGAGGGACCCGTCATGGCCGAGAAGCCTTCCCAGGACGACGGCACGGCCGTCATGCCGCTGGGGGAGCACCTGGAGGAGCTCCGCTGGCGGGTGATCCGGTGTCTGGTCGCGCTCGGCGGGGCCTTCATCCTCTGCTGGCTGTTTCGGGACCGGCTGCGAGTCGTGCTGGTGCGCCCGCACGTGCTGGCCATGCGGGCGTTCGAGCTCGATCCGGCCCTGAAGTTCAGCAGCTACTTCGAGGCCGTGGTCGCGCAGGTCAAGACCTGCGTGATCGCGGGGCTGATCCTCACCTCGCCGCTGGTCATCTACCAGGCATGGGCCTTCGTCGCGCCGGGGCTCTTCGGCCACGAGCGGCGCCGGGCGGGGCGGCTCGGGGCGGCCTGCGTGCTCTGCTTCGCCGCCGGCGTGGCGTTCGGCTACTTCGTGTTCATCCCCACCGCGCTGCGCTACCTGATCGGGCTCTCGGGCGGGTGGGCCGAGCCGGTGCTGATGATCGGCAGCTACCTCTCGACGTTCTTTTTGCTCACCTTCGCGCTCGGGATGGCCTTCCAGACGCCCGTGGTCATCTTCTACCTGGTGCGCTGGGGGGTGCTGGACGTGGCATCGCTCGCGCGCTACCGCAAGGGGGTGATCCTCGGCGCCTTCGTGGTCGCCGCCGTGCTCACGCCGCCCGACCCGGCCACGCAGGTGATGATGGCCGTCACGCTGATCGTGCTCTACGACGTGGGCGGGCTGCTGGCCGCGCCGAGCCGGGCGACGCTGCTCGGGTTCGTGCGGTTCACCGGCGCCGTCGTGCTGGTGGCGGGGGCGCTGGTGGCCTGGCACCGCTACTGGCCCGTGGCGCACCTGGAGGCGCTGAGGGGCAGCGTGACCGTCGGCGGCCGGCCGGCGCCCGGCGAAGGGCAGACGCCGCTGACGCGCGGGGTTGTCTGCCGCACCGGCCCGGACGGGGCGGCGCGCATCGCCTTCGGGCGGGGCGGGGCCGTGGTGCTGCTGGCCGGCGGCTCCAGCCTCCAGGTGCACGGCCCCGGCGCGCTGAGCCTGACCGAGGGCGCCTGCCGGGCCGAGACCCCCGCAGCGGGCCGCGAGCTGACCATCCGCGCCGGACCGGCCACGGCGACGGTGTCCGGGGCGCGGGCGGAGGTCTCGGTCCTGGGGCCCGGCGCCGGGCGCGTGGCGGTCTTCGCGGGCAGCGTGCCGGTGCAGGCCGGCGGCGCCGAACGGGTCATCGCCGAGGGCCAGGCCGCGACGCTGCGCGCCGGCGGCGAGCCGGCCGACCTGAGCGACGCCGAGAAGCGCTGGCAACAACTGGCAAACCCACAGCCCTAACGGCGCCGGCTCAACCGCAGATGAACGCAGACACCGCCCGGGGCGCCGGCTGCCGTTCGCCGTCCCTGACAACTGACAGCCGCCGTTAGCGGCGCATGCTCAGGCGCGGCGGGGCGAGGCAGCCGGCCGGCACGAGGCTGTAGTGGTCCTGCCAGCGCTCGCCGCCGGAGACGAACTCGCCCGGCCCGACGAAGCGCGGCTGCGGGTCGCTCAGATGCAGCGGGCCGAAGGCGTTGCGCCGGTGCCCCAGCACCTCGACGGCGACGGTCGCCTCGGCCTTGCCGGCCAGCAGGTCCGTGACCTCCACCTCGTGCGGCGGCCAGCCGATCACGCCGGCCTCCTCGCCGTCGATCAGCACGCGCGCGCCGACGCCGGCGAAGCCCGGCACCTGGACGAACGCGCGCTCCCCCTCGGCCACCCTGGCCGCCACCCGCGCCCGGTAGACGACCGAGCCGGCGTAGAAGGGCATCCCCTGCGCGGCCCAGTCGCCGAGCGACGGCGCCTCCAGAGCGCCCGTGACGCGGGCCTCGGCGCCGTCTACCGCGACGGCGAACCCACCGAGCAGGTAGGCGATCTCCAGGTCGCAGCCGGAGTCCATCGTGCCGCTGACGAGCAGCTCGTTCTCGCCGGCCACCAGCGCCGCCTCATCGACCGGCAGCAGCCGGATGGCCGGGTCGACCCACCAGCCCGAGTCGCTCTCGGGCGGAAGAAGGTGGCCGTTCAGGCGCACCTGGAGCCGCTCGGGCTGCTCGACGGCGAGGAACAGCGGGCCGACCGGAAGCTGATCGACCGTGAACCGGTAGCTCAGGTCGAACGGCGCGCTCGGGCCCTCCTGCGCCTTGTGCCGCGCCCAGGGCTGGACCATCTGGCCGCCGCGCCGGGGCAGCCCGACGGCGTCGCGCATCTGCGCGTCGGCCCGCAGGATCTCGGTCGGCCCCTCCCAGTCCTCGTCGCCGACGCGGAACTCCGGCATGTCGAGCACCAGGACGTTCGGCTCGGTCAGCTCGGCCGACCACTCCTCGGCGGGGGGCTCGACAGAGCGCACCTCCTCGGGGGCCGGCGGGGCGGGCAGGTCCGCCGCGTCGGGCGTGACCACGAAGAGCCGGCTCCCGCTCGGGGGCATCGAGGTCTCGAAGCGCACCTGTCCGTCCTCCCGCTCGGACTGCACGGCGTAGCGCTCGCCGGTCTCGGCGTCCCAGAGCTGCACGTGGCCGGCGCCCCGCAGGGCGACTCTCAGCGGGCCGCTCGGCAGTTCGCGGTCGGTGTTGCACAGGAAGAGGCGCTGCTCGACGCCCTCGGCGTGCAGCAGGTAGAGCACGCCTGCCTTCTCGGCGCCGGCCTCGTCCCGGATGCTCACCACGCGGGCGGGGGCGACGGCGGCGACCACGGCCTCGCGCTCGAAGGGCGCTCGCTCGCAGCGCCCGGCCAGGGCGGCCGGCTCCTCGGAGGGGAGCGCGTCGAGGTGCGTCGGCGCCGGCTCGCAGAAGACGACCGGCCCGCCGGCCTCGCGGAACTCCCTCAGCAGGGCCAGCGTCGAGCCGCGCAGCGTGTCGGCCGGCGGCACGAGCACGGCGGCGTAGTCGGCCTGGCCGACGCGGAGCGTCGAGCCTGTGACCGAGGCGAGGCGCGAGAGCATCTCCTCCTCGCCGTAGTCGAAGTCGACGTGCCCGTCGAGCAGCCACTCGATCAGCTCGGCGAAGGCGCGTTCGAGGCGGCCGACCGCCTCGTCCTCGCGGTAGCCGACGGTCAGGCGGGCCCAGACGCTCTCGACCGGGTGGACGACGAGCAGCCGGCGCACCGGCCGCCCCCGGCTCATCACCGCCCCGACCCGCGCGAAGTAGTCCTCGACCTTGCCGTAGCGCTGCCACCAGGGGGATTGGAAGTGGATCGAGGCGGGGTAGTCGCGCTTCGCCGCGCCGGCCATCGTGTACCAGGAGAGGTGCTGGCAGCGCAGGTTCACGCCGAGGGCGGCCTGCCAGTCGCCGACGGCCTTGTGGCCTTCGAAGGTGAAGTCCCAGCCGGTGCAGCCGTAGAGCTCGGAGAGCATCCATCGCCGCCCCGTCTGGCGCAGCACGCTGGAGCACTGCTTGGCGGTCGTGTACTCATCGCTGAACTGTGTGAGCACGTCGATGCCCGGCGCCTGCATGTGCTCGTAGAAGCGCATCGGCGAGCCGCCGACGCTGCTCTGCGAGCAGAGGCTCTCCTCGGCGAGGCAATGGCCGGTGAAAAGCAGCCCGTTCTCCCCGCACCACTCGCCGATCTGGCGGGCGAAGGCGTCCACGAACAGGAACGTGGTGCAGTCGTAGTAATGCCATCGCGCCTGGGAGAGCTCGCGGCCGTCCACCCGCAGGAACAGCTCGGGCAGGTGGTCGAGGATCTCGTATCCGTAGCGCTCCTGGAAGTGCTCGGGCAGGGCGGGCGTCCACGGCACGTCGAAGGCGCTCTGCCCCTCCCAGGGCATGCCGCCGAAGATGCCGCCGTGGTTCGGCTCGTCGGTGAAGACGCCGGGCACCACGCGGCCGAACTCCTCGCCGAAGCGGTCCTTGTATGCCTCGTAGGTGACCTCGATGAAGCGGCGCACGGCCTCGTGGCTCATCGTGTCCAGATAGGTGGCGCCGTTGTACCACGAGCTGGGCCGGTCGGCCTTGACGTAGAAGGCGAGGACCTTCTGGTCGGGCGGATCGAGTGCGCCGTCCCAGTCCTCGGGCAGGCGGCGCACGTCGGTGGCGGCGTTGCCCTCGAGGCGGGCGCTGAACAGGGCGAGCGGGGGCGGCTCGGGCGGCACTTCGTCGGGCTCGCCGATGACCATCTGGAGGCTCTTGTGCTGGCAGGCGGGGTCGGCGGTGACGATGCCGCCGGCGGCGCCGGAGGGCCAGCGGTCCTCGTCGTAGAGCCACGCCTCCATGGCGAGCTTGCGCGCCTCGTCGACGCAGGCCCCGATCATGCGGAACCACTCGTCGCAGAGGTACTCGGTGGCGAGCCCGACGCGCGAGTGCATGAAGAAGCCGCCCAGGCCCATGCGGTGCATCACGCGCACCTGGCGGCGCAGCTCATCCTCCTCCAGCTTCCCGTTCCAGGCCCAGAACGGCTTGCCGCGGTAGGCGGCGCCGGGGCTCTCGAACTCCTCCTTCATCCCTGCCATGGCGCACTGTCTCCCTGGCGTTGCGGCTTCGGTGTGCGGTCGCCCGTGGAGGCGGGCTCAGATCTTGTGGATGTGGTCCTCGTCGTAGTCCTTCAGCACGTTGCGCGTGTCCAGGATCAGCGGGGCGCACTTGACGACCCGGTGGTAGGGGAACTGCGCGTGGTCGGTGATGATCAGCACCAGGTCGCTCGCCGCGAGCGTCTGCTCGGTCAGCTCGACGGAGGCGAACTCGCTGCCGTCCTCCAGCGTCAGCTCCGGCACGTGCGTGTCGCTGTAGCTGAGCCGGGCGCCTTTCTTGCAGAGGCTCTGCATGATGATCAGCGCGGGGGACTCGCGGGTATCGCTCACGTCGGGTTTGTAGGCGACGCCGAGGACGAGGATGCTCGAGCCGCGCACCGGCTTGCCCCGCTCGTTGAGCAGGTCCATGCAGAGCTGGACGACGTGGCGGGGCATCTCGGCGTTGACGCGGCCGGCCAGGTCGATGAAGCGCGGCTCGAAGCCGTGCAGGCGCGCCTTCCAGGCCAGGTAGAAGGGGTCGACCGGGATGCAGTGCCCGCCGAGGCCGGGGCCGGGGTAGAATGCCTGGAAGCCGTAGGGCTTGGTCTTCGCCGCGTCGACCACCTCCCAGGCGTCCACGCCGAGCTCGTGGCACATCAGCGCCAGCTCGTTGACCAGCGCGATGTTGACGCTGCGATAGGTGTTCTCCAGCAGCTTGACCATCTCGGCGACGCGGCCGGAGGAGACCTCCACGACCGTCTCGACGATGCGCCCGTAGAAGGCGGCGGCCACGCGGGTGCAGCTCGGCGTGATGCCGCCGACGACCTTCGGCACGTTCTCCACGTCCCACTCGCCGTAGGCGGGGCCGGGGTCGATGCGCTCGGGGCTGAAGGCGAGCCAGAAGTCGCGCCCCACGCGCAGCTCGTGCTGCTCCAGGTGGGGGCAGACCAGCTCGTCGGTGGTGCCGGGGTAGGAGGTGCTCTCCAGCACGATGAGCTTGCCCGGCGTGAGGTGGCGCTCGATGGCGTCGACGCTCTGCACGATGAAGGACAGGTCGGGGTCGCCCGTCTTGCGCAGGGGCGTCGGCACGCAGATGATGACCACGTCGCACTCGGTGAGGGCGGCGTAGTCGCTGGAGGCGCTGAAGCCGCCCTCGCTGAGCGCCTCGGCGAGCTCCTCGTCGCTGATGTCGTCCACGTAGGAGCGGCCGGCGTTGATGGCGCCGACGCGGCGGGTGTCGATGTCGACGCCGACGACGCGCTCGACTTTCCGCGCGCAGAGCAGGGCCAGGGGCAGCCCGACGTAGCCGAGCCCCACCACGCCCACGGCGATGCGGCCTTCCTCGATGCGTTCGATCAGACTCTGGGCGGCTTCTGACGGTTCCACGGGTTCACTCGCTCCCTGGGCTGGCCGCCGCCGGGCCCCCTCAGCCGGCGGGCGGCACGTAGAGGCGCCTCGCATGGTCCATGATGTAGACGCTGTCGGTCCAGCTCTGCCCCTCGGCGGTGCCCTCGATGGCGCGGAAGCAGGTGTGGAGGGTCGAGCTGATCACGTCGCAGTAGTGCACCAGCACGGCTTCGGGCGTGCGGGGCAGCACGGGCGAGCCCCACTCCATGCGGCCGTGATGGCTCAGGATGATGTGCAGCAGCATGGCCTTGAGCCGCCCGGCCGCCTCGGCCTCCTCGGCGGGCACGTCGGGGCGCACGGCCGTGTCCCAGACGTTGCTGACCATCGAGCCGCTGACGAAGATGTGGTCGAGCAGCTCGCCCACCTCGGTGCGCTCGCTCACGCCGCTGCTCAGGCGGTAGCTCTGCACCTTGCCCACGTCGTGCAGGGCGACGCCGCAGAGGAGCAGTTCGCGGTCGAACTCGCCCGAGTGGGCCTGGCGGATGGCGTCGGCCAGGCGCCACACCTCGAGGGTGTGCTCGATCAGCCCGCCGGCATAGTTGTGGTGGTGATGGCTGGCGGCCGGGGATTCCTTGAACTGCTCGGCGAAGCGCTCGCTGCCCGCGAAATCCGCCATCAGCCGCTTCAGCAGGGCGTTGGAGAACTCGTCCCGATCCCAGTCGAAGAGCGTGCGGAAGGCGGCCTCGACGTCGATCTCGGTGCTGCGGATGAAGGCGGCGAAGTCATACTCCTCGGGCGGGATGACGCGGTAGCGCTGGATGTTGAGCTGCTTCTGTCCGTGGTATTCGTCGACGCGGGCGAGCACTTCAAGGCCCTGGCCGGGCTTGATGGCGGCGTCGATGTTGTCGGCCCAGACCTTGCCGTCGATCTGGCGGCCGCCCTCGCAGTTGAGGGTCAGGGCGTAGTAGTTCTGCCCGCGCCGGTCGATCAACAGCCGCGCCTCGGCCACCAGGAGGACCTCGTCGGTGACGAGCTGGCCGGGCTCGAGGGAGTCGATGTCCATCGGGTTCGACCTTCGGTCAGGGGGCATTGGCGGGCGCCGGCGCAAGAGCGCCAACGTATCTGGCGCCCCCCGGCCTGTCAAGTGCGCGGGGGAGGCGCTTGACGGTTGTCCGTTGTCGGTTGTCGGTGTGGTTGCCGTCGTCATCGGCGTTCATCCGCGTCCATCTGCGGTTCATCGCCGTTGCCGCCCTCCGGCGCGGGCTCGACAGCCCCGGCGCCCGGGGCTATACTGCGGGCCAGCCGGGGCTCAATCCGTGAGGGACGGCGACCACGCCCGCGTCGAGCCGTCTGCGACCTGGACGGGGACCGCCTCGCCGACGCCGGCTTGCTCTTGGCGTCCCGCGCGGGATACCATCCACGCGGAGGACGCCATGAGCGCGCTGATCGACGAGTTCCTGCACCGCCTGGCGGTCGAGCGGGGCTACTCGGACAACACCGTTCGCGCCTACGCGCGGGACCTGGCCGACTTCGCCGGGTTCCTGGAGGGGCGCGGGCGCGAGCCGGCCGAAGCCGGCGTCCACGACGTGCGCGCCTTCATGGCCACCCAGCAGATGCGCGGGCTGGCCCGCTCGACGCTGGCCCGTCGCACCGCCGCCATCCGCTCCTTCTACAAGCACCTCCTGCGCCAGGGCGAGGTCAAGGCCAACCCGATGGCCGCCCTCCGCTCGCCGCGCCGCGAGCAGAAGCTGCCGCACTTCCTGACCCTCGAGCAGGTGGAGCGCCTGCTGGCCCGGCCCGACGCGGGCACCTGGATCGGGCGGCGCGACCTGGCCATGCTCGAGACGCTCTACGGCGCCGGCGTGCGCGTGGGCGAGCTGGTCGGGCTGGACCACGACGACGTCGACCTGCGCGGCGGCATGCTCCGCGTGCAGGGCAAGGGCAAGAAGGAGCGCATCGTGCCGGCCGGGCGCTGCGCCGTCGCCGCCCTCAGGCGCTACCTCGCCGAGCGCGGCGAGGATGCGCCGGAGCGCACCGACCCGCACGCCGTGTTCATCACCGCCCGAAGCGGCCGCCGCATCAGCACACGCAGCGTGCGCCGCATGGTGACCCGCCACGCCGTGGCCGCCGGGCTCGACCCGGGCACCAGCCCGCACTCGCTGCGCCACAGCTTCGCCACCCACATGCTCGCCGGCGGGGCCGACCTGCGCGCCGTGCAGGAGCTGCTCGGCCACGAGAACCTGAGCACCACCCAGATATACACCCACCTCTCGCACGAGCACCTCAAGCAGGCATACGACCGCGCCCACCCCCGCGCGTGACGGGCGAAAGCTAACACGGAGAACGGCGATCGAATGCCGAAGGAAGAATGATGAATGCAGAACGCACGGCATGTCGGCTGACCTCATCTGCGTTCATCCGCGTTCATCTGCGGTTTCCTGCCGTTCGTGGTGATCGTCGTATCGTTGCGGTTGGTGGGCCGTTCTCCGTGACCCCCTGGTGAGGTCGCCATGACGGACTCAGAGGGCCGGGTGCTGATCTTCTGCGGGCGGGGGAAGGGCAAGACGACCGCCGCGCTCGGGACCGCGCTGCGGGCCGTCGGCCGGGGGCTGCGCGTGCTGGTGGTGCAGTTCGTCAAGGCCGCGCGCTGTGGGGAGCACGAGGCGGCCGAGCGGCTCGGCGGGGCGCTGGAGGTGCGCCTGCGGGGGACCGGCTTCCTGGACGAGGGGGATGCCGATGCGATGGCCCGCGCGGCGCAGGCGGCCGAGGCGGCGCTGGAGGAGGCGGCCGGGGAGCTGGCCTCAGGCGATTGGGACGTGGTGGTGCTCGACGAGGTCCTCTTCGCGGTCGCAAGCGGGCTGGTGGAGGCCGAGGCGGTGCGGCGCGCCGTGGCGGGCCGGGCGGCGGGGGTGCACGTGATCCTGACGGGGCGCGGGCCGTGGGAGCCGTTCGCGGACGTCGCGGACACCGTCACGCGCATGCAGAGCATCCGCCACGGCCACGAGCGCGGCATCCCGCCCACGCCCGGCATCGAGATGTGAGCGAGGCAAGGACGGCAGGGCCGCTCAGCCCTGTTCGGCGGGGTTTGGGCCGGTGGTCGCCAGGGGGAGGCGCACGTTCTCCTCGAACCATGCCTCCACTTCCGTGCCCACGCACTTGGCATAGACGACGCTGCGGCCGGCCTTCTGCTGGACGATGCCGAGGATGAGCGTCTTGTCGTTCTGCTCCTTCTCGTAGGCGCGCACCCGGATCCCCGGGCCCTCGATGACGACGTCCCAGAGGGGGTCGCGCTCGGCGGCGGCCGCCTTCGCATCCGGATAGCGCTTCAGCTTCCGCAACGCGCTGGCGAGGCCGCGCAGCGCTTTCTCGTCGGCGATGGTCAGCACCTCCTGATCTGCGCCGGCGCGGTAGACGCGCACGGTGTCGACCGTCTCGGGCCTCAGGGAGGTCAGCGCTCCGTAGGCCCTGGTCGCCTCCTCCTCCAGCAGCCGGTCCGGAAGCGTGGCCAGGAAGGCGGCCAGCGCCACCCCGGGCAGTATGGCCAGCAGCAGCGGCCAGACCGAGACCTTCTTGGCGCGGCGGACGCGCCAGAGCAGGTAGACCGCCGCCACCAGCGCCACGCACGCCACGGCCGCCGAGAGCAGCATGCGCTGCGAGAGCAGGTCGGGATGCTTCCAGGCCAGGCGCAGGAGCTGCGCGCCGGCCAGCGCGCTCAGCAGGGCGACATACAGCAGGTAGGAGGGCCCCATCTTCTTCCGGGGTGCCTCGGGCTTGTCCTTCGGCCTCTCGTCCATCGGCGCATCCATCGAATGCCCCCGTCCACTTGCGCCCCCCATGATTATGCGCCAAGTCGGGCGCGGGCGCAAGCGTTTTCTGCCGGCCGGGGCCGGTCAGGGCGCCGACGGGGCCTGCTGCGGATAGACGATGACGCGGTCGTGGACGATGATCGCCACGTCGGTCAGGCCGTCGCCCGTCACGTCGGCGGCCACGATCTCTCGGGGCTCGGGGGCTGGGGCCTCGCGATGCTCGAAGAGGCGCCCCTCGAAGACGCGGAACCGCAGCCCGGGGGCCCAGTCCCCCTCCGGATCGCGGTAGAGCACCTCGATCTGGTGCTGCTGCACCTCGCGCAGGAGCAGGTCGTTCTTGCCGTCGGCGTTCAGGTCGGCGAGGACCGCCTGCGCGTAAGCCACATCTTCCTGGTCGGTCTCGTAGACGGCCACCTCCTCCAGCTCGGGCCCTCCCTCGCCGAGCATCAGCACGCCGAGCTTGCCCTGGCCGACGGCGAGGACCTCGACGCGCCCGTCGCCGTCCAGGTCCGCCGTGGTCAGCCCGATCAGCTCGAACGGGCCGATCTCGACGGTGCGCTCCACGCGGTAGACGCCTTTCTCGTCGCGGCCGAGCACGGCGAGCCACTTGGTGGCGTAGTCGGCGGCCAGGATCTGCGCCTGCCCGTCGCCGTCCAGGTCGGCCGAGGCCAGCGCCACGTAGGAGGTGCGGGAGTTCTCGCTGCTGAACTGGTCGTCCACCACCAGGTTGCCGTCCTCGTAGTGCACGGCGCGCACCAGGTTCCCCACGCCGAGCAGCAGCGGCGGCGCCCCCGGCGCGCCCGCGCAGACGACGGCCGGCGCCTTCAGATCGCGCAGCATGTGCTTGCGGAACTCGGGGCGCTCGCTGACGATCTGGAAGCCCTCCGCGCCAGCCATCAGCAGCAGAGGGGGCTCGTAATCCCGAAAGGCGAGCAGGTCCGTGCGCCCGTCGCCGTCCGGGTCGACCGCCAGCAGGCGGACCGGCGGCTCCTTCAGGTCGGCCAACTCCTGGCGCCGCTCGACGGCGTAGCCCCCCTCGCCGCGCACCAGGGTGACGATCTGCACCGGCCCGGTGCGCTCGCCCTCGGCGGCCGGCCCGCGCAGGCTCACGTAGAGGCGCGCCGCCGCCCCCTCCGTCGCCTGCACGGCGGCCAGGGCCTGGGGCGTGCCCGCCAGGTCGACGGGGCGGGGGTAAGTGAGCCGGCCGGACTCGCGATCAAAGCGGCTCACCCCGACCATGCCCTCCTTGCGGCTGCACGTGACCAGCTCGACAACGCCGTCGGGCGCGCTGACGGCCGCCATGTCGAGCGTCTCCTGGAGGGACGGGAAGCTCTCCAGCGGCATCAGGCCGCCGGCGGGCCGGCTGCGGATGAGGCTGACGCGCGCGGCGGCCGGCTCGCTGACGGCGACGTCGGGCAGGCCGTTGCCGTCCAGGTCCGCCACGACGAAGCTGCGCGTCTTGGCCTTCTCGTCGCGGGGCAGGGGCACCAGCTCCAGCGCGCCCTCCTCGCCTGCCTCGCCTTCCTTCCAGCGCAGCACCTTCAGGCGGTTGGTGGTCGACTCGATCACGACCAGCTCGTTGCCCGGCTCGCCGTCGCATTCGCCCACCGCGACGTGGCGCGGGGCGGGCATGCGAAAGCGGAACTCGGGGCCCGGCGAGCCGTCCTCCTCGGTCAGACGCACCCGCAGCGGATAGCGGGTGCCGGGCGAGCGATAGATAACGTCGCTGCGCCCGTCGTCGTTCACGTCGGCCAGCACCAGGCCCGCGGATTTCTCGCGGGCGATGGGGTGGCGCTCGGGCTCGGCGAAGCTGCCCCCTTCGTCCTGGAAGAAGATCAGCAGCGCGTCCTGGGCCAGCAGCACCAGGTCGGTGCGCCCGTTGCCGTCCATGTCGGCGGTCTCGAAGCCCCCGGCGAAGGCCGCGTCGAGGTCGAGCAGGAAGCGCTGGGCCGTCTCCCACTTGCCCTCGTCGGCGGGCCGTTCCACGATCAGCTCCAGGTCGGAGGTGATGTAGGCGAGGGCGGCCTCGGCGCCCGCAAAGGCCCCGACCACGTAACCGAAGACGGCCTGGTTGACCGGCAGCTCCTCGACGGCGAGCAGGCGGTCGGGCTCGATGCGGTTGGGCGAGGGCTCGGCCCAGGGATCGCCCGCCGGCTCCTCGTCCTCGTCCTTCTGCACCAGCATGTGGAACTTGCTGGCCCGCGGGTCGAGCAGCACCAGGTCCGTGCAGCCGTCCCCGTCCATATCATGCGGGATCAGGCCCGTGATGCCGTGCTCGAACGGGAAGAGGTGGGGCCCCAGCAGGGCGAAGCGCTCCGCCGGGGGCTCGGGCGGCTCGGGCGCGGCCGCCGCCGTTGCGACCAGGCCGACCAGCCCGAGCACGAGCGCCCGCGTGCATTCCATGGCGACCCTCCTGACCGAGGCGGGCCGCATTCTACCAGCGTCACCCGCGTTTCGCCAGCCGCCGCGAATCCCGCGCGCGACCCCAAGACCCGAGACCCGAGACCCCGCCGCGCCGGGCGGTTTGGCCTGGGGGCGGGCCTTTCTGTATAATGCGCTCGCCCGGCTTACCTGTGGGGACGGATAGCGATGGTCAGGTTCTTCTGGGACAGAGGCGAGGGTGCCGGCCAGGGCTACGGGGAGTTCCGCCCCGAGGATTACGGCGGCCTGCTGGCGCGCCTGGCCGAGGCGACCGGCGCCGAGCTGGCCTTCCACCAGGAGGAGGGCCTGCGGGGGCCCGAACGGACGTTCAGCCCCATCCGCGTGGGCAACACCCGCAGCGGCTGGGGCGTGGTCTGCGAGAAGGAGTCCGACCCCGAGGGCCGCGCCGCCGAGGCCGCCGCCGAGGTGGTCAGCCGCGTCTTCACCGCCGACCAGGACATCGCCAGCCTCGCCATGGAGGTGGCCGACCGCTACGAGGAGCTGAACTTCCTCTACGAGATGAGCGCGCGCGTGGGGGCGCTGCTGGACGAGGACGAGATCTGCGACTTCCTGGTGCGCGAGGCTGCCTGGCTGATGAACTGCGAGCGCGCTTCGATCATGGCCGTCGACCCCAAGGGCGGCGAGCTGCGCATCCGCGCCGCCGTCGGGCTGCCCGAGAGCATATCCTCCGACGTCACCGTCAAGCCCGGCGAGGGAATCAGCGGCAAGGTCTTCGAGAGCGGACACGGCATCATCGTCAACGAAGGCGACCCGATGCCGGCCGAGTCGCTCGGCGTGCGCGAGCTGCGCCGGGCCGACTGCTTCCTGAGCGTGCCGCTGAAGATCACCCCCGAGAAGCACGGCACCGAGGAGATACTCGGCGTCTTCAACCTCACGCGCAAGCGCGAGACCAACATGTTCACCGCCAGCGACCTGAAGCTGGTCAGCGCCGTCGCATCCACCGCCGCCACCCAGATACACAACTGCCGCCTGATCAACGCCGAACGCGAGCGCCGCGAGCTGGAGCACGAGCTGGAGCTCGCCGCCCGGATCCAGCTCAGCCTGCTGCCCACCGAGCCGCTGCGCGTCGCCGGCTTCGAGGCCGGCGGCCACTGCAAGCTGGCCCGCCACGTCGGCGGCGACCTGTTCGACTACTGGCGCGCCGGCGAGCACCTCTGCCTGGTCGTGGCGGACGTATCCGGCCACGACATGGGCGCCGCGCTGATGGCCACCGCCTTCCGCAGCGTCGTGCGCAGCGAGTCGACCCACAGCCACTCCGCCGCCGGCCTGCTCGCCCAGGTCAACCGCGCCCTGATGGAGGACCTCGTCCATTCCGAGCTGTTCATCAGCGCCTTCTACGCCCGGGTGGACCTGGCCACCCGCCGGGCCGCCTTCTGCCGGGCCGGCCACCCCAAGCCCCTGCTGATCGGCCCGCACGGCGAGTCGTGGCTCGACACCGAGGGACTGCTGCTCGGCGTGAGCGACGCAGAGGACGTCTTCGAGGAGCGCTCCGTCCAGCTCGAACCGGGCAGCTTGCTGGTGCTCTACACCGACGGGCTCTCCGAGGCGCAGGACCCCAACGGGGACAACTTCGGGGCGGAAGGCGTGCGCCAGGCCGCCCACGCCTGCCTGGACCAGCCGGCCAAGGCGGTGGCCGAGCGCATCGTCGGCGCCGCGCGCGACCACTGCGGCGCCGGACCCCTGGTCGACGACATGACGGCCCTGGTGGTGCACATCGAGGACGCGGAGGGCCAGTAGAGTCATGGCGTCCAGGACGCCCGGCATCCTGCAGACCCGGTTCTTCTACGTCGGCTCCATCTTCGCCGTCAGCTTCGGGCTCGTCTCCCTGATGTGGCGGTTCAAGACCGCCAACTGGATACTGATCGCCTTCGGCCTCGCCTGGGTCCTGGTGGTGACCGCCTTCGCCTACGAGATCGTCACCCGCGCCGAGACGCTCGATCAGACGGTCCGCGCCCGCACCGAGGCGCTCGAGGAGAGCAACCGCAACCTCAGCGCCCTGCTGGAGCAGCTCAACGCCTTCCTGCACATCAGCTACGAGCTGAACCAGCGCATCGAGCTCGGCGAGGTCGCCGCCAGCTTCGCCGAGCGCCTCCACCGGATGCTGCCCGGCATCGAGTCCGTCTGGCTCTGGCTCCATCCCACGCTGCTCAGCGAGGACGGGGGCGACGTCGAGGCGAGCGGCGCCGCCCCCTTGGAGCTCGCCGCGCACGCCGGGCAGAGCTTTGCCATGCCCGAGCCGATGAACCCGCTGACGCCCCAGAACCCGCTGGCCGCGCGCTGCTTCGACGGGCGCAGCGTCGCCGTCGACCATAACCTGGCCAGCAAGGCCCTCGCCTGGGATTGGCCCTGGCTGGCGCACGCCCGCGTGGAGTCCTTCGTCGGCTTCCCCCTCCAGATCGGCTCGACCATGCTCGGCGTGCTCGGCGTCTTCACCCGCCGGACCGTCTCCGCCGAGTTCATCAGCCAGCTCCACCTCAGCGTCAACCAGCTCATCGTCGCCCTGGAGAAGGCGCGGCTGCTGGGCGAGACCCGCCGGCGCGCCGAGGAGCTGGCCCGCGCCAACGAAGAGTTGCGCCAGCTCGATTCCATGAAGGACTGGTTCGTCTCCTCGGTCTCCCACGAGCTGCGCACGCCGCTGACCAACATCCGGTCCTTCGGCGAGATCCTGGAGAACTACGACGACCTCTCGCCCGACGAGGGCAAGGAGTTCGCCGCCATCGTGCGCCGCGAGAGCGAGCGGCTCACCGACCTGATCGACGACCTGCTCGACCTGGCCCGGATGGCCGACGGCGAGCTGAAGCTCCGCCCCCGCCCCGTCGAGCTCGCCCCCCTCATCGAGCAGTGCTGCCGGCCCTTCTGCCGCGAGGCCGAGCAGCGAAGCATGGCCTTCGCGCGGGAAGTGCCCGACGGGCTGCCCGAGGTCATGGCCGATGCCAAGGCCGTCTCCCGCGTGCTGCACAACCTGCTCTCGAACGCCTTCAAGTTCACCCACGACGGCGGGCACATCGAGGTCGGCGCCGAGCCCGGCGGCGGGGACGGGCCGCAGATGGTGACGCTGCGGGTCACCGACTCGGGCATCGGCATCGCGCGGAGGGACCAGCCGAAGGTCTTCGACAAGTTCACCCAGGTCCACACCGGCTTCGGCGACCGGCCGGCGGGCACGGGCATCGGGCTGGCGATCTGCCGCGAGATCGTCGAGACCTCCGGCGGGGAGATCTGGGTGCAGAGCCGCCCGGGCGAAGGCAGCACGTTCGCCTTCACGCTGCCCGTGGCGGGGCCCGACGGCCGGTCATAGGTCCTATAGGACCCGTAGGACCTATTCAGGCCGCCTGGTCCAGGCTCCGATCCACCTCCTCGAACTTCACCGCGATCTTCTTGCTCACCCCGTCCGCCATCGTCAGCCCGTAGAGCACCTGCGCCACGCTCATCGTGATCTTGTTGTGGGTAATGATCACGAACTGGGTGTCGCGCCGGAACTCGCCCAGCAGCATCAGGAAGCGCTCCACGTTGCTGTCGTCCAGCGGGGCGTCCACCTCGTCCAGCAGGCAGAACGGGCTCGGCTTGGCCTGGAACATGGCGAACAGCAGCGCCAGCGTGGTCAGCGCCCTCTCGCCGCCGCTGAGCAGCGTCACGCAACTGGTCTCCTTGCCCGGCGGGCGGGCCACCATCTCGACGCCGGCCTCCAGCACGTCTTCGGCCTCCTCGTCCAGCAGCAGGTCGGCGCTGCCCCCGCCGAAGAGCTTGCGGAAGAGGGCCTGGAAGTTCTGCCGCACCTGCTCGAAGGTCTCGCGGAAGCGCTCGCGGCTCTTCTTGTTCAGCTCGCGGATGATCTCGCGCTGGTGGCGGCGGGCGCTCTCGAGGTCCTCCTTCTGGTCGGTCAGGAACTGGAGGCGCACCTCCAGCTCCTCCTGCTGGCGGATGGCGGCCACGTTCACGTTGCCCACCCGGTCCACCTTCGCCTTCAGGCGGGCTATCTGCGACCTGACCCGGCCCCAGTCGGTCGCCTCATCGTCGGCCATCTCGATCACGGCCCGGCGCAGCTCGACCGCCTCCTCCAGCGAGACGGGCTCGGGCGGCTGCTCCTCTTCCTCGCCCTGCCCGTCGGCGTCGGCCTCGCGGAACCAGGCCGCCACCGGCTCGGCCGGCTCCGGCTCGGCCGCCTCCTCGGTGAACTCGCGGATCGGGCGCGCGGTGAAGGGCGATTCCTCCCGCCAGCTCTCCGGATCGCGGCGCAGGGCCTCCAGGCGCACCCCGTAGTCCTCGGCGACCCGCTCGAGCATGTCCTGCATCTTCACCGTCGTCTCGTTCTCCGCGATGCGCAGCCCGCCGAGCCGCTCTTCGACCGCCTCGCGCGCCTCGGCCAGCTCCTGCGAGCGCGCCGCGAGGGCGTCTATCCGCTCGCGGACGGCCTGGAGACCGGCCGACTCGGACTGGAGCGCCTCGCTCAGCGCCGCCTTCTCGGCCTCCAGGCGGCGGCCCTCCGCGCGGGCGGCCTCGGCGGCGCGCCGGGCCTCATCGCGCCGGCGCAGCCCGCTCTCGCTCTCGCCGGCCAGCGACTCCAGCTCGGCCCGCGCCCGGCGGGCGTCGGCGCCCAGCCGCCCGGCCAGGTCCTCCAGCGCGCGCTGCTGCTCGCGGCTGCGGGCCAGCTCGCTGGCCAGGGCGCTCAGCTCCTCGGCGACGGCCTGGCGGCGCTGCTGCATCTCGCGCAGGCGCTCCTGGTCGGCCTCGGCGGAGTTCTGGGCGGCGCTTCGCTCCCGGCGGACCTCCTCCGCGCGGCGGGCCAGCTCGGCCGAGCGCGACTCGATGTCCGCCACGTCGCTGCGCAGCGAGTCGGCCTCGGCCTGGCCCAGGTGCAGCTCTTCGCGCAGCTCCCGGCCCCGCTCGCCGACCACGCGCAGGTGGCTCTGGACCTCGCCGGCGCTGCGGGCCAGCTCAGCGGCGCGGCCCTCCAGCGCCTCGGCGCGCTTCGCCAGCTCGACGCGCTCGGCCTGGACGGCTTCCCGCCGTTCGCCCAGCCCGGCCAGTGCGTCCCGCAGGTGCTCGACCTCGGCGTCGAGCGCGGCGAGTTCGCTGCGGCGGCTGATCAGGCCCGCGGCCTCGGGCGCGCCCGCCGCCCAGGTGCCGTCGGCCCCGAAACGTTCGCCCTGCGGGGTCACCAGCACGATGCCGTCCGGCAGCCCGGCTCGCGCCAGGGCGAGCGCCCGCGACCGGTCCTCGCAGAGGTAGGCGCCGCCGAGCAGGCGCTCGACGGCGGGGCGGCCCTCCTGGGTGCAGCCGACCATGCCGCTGAGCGGGCCCTCGAGCCCGGGCGTCAGCCCCAGGCCGCCCTCGCGGCGCGGGGGCAATCGGTCGAGGACGATCAGCTCGACGCGGCCGGACGGCTCGGCTCCGAGCGCGTCGAGCGCGGCGACGGCATCGGCCGTTCCGCCGAAGATCACGGCCTGGACGGCGGGTCCGAGCGCGGCCTCGACGGCCGGCGCCAGCTCCAGCGGCGCGTCGATCTGCTCGGCCACCAGGCCGACCCGGCCCCCCAGCGCGGCCTCGATCAGGCGCCTGACCCCGGAGCCGACGCCCTCGCCGCGGCGCTCCAGGTCGCGCAGCAGGTCGCGCCGGGCGGCCTTGCCGCTCAGTTCGGCCTTTGCCTCGGCCCGGCGTGCGTCGATGTCTTCCAGGCGTCGCTCGGCGTCGGCGAGGGCGGCGCCGACTTCCTCGGCGCGCCCGCGCAGTTCGCCCTGGCGGGCGCGGACGGCCTCCAGGTTCTGCTGGGCGCGGGCCCGTTCGGCCGCGGTCTCGTCGACCTGGCGGCTCAGCTTGCCCCGGCGCTCCTCGACGCGCTGGAGGCGGTTCTGGAGGGCGCGCTTCTCGGCGCCGAGCACTTCGATCTGGTTGCGCAGGTGGGCGTCCTGCTGGAAGAGGTCGAAGACCTCGGACTTGCGCGCCTCCAGCCCCTGCTCGGCCTCGCGGCAGGCGGCCCGCAGGCGCTCGATCTCCGTTCGTCGGGCCTCGAGCTCGGCCTGCCCGGCGGCGAGTTCGCGGGCGCACTCGTCCCGGCCGGCCTCGGCCTCGCCCGCTTCCCGCTCGAGCCCTTCGAGGCGCTGCTGAAGCTCGCGGCGCCGGCCGTCCAGCTCGGCGAGGCGGCCGTCCAGCTCCTCGGCGCGGCGTGCGCTCAGCTCGGCCTCGCGGGCGAGGCTCTCCAGGCGGGCCTCGACGCGGGCGAGGCGCTGGCGCGACTCGGCCAGGCCGTCCTGGGTGCGCTGGAGCTCGTCGCGCGCGGCCTCCAGGCCCTCCCCGGCGGCGGCCAGCTCGGCGGTGAGCTCGGCCTTGCGGGCGGTGACGGCCTCGATCTCGGCCGAGAGGCGCTCTGCCTCGGCCTGCATGCGGCGCAGGCTGTGCAGGCCGTCGGCCAGGCGCAGGCGCTGGAGCTGCTCGGTCTGCTTTTTGAAGGTGCGGGCGCGGCCGGCCTGGTACTTGACGCTGCGCAGCTGGCGCTGGAGCTCCTCGATCAGGTCGCCGACGCGCAGCAGGTTCTGGCCGACGCGTTCGAGCTTGCGTTCGGCCTCGCGCTTCTGCTCCAGGAAGCGGTTGATCCCGGCCGCCTCCTCGAAGACCTGGCGCCGCTCGGAGGCGCTGGCTCGCAGGAGCTGGTCGATCTGGCCCTGCTCGATGAAGCTGTAGGAGCTGGTGCCGACGCCCGTGTCGAGCAGCAGGTGGCGGATGTCTTTGAGCCGGCACTGCTGCCCGTTCAGGGAATACTCGCTCTGGCCGGTGCGGTCGGTCTTGCGGGCGATGCAGACCTCTTCGTAGTCGACCGGCAGCCAGCCGTCGGCGTTGTCGATGGTGAGCTTGACCTCGGCGAAGCTGAGAGGCTTGCGCGACTTGCCGCCGTCGAAGATCAGGTTCGCCATCTCGGCGCCGCGCAGCTTCTGGGCGCTGCGCTCCCCCAGCACCCACTTGATGGCGTCGACGACGTTGCTCTTGCCCGAGCCGTTCGGGCCGACCAGGGCCGAGAGGCTGTCCTCGAACTCGAAGGCCGTCCGGTCCGCGAAGGACTTGAACCCGTAGAGTTCGAGTTTCTTCAGCTTCACGTCTGCTGCTCCGTCAGGACGTGGACGGGGCGGACCGGGCCGAACGCCCGGTCAGGGGGCCTGCGGGGCGGCCCTGCCGGCGTGGCGTGGCGATCTCGCGCGCGTGTCTCGATGTCGTCAGGGTCACAACAGGGCGGATTCTACGCGAACCGGCCGGGCGAAATCATGCCGCCCGGCGCAGGCGGCGGCCGCCCCGCGATGCCGCCCGGCGCAGGGCGCCCTAAGAAGCGGCAGGCCAATGCGTTACGTAGGGCGCGCCGGGCTCCAAGGAGGGCCGCCGGCCGAAGAGAACCGCCGGAAAACCGGAGAGGAAAAACGGCGTCAATAGGCCCAAGTAGGACCTATACGACCTATGACCCCGCCGGCGGGCTGCCGGCCATGGCCGCGTGGTCCCGCCCGCGCACGACGAGGCGCTCGGCGACGGGCCGCAGCAGCTCGGCCATCTCATCGAGCGCCTCCGGCTCGAAGGGGCGCACCTCGCGCAGGGCGGGCTCGAGGCAGTGGTCGGGCAGGAAGTTCTGCAGGGCGACGACGTCGGCGCCCTCCAGCTCGGGGGCGATCCGGGCCACCTCGCCCTCGCCGACCAGGCCGGGCACGACGGTGATGCGGAACTCGTGGGCAAGGCCGCTCCGCTTGATCAGCCGGATCGAGCGGCGCACGGCCTCGACCTCGACGTCGGCGCCGGCGACGCGCCGGTAGTCCTCGGCGGTCAGGGGCGCCTTCACGTCCATCGCGATCGCCTCCAGGCGGCCGTCCTGGACCAGGCGGGCGACCCATCCGGGGCGCGTGCCGTTCGTCTCGACCATGACCTCCAGCGGCACGTCGTGCAGCTCGTCGATCAGGTCGAGCAGGTCCCCCTCGTGGAGGGTCGGCTCGCCGCCGGTGATCACGGCCCCGTCGAGCCACTCGCCCTGGCGGCGCATGGAGTCGAGCACCTGCCCGAGCGGGATGGACTCGGTCCGCTCGGGATGGCAGACCAGGTGGGCGGCGTGGCAGTAGTGGCAGCGCAGGTTGCAGCCGGGCAGGAAGAGCACGGAGGCGATCTTGCCCTCCCACTCGATCAGGCTGCTCTCGATGAACTCTTTGATCTGCATCTCAAGACCCGTCCAACACGGAGACACGGAGAACGGCGAGGCAACCACGACGGCACGACGAACGGCAACTGCGGCGGGCGGCGAGGATCAACGGGAGAACGAAGAAGGCAACAGGTGGCAGATCTTCGCCGCCGTGCGGGCTCTCATTGAGCTTACCTCTCTTGGTGCCGTGCCGTCCGTTGTGCTCGTCGTGTCGTGGTGGTCAGGCCGCTTGTCAGGCGCTGAGGCGGCGCTGGAGCTCTTCGCTCGGGGGCGGGGCGCCGTCCCAGCGGGCGACCACGGCGTTGCGGTCCTGCTTCAGGAGCACCGAGGGGATGTCGAAGACGTCGAAGAAGTCCCCCTCGGCCGCGCCTTCCTCGGTCTCCATGTCCTGGAAGACCACGCGGACCGACTCGCTCAACTCCCACTTCTTCAGGAAGTGGGCGACTTTCTTCTTGGCGCTCTCGCAGAGCTTACAGTCCTGCTTGCCGTAGATCTCGATGATCACCGCGCTGCCTCCCTTTCGGTTCGCGGGAACGGGGGAATCGTTCTCCTCTACGTCATGGCGACGCTGTAGTTGCCGCGGCGGCGGTCGTTCAGCTCGCCGATCTTGGACTTGTTCCAGTTGTGGATGCGGCTGAAGTAGCCGACCACGCGCGTCATGCCGTAGACGTCCGGGCTGGCGCAGTGTCCGCACCTTTCCTTCAGGCCCGGGGTGGCCCGGTGGCAGTCGTTGCAGATGGTGAACTCGGGGCTGACGGTGAGCTGGGCGGCCTGGGTCTGGCGGTAGGTCTTCTCGACCAGGTTGAAGATGCTGGCGGCGGGCGGGCGCTCCTCGCCGACGAAGGCGTGGATGATGGCGCCGCTCTCGATGGCCCGGTGGAACTTGCTCTGGAGGCGGATGCGGGTGAGCAGGTCCAGCGGGGCGTCGGCGCGCAGGTGGATGCTGTTGGTGTAGTACATCTCGTCCTGCTCCAGGTTGCCGCGCACGATGCCTTCGGCCTCGGGGAAGCGGCGCAGGTCGACCTTGGCCAGTCGGCGGGCGGCGCTCTCGGCGGGCGATTCCTCCAGGGCGACGCGCATGCCGTGCTCGCGGCCGGTCTCGCGCGCGCGGAACTGCATGTGCCGGATCAGCCGGAGGCCCTTGCGGATCAGCTCGGGGTCCTCGTGCAGCTCCCGGCCGGTCATGTAGAGCATGCACTCGTTCAGGCCGATCAGGCCGATGATGTAGGTGGCCTTGTTCAGGTCGACGTAGGGGCGCCCGTCGGCGGCGGTCTTGCCGATCTGCCAGAGGGGGCCGCTCGGGTCGGCCATGAGCCCGGCGATGAAGCGGCGCTTCTGGTGGTGGGCCTCCATGGCGAGGTCGATCATGCGGTCCACCTCGTCGTAGAGCGCCTCCCAGTTGCCCCGTCCGGCGCGATAGGCCGCCTGGGGCATGTTGATGGTGACGTTCTGGAACCCGCAGAAGCGCATGCTCTCCGGGTGGCGGATCATGTAGTCGTCCTGGATCGTGGTGCGCAGGCGGCAGCAGGCGCTGAGGGTCACCTCGTCGCGGTCGAAGATGAAGTAGGGCACGCCGTTCTCGGCGGCGACCTGGCAGGCGTAGCTGAGGATCTCGCGCTGGGCGGGGTCCTCGAAGGTCTCGGCGCTGATGTGCAGGTCGCACTTGGGGAAGGCGAACAGGTTGCCGTGCTGGTCGCCGGCGCGCCACACGTCGAGCATGGCCTGGCAGAAGCGCTGGGCCGTCTTCTCGTAGTCGCCGTAGGTGCGCCCGTCGTAGACGCCGCCGGGCCCGATCGAGGGGACGTCCTTCAGGTAGCGGGGCACGCCGGTGTGGACGTTGAAGTCCAGGAACAGCGTCTGCCCGCCGCGGCTGAAGGCGTTCTGCGAGGAGCTGAAGATCAGGTGCTGGGCCTCCTGCTCCATCTGGCGGTAGGACATCTTCTCGAGGTAGGGCGCATAGAGGATGTTGATGTAGCCGACGCCGAGGGCGCCGGCGTAGTATGCCTGCATCGAGGCCAGGAAGGTGTTCAGGTGGCCGGTCAGGGTGCGGGCGTGCCTGGCGGGGGCGCTGGAGGTGTCCAGGTTCTCCAGGTGCAGGCCGTACTTCTTCAGGTATTCCAGGGAATGGCTGGAGCAGTAGACGCGGGTGGGGTAGCCGAGGTCGTGCACGTGGATCTTGCCCAGCATGTGGGCCTCGGCGACCTCGTCGCTGAAGACCTCCTGGAGGGCGAACTGTTTGAGCGTGTGCTCGGCGACGGCGAGGTTGATCGCCTCGGGGTTGTTCTGGGCGATGTTGGCGTTCTCTTTGCTCTTGGAGCGGATGATCTGGTCCAGGTCGTACTTGGGCATGCCGACCATGGCCTGGCGCTTCAGCCGGGCGGTCAGGCCGCGCTCGAAGAGCTCGTTGTCGACCAGCTCGCGGATCAGGCTGGTGGAGATGCGTGTCAGCCCGCTGGCCATCACGCGGCGCTCGACCTCGCTGGCGATGCGGCGGGCGAGCTGGGGCGCCAGGTCGGCCTCGACTTCGAGGGCGCGGGCGATCTTCGCCTTGTCCCACTCGTGCAGTTCGTCCTGGCTGTCGGCGTTGACCAGCAGGGCGATGTCGGTCGAGCCGGAGCGCTGGCGCACGGGCTTGCGCACTTGCAGGAGCTGGCGCACGCGGGCGCGGCGGTCGCGGTAGAGGATGTATGCCTTGGCCGTGCGGGCGTGGCCGGTCTCGATCAGCACCTTCTCGACGGTGTCCTGGATCTCCTCGATGCCCGGCGGGCGGTCGGTGAAGTCGCGCTCCAGGAACATGGTGACCATCGCGGCGAGCTCCTCGGCCAGCACGCGGTCCTCGCCCCCGACGGCCTGGGCGGCCTTGAAGATCGCGTCGGCGATCTTGGACTGGTCAAAGGGCACCAGCCGGGCGTCGCGCTTGCGCACCTGGCCGATCGCGCTCTCGGTTTCCTGCTGCTTTCCCTGTTCCATCTCAACGGCCATCTTCGGCGCCTCCGGCGTCTGCGTTCTGCCTGGTTCGGTTCCGTGCCTTCACACTATGCACAAGAACAGCCTTCGTCAAGTGCCGTCACGCACGCGGCCGGCTCAACTGCGGCGCAGC
The DNA here is from genome assembly GCA_964434535.1 of uncultured candidatus Brocadiaceae bacterium. Taxonomy (GTDB): domain Bacteria; phylum Planctomycetota; class Brocadiia; order SM23-32; family SM23-32; genus SM23-32. The sequence continues at coordinate 123,677 of CAYSWA010000002.1, read as the reverse complement.
CGTCCCCCGGCGCCCTTGAGCACCGTGTCCGCCTCCTCGACGAAGTCCTCTGCGTCGGTGAACTCGCGATAGACGGACGCGAAGCGGATGTAGGCGACCTGGTCCAGCTCGCGCAGCTTCTGCATGGCCAGCTCGCCGATGGCGCGCGAGGGCACCTCCCCCTCGTGCTGGCGGTGGAGCTCGCGCTCGATCTCCTCCATCAGCTCGTTGATCTGCTCGGCGGAGACGGGGCGCTTGTAGCACGCCTTGTTGAGGCCGGCCCGCAGCTTCTGGTGCGAGAAGTCCTCCCGCTTGCCGTCCTTCTTAATCACCCGGAGCACGCTCATCTCGATCCGCTCGTAGGTGGTGTAGCGGCGCCCGCAGCGGTTGCACTCGCGTCGCCGCTTCACGTAGGTGCCGTCGGCGGAGGGGCGGGAGTTGACGACCCGGTCGTCGTCCTCGTGGCAGTAGGGGCACTGCATGGGGCGGCTCCTGCGGGGCGTCTTCTCCGCTAAACTCCGTGCGCCAAGGGGCTTATGGCGATCTCCGGCCTGGCCCCGTTGGTGCTACATCTTGAGCACTAGAGTATGTTAGCGCACAAGATATAGTGAGTCAAGCCTTTTGTTCGGATTTCGCTAGATTCGCGTGGATCGGGCAAGAAGCACCGTGGAGGGCAAATGTGCATCGGGTAGGGCGGCTCGCGCTAAGGCCTTGTGCCCCGGCGCTTTAGCGGGGCGTCGGCGCGCCGCCGCGGGCTCTGCCGGGCGGCCGTCCCGCGGCCGGGCCTGCTCGCTGGGGGGGGGCTGTCCCCGCGGAAAAAAACGTCGCGGCGGGCATTGTTACGTTCGGGCTCGAACGTGGTACCGAATAGGCTGTCGCGGCGCGGCCCGTCCGGCGAGCCCGCCAAGAGCCGCAGGCGATGAACCACGAGCATGGGCAGCGCGGTTGATTTCGCGGGGAAGGGGCGCGAGAATACGGCCCGGCCCTTCCCCCCCCCATCGCCAGGCTGGAGGCACCGATGAGTGCAGACGACACACCGGGGCGCGGCGCCCACGCCGACTCCTCTCCGCTCTATCCCTACAAGGAGGACCTGCCCGGCGTGGTGGAGTCCGTGCTGCGGGCGCTCGCCGCGCGGGACAAGGTGCAGCACGTCTGCCACTACGCGCTGCCGAGCGAGGGGACGGTGATCCGCGTCCTGGACCTGCTCGCCGAGGCGCTCTTCCCGGGCTACTTCGGCAAGAAGGCCCTGGCCGAGACGACGCTCGCCTACCACGTCGGCGAGACCATCACCACGGCCTACGAGCAGCTCGGCGAGGAGATCACCCGCTGCCTGGTGCACGACCGCCACGACGGCGGCCCCGCCGACCGCGAGGAATGCGCGGAGCAGGCTCGCTGGCACGCCTACCGCCTGCTGGAGCGGTTGCCCGTGCTGCTGGAGATGCTCGACGCCGACGTGCGCGCCGCCTACCAGGGCGACCCGGCGGCGACCGGCTGGGACGAGGTCATCTTCTGCTACCCCGGGTTCCGCGCGGTCATGGTCCACCGCATCGCCCACGAACTGCACGCGCAGGGCGTGCCCTGGCTGCCGCGCATCATGACCGAGCACGCCCACCGCGTCACCGGCATCGACATCCACCCGGGCGCGCGGATCGGGCGCAGCTTCTTCATCGACCACGGCACCGGCGTGGTCATCGGCGAGACGAGCGAGATCGGCGACAACGTGCGCATGTACCAGGGCGTCACCCTCGGCGGCTACCGCTTCAAGAAGGACGAGGAGGGCAAGCTCCTGCGCGGTTACAAGCGGCACCCGACCGTCGAGGACGACGTGATCATCTACTCCAACGCCAGCCTGCTGGGGCCGATCACGGTGGGGCGGGGCTCGGTGATCGGGGCGAACGTGATCCTGAGCCACTCGGTCGAGCCGGGCACGACGGTCACCATCGAGAAGCCGCGCCACCGCATCAGCCAGCGCACGGGTGGAGAAGAGGGGGGGATGTAGCGCCGGCCCGCCGGCCGGCCCGCCTCGGCGCGCTCAGTCCTCGAGCACGAGGTCGAGCTGGCGGCGCGCCATGTTGATGCGCTTGATGCTGACGCGCAGGGGCTGGCCGAGGACGAACTTGCGCCCCGTGCGCGTGCCCGTGAGGGCCTGGGCCCGCTCGTCAAGGCGGTAGAAGTCGCCCCGGATGTCCTGCACCTTGACGAGCCCCTCGACCGAGAAGTCCTCCAGCCGCACGAACAGCCCGTACTCCTGCACGCCGGTGACCACGCCGTCGAAGATCTCCTCGGCGTGGTCCTCCAGGTAGCGCAGGAGCTTGATCTTGACGATCTCCCGCTCGGCCTCGTCGGCGCGCTGCTGCATCTCGTTGCAGTGCGCGGCGATGGGCTGGAGCTTCGGCTTCCACTGCTCCATCAGCCGGCCGGGGCCCTCGCCGTCGCGCAGGAAGCGGTCCAGCACCTGGTGGACCAGCAGGTCGGGGTAGCGGCGCACGGGCGAGGTGAAGTGGCAGTAGCGCTCGAAGTGCAGGGCGAAGTGCGGCGCGCAGCGCGGGCTGTAGACGGCGCGCTGCATGGCCCGCAGTAGCTGCATGTTGACGGCGTCGGCCAGGTGGGTGCCGGCCACCTCGGCCAGCAGGTCCTGGAGCTGGCGGCGGTCCAGGGGGTTGACGGCCCTTCCGACGACGGTGCGCACGAAGGCGGCGAACTCCTCCAGGTCCTCCTCGACCGGCGGCTCGTGGACGCGGTAGAGGGCGGGGAGCTTGCGCCGCACCATGAGGTCGGCCACGGCGCGGTTGGCGGCGAGCATGAACTCCTCGACCAGCCCGTGCGAGCGGTCGCGCACGATCTGCGAGACGCCGATCACCCGCCCGTCCTCGCCGATGCTCACGTCGTATTCCGCCACGTCGAGGTCGACCGAGCCGACCTGGCGGCGGCGCCGGCGCAGCTGGCCGGCCAGCTCGTCCAGCTCCACCAGCAGCCGGAAGATCGGCTCGGGCAGGCGTTCGGCGGCTGAGGCGGCGGCCGGCTCCTCGGCCTCCAGCGCGTCGAGCACCTCCTGCACCTCGGTGTAGGTCATGCGCCGGTCGATCCTGACCACCGAGTGATGCAGCGAATAGTCGACCAGCTCGCCCTCGTCGTCGAACTCCAGCGCCGCCGTCTTGGCCAGTCGGTTCTCGCCCTCGACCAGGCTCAGGATGTCGCGGCTCTGCTCGTGGGGGAGCATGGGCACGACCTCGTTGGCCAGGTAGACGCTCATGCCCCGGCGGCGGGCCTCGGCGTCGAGCGCGCTCTCGGGCGCCACGTGGTGGCTGACGTCGGCGATGTGCACCAGCACGACGCGGCGGCCGGTGTTCGGGTGGCGGTAGAGGGCGAGGGCGTCGTCGTAGTCCTTGGCGTCCTCGGGGTCGATGGTCACGGCGGGGTGGGTGCGGAAGTCGCGGCGGGCCTCCATCTGCCGGGGCGTCGGCTCGCCGACGAGCTGCTCGGCCTCGCGCAGGGCCTCGTCGGGGAACTGGCGGGGCAGGCCGAACTCGAAGATCACCGAGCGCACGTCCACGCCGGGCTCGCCGGTGCGGCCGAGCACCTCGCGCACCTCGCCCTCGGGGTTGCGGTGCAGCGTCGGCCAGGCGCTCAGCTCCACCACTACCTGGTCGTCGGCCTGCGCGTCCATCGCCTCGTCGACGGGCACGTAGACGTCGCGGAACAGGCGGGGGTTGTCGGGGGTGACCCGCGCGAACTTCCGCCCCGGCACGAACGTGCCGATCACCAGCCGGTTGCGGTGCTCCAGCACCTTGATGACGCGGCCGGAGGGGCCGAGGTCCCTGCGGCCGCGCCGGCCGCGCCGGGGCTTCTTGCGGTGGACCTCCACCACCACCAGGTCGTCGTTCATGGCCTCGCCCATGTCCTCCTCGGCCACGTAGACGTCCTGCTCCTGTTCCTCCTTGACGGGGATGACGAAGCCGAACCCCCGCGCATTGCACTGCAGCCGCCCGGTCACCAGCCCCGCCTGCTCAGGGCCGACCCAGTGGCGCTTCTTGACCTTGACCAGCTCGCCCCGCCTTTCCAGCCCCTCCAGCAGGGCGACGAACTCCTCCATCTCCTGCTCCGCCACGCCGAGCTCCTGCGCCAGCTCCCCGGTGCGCATCTGCCGGTAGTCCGGCGCCTTGACGAGCGTCAGCACGTCTTCTTCGCTAAGCATCGTCGGCGCGCCCCCCGCATGTGGTCGGTTTCCCCATGGGCCTCTATTGTACGGCATTGCGCCCCGCGCCGACAGCGCCGGCCCGGCGCCAAACGGGCTGGTTTGGCCGGCGGCGTAACCCGTTTCGACGGGGACGGTTGGGACCTTCGGTTGCGCGGCGCCGCCCGATTGCCGCAGACTGGGGACCTGCGCTCGCAAGGGGAGAGGGGCCTGCAATGGCGGCCAATGCCGAGAGGCGCTCGTGGGGCATCGCCCCCCTCGCGTTCGCGCTGGCGGCCCTGTTCTGCGCCGAGACGGCCGCCGCCTCCGAGCTGGCCGCGCGGGTGGAGGAGAAGCTCTCGGCCGGCCCGCTGGCCAGGGCCACGGTCGCCGTCCACGTGCTGGACCTCGCCGACGGCCGGGTGCTCTACAGCCGCAACGCCGCCCGGCGCCTGATCGTCGCCTCGAACGCGAAGCTCGTTACGGCCGCTGCCGCTCTCGAAGCGCTCGGCGAGCACTACGAGTTCACCACCGCCCTCTACGGGACGGGGCCGGTCGCGGGCGGCGTGCTGCGCGGCGACCTGGTGCTGCGCGGCGGGGGCGACCCGACGATCGGCGGGCGCCACGACGAGGAGGACGCCCTGGCCGTCATGCGCCGCTGGGCGCGCGTGCTCCGCGCCAGGGGCATCGAGCGCATCGAAGGCGGCGTGGTGGCCGACGACGCGTTCTTCGACCGGACCTTTCGCCATCCCGACTGGGGCGGCTATCCCGCCTGGAAGTGGTATTACGCTCCCGTCTCGGCGAGTTCGATCAACGACAACTGCGTGACGATGACCGTGCGGCCGGGCGGCGCGCCGGGAGCGGCGGCCATGGCCGAGGTCCACCCCGCATCGGCGGCGGTCAGCCTGCGCGTCACGTGCACGACCTCGGCGGATAAGCACGCCGTCTGGTTCGACCGCGAGCCCGGCTCATGGACCGTCCGGGTCGGGGGGCGGATCCGCGCCGGACGCGAGGGCTACTCCCACGAGGTGACCGTGCCCGACCCGCCGCTCTACGCCGCCCGCGCCCTCCGCCAGGCGCTGGAGGCCGAGGGGATCGCCGTCGGCGGGCCCGCGCGCGTGGCCCCGGCCGCCCGACCGCCCGCCGTGCGCGGCGAGCCGCTGCTGGTGCGCCGCGCCGCCCTCGCGCCGGTGCTGCGCCGAATGGTCAAGCGCAGCCATAACCACTACGCCGAGCAGGTCTTCAAGACGATCGGGGCGGAGGCGGTCGGGCGGGGCTCCTGGCCCTCGGGCGCGGCGCGGGCGGAGGGCGTGCTGCGGGAGCTCGGCTTCACCGACGGGCAGTTCCAGGTCGCCGACGGCAGCGGCCTCTCGCGCAACAACCGCCACACGGCCGAGCTGCTCGCCGCGCTGCTGTGGCGCATGCGGAAGGGCCGGCGCGGGGCCGACCTCACCCCCCTGCTGGCGGTGGCCGGGCTGGACGGCACGCTCGATGGCCGGCTCGCCGAGGCGCCTTACGCGGGCAACGTCCGGGCCAAGACCGGCTACCTGAACGGGGTCGGGGCGCTGAGCGGCTACGCCACGGCGCGCAGCGGCCGCCAGGTCGCCTTCTCCATCCTGATCAACGACACGGAGAACCCGCCCGGCACCTACTCGATGAGCCGCACCGTCGACGAGCTGTGCCGCCTCATCGTCGACCACGCGCCGTAGGCGAGCCGTTGCGCGGCGGGGGGCATTGGGGTAGACTGGAGGCAATCGACGCGCGACCGGGCAACCGGGCGCAATCATCTCTTCATACCGCGTGCAGCATGTCTCATGATCGCCATCATCTCCGATGTCCATGCTAACCTGGAGGCACTACAGGCCGTTCTGGACGAGATAGAGGGCGCGGACCGCATCATCTGCTGCGGGGACGTGGTCGGCTACGGCCCGAACCCCAACGAGTGCTGCGAGCTGCTGCGCCACTACGGCGTCCAGGCGGTCAAGGGCAACCACGACAACACGTGCGCCACGCTGGAGGGCATCGAGCCGTGCAGCTCGCTGGCCCGCCAGTCCTTCTACTGGACGCACGAGCGCCTCAGCGATGAGAACGTCGAGTGGTTGCGCAGCCTCCCCCTGCGGCTCGACGTGGACGGTCTGTCGGTCGTCCACGGCTGCCCCGGCACGCCGCAGGAGATGCTCAACACCTACGTGCTCGACTATTACTACAACGACGAGCACTACGAGGAGTTGCTGCGACGGGTGCCGGGCCTGCGCCTGGCGCTGGGCCACACGCACATCCCCCTCTCGCACGGTTTCAACAGCAAGGTGATGAACGCCGGCAGCGTGGGCCAGCCCCGTGACGGCGACTGGCGCCCGGCCTACGCCACGATCGAGGACATCCGCTACAGCTTCTCCTTCGTGCCGCGCCTCCAGGCCAGCTTCAGCATGGTGAAGGACCGCGTCGTCTTCCGCCGCACCGAGTACGACCCCTCGAAGACGGCCGCCAAGATCCAGGCGGAGCCGGACCTGCCCGACCGGCTCGGCTACATCCTGCGCAACGGCGGGCTGCTGGTCTGAAGGCGGTGGCGGCAACAGGCCGCCTCAGCGGGAGCGCCGGTACTTGCCCTGGAGCAGGGCCTCAGCCACGACGTGCCCCTCCATGGCATGCTCCAGGTCTTCCTTGCGCGACCCCTCTGCCAGGCCGAGCTCCGTGTCGAGGGCGTAGAGCTTGAGCATGTAGCGGTGCGTGCCGCTCGGCGGGCAGGGGCCTCCGTAGCCGAGGTTGCCGAAGTCCGTGCGCCCCTGGACGCCCTCCGGCTCGGTGCCGGCCGGGATGTGCTGCGTGTCCGCCGGGATGTTCCAGACCACCCAGTGGTCGAACGTGCCGCCCGGCGCGTCGGGATCGTCCATGACCAGCGCCAGGGTGACCGCCCGCTCCGGCACGTCGCCGATGGAGAGCGGGGGGGAGGTGTTCTGTCCGTCGCAGGTATGCTCGGACGGGATGCTGCCGCCTTGCTCGAACGCCGTGCTGGTCAGTTCCATGCGCTGCCCCCTTCCGTGAATGGATGTGCGGCTCTCGCCGCGGGCGATGGTAGGCCCGCCGGGCCGGGGCGTCAAGCCGCGCCTGCGCCCGCGCCACTCAGACGGTCGAGTTCTGCCGCGTGAACTCGACCAGCTCGTCGACCTTCGCGAAGGCGAGCGCCACCACGGTGTCGGCGCCGCCGTAGTAGATGGCGAGCCGGCCGGTCTCGGCGTCGCAGATCGCCGCGCAGGGGAAGGCGACGTTCGGCACGTCGCCGACGCACTCGTAGTAGGTGCGCGGGTTCAGGATGTAGGGGGCGGTGCGGGCGATCACCTTCCAGGGCTGCTCCAGGTCGAGCAGGGCGGCGCCGATGCTATAGACGAACCCGTTGCATGAGGTCAGCACGCCGTGGTAGATGAGCAGCCAGCCCTCGCTGGTCTCGATCGGCGTGGGGCCGGGGCCGACCTTGGTGCTCTGCCAGCCGCCGGCGGTGCCCATCACGTAGCGGTGCTCGCCCCAGTGGACCAGGTCGGGGCTCTGGCTCAGGAAGATGTCGCCGAACGGCGTGTGCCCGTTGTCGCTCGGGCGGTTGAGCATGACGTACCGCTCGCCGATCTTGCGCGGGAAGAGCACGCCGTTGCGCTGGAAGGGCAGCAGGGCGTTCTCCATCTGGTGGTAGGTCTCGAAGTCTTCCGTCCAGGCCAGGCCGATGGTCGGGCCGTGGTACCAGTTGCACCAGTGGACGTAGTAGCGCCCCTCCAGGCGGCAGACGCGGGGGTCATAGCCGTAGAGGAAGTTCTGAAGCTCTGGGATGTCGCACGCGAACTCGATCGGGTCGTGCTCGATCTGCCAGCGGATGCCGTCCTCGCTGCGGGCGGTGTGGAGCATCATGCGGCGCGTGCGGTGGTCGATGCGGAAGACCCCGGCGAACTTGCCCTCGAAGGCCACCACGGCGCTGTTGAAGATGCTGTTGGAGCAGGGGATCGCGTCGCGGGGCACGATCGGGTTCTCCGTGTAGCGCCACGCCACGTCGGTGCAGCCCTCGGGCCTGTCCTGCCAGGGCATGTTGGGCACGGCTTCGCCGACGATCTTCAGGTCCGCCATCTGTGCGCTCCTCCCAGGGGTTGATGGCCTGTGCCAGGGGGCTGCCATCTTGCGGGGTCCCGGCGCGGCCTGTCAAGTACGCGGGCCGGCCGGCTCACTCGAGCCGCTCCAGCTCGCGGGCCAGGCGCTCGCAGGCGCTCACGTAGTGCGCGTCGCCGAAGACCCGCACGTGCAGCAGCATCGTGTTGAGCCAGTAGAGGCGGCAGCGCCGCTCGAAGCCCGGCCGGAGCGGATGGCGACGGCTGTAAGCCCGGAAGAACTCGCCGCCCACCGTGTGGAAGACCAGCAGGTAGGCGAGCTCGTATTCCACGTCGCAGTAGTCGCAGCCGCCGTCGACGAATCCGCTCAGGCGCGGCCCGCCGGGGGCGTCGGGGTCGACGATGATGTTGGTGGCCCAGAGGTCGCCGTGGACCAGCGTCGGCTGCCCTGCCTGCGGCAGCCAGTCCTCCAGGCGCTCCAGCACGCGGGAGACGGCCCGGCGGGCCTCGGGGCTGAGGCGGTCGCGCGCGGCCTCGAACTCCCCCCGGATGCGCGGGCCGAACCGGTCGAGCCAGCGCTCGGGGCCCTCGCGCTCCGGCTCCAGCGCGCTGCCGTAGGAGCCCCGCCTCTGCTCGTGCAGGCGGGCGAGGACTTCGGCCATCTGACGCTCGACGGCCGCCCGCCCGGCGGGCGAGAGCCGCGCGTGCCCGAGGTTCTCACCCGGCAGGCGCTCCATCATCAGGCAACTGCCGGGGAAGAGCTCGCCGGAGGTATCGACCCCGTAAGGCGCCGGCACGGGGAAGGCCGTATGCTCGCGATACCACCGGAGCACGCGGCACTCCCATTCGAAGCCGCCGTTGCCCGGCTCGGCGGAGAGCTTGGCGACGACGCGGGCGGGCTCGCCGTCGGTGACGAGCTCCAGCACGCTGTTGATCATGCCGCCGTGGAGGCGCCGCACGGCGGTGACGCTCAGCTCGCGGCCGCTCAGGCGGCGCAGCAGGCGGGTCGCCGTCTGTTCATCGATGCTCGTCTTGTCGAAGGGCATGGGCGTGGCTAACGAGGCAGTCGGGGCAACGGGGGCGGAGTCTACGGGCCGGCGCTGCGCATCGCAAGCGAGGGGGGGCCGTCTCGTTGCGTGTTGCCCATGGGCCCCCGCTGCGCCGTCCCACAAAGGCGTCGTCCCGAGCGCCCGCGTCCGGCACAGGGCGGGCATCGGGCGGCGGTCGAACTTATGACGCGCCAGTTTCGCCACGTACGGTGCGTCCCGCCGTGAGTTTGACTTGGCCGCGCGGCTTGGCCTATAATGCCCGCTCGGGTTGGGGAAGCTCTTTGAATCCACGCCGTCCGGGGGGAGCGGCCCAGGGGTCACCGGAAATGCCTGTACGTGCAGACCGCTCGCGAGGCGCCCGAGCGGGGGCGAAAGACAGAAGCCGAAACAGCACAGAAGGCCGCGACGTCGGCTGGGGTCTGGGTGCCGACGGGGTCGATGATGCGATGGCCCGCACCAGGATCTTCGCCGTGCTGGTCGCCCTGATCGGCTGCATGGGAGCCTGGCTGCTGCTGACCAACGTAGTCGGCGAGCCGGCGCCCGGCCCCGAGCTGGCGGCGAGCGCCTCCCGCATCCGTTACACGGTCAGGCTGATGGAGTTCGACTCCTCCCCCGCGAAGCGGGCGGCGGCCGAGCAACTGGTGGCCCAGGAACGGATCCTGCGGCTCAGCGGCGGGCACGAGTTCCGGCTGCTGGAGTTCCCGGACGGCCGCCTGGCCCTCTGCTGCGGCCGGTTCGAGGAGGCCGCCTCGCCCGAGCTGCGCCGGCTGGCCCGGAGCTTCCGCGAGTATCGGGAGGGCGGGCGCGCGCTCTTTCAGGACGCGGCAGTGCTGCCTTTTACCGATTGAGGCCCCGCCCGGCCGCGTTCATCGCAGCCCAAGGAGGAGAGTAGCTTTATGTCGCTGCACAAGAGCCTGCGACGGAAGGACGAGCTGCAGAGGCGGCGCAACGTCCTGTCGCGCTCGGAGCGTATCGAGCGCCTGAAGGCCGAGGAGGAGTGGGACCCTGAGGAGATGTCCGTCTTCGGCCTGCCCAAGATCAAGACGCAGGTGGTCACCGCCCCCCGCGCCCGGCGGCGGGAGGAGGAGGAAGCCGAGGTTCCCGAGGGCCTCGAGGGTGCGGTGGAAGGCGAGGCCGGCGAAGAGGCAGCCTCCGAGCAGTAGTCACGCGCTGCCCGGGGCGGCAACATGAGGAGGGGACCGGTGGACCCAACGCGGCTGATCGCCCGGCGCACGGGCATGATCGACTCCTCGGGCATCCGCAAGGTCTTCGACCTGGCCCGCAGCCTCAGGGACCCGGTCAACCTGAGCATCGGGCAGCCCGACTTCGACGTGCCCGAGCCGATCAAGGCCGCCGCCATCCACGCCATCGAGACCGGGCGCAACAGGTACACCCTCACCCAGGGCATCCCCGAGCTGCGCCAGGCCGTGCTGAGGGCCGAGAAGCTGGCCAGCGGCATCGCCCACGATGCGGTCCTGATCACAAGCGGCGTCTCCGGCGGCATGGTCCTGGCCTTCATGGCCCTGGTCGACCCGGGCGACAAGGTCGCCATCCCCGACCCCTACTTCGTGATGTACAAGCACCTCTGCCGCCTGATGGGCGGGGTGCCGCTCTACGTGGACACCTACCCGGACTTTCAGCTCACCGTGGAGCGGCTGGAGGAGGCCGGCGCCGCCGAGGCGAAGCTGCTGATGCTCAACAGCCCGAGCAACCCGACCGGGCAGATCATCCCCCCCGAGGAGCTGCGGCGCATCGCCGAGTGGGCGCGCGAGAGCGAGGTGTTCCTGATCAGCGACGAGATCTACCGCGCCTTCTGCTACGAGGAGCGCTTCCAGAGCGCCGCCCGCTACAGCGAGGAGGTGCTGCTGCTGAACGGGTTCAGCAAGTCGGCGGCGATGACCGGCTGGCGGCTCGGCTACGCGATCGGGCCGGAGCCGATCATCGAGGAGATGGAGAAGCTCCAGCAGTTCAGCTTCGTCTGCGCGCCCTCCATCGCCCAGTACGCGGGGCTGACGGCGCTGAACGTGCCCGTCGGCGACCACATGCGCGCCTACAAGGCCAAGCGCGACATCCTGTATGGCGGCCTGCGTGACCTCTACAGCCTTCAGAAGCCGCAGGGCGCCTTCTACGCCTTCGTGGAGGCGCCGGGCGGCGACGGCGACGCCTTCTGCCGCGAGGCGATCCGTCGGGCGCTGCTGATCATCCCCGGCAGCGTCTTCAGCGAGCGCAAGAGCCACTTCCGCATCTCCTTCGCCGCCGACGAGGCCCAGATCCAGGAGGGCGTCGGCATCCTGCGGGAGATGGCCTCGGGCCGGGCCCGCCCTTGAGGGGGCGCCCTACCGCTTGACGCCGTACTTGTCCAGCTTGCGGTAGAGGGTGGCGCGGGATAGGCCGAGCTTGCGCGAGGCCTTGCTGATGTCGCCGTCGCACTTCTCGATGGCGCCGAGGATGGCGCGCCGCTCCACCTCAACGAAGGGCAGCACCTCGTCGCTCTCCTCCAGCTCCAGCGGGGCGGCCTGGAGGGCCTCCTGGAGGCACTCGCGGGCGCGCTCCACGTCGAGCTTCGGCACTTTGCCCTTGGAGGCCGCCTTGCGGATCCGCTCGGGGAACAGCTCGGGGGTCACCCGGTCGGTGTTGGCCAGCACGACGATGCGCTCGATCGTGTTGCGCAGCTCCCGCACGTTGCCCGGCCATCCGTAGCAGAGCAGCAGGCGCACGGCCTCCGGCGAGAAGTCCCAGAAGTACTTCGAGTACTTCTCGCCCATTATGGCCAGGAAGTGCTGCGCCAGCACGGGTATGTCCTCCGGCCGCTCGCGCAGGGGGGGGATGTAGATGGGCACCACGTTGAGCCGGTAGTAGAGGTCGTCGCGCAGGTTGCCCGTCTCCACCTCCTCGTGGGGGTCCTTGTTGGTGGCGGCGATGACGCGGCTGTCCACCTCGATCGCCTCGGTGCCGCCCACGCGGGTGAAGGTCTGGTTCTGCAGGAAGCGCAGCACCTTCGACTGCAAGCCCATGTCCATCTCGCTGATCTCGTCCAGGAAAAGCGTCCCCTTGTGGGCCCGTTCGCAGCTTCCGATGTGCTGGCGTTCGGCGCTGGTGAAGGCGCCCTTCTCGTGGCCGAACAGCTCGCTCTCCAGCAGGTCTTTGGGTATGGCGGCGCAGTTGACCGCCACGAAGGCGCCGTCGCTGCGCGGGCTCAAGGTGTGGATGGCGTGGGCGACCAGCTCCTTGCCCGTGCCGCTCTCGCCCCAGACCAGCACCGTCGCGCCGGTGCTGCAGATGCTCTTGATGGTCGCGTAGATGTCGTGCATCACCGGGCTGATGCCGACCAGCTCTCCCAGGCGCCCGCCGCGCTCGTAGACCTCGCCGAGCTGCTTGACCTGGACGGCGAGGCGGTGCTTCTCGGTGGCCTCCAGCAGCCGCGCGGGCAGGTCCTCGGCGTCCCTGGCCAGGTCCACGAAGTCCTCCGCCCCCTTCCTCATGCACTCCACGACGGCGCGGGTCTCGGGCTTCTTGCCGACCAGGATGATCGGCAGGTCCTGGTACTGGCCGCGCACGTGGTCCAGGCTCTGGGTCTTGTCGATGGCGTGCGCGCCGTCCATCAGCATCACGTCGGGCACGTTCCTGGTCAGCTCCTGGAGCAGCGCCTTGCCGGGCTTGCACTGGACGACCTCCACTCTGCGGCCGTCCAGCTCGTCGGGCACCAGCTCGGCGACCGACTCGTCACCGACCGCGTAGATGAGCAGTTCGTCCGCCACCTGTGCCTCAGGGCTCCTGTGTCGAGTCTCCCAGCGCCCGGCGCACGCGGGCGAGGGCGTCGCTGGGGCTGAAGGGCTTGGTCATGTACTCGTCCCCGCCCGCCTCGACGCCGCGCCGGCGGTCGGCTTCCTGGCCCTTCGCCGTCAGCATGATGACGTAGACCCCGGCCAGCTCGGGATCAGATCGGATGCCCCGGCAGACCTCGTAGCCGTCGGGCTCCGGGATCATAATGTCCAGGAACACCAGATCCGGCGGCCCCTGCCGGATCGCCTCGAGCGCTTCGCCCCCGTTGCGGGCGCTGAGCACCCGGTAGCCGGCCCTGGCGAGGACGAACCCGAGCGAACGCAGGATGTGCGGCTCGTCGTCGACGATCAGGATTGTGCTGGCGTCCGCCATGCCTGGCCCGGGCTACCCCCGCCGGCGGCCCGCCTCAGTCCCCGGCTTGCCCGGCGAGGGCCCCGATGGCGTGCTCGGCCGACTCGGTCACGTTGAAGACGCGCGTCAGACGCGTCAGCTCGAATATGGAGCGGCAGAAGGGCGGCACCTCCGCCAGGCGCAGGTCGCCCCCCTGGGCGGCCGTGCGCCGCAGGCAACTGACCAGCACGCCGAGCCCGGCGCTGTCGATGAAGTCCATCTGCGCCAGGTTCAGCACCAGCCTGATGCTGCCGGCGTCGATCAGCCTGTGCAGCTCCGCTTTGATCGGGGGGGCCGAGACGGCGTCGAAGCGGCCTTCGATCTCTACCACCGTCACGCCGTCTACCTGTCGGGTGTTGCCGATCATCGCACTGCTCGCCTCCCGAGCCGCCATCATATCCCAACACTTGACCGGGCCGTATGATATAGCCCGTGCGATGGGCCTGTCAATCGCCGCCGGACGATAACGGGAGGAGCGGGACGTGACGGCCGGACTCTTCGACGCAGTCTACGGCTGCTTGATCGGCGGGGCCATCGGCGATGCCCTCGGCGCGCCCGTCGAGGGCTGGTACTGGACCGACATCCGCCGCGAGCACGGCAAGGTCACCGAGTTCATGCCCTTCCAGACCGGCTACTCGGACGGCCGCCCGGGCACCGTCACCGACGACACCGTCTACCGCCACTACCTCTGCCTGGCCATCGTGGAGAAAGGCGGCCGCATCACTCCGGACGAGCTGGCCCGGGTCCTGCTGGAAAGGATGAACCCCGACCGGCTCTGGGTCAACGAGCGCATCGTGCTGCAGAAGCTGCGCACGGGCATGAGCCCCTATGAGGCCGGACGCGGCCAGCCGCCGGCCGGCTGCTCCGTGATGGGCATCGCCCCGGTCGGCATCATCAACGCCGCCGACCCCGACCAGGCATTCCAGGACGGGCGCGACATCGCCGCCCTGAATCAGGACGGCCTCGACCGCGACGCGGCCGGCACCGTCGCCGCCGGCGTGGCCGCCGCCTTCTGCCCCGGGGCCACCGTCGAAGGCGTCCTGGACGCGATGAGGGGGCACTGCACCTACGTGCTGCGGCGCGGCATCGAGCTGACGATGGACCTGGTGGAGCAGTCGCAGGGCGTGGACGACTTCGCCCAGCGCTACTACGCCACCATGCTCGACTGGACCTGGCCGAGCCGTTCGTGGGACAAGGAGCGGTTCTTCAGCGCCAGCAGCCTCGAGATCGTCACCATCGTGATGGCGCTGCTGCGGCTCTGCGGCCCCGACCCCGAGCGCTGCATGGTCGAGGCGGCGAGCTTCGGGCGGGACTGCGACACCACGGCCAACCTGATCGGCAGCATCACCGGCGCCCTGGGCGGCGCCTCGGCCATCCGTGCCGACTGGATCGAGACGGTCGAGACGGCGAACGCGCCGTTCTTCCAGGAACTCGAGGGCGACCCCGCGGCCGGCTTCCGCCGCATGGCCGAGCGCATGGTCGGGGCCCTGCGCGCCGAGCAGGGCCGCGCTCGCCGTCGCGCCGAGCTGCTCGCCCGCCTGCTGGGCTGAGCGGACGCCATCTGCGCGCCCGACGCTCAGCCGGCCCCGCCTGCCTCGTTCGCCCCCATCCTGGCGAACCTGTCCCTGCCCGTTAGCCGCCGTTGTCCTTCAGGCGGCGGACGATCTCGGTCAGCTTCGCGAGGGCCTCCAGGGGCGTCATTCGCTCCGGCTCCAGCGCGAGCAGCTCGGTGCGGACCTCGGCGTCGAGCGGCCTGAACAGGGGCATCTGGAGCGTTCGCGGGCGGGGCTCGCCGCGCCGCTCGCCCTCGTCCTTCGGCGCGAAGCGGGGCTCGTCGTCGGGCCCGATGGCGTTCTGCTCCAGGTGGCGCAGTATCTCGCGGGAGCGCTCCAGAACCTGCCCCGGCACGCCGGCGAGCTTGGCCACGTGGATGCCGTAGCTGCGGTCGGTCGAGCCGGGCACCACGCGGTGGAGGAAGACGACCTCGCCCTCCCATTCGCGCACCGCCACGTTCAGGTTCCGCACGCCCTCCAGCGTGTTGGCGAGCTGGGCCAGCTCGTGGTAGTGGGTGGCGAAGAGCGTGCGCGCGCCGATCCGGTCGTGGATCTGCTCGGCGGTGGCCCAGGCGATGCTCACCCCGTCGAAGGTGCTCGTGCCGCGCCCGACCTCGTCCAGGATGATCAGGCTCCGCGCGGTGGCGTTGTTGAGGATGTTGGCGACCTCGATCATCTCGACCATGAAGGTGCTCTGCCCGCGGGCCTGCTCGTCGCTGGCGCCGACGCGGGTGAAGATCCGGTCGGCGAGCCCCACGCGGGCCTCCCGCGCCGGCACGAACGAGCCCATCTGAGCCATCAGCACGATCAGCGCCGCCTGGCGGATGTAGACGCTCTTGCCGGACATGTTCGGCCCGGTGATGACGGCCAGGCTCAGCTCCCGCCCGTCCAGCTCCAGGTCGTTGGGGACGAACTCCTCCTCCAGTATCCGCTCCAGCACGGGGTGGCGCCCGTCGCGGACGAGCAGCGCCGCGCCCTCCTCGACCTGCGGGCGCACGTAGCCGCACTCGGCGGCGACGGTGGCCAGCGAGACGAGCGCGTCGAGCGCCCCGAGCGCCTCGGCCGTGGCCTGCAGGCGCGGTGTGTGGGCGCTGACCTCCTCGCGCACGGACTGGAACAGGTCGTATTCGACCTGCTTGGCCCGCTCGCTCGCGCCGAGCACGGCCGACTCCCGCTCCTTCAGCTCGGGCGTGATGTAGCGCTCGGCGTTCTTCAGCGTCTGCTTGCGCACGTAGTCGTCGGGCACCTTCTCCTTGTGGGTGTTGGTGACCTCGATGTAGTAGCCGAAGACCTTGTTGAAGCCGACCTTCAGCGAGGATATGCCGGTCCGCTCGGCCTCGGCGGCCTCGAAGCGGGCGATCCAGTCCTTGCCCCGGCGGGCGGCCTGGCGCAGCTCGTCCAGCTCGGGGCTGTAGCCGTCGCGGATGATCCCGCCCTCGGTGAGCTGCGGCGGCGGCTCGGGGCGGATGGCCGCCGCGATCAGGCCCTCGACCTCGGGCACGGTGTCGAGGCGGTCACGCAGCCGGCCCAGCAGGTCGGCGTCGGCGTCGGCCAGCAGCTCCTTCAGGCCGGGCAGGGCGGCGAGCGAGGCGCGCAGCGCCACCAGGTCCCGGGCGTTGGCGCGGGCGGTGTGGATCCTGGTGGTGAGCCGCTCCATGTCGTAGATGCCGGACAGGGCCGCGCGCAGGTCCTGGCGGCGGCGGGCGGCGCCGAACAGTTCCCCGACGGCGTCGAGGCGCGCCTCGATCTCCTCGCGTCCCCTCAGCGGGGCGAGCAGCCACCGGCGCAGCCCCCGCGCGCCCATCGGCGTGGCCGTGCGGTCCAGCACGTGCAGCAGGCTGCCCCGTGGGCCGCCGCCGCGCATGGTCTCGGTCAGCTCCAGGCTGCGTCGCGTGGCCGCGTCCAGCACGAGGTGGCGCTCGCCGGCGAAGGGCTCGATGCGGCGGATGTGGCCCAGGTCGGTCTTCTGCGTCTCCTGCAGGTAGCCGAGCACGGCGCCGGCGGCGCCGATCGCCGCGCCCATGCCCTCGCAGCCGAACCCCGCGAGCGTGGCCGTGCCGAAGTGCTCGTTGAGGCGCCGGCGCCCCTCGTCGGGTGAGAACTCCCACGGCGGCCGGCGCGTCACCAGGCAGCCCTCCGGCAGCGGCGCGGCATCGCCGCCCTCGGCCAGCAGGCACTCGGCGGGTTGGATGCGCTGGAGGCCGTCGGCGAGGCGGCCCGGCGCGACCTCCTCCGCCTCGAAGGCGCCGGTGGAGAGGTCGACCCAGGCGAGGCCGGCGCGCTCGTCGGCGAGGGCGACGGCGGCCAGGAAGTTGTTGGCGCGGCTGTCCAGTATCTGCTCTTCGGTCAGCGTGCCGGCGGTGATGACGCGGGTGACGTCGCGCTCGACCAGCCCCTTCGCCTCGGCGGGGTCCTGGACCTGCTCGCAGATGGCGACGCGGTGGCCGGCGCGGATGAGGCGTTTGATGTAGCCGTCGGCCGCGTGGTGGGGGAAGCCGGCCATGGGGACGGCGTTCTCGCCCTTCTCGCGGCTGGTCAGCGCCAGGCCGAGGTCGCGCGCGCAGACCTTGGCGTCCTCGAAGAAGACCTCGTAGAAGTCCCCCATGCGAAAGAGCAGCACGGCGTCGCGGTGCTTCTTCTTGAACGCCATGTACTGCTTCATCATGGGGGTGAGGGAGGATCTGTCCATCGGTTCTCCGGGGGATCGCAGGGGGGCGCCTGGGCCGGTGCTCAAGGATAAGCCGGCCCCCGCGGCTTGTCAATCCGTGGGAGGCCTGACCGGACGCGACGGCCACCGGCCCCGAGGGCCCTCTGGCCCGGAGGGAGCGCGTCCCTGCGGGCCCCGCCGGGCGCGGCTTGGCAGGGCAGGCCGGTGCGGTTAGGATATGCCCGGCCCGGAAGGAGACGTTGCCATGGGGACGAAGAGGTGTGCGGCCTGCGGGGGCCCGGTCTCGCCGGGCCAGCGTTTCTGCACGGCGTGCGGCTCGCGGCTCGGCGTGCCGGGCGTGCCGCAGGCGCGGCGCGAGCCGATTGTGGAGGAAGAGGAGCTCTCGCGCCCGCTGCGGGCGCTGATCTGGTTCCTGGAGCTGTTCCCCGGCTTCGTCAGCGCCGTGGTGATCGTGATGTCGATCCTGGCCACGGCGGCGGGGGTGGGCATAGTGCTGATGGGGCTCTTCGTGTTGGCGATGGGTGCGGCCATCGCCGGCTTCATGATCGCCGGGTTCGGGCTGCTCTGCTACTGGTCGGCGGTTGTCTGGATGATGTCGGGCTACCTCTGCCTTCCGCAGGACGGCCTGGCGGAGTTCGACGGGGCGAAGTGGACGGTCTTCGGCGTGCTGGCCATGCTGCCGATAGCGCTCGTCTACGGGCTGATGGGCGTGGGGGCGGTCGAGGTCTGAGACGCCGCTCAGCGCAGGTAGAGGAAGGCAGCGGCGGCGCCGCCCACGACGAGCGCAAGCAAGAGCACCAGCGCCAGCTTGCGCAGCAGGCGCCGGCTGGCCAGCGAGTAGCAGCGTCGCCCGCAGCGGGGGCAGGTGGATCTGGCCAGGTTGTAGCTGAGGAACGTCTCCTTGCACTTCGGGCAGTAGGCCGTCTCCCGCTGTACTGTGGGCGGCATCGGAGACATCTCCGGCTGAATGCTTTTGACACGGCGGGCGCTGTGCCCTATACTACGCATTCCGCCCTCCGTAGGGCAAGGGGTTCTTCCGCGCTTTCCCCGTCTGGGAACTCCGTCCGATGAGTACCCCCTTTGCACGACAAGAGGACTACCGGGACAGCCGGCGCTGGTGCCACGTCGACGCCAGCGGCCAGGTGCTCGGCCGGCTGGCAACCCGCGTGGCCACCGCGCTGATGGGCAAGGACCGCCCCGACTACACCCCCCACGTGGACACGGGGGCCTACGTCGTGGTGACCAACGCCGAGAAGGTGCGCCTGACCGGGCGCAAGCGCCGCACCATGACCCACGAGCGCTACAGCGGCTATCCCGGCGGGCACAAGGTGGCCACCGCCGAGCAGATCCTCCAGAAGCATCCCGAGCGCCTCGTCGAGGAGGCCGTGCGCCGCATGCTGCCCAAGACGAAGCTCGGCGCCCGTATGCTGAAGAAGCTCAAGGTCTACGCCGGCCCCGAGCACCCGCACACCTACCATAAGCCTGAGAAGCTGGAGGTCTGAGAAGCATGGCCGATGACTACGACTGGGGGACGGGCCGCCGCAAGACCGCCGTGGCCAGCGTCCGCATCCGGCCCGGCACGGGGGCCATCAAGGTAAACGGCCAGGACATGGAGGACTACTTCCCCCGCATCGACCATCAGCAGGCCGTCCGCGAGCCCCTGCGCGTCACCCACAACCAGGGCCGCTACGACATCTTCGTGCGCGCCCGCGGCGGGGGCATCACCGGCCAGGCGGAGGCCCTCCGCATGGGCCTGGCCCGCGCCCTGGTCGAGAGCGACGCCTCGCTGCGACCGCCGCTGAAGGAGGCCGGCTGCCTGAGGCGCGACCCCCGCATGGTCGAGCGAAAGAAATACGGCAAGCGCGGCGCCCGGCGCTCGCCCCAGTACAGCAAACGCTGAGCCGGCCGGCCGGGCCTACTGCCCCTCCAGCTCCGCCATCAGCTCCGGCGGCAGGTTGAAGTTGGAGTAGACGTTGACGACGTCCTCGTCCTCCTCCATCTCCTCCATCAGCTTCACCACCTTGCGCCCTTCCTCGGCGTCGAGGTCCACGTAGGACTTCGGCACCATGGTGACCTCGGCGGACTGAAGCTCCACGCCGGCCTCGCGCAGGGCGTCGCGCGTGGCGGCCAGTTGCCTGGGCTCGCAGCTTATCTCGTAGACGTCGCCGTCCCTCTGGAAGTCCTCGGCCCCCGCCTCGATGGCCAGCTCGAAGAGCCCCTCCTCGTCCCGCTCGCCGTCTTCGACGATGATCAGGCCCTTCACGTCGAAGCTCCAGGCCACGCAGCCGGTGGCGGCGAGCCCGCCGCCGTGGGCGTCGAAGATCTTGCGCACGTGCGCCGTGGTACGGTTGCGGTTGTCGGTCAGGGCGTCCACCATCACGGCCGCCCCGCCGGGCCCGTAGCCCTCGTAGCGGACGGCCTCGAGCTGCTGTCCCTCCAGCTCGCCGGCGCCTTTGAGGACGGCCCGCTCGACGTTGTCCTTCGGCATGTTGGCGGCCCTGGCCGCCTCCAGCGCGTAGCGCAGCTCCAGGTTCGTCTCCGGGTCCTTGCCGCCCATGCGCACGGCGGTCATGATCTGCTTGGAGATCCGCCCGAAGATCTTGCCCCGCCTGGCGTCTTCCTTCGCCTTCTTGTGCTTGATCCCGGCCCAGTGTGAATGTCCGGCCATGCCGATCCTCTGCGTGTGCGTGGCTGACGGGAGCTTGAGGGTGGGCCGCCGCGGGCCCGGGGGCCGCATTATACGACAGGGGAGGCCATGCCGAAAGGGGCCGGCGCGTTGCTCGTGCGCCGTGAGCTCTCAGCCCTCGACCGGCGCCACCCGGCCGGTTTCGACCGACTCGCGCTCGGCCTCGATCAGGCGGACCGAGAAGGCGCTCGACTCCGGCATGCTGACCGCCGGCAGCTCGTCGTTCGCCACGCAGTGCAGGAAGTACTCGATCTCCTCCTGGTAGCCGTCCTTGTGGGGCAGGTCGGGGTGGCGGCGGCCCTGGTCGGTGATCTCCATCAGCCCGTGGGGGTCGGCGGTGCTGAAGCGCAGGCAGCCGCGCTCGAAGGCGGCCATGAAGTGCGCCTCGAAGCCGAAGCCGTGGGGCAGCGTCATGTTGGCCCCGGCCCGCACGGCGCCCCGGTCCTCGAAGAAGTACTGCGTCTCCACCACGTCGTATCCCCCGCTCGGGCCCGGCGCGCCGCGCGAGCAGACGGCCCGCGGCCGGCCGAGCAGGTAGTGCACGAAGTCCGCGTCGTGGATATGCAGGTCCAGGATCATGCCGCCGCTGCGGGTATGGTCGCGCAGCCAGCCGTCCCACGACCAGCCCGGCGGCGTGCCGCCCCGCCACATCGAGAGATGGAGCAGCCGCCCGAAGCGGCTCGAGCCGACCACCTCCTTCAGGTACTCGTAGGCGGGGAAGAAGCGGACGCAGTGCGCTATCATCAGCTTGCCCGGCGCCTCTGCGGCCGCATCGAGGACCTCGCGGCACTCCTGGTGAGTGAGCGCCATCGGCTTCTCGCAGAGCACGTGCTTGCCGGCCTCCAGCGCCTTGCGGCAGTGCTCGGCGTGCAGGTAGGTGGGCAGGCAGATGTCCACCACGTCCACCCCCTCGTCGGCGATCAGCTCGTCGGCGTGGGTATAGAGCCGGTGGCGGTCGGGGTCGACGGTGGCGCCGCCCTCCCCGACGTTGATCTGCAGGGACCTCTCGCCCGGCTGGAGCTTCTCCTCGTCGACGTCGGCGATGGCCACCACCTCGGCCTCGTGCAGGCGCTCGTAGCAGCCGAAGTGCATCGTGCCCATGCCGCCGAGTCCGATGATGCCCACGCGGATCATGCCCTTGCCCTCCCGGCCGGAGTCGGGGCGCCTTTTCGGCTTGTCGGGGGCGCCGCTCTCCGGTATTGTATGCGCGCGGCAGGCCGTTGCAAGGACGGCGGAGCCGGGCCGCCGGCGCGCGACGGCCGAGGACCCACCCCACCCTCAGACGGGCGCGCCGATGCGCACTACCCTCTTCCGGCTGCACCGGGCCGTCATCGACCCGGCGCGCGGCGGCCCCCTGCTGGCCCTGCTGCGGGGAGCGCTGCTGATTGCCTCCGCCGGCTACGGCGCCGCCGTGCGCGCCCGCAACGCCCTCTACCGCTGCGGCTGCAAGCGCTCCGAGCACCCCGGCGTGCCCGTCGTCAGCGTCGGCAACGTCACCGCCGGGGGCACGGGCAAGACGCCGCTGGTCGCCTGGCTCGCGCGCCTGCTGGTGATCCGCCGCATGCGCCCCGCCATCCTGAGCCGGGGCTACGGGCGGCACGAGGGGCTCGGCCTGGACGACGAGAACGCCATGCTCGCCCGCATGGCGCCGGACGTGCCCGTCGTGGTCGACCCCGACCGCCTGCGCGGCGCCCGCACGGCCCGGCGCGAGCACGGCGCCGACGCGCTGATCCTGGACGACGGCTTCCAGCACCGCCGCATCGCCCGCGACCTGGACGTAGTGCTCGTCGACGCCCTCCACCCGTTCGGCGCGGGCCACCTGCTGCCGCGCGGGCTGCTGCGCGAGCCGCTCGGCGCCCTGCGCCGCGCCGACCTGCTGCTCGTGACCCGCGCCGACCTGGTCGAGCCGAGGCGGCTGGACCAGATCAAGGAGCGGCTGAGGGAGCTGGCGCCCGACGCGCCGCTCGCCTGCTGCCGCACGGTGCCGGCGGGGCTCCGCCCCCTCGGCGGCGGGCCGGAGCTGCCGCCGGAGGAGCTGGGCGAGGGCCGGTGGGCCGCTTTCTGCGGGATCGGCAACCCCGAGGGCTTCCGCCGCACGCTCGAGCGCGCCGGCTGGCGGCCCGGCGGGCTGACCGTCTTCTCCGACCACGAGCGCTACAGCGGCCCCCAGGTGTGCGAGCTGCTGGAGGCCGCCGCCCGCGCCGGCTGCGAACGCGTGGTCACCACCGAGAAGGACGCGGTCAAGGTCGCGCCGCTGCTGGAGGGCGCCGCCGGGCCGCCCCTCTACGCCCTGCGGATGGAGCTGGACTTCACCGAGGGCTCGAAGCTGCTGACCGGCGCCGTCCTGGAGGCCGTCGGCGAGGCGCGCTGACCGGGCGTTCAAGACTCCCGGAAGACCGAGGTGACCTCGAAGTAGCGGGCGAAGAAGCGCTCGGGGTTGACCCCGGCGGCCACGTGGTGCGGGCCGCCCTTCTCGCCTTCGAAGAGGGTCACGCCGCGGTGCTCGCCCGGCGCCCAGACCATCTGCACCCGCCCCTCGCGGTAGGTGCAGAGGTCGGGCTCGAAGAGGCAGGCCGCCGCCAGCGGGTCGTGGAAGGTGATCTTGTCGTGATGGGCGAACCAGACCTCCGACATGGCGCGGACGACCTCGAACGGCCCGCCCCGGAACCGCTCGCGGCACTCGGCGGCCGGCATGGTGCAGCGGGCCGTCACGTCGATGCCGTAGGCGACCAGCTCGGGCACCTCGGCCTCGAAGACGAGGGCGCTGGCGATCGGGTCGTTCATGGTATTCCACTCGCCCCTGTTCTCGGCGAAGTAGTAGCCGCCCATCATCACCAGGCGCTTGATCATGCGGGGCACGGCGGGGTCGAGGGCGAAGAGGAGGCCCACGTTGGTCAGCGGGCCGATGGTCAGCAGCGTGATCTCGCCCGGCCGGCTGCGGATGGTCCGGCGCAGGAACTCGACGGCGCCGTAGGGTTCGAACTCCTCGCGGTGGGGCCACTCGGGCAGGACCTCGGCCTGGGGGGCCTCCGGCTGCCTCTGTTCGCAGAGCAGGGGCTCGTCACAGCCCGAGGCGATGGGCACGTCCTCGCGGCCGGCGGCCCGGCAGACGGCCTCGCAGAGCATGGCGCGCCTGCGCGGCTCGCCGGTGACGGTGGTGATGCCGAGCAGCTCGCAGCGCGGCTCGGCCAGCAGGTAGGCCAGGCAGGCGGCGTCGTCGATGTCGGAGCCGATGTCGGTGTCCAGCAGCAGCGGCACTTTCTCGTCCATGCGATCCCTCCTTCGGTAGCGCGGGCCCGGGACACTGAAGGTATACCACACCGGGCGCGCGACGCAAGGGGAGCGGGCGCCCGTTGCTCGTGAGGGGCCGGCGGCGTTTGCCGAAGGCCCGGCAATCCGGCCGGCGGTGGGCTATAATGGGCCGAGGCCGCTCGCGGGTAGGCGCGAGGTGAGACCATGAAGAAGTGCCGGGCGATCATCGCGGACAACGAGGTCGTGCTCGCCAACGAGGTCGCCGTGGCCCTGACCGGCTGGGAGCGGCTGCGCGGGCTGCTGGGCCGCGACGAGCTGCCGGCCGGGGAGGGCCTGCTGATCCCGAGCTGCCGCAGCGTTCACTCTTGCTTCATGCGCTTCCCCATCGACGTGGTCTACCTCTCGGGCGCCGGGTCGGTGGTGAAGATCGTCGAGAAGATGGCCCCGTGGCGCCTTTCGGCCTGCCTCGGGGCCGACGCCGTGCTGGAGCTGCCGGCCGGATGGGCGCAGAAGATGGGCCTGCGGGTCCGGCACATCCTCGCGTTCGCGGACCTGCCGCCCGAGCCGGCGTAGCTGCGGGTCGGGCTCGACCCGGCTCAGCCCTCCTGGCCGCCCCAGTTCTCCGGGCGCAGCGCCCGCACGGCCGCCCCGGCGCGCCACATCTCCGAGTCGCGCATCTCCTTCAGCTCGGCCCCGAGCTTCTCCTGGTAGTCGGGCGCGGCGTTCGCCTTCAGGACGATCCTCGTCTCCGTGCCGTCCTTGACGCGGCGGTAGAGCTCCTCGAAGACGGGCTCGACGGCCTCGCGGAAGCGGTGGCGCCAGTCGAGCGCGCCCCGCTGGGCCGTGGCCGAGCAGTTGGCGTACATCCAGTCCATCCCGTTCTCGCCCACCAGCCGGATCAGGCTCTGGGTCAGCTCCTCGACGGTCTCGTTGAAGGCCTCGCTGGGGCTGTGGCCGTGCTCGCGCAGGCAGTTGTACTGGGCCTCCATGATGCCGGCCAGGGCGCCCATCAGCACGCCGCGCTCGCCGGTCAGGTCGCTGTAGACCTCGCCCTCGAACGTGGTGGGGAACAGGTAGCCCGAGCCGATGGCGATGCCCACGGCGAGGCAGCGCTCCCGCGCCCGGCCCGTGGCGTCCTGGTGGACGGCGTAGCTGGAGTTGATGCCGCTGCCGTCCAGGAAGTTGCGCCGCACCGACGTGCCCGAGCCCTTCGGGGCGACCAGGATCACGTCCACGTCATCGGGCGGGACGACGCCGCTCTGGTCGCTGTAAACGATGCTGAACCCGTGCGAGAAGTAGAGCGCGTCCCCGGCCTCCAGGTGCCCCTTCAGCCGGGGCCAGACCAGCATCTGCGCCGCGTCGCTGAGCAGGTACTGGATCAGCGTGGCCCGCTCGGCGGCCTCCTCGATGGGCAAGAGGCTCTCGCCCTCGACCCAGCCGTCGTTGAGCGCCTTCTGCCAGTCCTTCTCGAACGCGGGCGACTGGCCGACGATCACCTCGAAGCCGTTGTCGCGCATGTTCAGCGACTGCGCCGGCCCCTGCACCCCGTAGCCGAGCACGCAGATCACCTCGTCCTTGAGCACCTCGCGCGCCCGCTCCAGGGGGAACTCGTCGCGCGTGACGACCTCTTCCTCGACGCCTCCGAAATCGATCCTGGCCATGGCAGGCTCCCTTCGCTGGTGGTCGGCGGTCCGATGAGCGACACGTATTCTGGCCCCGGCGGGCCGGTTTTGCAAGCGGAGACGACGGCACGACGAACGGCGAGGCTTCACCACGCAGATCACGAAAGAAGCCGACGGCGCGCGATAGATTACCCCCTCGGTCCCGCTCTGGGCCGCTGGCGCTGCCGTCCGGTCTCCAAGCCCCGATCCGCCGTCCGCCGGCCCTACTCCCGCTCGGTCGCGCGCAGGATCTGGCCGTGGTAGATGCGGTGCAGGTTGCCGCTCGGATAGCAGTCGCTGCGCACGTCGTCGGCCAGGGCGGCGTCCGAAACGTCGTTGCAGTGCACCACGCGGCACTCGTAGTGGCGCACGCACTCGCCGATGAGTGGCACCTTCACCGCGGCCGCCTCGACGGCGGTCAGGCCCAGCTCGGCGAACTTGTCCACGTCGCGCCCCGACTGCGTGCCGCAGTACATCACCTCCTCGTGCATCCCGTCGTCCGGCACGGCGACCACGAACTCGCCGGTCGCCTCGATGTTGGCGAACGTGTGGCGCGACGGGCGCACCAGCACGCTGAAGACGGGCCGCCCCCAGATGACGCCCGGCGCCCCCCAGCCGATGGTCATGGCGTTCGGCCGGCCGCCGGCGTCGATGCTGACCAGCAGCAGGCCCGGGCTGGCCAGCTTGCCGATCGTGTCGGCCACGTCCCGCTTGAAGTCACTCTCCCTCATCGCTCTTCTCCTCCTCGGGCGGCGGTTCGAGCGGGCGCGGCTCCCCGGGCGCCTCGCCGCCGGCGGCCTCGACCACCTCCCCCGGCTCCTGGGCCGCCTTGCCGGCGCCGACTCCGGCCGTCATCGCCAGCTTCATCAGGTCCTCGACGGACATCTCCTCCATCGGCTCCACGCGGCCCGGCGGCACGTAGACGGTGTAGCCGCCGAGCTGGTAGCTCATCGGCAGGTAGACGGCGATGCGGTCGGTGTCGGTGGGCAGGAACTTCTGCGGGCGCTTCTGCGTGATCAGCCCGAGCATCATGACCGTGCCGTCGGCGTCGCGGATGGCGGCCGGCTGACCGCGGCTCTCGGCCGTGCCGCCGAGGAACTGGAGCAGGTCGCGCACGGCCGAATACAGGCTCTTGACCAGCGGGACCCGCTCGACCAGCCCCTCCCCCAGGCTGATCAGCTTGCCGAACAGCCAGCTGCGCGCGAGCAGGCCGACCATGTAGATGCCGACCACGCCGACAATGATCCCGATGCCGGGGATCGGGCGCATCTCGCCGGCGGGGCCGACCATCAGCCAGTCGGGCCATATCGCGATGTGGGCGAGGCCCCGGCGGATCACCTTGTCCAGCCCCCAGAGCGCCGCCGCCACCACGTAGAGGGTGATGAGGACGGGCGCCACGATCACCAGCCCGTTCAGGAAGGTCTTCCCGACGCTCTTCAGCTTCATGGTCGGTCTGCTCCTCTGGATGAGGCCCCCCGGCCGCGCGTGCCATTATAGGGGCGGCCGGGGCACGGGCAAACGCGCGGCAGGGACGGCGGCCTCGTCGATCCGCTCCCGCAGGAAGGCCAGCAGGCCGTCCACGTCGTCGGTGCCGATGAAGACGGCGCGGGGCAGGCGGGCGCCGGGGGGCTTCTTCAGCAGGATGCGCACGGCCGGCCCCCGCGTGGCCCCGTAGACGCGCACCGGCCCGCCGCGGCGCACCTGCCAGCGCTCCAGCTCGTCGATGGAGGCCCGCTCGGCCGAGGCCATCTTCCTGTAGCTGACCTGCCCCTGGCGCAGCCCCATCGGGCCGAGCTCCACGCTGAGGGCCTTCCCCCGGTCGACCACCCGCACGTAGAGGAAGGCCGAGTCGAACCCGATCGCGAAGATGAACGCGGCCCAGCCGAAACCCATCACTGTGCCGAGCCCGGCGAACTCGCCCCGGCACAGCAGGGCCAGCGCCGCCGCCCCGCCGGCGAGCCCGACCAGGCCGACCAGCGCCGCCAGCGGGAAGAGCTGCCTGTGGTCATAGCGCCCCCGCATCGTCGTCCCTCTTGAGCCGGAGCCGTCCGATTATAGCACGGGGCCGCCTCGTCCCTGGCGCCCGCGGCGCGACGCAACATAAAAGGGCTTGACACGGGGGGAGGGAGCGGCTATACTTTAGAGGCATTGAACTTTCTTCGAGGCGACAAAATGGCCGAGCTCAGCCCGCGCATGGAGGATTACGCCGAGGCGATCCTGGCCCTTCAGGCGGAGGGCCCCGTGGTCCGGGCGGGCCAGATTGCCGAGGCGCTCGGCGTGAGCAACGCCTCGGTGACTTCGGCTCTCCAGACCCTGGCCGGCGGGGGCTACCTGGACCACGAGCCCTACGGCTACGTGCGGTTGACCCCGGCGGGTGAGGAGGCCGCCCGCTCGGTGCGAGGGCGGCACCGACTGCTGCGCCGTTTCCTGCACGACGTGTTGGGCCTCGATGCTGAGGGCGCCGCCGAGGACGCCTGCCGGCTCGAGCACTACGTCTCGGGGGAGACGGTGCGGCGCCTGACGCGGTTCGTCGAGTTCATCGCGAGGTGTCCGCGCTCCGGGGCGGACTGGGTGGCGCGTTTCCAGTGCTACGCCGAGAGCGGCACGGGCCGGGACCCGGCCGAATGCGCCGCCGCCTGCGTCCGAGCGTGCGCCAGGGCGTTGGAGGAGCATCAGCTGGGCATGTGCCGAGCGGACGAGGCGGCCGCCGGCGCGTCGGCCCAGGAGGAGGGAGGAGAGGATGTCTGAGCGGGCGGCGTCGACAGTCGTCCATGAAGTCGTGGCGGGTTCGGCCGCCGGGGTGGACGGCCCGGCTGCCCCGGGCCGCATCGTGCTGGTGGGCAGCCCGAACGTGGGCAAGAGCGTGCTGTTCGCCAACCTCACGGGCGTCTACGTGACCGTCTCGAACTACCCGGGCACCACGGTGGAGGTCTCGCGAGGGACGGGGCAGATCGGGGGCCGCCGCTTCGAGGTCATCGACACCCCGGGCATGTACTCCCTGCTGCCCATCTCGGAGGACGAGCGGGTCGCCCGGCGCGTGCTGACCGAGCAGAGCTGCGATGCCGTGCTGCACGTGGTGGACGCCCGGAGCGTGCAGCGGATGCTTTCGCTGACGGCGCAACTCATGGAGGCCGGGCTGCCCGTCCTGCTTGTGCTGAACATGATGGACGAGGCCGAGGAGCAGGGCTTGCGCATCGATGCCGCCGCCCTGGAACGGGAGCTCGGGATCCCGGTGGTGCCGACGGTCAGCACGACCGGGCGGGGCATGGACGAGCTGAGGAGCCGCCTCGCCGCCGGCGTGGGGCGCCCGGCGGCATCGCCGGTCCGCGGCCGGCCGCGCTACGGGGTAGAGGTTGAGGAGGCCGTCGGGCAGGTGGCCGGGCTGCTGGAGGGTGACTATCCCGTGGATCGGCGCGCTCTGGCCCTGCTGGCGCTTCAGGGAGACGAGGACGCGCTGGCGATCATTGCGCAGCGCGACCCCGACGCCTGCGGGCGTGTGCGGCAGATCGCCGAGCAGGCGCGCGAGGGGGCCGAGGCGCCGGTGGACTACGCGCTCGCGCTTGAGCGCGCGCGCTGGGGCGCTGCGGTCGGCGCCGGTGTCATCACGCGGGAAGGCGAGCCGCCGGTGACGGTGCGCGAGCGGCTGGGCCGCCTGCTGATGCATCCCGTGGCGGGGGCGCCCGTTCTGGCGGCGGTGCTCTACTTCGGCCTCTACAAGCTGGTGGGCCAGTTCGGGGCCGGCACCGTGGTGGACTTCCTGGAGGGGACGGTCTTCGAGCAGTGGATCAACCCGCCGGTGACGGCGCTGGTCGAGCGCCTTCTGCCCTGGACGGCATTGAGCGACCTGGTGGTGGGCGAGTACGGCGTCATCACGCTGGGGCTGCGCTACGCCGTGGCGATCATCCTGCCCATCGTGACGCTGTTCTTCCTGGTCTTCTCGGTGATCGAGGACGTGGGCTACCTGCCGCGGCTGGGGATGCTGCTGGACCGCGTCTTCAAGAAGGTCGGCCTCAGCGGCCGTGCCGTCATCCCCATGGTTCTGGGGCTGGGCTGCACGACGATGGCCACGATGGTCACCCGGACGCTGACCAGCAGGCGCGAGCGGGCCATCGCCACCCTGCTGCTCTCGCTGGCGGTGCCGTGCTCGGCGCAGCTCGGGGTGATCCTGGCCTTGCTGAGCGGACGCCCGGCGGCCCTGCTGCTCTGGGCGGGGGTCGTGGGGGCGGTCTACGTGGGGATCGGTTTCGTGGCGGACCGCCTGTTTCCCGGCAAGGGGGCGGCGTTCTACGTGGAGGTGCCGCCGCTGCGGTGGCCGCGGTTGGGCAACGTCCTGCGCAAGACCCTGGCGCGGGTGAAGTGGTACTTCATGGAGGTGCTGCCCCTGTTCCTGCTGGCCAGCGTGCTGATCTGGTTCGGGCGCCTGACCGGGCTGTTCGGGCTGGTCATCCGGCTGCTGTCCTGGCCGACGCGCTGGATCGGGATGCCGGCCGAGGCGGCGCAGGTCTTCCTGTTCGGCTTCTTCCGTCGGGATTACGGGGCGGCGGGCCTCTACGACCTTAACGAAACCGGCGCCCTGAACACGGTCCAACTCGTCGTGGGCACCGTGGCGCTCACGCTGTTCATGCCCTGCATCGCGCAGTTCCTGATGACGGCGAAGGAGCGGGGCTGGCCTGCGGCGCTCGGCATCGCGGGCGGCGTGGTGGCCATCTCGTTCGGCGTCGCGTTCGTGGTCTTCCACGCCCTGACCGCCGTGGGCTTCGGAATCTGAGAGGGGGCGAGCCGGTGGCCGAACTGACCGACAGGGCAGAGGAGATCCTGGAGAGGCTCTGGGTGCTGACCCAGGAGCAGGGCGGCGCGGCGCCGATCGAACTCTTCCGCGAGGACGAGGCATATGAAGCGCTCACCCAGCGCGGCCTGGCGCGAGAGGCGGACGGGCGCGCCGAGCTGACAGCGGACGGGCGCGGGGAGGCCGCCCGCTGCATCCGGCGCCACCGCCTGGCGGAGCGCCTGCTCGCCGACGTGCTGGCCGGCACCGACGAGGAGGTCCACCGGGCGGGCTGCAAGTTCGAGCACGGGTTGCATCGCGGCCTGGAGGAGCGCGTCTGCACCATGCTGGGCCACCCCGACCGCTGCCCCCACGGCAAGCCCATTCCGCGCGGCGAGTGCTGCCGGCGCATGGCCCGCGCGGCCGGGCCGCTGCTCTGCTCCGCGGCCGAGCTGGAGCCCAACCGTCCCGCGGTGATCGCCTTCCTGGAGACCGACGAGGCGGGCGACCTGCGCAAGCTGATGGCCATCGGGGCGCTGCCCGGCCAGGAGGTCGTGGTGCGCCAGAGGTTCCCCTCCTACCTGATCGAGATGGGCGGATCGCAGTTCGCCATGGACAAGGCGATGGCCGCACAGATCCACGTGCGGCGCGCAGAGCCCTGAGCAACGGTGACGATGAAGCCGCAGGAAGCAATCAGAAACAGCGCCGAGCAGCTCGAGCGAGCGGCACGAGAGCATCGGAGGCTGCTCGATCGGGCCCTGGTGGGAGCCGGAAGTGCGCGGATGGCCTTCTGCCCGCTGCCGGAGTGTCCGCACGAGCGGCGGCTGCGGGCCGCGCTGCTCGATGCAGTCAGGGCCATCGAGGAGACGCGGAAGGCGTTCAAGTCCAGGACGCTTGAGGAGTTGAGACGAAGGCTGTTGGTGGTGCTGGCCGGGAGCTGACGGCCCGGCGGCACGGGATCTGTCCTACGGCCCGGCGCGAGGCGCCGGGAAGTGAGGGCGCAGCCGGAGCGCGACAGGCGCGCTCGGGCTGCGCCCTCCTGTTTTTGTCCCCCGGGCGAGCAGACATCGCCGCCGCCCCAACAAACGAAGGAGGAGGGAGATGAGAGGCAGGATCCGTCACAACGACGGCTTCACGCTCGTCGAACTGCTGGTCGTCATTGGCATCATCGCGTTGCTTGCCGGGCTGCTGCTGCCCGCGGCGCTGGCCGTGCGCGGCCGAGCCCGCACGGTCGCGTGCATGCAGAACCTGCGCCAGCTCGGTGTGGGCTTGCGTATGTACGTGAACGACTTCGACGGAGTCTTCCCCTGCGCGCGCTGGAAGGACGACCGCCCCAACACGCGCTGGCCCACGGCCATCGGGCCCTACATCGGAGGCAGCGTCGAGGACCCGACATGGCAGAGCACTCCCCAGACCGGCAACCGCATCATCAACGACCTGCTGCGCTGCCCCGCCATCGGCGACTCGGACCATCAACTGCCCGATGCCGACCGCGCCGACTACCTGCGCACAGGCTCCTACGGCTACAACTGGATGACCTTCGGGCCGTTCTGGCCCGACCCCGACGTCCTGCGCCCCTTCCCCACGGGCGAAGGCCGGATCAGCGTGCCCCAGAACACCATCATGGTGGCCGATGCGTTCGGAGATGCCTCCATGACCGACGGCGTCCACGCCTATACGCTGGACCCGCCCGTCATGCTGAACGGGCGCTGGGGCAGCGGCACGGGGGGCCAGTGCCCGGCCGATCCCCGCCATACCAACGGCACCTTCGCCGCGCTGTTCGCCGACGGGCACGCCGCCACGCTCACCATGCGTGAGGCCGGCTACGACGCCGAGGTCCCCCAGGAGGTCGGCGGCACCGGCGATCCCAGCCTCTGGAACGGGCGGTACGACCCCTCCCTCGTCTCGTTCTGACTCGGCCGAGCGGCCGGCCTGCCTGGTATTTCAGGCCCGCCGTTCACCATTCGCCCCGCGCCTGATAAGATGAGGGGTTCACCGTCCGCCCGGTTACATCGCAGAGGCGCCGTCCCATGGGGGAGCAGAAGCCGCACATCCTGAGCGTGGGCTCCGACGAGCTGGCCGGCTGGCTGCGCGAGCGGGGCGAGCCGGACTATCGGCTCGACCAGCTCCTCGGCTGGCTCTACGAGCGGCGCGCGGCCACGTTCGATGGGATGACCAACCTGCCGGCCGGGCTGCGGGAGCGCCTGGCCGGGGCCTTCGAGACGGCCCTGCCCCGGGAGGTGGAGCGCGCGCGCTCGGAGGACCGGCGCACCGAGAAGTTCCTCTTCGCGCTGGGGGACGGCGCGTGGATCGAGAGCGTCTGGATGGGCGGGCGGCCGCACGAGACGTTCTGCATCTCCTCTCAGGCCGGCTGCGCGCTCGGCTGCGAGTTCTGCGCGACCGGGCGGCTCGGGTTCGGGCGCGACCTGCGGGTCGAGGAGGTCCTCGGGCAGGTCATGGCGCTGGCCCGCGCGCACGATTGGCCGGCGAACGTCGTCTTCATGGGCATGGGCGAGCCGCTTCTGAACCTCGGGGCCGTGCTGCCGGCGCTGGAATCGCTCGCCGACGAGCGGCGCTTCGCGCTCGGCGCGCGGCGCATCACCGTCTCGACCGCCGGCGTGCCGCCGGGCATCCGGCGCCTCGCCGCCCACCCGGTCCGGCCGAACCTGGCGCTCTCGCTCAACTCGCCGTTCCAGGTCCAGCGCCGCGAACTGATGCCGATCGCCGAGAGGCATCCGCTGGAGGCCGTGCTCGCCGCCTGCAAGGAGTACTGCGAGCGGACCGGTCGGCGACTCCTGATCGAGTACGTGCTCCTGAGGGCGGTGAACACCTCGGCGAGGGCGGCCCGGGCCACGGCGCGCATCGCGCGGGAACTCGGCGCGCTGGTGAACCTGATCGCGCTGAACCCCGTGCCGGGCTGCGCGTTCCGCCCGCCGACCGGCGAGGAGATCGAGCGCTTCCGGGGCATCCTGGAAGGGGAGGGCGTCCCCGTGACGCAGCGCTACCGGCGCGGACGCGACATCGCCGCCGGCTGCGGGCAGCTCGGCGGGCGCCGCGCACGCGACTGAGAAGGAGGACGGACCGACGTGGTCGACTGGATACTCGGCGTGCCCGTCGTGGTGAAGGTGATCGGGGCCCTGGCGCTGATCCTGGCCGTGAACGCCTTCTGCCGGCACCTGATCGTCTCGGTGGCGGCCGGGGCGCTGGCGCTGGCGCTCTGGTCGGGCCATCCGGCGGGGCAGATGGCCACGATCGCCTGGCGGCGCCTCACATCGCCGAGCAACCTGATGCTGATGCTGATCATCGTGCTGGTGATCTGGCTCAGCTCGCAGATGGCCGCCAGCGGGGTGATGGAGGACCTGGTCGGCAGCGTGCGGGCGCTGGTCTCGCGGCGGGCGGCCATGGGCGTGCTGCCGGCGGTGATCGGCCTGCTGCCCATGCCCGGCGGGGCGCTGTTCTCGGCCCCGCTGGTGGACAGCGTCGACATGGACGGCATGGTCAGCCCCGCCCTGAAGGCGCAGACCAACCACTGGTTCCGCCACATCTGGGAATACTGGTGGCCGCTCTATCCGGGGCTGCTGCTATCGCTGGAGATCACGGGCCTCCAGATCTGGCAGTTCGCGCTGATCGGGCTGCCCTTGAGCCTCTGCGCGATCGGCGGGGGCTGGCTCTTCCTGCTGCGCAACGTGGAGGCCGGCGCCGACGCGCCCGCCGAGCACGCGCACCACGCCCCGCGCCGGCGCCTGCTCGGGCTGGTGCTGCCCATCGTCGTGGTGATCGCCGTCTACGGCCTCGTGCGGGGCGGTCATGCGGCGCTGCGGGGGGCCGGCGTCGCCGTGCCGGCGATGAACCGCTACCTGCCGATGGCGGTCGGGCTGGTGGCGGCGATGGCCGTCCTCCAGCGGCAGCGCCCGCTCGACCGAGAGGCGTGGAAGCGCGTGCTGCTCTGCGGGCG
Source organism: uncultured candidatus Brocadiaceae bacterium (assembly GCA_964434535.1). Lineage (GTDB taxonomy): Bacteria > Planctomycetota > Brocadiia > SM23-32 > SM23-32 > SM23-32. The sequence goes on along the minus strand of CAYSWA010000002.1, from coordinate 89,677 downwards.
GGCGCTCAACATGGCGGTGATCGTCGCCGCCGTGCGCATCTACGGCGCCTTCATCGAGGCGGAGCTGCCCGGCGGCACGCCGCTGGTGGCGCGGATGCACGCGGAGATGGACGCCTGGGGCGTCCCGCTGCTGCTGATCGTGATGCTGCTGCCCTTCGTGGCCGGGCTCGCCACGGGCGTGACGATCGGGTTCGTCGGCGCCTCGTTCCCCATCGTGATCCCGCTGATGAACGACGGCACGCTCGGGGGGCTGCTCGGCGTGACGGCGCTGGCGTTCGCCTGCGGCTTCATGGGCACGATGCTCTCGCCGGTGCACGTCTGCCTGATCGTGACCAGCGAGCACTTCCGCACGCGGGTGCTGCCGAACGCGGCGGGGCTGCTCGGGCCGGCGGCCGCCGTCATCGCCGGCGGGCTGGCGCTGCACTTCGCCCTGGGGTGAACCTCACCACGCAGACACGGAGAAAAGCCGAGCAGACCACGACGACACGACGGGCACAGCGGCGACGGCAAGACATTGCCACGAAGAGCACGAAGGGCGCGAAGGGAGGCAAGGACGCGCGGGAGCGCGTCCCTCTACTGACGGCCACGGCCGGAGCCGAAACCCGGGACTGTATCCCGAAGGGGCCGCAAGCCCCGCAGGGGACTGTCCCGGACTTTCGGCGGGCAGGACACCCGGCACGGCATCGCCGCGGGGAGCACGAACGGCACGAAGGAACTCGGACGGAACGGCCGGACTGCCGTTCCCCTCTTGCCCGGCGTTGCCGTGCGCCGTGCTTCGTGCTTCTTCGTGACCTTCGTGGTGAACGCCGTTGCCGGGGCGTGTCGCTCATCGCGACGGCGTGGGGGCCTCTTCCGGGGACTCGGCCGGGCCCGGCTCTGCAGGGCCCGCCGGGGGCACGGGCACGGCGACGACCTGGATGCGGCGCTCGGGCACCGCGTAGCGGCCGAGCACGTCCATCATGTCCTCGACGGTGTAGGCGGTGTATGCCTCCATGGCGGCCTTGACATCCTGGAGGACCGTGCCGCGGTAGTCGAGCTCCGCGAGGACGCCGGCCCAGTAGGCGGGCTCCTTCTGCGAGAGCTCGATGATGTTGGCGAACTGCTTGCGCACGGCGGCCATCTCCTCCTCGGTCGGCCCTTCGCCGGCGAGGCCCTGGATGACCTCGCGCGCGGCGTCGGCCGCCTCCGCCGCCTTCTCGGGGTCGGCGCTGAAGTAGGCGGCGAAGAGCCCGCTGCCGGGGTATGCCCGGGCCGGCCGGGCGTCGCACCAGGGGGAGTAGGTCAGCCCACGCTCCTCGCGGATCTCCTCGCGCAGGCGCGTGGTGAGGATCTGCGCGGCGATCTGGAGGATGCGCCGGTCCTTCACGTCCGTCCAGTCGGCGCCGAGCCAGCCGGCGAGGACGCGCGCACGGGGGGTGATCGTCTCGACCTCGACGGTCGCCGCGAGCTCGCCGGGGCGGGGCTCGACGTGCCGCAGCTCCGTCATGTCCTCGCCGAGGCCCGGGCGCGGCGGGAGGGAGCCGAGGTACTTCCGCGTCAGCTCCAACGCCCGCTGGCGGGGGATGTCGCCGACGACGGCCATCTCGATCGGCGCGCGGCCGATCATCGCCTCCAGCCACTGCTGGCCCTGCTCCCGCGTGAGCCGCTCCACCTGCTCGCCGGTGGGGAAGGCGACGCGGGGGTCGTCGCCGGTTCGCAGGGCCCACGACTCCTCGGCGAGCTGCGCCTCGACGCTGGTGTTGCGCCGCTCGATCTCCTGGGCCATCTGCTCCCTCCAGAACTCCAGTGCGGCCGGCTCGACCTGCGGCTCGCTCAGCAGCAGGTGGAGCAGTCGGAAGCCTTCCTCGATGTCGTCGGGCGTGCCGCTCAGCTCCAGGCGGACGTAGTCGCGGCCCTGGCCGACGCCGAGCTCCACGTTCTTGCCCGTGAGCAGGTCGCGCACCTGGGTCGAGGTCAGGCCCCCGCCGGCCGGCTGGCGGAAGGCGAGGCTCGCCACGTCGGTGACGCCCCGGTCGGCGGCCGTCTCCCGCAGCTCGCCCCCGCCGAGGGTGACCCGCACCAGCACCTCGTCCTTTTTGAAGTCCATCGAGCGCAGGTGGGCGCGGACGCCGTTGGCGAGCGTGACGGAGAGGATCTCCAGGTCCGGCTCCTCCTCCTGCCCGGCGACCTCGCCGGGCTCGGGCTCGCGGGCGAGCAGGCTCAGGGGGCGCTCCTTCTCCCGGGGCGGCTCGACGGCGACGGCCTCGGCCTGCTCGGCGACGGCGAGCAGGTCTGCTTCCTCCGGCGCCGCCTGGCCCTCTTCCGCGGGCATGGTCACCAGGAGCAGGCGCGCCTCGGGGTCGAAGTTGCGCCGGAACGCTGCCTCGACCTCCTCCAGCGCGACCCCGCCGATCAGCTCGGTCATAAGCTCCAGGCGCTGGGCCTGGGAGATCGGCTTGCGGTCGCGGGCGACGGCCTCGCTCATGGCGCTGAGGAACGCCCCGGCGTCCCAGGTCGGCTCGGTGCGGGCGGCCTGGTCGGCGGCGGCGAGCAGGGCCTTGCGGGCGTCGGCCAGCTCCTGCTCCAGGAAGCCGTGCTCGCGGGCGCGCTTCAGCTCCACCAGCACGGCGCGCATCATCTCGGCCGAGCGGTCGGGCTGGCCGACGGCCTCGGCCTCGACGTAGGTGCAGACGTTCCAGAGCGGGAACTTGTGCAGGTGCGCCCGCTGGAACGGCGCCGTGCCCTCCTGCACCATCTCGTCGAGGCGGCGCTCGACGATCCAGAGCCCCAGCTCGTCGATCAGCTCCCGGCGCAGGTCGCCGACGGTCTGCATCGGCTCCATGGGCCGCACGGCGACGACGCTCGGCTCGGCGGTGGTCAGCTCCGGGTCGGTGATCACGGCGGCCCGGGTCTCGCTGTAGGACTCGACGCCCGGGTCGGGCTCCGGCGGCGGGTCATCCAGCGGCGACCACTCGGCGAACTCCGCCCGGGCCAGCTCGGCCAGCTCGGCCGGGTCGCGATCGCCCACGATCAGCAGCGTCGCGTTGCCGGGCCGGTACCACCGGCGGTAGAAGCGCACGAAGTCCTCGCGCTCCAGCGCGGCGATCACCTCCTCCTTGCCGATCGGCAGCCGTCGGCCGGCGCGGGACTCGGGCAGCAGCACCGGCAGCAGCGCCTCGATGACCCGCTGGCGGGCGCCCTTGCGCGCGCGGACCTCCTCCAGCACCACGCGCCGCTCCTTCTCGATCTCCTGCGGCAGCAGCAGCAGGCGGAAGGCGAAGTCCGCCATGCAGAGCAGCCCCTTGCCGACCGTCGCGTCGTCCGTGTCGGGCAGGGCCAGCGTGTAGACGGTCTGGTCGAAGCCCGTGAAGGCGTTCTGGTGGGTGCCGAAGGTCAGGCCGATCGACTCGAAGTACCTGACCAGCTCGCCCGGCGGGAAGTGCTCGCTGCCGTTGAAGGCGAGGTGCTCCAGGAAGTGGGCGAGCCCCCGCTCGGCCTCCTCCTCGTTGAGCGAGCCGGCCGAGACGTGGAGCCAGATGCCGACGCGGCCGGGCGGGGTGGCGTGCCGCCGGATCCAGACCTCCAGCCCGTTCTCCAGCTCGGCCATGTGGACGTTCGGATCGACCGGCAGCGGGCGGGTCAGCTCGGGCTCGACGGCCGCCGTTGCGCCGGCCAGCAGCAGGGCGAGCGCGACGGCGAGCAGCCGGGCGGCGGGGCGGATTCTCATCGGTCTCATCTCCGTGGGTTCCGGGACAGGGGCACTCCGTCCATTATAGCCCCGCTGCGTCGCCGCCGAAATCGCCCGCCCTCCAGATTCCCTGCCGCTACGGTGCCCCGTGCGGGCACGCCGTTCGATAGGGCCGGCTTCCGTGCACGCGGGGCTGAGGATGACGTTCTTCGGACGCGCGCAACGACGGGAACTGCCCTCCATCGTTCGCCATTGCATAATCGAATGGCCCAGTGCTCGCTGGCGGCCGTTTGTCCGGCGGGACATGGCAGCCCGAAAGGGGTTTTTCAGCCATCGAGATGCACCTTGACTGTCGAGAAGCCGCGAAGTCGGGTTTTTCTGCGGGCCCCACCGCCACCCGTCAGGTCGGCGCGGTTATGCCGCCCCTTTCAGGGGCTCAGTGGGGGGGGCCGCGCAAACCCCGGGGCTGGCGCCGGGCTACCGGTGCGCTGGTGAGCCGAGCGGGCGGGGAGACCGCGTGCGGACAGGGCGCGGTTTTCGGCTTGCGCATCCGGCCGGGCGGGGGTATGATCAGGCTGTTGCGCGCCGGAAGCGGGCAGCCGGGGGTTGGGGAGCCGGAGCGCGCGCTATCGCAGGGGAAAGCGGGGGATGGACGCCACCCGCCGCAGCTTTCTGTTGAAGGTGGGCATGGCAGGGGCCGGCATTGCCGCTGCGTCGCCGACAGCCTTGGGACAGGCGGCAGCGACGCAACACGCGGTCGAGCCCCTGCCGCCTACCGAAGACCTGATGCGCGAGCACGGGTTGATCCACCGCCTGCTCACGCTCTACGAGGAGGCCGCCGGCCGCCTCGCCGCCGGGCAGGCCGTCCCCGCCGAGGCCCTGCTGGGCGGCTTCGAGGGCGCCCTGGATTCGCTGCGGAAGCTCGAGGCGATGCTCGGCATCGAAGACCTCGCATCCTTTACGGCGCAGCCCTGATTGCGCCGACGCGCACTCGCGCACGGGCCGGCCCTTTGACAGGGCCGGCCCTTCATGCCATAACCGCCCGTGCCATGCCCACGATACCCCCGCAAGAGCCGCGCTGGTGGATGTCCGAGGTCATCCGCATGGTCCAGACCAACCTGCGCGAGACCGACGCGGACCTCGACCCCGACGAGCTGGTCGCCCACCTGCTGGACTGGCGCGCCAACACGCTGCTGTTCAACGCCGGCGGCATCGTGGCCTGGTACCCGAGCCGCCTGAAGTACCACCGGGTGAACCCCCACATGGAGGACGACCTGCTCGGGCGGGTCGTCGAGCGCGCCCACGCGGCGGGCATCCGGGTGCTGGGCCGGTTCGACTTCTCCAAGTGCCCGCAGCCGGCGCTCGACGAGCGGCCGGAGTGGTTCTACCTCAGCCCCGCCAAACGGCGCGTCGACTACAACGGCCAGTACCACACCTGCATCTGCGGCGGCTACTACCGCGAGCAGGGCACGGCCGTCCTGCGCGAGGTGCTCGACCGCTACCCGCTCGACGGCGTCTTCTTCAACATGTTCGGCTTCCAGACCACCGACTACAGCGGCAACTACCACGGCATCTGCCACTGCGAGGGCTGCCGGGCGGCCTTCCGCGAGGAGACCGGCCTGGAGCTGCCCGCCACCGAGGAGCCGGCCGAACCGGCGCTGCGCGACTACTACGCGTTCCGGGAGGCAAAGCTCGCCGAGACCGCCGAGCTGATGCGCGACACCGTGCGCGAGTTCGGCGGGCACGTCGCCGTCTGCACCTGGATGTTCCACCCGGCCATCGACATCGTGCGCATGGAGTCGAACCGCTCCCTGCGGCGGCGCGACCCCGAGTTTCACCACCTGCACTCGGCCTGGGCCGTGGGCCGCGTGCGCACCACCTACGAGGACCGCACGGTCTGCTGCTGCGCCAACCACTTCCTGGACATCCCGTACCGCTTCGCCTCCGAGCCGGCCGGGCTGACCGCCGCCCGCATCGCCGGCAACCTGGCCGCCGGCGGGCACCTGGACTACTACATGCTCGGCACGTTCGACCAGCCGGACAGGGAGGGCTTCGCGCCGGCCCGCCGCCTCTACCGCCACCAGGCCGAGCACGAGGAACGCTACCGGGACCTGCGCTCGCTCGCCCGCGTGCTTCTGCTCGAGGGCTCGCCGTGGAGCGCGGCGATGCGCGGCTTCTACCTGGCGCTGCTCAACGCGCACGTCCCCTTCGACGTGCTCGCCGCCGGCGAGCTGGCGCGCTGGGCCGCCGAGGGCCGCCTGGCACGCTACGACGTGCTCGTCCTGCCCGACAACCCGGCCCTCGCGCCCGCGGTCGCCGCCGCGCTCGACACCTACGTGGCCGTGGGCGGCCGCATCGTCGCCGCAGGCCGCACCGGCTTCGAGGCCGCCGGCGAGGGCGCGGCCTCCTGGGGCGAGGGCGCGCTGCACTGCATCGGCCTCGGCCTGGCCGATCGGGTGCTGGAGGACAGCCGGGCCTCATACGCCATGCTCGACGCGGAGCCGCTCGAGGCCCTGCCCGGGACGCGCTGCTTCCCCATCTGCGGCGCGTTCGGACGCGGCCGGCCGCGCGACGGCGCGGAGGCGCTCTACCCCGTTCAGCGCGGCCTCTACGGCCCGCCCGAGAAGGTGCAGTGGTGGGACGATCCGGCCGACTCGCCCGTCGAGGGCGAGTGGGGCGCCTACCACGCGAAGCTCGGCGACGGCGAGGCGGTCTACTTCCCCTTCGACCTCGGCGCCCTCTACTGGCGCTACTACCAGAGCGCCCACCGCGAGCTGATCGCACACTGGGTGCGCCGCTGCCTGGCGGCCGCCGGCGGCGGGCCGCGCGTCGGGGTGCACGGGGCGCCCCCGGCGGTGCAGCTCACCGCGCACCGGATCGGCGAGAGCGCCGACGTGCTCGTGCACCTGCTGAACTACTCCGGCTGCCAGAAGAACCACGTCGAGATGCCGCTGCCCATCGGGGGGCTGACGCTGTTTGGCACGGGCAGCCCGTCGCGGGTGACGGCGCTTGCGGCCGGACGGGAGCTGGAGCTGCACAGCGGGCCCGCCGAATGGTCGGCGGCCGCGCCCGAGCTCGGCCTCTTCGAGGCCTACCTGATCGAGGGGATGCTATGAAGATCGCGCGGATCGAGACGTTCCTGAACAACGACATCCCCGTCTGCCGCGTCCACGCCGACTCCGGCGAGTGCGGCACCGGCCAGTGCTCCACCTACGGCGGCGCGATCACCGTGAAAGTCCTCCACGAGATGCTGGCGCCGATCGTGCTGGGGCGCGACCCGCTGGCCATCGAGGAGATCGCCGAGACGCTCGTCGAGCGCACGATGAAGTTCCCCGGCTCGTTCGTGCGCCGCGCCCTGAGCGGCATCGACACGGCGCTGTGGGACCTGAAGGGCCGGCTCTTCGGCCGGCCGGTCGCCCGCCTGCTCGGCGGACCGGCCCGCGACACCGTGCCCATGTACGCCTCCAGCATGCGCCGCGACATCGGGCCCGAGGACGAGGCGGAGCGCCTGAGCCGGCTCTGCCACGAGCAGGGCTTCCGGGCCGTCAAGATCCGCATCGGCGCCGGCCCCCACGCCCGCTGGGGCAGCGACCAGGACATGTGGCCCGGGCGCACCGAGGCCCTGGTCGAGACGGTGCGCCGCGCCCTCGGCGACGAGGTGCGCATCAACGTGGACGCCAACAGCAGCTACACCGCGCACAAGGCGATCCGCGTGGGGCGCCTGCTGGAGCGCTTCGGCGTCTTCCACTTCGAGGAGCCCTGCCCTTACCCCGACATCGAGTCCACGCGCCAGGTGGCCGACGCCCTCGACCTCTACGTGGCCGGCGGCGAGCAGGACGTGAGCCTCGCCCAGTTCCGCCGCATGATCGCGATGCGGGCGGTCGACATCGTCCAGCCCGACATCCTCTACCTGGGCGGGATATGCCGGGCCCGACGGGTGGCGATGCTCGCCCGGGAGAGCGGCCTGGCCTGCACGCCCCACGCGGCGAACCGCGCCATGGTGCAGCTCTTCACCCTCCACTTCGCCGCCGCCATGCCCAACTGCCTCTACGAGCAGGAGTGGACCATCGAGGACACCGCCTGGTCGGACGGCCTGCTGGAGCGACCGCTGGAGATCGAGGACGGGGCAGTGAAGGTGCCCGAAGGCCCCGGCTGGGGGATCGAGGTCAGCGAAGACTGGCTGACCGACGGCGAGCGCCGCGTCAGCGAGCTGTGAAGGGACAGGCAGCGGGCCGTCTGTCGAGGATCCTCAACACCCTTTCGGGGCGCCGTGTCCATCATCTTAGGCATGGCCGAGGGGGGCCGCCCGCTGCGAGGAGGCACCCTCCGGCGTAACTCTTGCGCACGAAAGCGGATGCGGGCGCGCCGGCGGCAACGCCCCGGCGTCGCCACAGTTCGGCACCCTTTTTGCTCGCGCTTATGCCTTATTCACCCCGTTCCCAGGGAGGTGCGCGATGAAGGGCCTGCGCCGCGCCGTCGGACTGCTCCTTGTCGGCCTGTTTGTTTTCTGTGCTTCCCCCGCCCAGGCGACCTCGCTGCTGACGTCGCACGTGGAGGGCGGCGTCATCTCCGGCGTGCCGGACTACGACTGGTGGTACGGCTGCTCGCCGACCGCCGTCGGCATGATGACGGGCTACTACGACCGCAACGGGTACGACAACCTGGTGCCCGGCGTCACGGCGGAGCTCTCCACGCACACCGCCGGCCCGAACCACGACGCCACGCAGGCCATGATCGCCAGCCAGGGCCACATCGACGACTTCTACAGCGGCCTGAGCCCGTCGGCCGGCTACGGCCTGAGCGGCGACGACGTGGACCCGCCCTACCACAACTTCAACTCCCTGGCCGACTTCATGGGCACCAGCCAGGACTCCGTGGGAAACTCCAACGGCTCGACTACGTGGTACTACTACACCAGCGGCTCCGCCCTCCACTATTACGAGATGCCCGGCTACGGGCTGACCGACTATGCCCTCTACGGCATCTACGAGTACCTCGACTACACCGGCTACGGCAGCTCGGTGGTCAGCCTCTACAGCCAGTACACCGACAACGCGGCCAGCAGCGGCTTCACGCTGGCGGAATACATGGACGAGATCGACGCCGGCCGCGTCGTCGTGCTGCACGTGGAGGGCCACTCGATGCTCGGGCTCGGCTACAACGACCTTGATCCGACCACGATCGCCCTCTACGACACCTGGTCGCCCGGCCCGCACACGATGGCCTGGGGCGGCAGCTACAGCGGCATGGCCATGTACGGCGTCACGGTGCTGGAGCTTGCCGGGGTGGTCGGCCCGGACTCGGTCATCCCCGAGCCGTGCACGGTGGCGCTGCTCGGCGTGGCGCTGGTCGGCCTGGCGGCCGCGCGCAAGCGCCGGGCGGCCTGACGGGACGGCGCTCAACCTGAGCCCTACCGCAGCACTTCCATCACGACGATGGTGCGGTCGTCGGCCTGTGGGGTCTCGCCGGCGTGGCGCGCCACTTCCTGCAGGATCCTGTCCGGCACGACCAGCGCCGGGCGCTGGGCCGTCTCGGCCAGCAGCGCGCGCAGGCGCTCCTCGCCGAACAGCTCGCCCCGGGCGTTGGCGGACTCGGTGATGCCGTCGGTGCAGAGCACGAATCTGTCGCCCGGCGCCAGCTCCACCGCCTCCTCGGCGAAGGCGGCGTCGGGCTGGATGCCGGCTACCACCGAAGCGGCCTCCTCCAGGCGCTCCACTCCCGCCTCGGCCCTCCGCACGACCATCGGCGGCGGGTTGTGCCCGGCGCTGCAGTAGTGCAGCCCGTGGTTCGGCACGTCGTAGACGGCGAAGATGACCGCCGCGAAGCTCTCCGGCGGGGTCATGCGCTCAAGCGTCCTGTTGAGCAGGGCCATGAACTCGCTGACCGAGCCCTCCAGGTCGCCGGCCAGCTCGAAGGTGGTCTTGATGATGCCGGTCACGAACGCCCCGCCCATGCCGTGGCCGGCCACGTCGGCGAAGACGATCGCCACGCGGTCGTCGCCGACGCGCTGGATGTCGTAATAGTCGCCGCCGACGGCCATCTCCGGGGCGAAGGCATGCGCGATGTACACGTCGTCCGGGAAGGGCTGGACCTGCTGGCCGGGGATCAGCGCCTGCTGGATCCGGCGCGCCCGCGCCAGGTCCGTGTGGATGCTCTCGTAGGCCCGCACCAGGGCCTGGTGGCGCTCCTGGATGACCTTGGCCTGGTGCTCCTTGTCGTACTGCACTGCACCGATCGTCTCGAACACCACGAGGGCGCCGGCCCCCATGATCAGGGCGACGGCAACTCCGAGCCCCAGCGCCAGGTGGCTCACGCCGCCCGTCGACCACGCCACCGCCGTCGGCACCAGCACCGCCAGCGCCGTCAGCAGGGCGAAGCGCGGCGCCGCGTGGAAGAACGCCCGGTGGTCGCGGAACCGCGAGACGCGCTCCATGTAGCCCGAGACCGCCCGCGAGAAAGTCAGCGGGCAGTAGCTGTTGCGCACCTCCAGATGGTCGGCCTCCCGCTCGAGCCGAGTCGCCGCGCAGAACTTGTGGAACCCCTCCGGCGAGGTGAGCGCGCGCAGCACCGCCGGGCGGCCCAGCAGCCGGTCCCACCAGCTCGGCTCCGCCCCCCGCAGCGGCCGGCGCACGCTCCAGAGCGTGCGCAGCACGTCGTAGACCTGGTTGGATTCCAGGTCCGTCTCCAGGGCGATGCTGCGGACGCCGACGGACTGTAGGAACTCGCCCAGCCTGTCCATCGGGCCCAACTCGACCGAGGTGGTGACACCGTCGATGCAGACGGTGCGGCCCTCCTGACCGCAGGCGAACTCGACCAGGCAGATGCGCCGGCCGGGCGGCGCCGCCGGGAAGACCGCGCCCTCCACCCGCTGCCCGAAGCCGCGCATCTGACGCCCCAGCCGCGACCAGCCCAGGGTCAGCTTGCCGGCCAGGTCGTCCAGCAGCGCCGCCAGCCAGGAGCGGACCGGCCGGGGCGAGAGCACTTCGCCCCCGACCTCCGGCTCCAGCTCGTCGTATCCCATGGGCGTCCTTCCCGCAGGAGGGCCGGCTCGATGATACCTGAGCGTCGACGAGACCTGCAAGGTTGTGATCGGGCTGCGGCCTCTGCTTTGCACCTTCGGCGTTCGGCGCGCAGGCAGGCACCGGTTTCCGAGCCGGGGCGTTTGTGATATACTGCCGATTGCGTTCGGGCGGCTGCCCGCGCCCGGCCCTGCCCACTGAGCGAGGGGACGCGTCACCGTGGCCAGACGACAGCAGGCGGTCCGGATCCACTTCCTCATCGCCCTCACGCTGGCCATGGTGACGTTCGGCCTGATCCGGTTCCGCAGCACCTACCAGCGCCAGCGGGTGCGCACCGAGTACCGCGAGACGGCGCAGCAGCTCCGCAACTACCTGGACACGCTCCTTCAGGCCGGCCAGCGCGACCTGGCCACGCTGGCCGCCGGAGGGGGCGGCGCCATCGAGCGCGATGCGGCCGCCCTCCAGCTCCAGATTGAGCAGTTGCAGCGGCAGGACGCAGGGCGGCCCTCGCTCGCCGAACTGCGGCGCCGCGAGCAGGCACTGCGGGCCATCCAGGCGAACCTGCGCCGCCTCCAGGACGGCAGGCGGGCGATCTTCCCCCTCGGGGAGCCTTTCCTGCGCGCTTACTTCTCGCCGGCCAGCGGGCGGCTGCGCCCCTACCGCATCTGCGTGCCCCGGGGATACGACGGCCTGCGCCCCTATCCGGCCATCCTCTCCCTCCAGACAGAGGGGGCCGAGGGCTCCGCCGCGTGCTACGAGGGGGCCATCGCCGTCTCGCCCTTTGCCGAGCCGCACGGCGAGCGCGTCCGCGAGGCCGACGTGCTGGCCGTAGTCGAAGACGTGCGCCACCTCTACAACGTGGAGGCGGGGCGCTCCTACCTGATGGGGCAGGCGGCCGGCCACGCCGGATGCTGGCACCTGGCCACGCACTACCCGCACCTGTTCGCCGGGATGGTCGCCCTCGGCGAGGGGGCCCCGGCGAGCCCGTGGCTGCAGCGTCCTCCCTGGGGCGCGGAGGTCGCCGGCCTCCACCGGACGCTCTTCACCTTCCTGCCCCAGTCGCTCTCGCCGGTCAGCCTGGCGGAGAACCTCCAGCATTGTCGCGTGGCCGCCGTGCAGACGACTGCCGGCCCGGCCGGATCGACGGAACTGAGCCGCGCCATGGTGCAGCGCCTGCGCCAGCTCGGATATCCGTTCGAGTACCTGGAGTTCCCACGCAAGAGGGAAGAAGGCATCCCTCAGTGGACCAGGCAGTACGCGCTGGCCAAGGTCTTCGGCCAGCCGGTCAGCGGATGCCCCGAGCAGTTCACCTTCAAGACCGCCCACCTGCGCTATAACCGCGCGTGGTGGCTGACCATCGACCGCGTCAGCGACGCCGTCCGCTTCGCCGCCGTCGAGGCGAGGGGCGGGGGCGGGCGAGCCGAGCTGTCCACGCAGAACGTCCGTGCCCTGACCGTCGACGCGGACCGGATGCCCGTGCGCCCCCGCGTGGTCGTCGTCGACGCAGAGCAGTTCACGCCCCACTGGGCGAAGCTCGGTGGGCGGCTCCGCCTGGAGCGTTCGGGCGACGCCTGGCGCGCGGCTCAAGAGGGCGGGGCCGTGCTGAAGGGGGCCGGCCGCAGCGGCCCGTTCTCCGACGTGCTGAGGGAGCCGTTCCTGGTCGTCTACGGCACGGCCGGCGAGTCCGAGCTGCACAAGGCCGTCAGCCGCGCCGAGGCCGATCGGTTCGCGCGCCGGTGGCAGGCCCGCCACGGCTACGCGCCGCCGCTCAAGGCCGACGCGGAGGTCGGCCCCCAGGACCTGGCCGCGCAGAACCTGCTGATCTTCGGCGCGCCGACGGTCAACCGCGTCGCCGGCCAGGTCGCCTTCGCCCGGCCGGCCGCCGGGCCCGAAGAGGCGCTCGCCTTCCCAGCGCGCATCTCCGGCCATGCGGTGACCCTCGGGCAGGAGAGCTTCACCGGCGAGGACGTCGGCGTGCTGCTCTGCCACCCCAACCCCTTCGCGCCCGACCGTATGGTCGCCCTGGTGGCGGGGACCACGCCCGCCGCGCTCTACCAGGCTTACCGCCGGGCCGAGCTGCCCCTGGAGTGGGACGGATCCGGCCACTACCACTGGTTCGACTACGCCGTCTTCGACCGCATGACGGCAGGGCCCGAGACGTTCCTGGTGGCCGGGTTCTTCGACAACGCCTGGCGCCGGGTGCCGGCCGGCCGGAGCCCCGGCGGGGCGGAGTGGCGGGCCGACGTGCGCGCGCGGTCCCTCGCCGCGCCGCAGGCCTTCCCCGCGCTCGCCTCGGCCGACCGCAGCGAGGAACGGGAAGTCGCCCTATCCGACGTGCGCCCCCTCAGCCTGAAGCAGGAGCACGGCGCGCTCGGCTTCGACCGCTCCTACGACGGCCGCCCGATCCGGATCGGGGACCAGAGCTTCGAGCGCGGCCTCGGCATGAACGCGCCTTCCCGCGTCTCCTACGGCCTGGGCGGCGCCTTCGGCGAGCTGCGCGCGGTGGCCGGGCTCACCGGCCGATTCGGTGAGGAGGTCGACCCCCGCGCCCACAATGAGCAGATCGTCATCGAGGTATGGGGCGACGGCAAGCTGCTCGCCGCCACCGGCGCCCTGAGCCGGGCGCAGGAGGCCAACGCCTGGGCTCAGATCACGGCCGACCTGCGGGGCGTCGAGCTGCTGGAGCTCAGGGCCCGACCCGCCCGGGGAGAGGCGGCCTTCGACGGCGCCTGCGCCTTCGGCGACCCCGTCCTGCTGCGCTGAGGGCGCCCGCCCCCCTCACTCGCCCCGCAGCTTCGCCGCGAAGGCGGCCGCCTCGCCGCTCACGTCGCCCTTCATCACGTCCTTCATCCGCAGCCCGAGCGTGGCCACCGGCTCCCTGCCGCAGAGCGCCTGCATCTGGGCGAACGTGCCCTCGATGCCCGTGCGGCCGGTCGTGCAGAAGAACGCCACCGCCGCCAGCCGGTCCCGGACCGCCCTCAGGTAGGTGCGCACCGCGCAGCTCATGGTCCAGGCCCAGACCGGCGTGCCGACCACGACCAGCTCGTAGTCGGCCGGGTCATGGGCCGGCTCCTCGATCCGGGTGCCCTTCCGGCGGGCGGCGTCCCTGCCCGCCCGCACCCAGCCGAGCACCCCGCCGCGCTCCACCCTGTCGACGATCTCCTCCAGCTCGCAGCCCAGCTCGCCGGCTATCATCCGCGCCACCTTGCGCGTGGTGCCCGTGCGCGAGTAGCAGACGACCAGCGCCTTCACCTCGGCCATGGCGAAGCCCCCCGCATGTGGAACCCGACGTCCGCGCCGAGTCTACGCCGCCCCCCTGTCCCCCATCAAGCGCCGGGACGGCGGATGGCCCGGGACGCCGGCCCTTCGGGCGAATGAATCCGCTGGTGTATGCGTATGATACTGTGGAGAGGAGTGATGTCTGAGAACGCACAAGTCTCGTGGCCGCGTCGCGCGTGGCGGCGGTTCAACCAGTGGCGCAGGCGCTACTGGTTGACGCGCGTCATCGTGCTGCTGATCATCTTCGCGGGCCCCATCTCGGAGATACTACACCCCGAGGGCGTCCTGATCACGCGGCTGGGGCGCAGTGTTGAGCCGGTGATCCGCGCTCATCCGCGTCCATCTGCGGTTTCTCGGCGTCCTCTGCGTCCTCTGCGTTCCACGCCGCCCAAATGGGCCGGATGCGCCCGAATGGGACACGCCTCACCGGGCCGTCGCGTATGATGGCCCGGCGGCCCAAAAGGCCTGAGAACGCCCTGCAGGGCGGCGACAAGGCCGATTACGAAACGAACCGAAACGGCCAAACGGCGGTTGTTAGTTGCTCGTTGCTCAGTTGTCAGGCGACGGCGGACGGCTCGACGGCGCGGCACAAACGGCCGAGAAGGAGACCCAGAACGAAGGAGAGCGGGCAGGCAGTGGCCGGTGATGAGCGGTCAGTGCGCACATTCAGGTCCATTGCCTTGCTTCGCCGTTCCCTGCCTCCTCCGCGTTCTGGGCCATGCGGTCGTGGAAGACGCGCACGGGGTCGCCGGCCGAGAGCATGTTCTCGGGGGGGTCGGTGTCGATGTGCACGCGCGGGATCATCGCGCCGAGCAGCAGCGTGGCCGCCACCATCGCCGCCGTCACCAGGCGCGGATGCCTGACCGAGAACTCGACCGCCCCCTCCTCCACGCGGGGCGCTCAGCGGCGCATGGGGCAGGTGCCGGTGGGGCAGGATTCGCAGGAGGACGGCGCGCGGGCCGCGCTCGGCGCCATGCGGGCGCTGAAGGCGCTGAACGCCTTCTCCAGCTCCCCGCCGCCGCACTGCTCGCAACGGTGCTCGCCGCCCGCGTCGGGCTTCTCCAGGAACTCGGTCACGTGTCCGCACTCGGCGCACTTGTACTCGAAGATCGGCATCCGGGGCTCCCTTCAGGTCTGGGTTCGGCCCTCGTCGGGGAGCGCTTCCCCGATAAGGCGCAGGCACTTCTCGATCTTCTCCTCGCAGCTTCCGCGCTTCACGGCGTCTGCGGCGAAGCGGCGGAACTCCTCCGGCCAGCCGGCCTGCCCCTGCCCGTGGGCGAAGGCCACGAAGCAGACCAGCCGCTCCAGGACGCCCTCGTCGACGGCGTGGCCCAGGCGGCGGGCGTTGGCCTCGGCCGCCTCCGGCCCGACCCCGAGCACGTGCTCCAGGAAGTGCCGCAGCACGGCGTGTCGGGCGGCGATGCGGCGAGCCAGCCGGCGCCCCCCGTCGGCCAGCGTCACCGCCTCATAGGGCTCATAGTCTATCATGTCGCGCTCGGAGAGGCCACGCAGCGCGGCGGTGACGGTGGACTTGTGCACGTCGAGGGCGGCGGCGATGTCGCGCACGCGGGCGACGCGCTTCTCGGCCTCGATGCGGTAGATGGCCTCCAGGTAGTCCTGGAGGGCTTTGGTCAGTGTCGGCTCCATCGGGTTGCTGAACTCTTGGGTATAGACAACAATGTATTATGGCCCAAACGCAACGCATGTCAAGCTTCCGTCTCGGCTGGTCTCGGTCGCGAAGGCAGCCGAGGAATCGGGCCGCCGCCCCGGCGGTCATGCCGGACGGCGCAGTCGCGAGCGCCGGTCACCGCAGATCCCTTCCCGCTGCACGCCGGGCGCGGTGGCTCGCCTCCGCCGATTGCATTCTGGGCGCCCAGGGCCTATAGTGGAGGGGCCGCGAAGGGGGGCGGCGTAGCCAAGTGGACCAAGGCAAGGGTTTGCAAAACCCTCATTCACGGGTTCGAATCCCGTCGCCGCCTCCATCCCTCTGCGGCGCCCGCGCCGCCCTCTCGCCGGCTTACCTGACCGGAGCCGCGCCATGCCCGCACGCATGCCGAACGTCCTCATTGTGATGTCCGACCACACGAACGCCGACGCCCTCGCGCCGGAGAGTCCCTGCCTGACGCCGCGCCTGGACGCGTTGGCGCGGGACGGGCTCCGCCTGGGCCGCTGCTACAGCACGAACGCCATCTGCTCCCCCGCGCGGGCCTCGCTGATGACCGGCACCTACCCGAGCACGCACGGCGTCTGGGACTGCACGCACACTCAGCGCCCCGAGTGGGTGGACGTGCGGGGCGGCATGGGCTGGTGGTCGCGCCGCCTGGCCGAGGCCGGCTACGCGACGGGCTACTTCGGCAAGTGGCACGTGGAGCAGAGCGGCGAGCTGGAGCGCTTCGGCTGGGAGCAGTACGACACGGCCTGCGGCGCCCTGCGGCGCGAGCCGGAGCCGGGCTCGCAGCTCGTCGTCGAGCACGAGGGCTATCGCCCCTACCTGCTCTGCGGCGCCTGGGACGACGCGGGCGGCCCGGCCCGGCACCCGGCCTTCGAGAAGGGCATCGACTTCGTGCGCCGCCACGGCGCGGGCGAGCGGCCGTTCTGCTGCTTCGTCTCGACCTGCGAGCCGCACGACCCCTACGTGCCACCCCGCAGCTTCCTGGAGCGCTATGACGCCGGGACCGTGCCCGTGAGCCCCTCGCTCGGCGAGGACTGCGCCGGCAAGCCGGAGGTGGTGCGCCGCATGCGCGCCCTCTGGCGGGAGCTCGGCGAGGACGAATGGCGCCGCGCTCGCGCCGCCTACTGGGCCGTCGTCTCGTTCCTGGACGCGGAGACCGGCCGGCTGCTCGACGCGCTCCAGCAGTCCGGCGCCGACGGGGAGACGATCGTGATGGTCACCTGCGACCACGGCGACATGCTCGGCGCGCACGGGCTCGCCACGAAGGGCGTCGGCACGCCGTACGAGGAGGTCTACAACGTGCCGCTCATCGTCCGCGCGCCGGCCATGCGCGGCGGCGAGGACGCCGAGCACGTGGTCAGCCTGATCGACCTCGGGCCGACGCTGCTCGACCTCTGCGGCCTGGAACCGATGGAGCCCTGCCAGGGCCGTTCGCTCCGGCCGGTGCTCGACGGCACGGCCGAGCCCGCCGAGTGGCAGGACGCCTACGCGGAGTTCTTCGGCCAGCGCTTCGTCTACACCCAGCGGATCGTCTGGCACGGCGATTGGAAATACGTCTTCTCCCCCGGCGGCGCCGACGAGCTCTACAACCTGCGTGAGGACCCGCACGAGCTGCGCAACCGCGCCGCCGATCCCGTGGCGCGCGGCGTGCTGATCAAGATGTGCAAGCGCATGTGGCGCAAGATGGAGGAGATCGGCGACAGCTCGCTCTTCAACACCCATTACGCCACGCTGCGCACGGCGCCGGTGGGGCCGGGGGCGATCCGCGAAGGCGCGGGCTGACCACGACGAGATGAGGGTCATAACGGGCGGCAACGGCGCCTGTCCAGGACATACAGGATAGACATAATGAAGGCCTGACGACATGACTACTCGAAGGGCGAACGGCAGGGGCGCGTTGCGGAGACTCCCGCTGGTCCGCCAATCCTCAGCCTCGTAGCCGGTCGCATCCTGCCTGTACCCGTTGACTGCCGTTCGCCGTTCTCGTCCGTTGTGCTCGGCGTGTCGTCGTGGTTACATCCGTCCGCACGCGGTAGAATGCCAGGGGGGCGAGTGGCGGAAACGGCAGACGCTGCGGGCTTAAAACCCGCTGGGCCGCCAAGGCCCGTGGGGGTTCGACTCCCCCCTCGCCCACCAGAGCCTGCCCGCCCGGCTCAGCTCGTCGCCGCAGGACGGCCGTCCTGCCACAGGCGCCTCAGCCCACGTCGCAGATCTCGAAGGCGCGCCTCAGCGCCTCGATCTTCTCGCCCTTCGGGCCGAACTCGTGTCCGACGTAGTGCCGGTAGCCGGACTCGGCGATGGCGCGGCAGATGCCCCGGTAGTTCAGCTCCTGCGCGTCGTCCATGTCCTTGCGGCCGGGGTTGCCGGCGGTGTGGAAGTGGCCGATGTAGTCGATGTTCTCGCGGAGGGTGCGGATCAGGTCGCCCTCCATGATCTGCATGTGGTAGATGTCGTAGAGCAGCTTCGCGCGGGGGCTGCCCACCTTCTGGCAGACGGCGACGCCCCAGGCGGTGTGGTCGCACTGGTAGCCGGGGTGGTCGACCTTGGAGTTGAGCAGTTCCAGGTTCAGGTTCACCCCCTTCTGCTCGGCGTAGGGGGCGACGCGGCGCAGGCCGTCGGCCACGGCGTCGATCGCCTCCACCGCGCCCTGGTGCGGCTGGCGGTTGCCGCTGAAGCAGATCAGGCCGGGGATCCCGTGCTCGGCGGCCAGGTCGATCGACTCGCGCAGCTCCGCCTCGATCCGGTCGTGGTTCGAGCGCTTGTTCAGCCCGTCGCTCAGCGAGGCATGCCCCGACATGCTCGCCACCACAAGGCCGTGCCTGTGGGCGGTCGCGACGACCTCCTCGAAGTCGTCCCCCCGGCCCCAGAGCTCGACGGCGGCGAAGCCGATGCCGGCCACGGTGCCGAGGAACGCATCCAGGTCCATCCCCTCCTGCTGGTAGATGGGGTAGCAGAGCGATTGCTTGATCCTCATCCGGCGGGCTCCTCTCGGGTGGCGTCAGGGCGAGGTCAGGCAGGATAGCGAAAGCCCCGCCGCGCCGCCAGCGCCACCTTCTCGGTGGCCGCCGGCGGGCTGACCCGCCGCTGGCTCTACGTGCCCGTGGTGGGTGAATCGTTCTTCGGGGCCGAGGTCATCCTGAGCGACGCCGAGACGGGCGCCGCGCTCGCGCGCGAGCACTGGCCCGGGCTGCACCACGGGGGCGCCGAGGCCGTCGCCGCCGTCGTCTCCACCGGCGCCGCGCCGCCGCTTTCGGCCAGCCTCTCGCAGCCCTCCTCGCTGACGGTGGTGAACCTGGCCCCCGAGTCGGTGCCCGACGCCTGGCGCGGGCTCTGGGGCGTGGACCTGGTCGTGGTCACCCACGAGGCGTGGGCCTCGCCGCGGCTGGCCAGGGAGCCGATCCTGGACTGGGTGGCCATGGGCGGGACCTGCTGGGTGGTGGACGTGCCGCAGGGCGAGCGGGAAGCGTTCTACGAGGGGCTCGCCGGCGAAGTGCCCGCCGCCGAGCGGGCCCCGGGGGGCCTCGCCGCCGGCATGGGCCGCATCGCCGCCGTGGGGGCGGCCAGGCTGATGCAGCCCGGCGCGTTCGTGCGCCCCCGCGTCGGGCTCGAGCCGTCGCGAGGACGGTCGCGCCGCGGCCTGAGGCCCGTCCTGCCGGTCGGCGACGACCCGCCCTTCGTGGCCGTGCTGGTCTTCCTGGTGGCCTTCTCGCTGCTGGTCGGGCCGATCGGATGGTGGTACCTGGTGAACCGGCGGGGCAAGGTCATGCTCTACTACGCGCTGGCGCCGGCGCTGAGCGTCTGCGTGATCTGCGTCATCGTCGTCGCCGACCTGCTCCAGCACGGAGTGCGGGCGCACGCCTGCGTGGTCGCCAGCGAGCTGATCGACCAGCGGGCCAAGAAGCGCCTCACGCTCTCGCAGTTCTCCGTATACGCGCCGTTCACGCTCGGGCGGCGCCTGAGGGGCGGCCTCGACGAGGTTCCCCACTTCATCTCCCAGGGCCTGCCTGCGGAGGACGTCCGCCACGCAAGCACTCAGTTCGGCCTCAGCGGCGTCACGGCCCGCACGGGGGCGCGGGAGCTGACCTACAGCGGGGCGCTGCCGGCGCGGCAGAAGGCATGGTACGCCTTGCGCAGCATCGGCCTGGAGCGGCGACGCCTGGAGGCATGGCTCGAAGGCGGGCGGGTGCACGTGGAGAACCACCTCGGCGCCGACCTGGCCGAGCTGATCGTCTGCGTCGACGGGCAATACGCCGTCTTCGCGGGCCTGGCGGAAGGAGGCGCGGCGTCGGCCGAGCCCGCAGCGCCCGAGCGGGCGCAACAGCAGGCCGGGGGCCTGGCGTGGCGGTTCGCCGCGGCCGCGGGCGGCACCGTCGCGGGAGTCGGGCAGAGCATGGATAACCGCTGGAGCGAGGCCTTCCGCTCCGGGCGCAACAGCTTCATCGCCCGGCGCGTCGGCGACCTGGCGGAGCTGACCTGGCTGGGATCGGCGCCTCGGTCGAGATCCAGGACTTCCGCGAGTACGTGCCGGGCGACGATCCCCGGCGCATCGACTGGTTCTCCTCCGCCCGCACCGACCGGCTCATCGTGCGCCTCTATCGCGAGGAGGTCAGCCCGTTCTTCGACGTCATCGTCGACGCCTCCGCCTCGATGGCCATCGCCGACGGGCGCAAGGGCCCGCTCGCCCACGAGCTGTGCCGCTACCTGCACCGCGCCGGGCTGGTGGAGGGCATGGCCGTGCGGCTCTTCGCCGCCGGCGATGAGCTGGAGCGGCTGGACGGGCCGGAGCAGCTCGCCTTCCGCCGGCCCGACTCGGTCCTCTTCACCGCCCCGCGCCGCGCCGTCGGAGCGCTGCGCCGGGCCTCGGCCCGCCTGGTGCTGAGCGACTTCATGAGCCCCGCCTCGCCCTCGGCGGTGGTCAGCGCCCTGGCGGCCGATTGCGCGCGGCTCGTCGTGGTGCACCTGCTCGGGCCGTGGGAGGCGGAGCCCGACCCCGTCGGGCCCGTCGTGCTGGATGCGGTCGAGCGGGGCCGACGGGCCGACCTCACGCTGGAGCGCCGCGTCGTCGAGGACTACCGCCGCCGCCTCCGCGCCCTGGAGGGCGAACTGCGCGAGGCCGTCTTCCGCTGCGGCGGCGTCTGCCTGCGCGTGGTGGCCGACCGGCCGCTGGAGCGGGTTCTGCGCGAGGAGTTCCTCGCCGCCGGCCTGGTGGAGGTGCTCTGATGCTCTACTTCGCCCTGCCCTGGGGCTTGCTCGCGCTGGGGGCGCTCGGCGCGGTCGTCTTCCTCTACTTCTTCGTCTTCCGCGGCAAGCGCATCGAAGTCTCGTCGCTGCACCTGTGGCAGGCGGCGCGGAGCCTGCGCCTGGAGGGGCAGCGCAAGCGCCGCCCGCCGGTGACCCTGCCCCTGGTGCTGGAGCTGCTCAGCGCGCTGCTGCTGGCCCTGCTGGCGGCCGGGCTGGCGTGGAGCCGCGAGGCGAAGGTCCGCCACCTGATCGTCGTGCTCGACTCCAGCGCCTCGATGAACGCCGAGGCCGACGGCGCCGCCTTCCGGGAGAGGGCCGTGGGCCAGGTGATGCGCTACTTCGACGAGCTCGGCGCCGACGGGCGGGTCACCCTGGTGGCCAGCGGGTTCGAGCCGCGCGTGCTCGGCCGGCACTCGCTGGAGCGCCAGGCCGCCGCCGAGTCGCTGGCAGGCTGGCGCCCGTCCGGGCCGACCCACCCGATGGCCCCGGCCGTCGAGCTGGCCCTCGCCCTGGGCCAGGAGGACGCCGCCCCGATCCTGCTTACCGACCATCCCGCCCCCGTGGAGGGCGCCCGCGTGGTGGCGCTCGGCCGCCCGCTGCAGAACACCGGCTGGGTGAGCTGCCACTGGACGGGGCCGGGCGAGCTGTTTGCGCTGGCCCGGCACTTCGGCCAGGGGGCGCCCGTAAAGCAGGTGAAGGCCACCACCGCCGACGGCCGCCTCCTGACCGAGGCCGAGCTGGACTTCGCGCGCGGCGCGGTGCCCCTCACCCTCCAGGTGCCGCCCGAGGTCGCGACCGTCCGCCTGGAGTTGCCCCCCGACGCGCTGGAGAACGACAACGTGCTGCTGACGAACCGGCCGCTCTACATGCCGGTGCCGGTGGCCGTGGAGCTGGAGGACGAGGCGCTCGCCCGCTACGTGCGCCGCGCCCTCGACGCGACCGGGCCGACGCCGCCCTGCGCAACTACGTGCGCCAGACCGGCGGCGGCCTGCTGGTGAGCGGCGGGCGACGCAGCTTCGCCGAGGGCGGCTACTACCAGAGCCGCCTCGAAGAGGTCCTCCCCGTCTCCATGATGCGCAAGGAGCACTACGCCCGCCCCCGCGTCGCCATGGCCATGGTGCTCGACCGCTCCGGCTCGATGTCCATGCCCGTCGGCGGGGGGCTGAGCAAGATGGACCTGGCCAACCGCGGCGCGGCCGAGGCCCTCGGCGTGCTGATGCCCCGGGACCAGGTCGCCGTGATCGCCGTCGACAGCTCCGCCCACACCGTCGTGCCCCTCAGCACCGTGGGCGAGGAGATCGACGAGGTGGTGAAGCGCACGCTGCGCATCGAGCCGATGGGCGGGGGCATCTTCGTCTACACCGGCCTGCGGGCGGCCGTCGCCGCGCTGACCGAGAGCGAGGCGCCGACGCGCCACATCGTGCTCTTCGCCGACGCGGCCGACAGCGAGGAGCCCGGCGCCTACCGCGAGCTGGTCGACGCCTGGGCGAAGGCCGGCGGGACGATCTCCGTGATCGGCCTCGGCAGCGCGGCGGACGTCGACGCCGACTTCCTGAAGGACATCGCCCGCCGCGGCCGCGGCGAAGCGTTCTTCACCCGCGACCCCGGCGCCCTGCCGCGCGTGTTCTGCGAGGACGTCATCCGCGTGGCGCGCAAGACCTTCCTGGAGGAGCCGACCGACGGCCTGGTCAGCCCCCTGATGGTGCGCCTGGGCCGCCTGG
Source organism: uncultured candidatus Brocadiaceae bacterium (assembly GCA_964434535.1). Taxonomy (GTDB): domain Bacteria; phylum Planctomycetota; class Brocadiia; order SM23-32; family SM23-32; genus SM23-32. The sequence goes on along the minus strand of CAYSWA010000002.1, from coordinate 67,078 downwards.
AGGTCGAGCGCTTCCCCCGCGTGCTCGGCTACAACCTCTGCTACGCGAAGCAGGACGCCGAGCAGCTCATCACCACGACCGACGCCAACGCCGCCCCGCTGCTGGCCGTCTGGCAGGCCGGGCTCGGACGGGCCGCCGCCCTCACCTGCGCGGCCGACGGCGAGTTCACCGGCGAGCTGCGCGCCTGGACGGGCTACAAGCCCCTTTTCGCGTCGGTGGTCAAGTGGCTCCAGCGGGAGCGGGACGACCTCGCGCTGTTCGCCACTATCGTGCGCGCGGGCCGCACGGCGACGGTGGCGCTGGAGATGGACGCCGAGGCGGCGCGCACCTGCACCGGCGCCCGGGCGCTGATCATCCCCCCCAGCGAGGGCGAGCCGATCGAGCTGCCCCTGCGCTGGAGCGGCCCGCGCCGGATGGAGGCGGACTTCCGGCTCGACAGCGACGGCCTCTACCACGGCGTGGTGCTGACAGGCGAGGGGCGGCGGGTCAGCCTGCCGGCGGCCGTGCTGCCCTACTCGCCGGAGTTCGCCCCCCGCCGCGCCGCCGAGGGGCCCGCCCTGCTGGAGAAGCTGGCGGGGCTGCTGCTCGGGCTGCTGCTCGCCGACATCGTCACCCGCAAGCGCCTCTGGGCGCACCTGGTGCCGCGGCCCGCGCGGGCCGCGGCCGGGAGGCTCAAGGCAACGCTGACCGCCGCCGGCCGATCCGTGCGCCGGAGCCTGAGCAGAACCGGCGCCCCCGCGCCGCCGGCCGAGCCGGCGCCCGAGGAGGAGCCCCGGCCCCCGCGCAAGCGCGAGAGCGTCTTCACCCGCGCCAAGCGCCGCGCCCGCGCCGGCCGGGACGAGGGCAAGGAGGGCTGAGCACGGCCTTGCAACGCCCGCCCGCCCCCGCGACAATGGTTGGGCAGGGGCGAGGCGGGACCGAGGACCTGCTCAGGAGGGCTCCGCATGGCCGAGCTGTTCGCGCGCAACGAGCACAACCCGCTGATCACCACGCGCGACCTGCCCTACCAGGCCAACGCTGTCTTCAACGCCGGCGCGGCCGACCTGGGCGACGAAGTCGTCCTGCTGCTGCGCGTGGAGAGCACCTCCGGGCGCTCGCACCTGACCGTGGCGCGCAGCAGCAACGGCGTCACCGGCTGGAGCGTGGCCGCGCGCGCGCTGTTGCACCCGGCGCAGGGCTTTCCCCACGAGACGTTCGGCGTCGAGGACTGCCGCATCACCTGGATGGAGGACCTGGACGCCTGGGGCCTCGCCTACACCGTCTACAGCGAGCACGGCCCCGGCATCGGCATCGCCCTGACCACGGACTTCGAGACGGTGGAGCGGGTCGGGCTCGCCTTCCCGCCGGACGACAAGGACGCCTGCCTCTTCCCCCGCCGCTTCGACGGCCACTACGCCATGCTCCACCGCCCGGCCGTGGGCGGCGGCAGCATCTGGATCGCCTACTCGCCCGACCTGGCCTTCTGGGGCAAGACGGACGTGGTGGTGCCCCTGCGCGGCGGGCCGTGGTGGGACGGACTGCGGGTCGGCGCCGGCCTGCCGCCGATCGAGACCGCGGAGGGCTGGCTGGTCATCTACCACGGCGTGAAGGAGGCGCTGAGCCGCCCGCTCTACCGCCTCGGCGCGGCCCTGCTCGACCTGGAGGAGCCGCACCGCATGATCGCCCGCGCCCGCCGCTGGATGCTCGCCCCCCGTGAGCCCTACGAGCAGATCGGCGACGCGCCGAACGTCGTCTTCCCCTGCGGAGGGTTCGTGCGGGACGAGACGCTCTGGGTCTACTACGGCGCGGCCGACTCCTGCATCTGCCTGGCCACGGCCCCGCTCGACGACGTGCTGGAGCTCGTCATGGCGGAGCCGGTCTGATGCCTGCCAGATCGCCCGACGTTCTTTCGACAGAACAGGCCGGGCGGCCCGATGGCCGCCTGTTCCCATGAAGGAGGCATCGCGATGAGACGGCTCATCTTGACGTGCGTGGCAGCGGTTCTGCTCGCGGCGGGCGTGGCGCACGGAGCGCCCGGCCCCGCCGAGTCGCTGCCGGCCGAGGTGATGGCTTTCGTAGAGGCGCCGAGCGTCCTCGCGCTCGACGGCCGGCTCGCGCTGCTGGTCCGGGCGGTGGCCCCGCAGCAGACGTACGAGTCGCTGGCGGCGAAGCTGCCGCAGGAGCTGCTGCTTACCACCGCGCCGAGCTCGGTGGACCTGAGCAAGCCGCTCCAGCTCGTGGTGCTGGCCCCGCCCATGCATCGGCGGCCGGTCGTGGTCTTCTACCTGGCCGACCCGCAGCGCTACCTGGACAGCCTGCGGGCGGATCTGACGAAGCTGGGCGAGGAGGGCGGCGTGGCGACCTACGGCGAGGCGCCGCCGGAGGGCTCGGAGGAAGCGCCGCACGTAGAGGCCGCGATCGCCGTGGTGGGGGCGCGCGCGGCGCTCGGCGACGAGGCCGAGGGCGTCCGCGCCGTGCGGGCCATGCTCGCGGGCGGCACGTTGCCGCCGGGCGTCTTCGCGGACGTGCACGTGGGGGCGGCGGCGCGGCCCGGCGCTCTGCTGGCGGCGCTCTCAGAAGAGGGCGTGGACCCCTTCCAGCAGGTCCGGCTGGTGGCCATGCCCCTGGCCATGAGCCCGCAAGGAGAAGGCATGCTGCGGATGCTCGACGCCGCCCTGGAAGGCGTCGAGGGCGTGGCCCGGCAGGTGGAGACCGTCTCCGGGACGGTCACCTTCGAGGGCGACGTCATCGCCGGCTGGGTGCGGGCCACGCTCACGCCCGAGGGCAGCCTCGCCGCCTACCTGGCCAGCGTGCCGGGGGGCGAGCTGGAGCTGCTGAGGCGGATTCCGGCCGGCTCGTCCATGGTCCTTGCCACCAAGGTGGGGGACGTGGGCCCGCTGGCCCGCTGGTACGCCGGCCTGGTGCGTGAGCTTGTGCCGCCGCCCGAACAGGAAGGCGCCGAGGACCCGCTGGCCGGGCTGGCGGCCCTCGCCGAGTCGCTGGCCGGCCTCATGGGCGGCGAGGCGGCCACGGGCTTGAGCGTGCAAGAGGGGGCGTTGCAGGCGACCTCGGCCGTCGCCGTGACGGACGCCGACAGGGCGCGCGAGCTGATGGGGGAGCTTGCCGAAATGCTGCCCGCGATGCAGGACTTCCAGAAGGAACTCGGCGGCGTGGCCCAGGTCTATTCCTACGAGCCGGACACCGTCATCTACAGGGGCCATTCCATCTCCCGATGGTCCACCAGCTACGATTTCGAGGCGGCCGCCCAGATGCCCGGCGGCCCGCAGGTGGCCCGGCTCCAGGAGGCCATGATCGACGAGATGTGGGGCGGCAGCGCCGACGCCTACCAGACCTTCCTGGACGGCACGATGATCCATGTGCAGGGCGCCGGCGCGCTGGAGGCGCTCAAGGCGGCCGTCGACGGGCAGGTCGAACCGGTGGTCGGCTCCGAGCGGCTCGCCGGCGCGCGGGAGGCGATGCCGGCCGACCCGATCGCCATCGGGCTCCTCTCGCTGGAGGAGCTGCTCCAGTTCCAGATGCAGGCGATGGTCAGAGCCATGGCGCAGGCCGGCCAGTTCATGCCCCCCTTCCTGGCCCACATGCGCTTCGAGGTCGGCCCGCCGATCACCTTCGGGACCTGGATCACGGGGGACGGCGCGATCGAGAAGCGGCTCCGCGTGCCGGTGGAGTCGATCAGCAACATCACGGAGGGCTTCCGCCGCGCCTTTGCGCCGATGATGCCGCCGGCCCGGCAGTGGGAGGCCGGGGAGACGGACGAGTGGGAGGACGCCGAGGAGCAGCTCCCGCAGTCCGGCGGGCCGGCCGAGTAGCGCCGGCGAGCGCGGCCCGGGCCGAAGGCCGGGGCTGTATCGCGACGGGGCGTCCGTCCCCGCAGGAGGCGGCGCCGGCCTTCGACAGGGGATGGCGGCAGGTGCTCCGCTGCTGGCCGCGGTCCGCCGGCACGGGCGCCACGGCCGCGCCGCAGAGCCCGCGAAGCGGGCGGCATAGCTGCCGGAAGCGGCAGCGCCCCGCACGGAAGGGGGTTGAAACTGCCGGTGGTTCGTGCGAGTATGTGCGCGGCAGCAACTGGTCTTCGGCCAGGCAATAGCTCCTAAGGCGCCGACGGAGGGAGGGTCGCTGATGAACCGCGGAAGGCGCAGGTCGCTGGCGTTTGTCTGCACGGTCTACACGGCGCTGGTCATCGCCGGCGCGATGGCCGTCTACGCGGTCTACCAGTACTTCTCGACGGAAGACCCGGTGGCCATGGAGCTGGTGATCCGTCACGCCTGGCACATGCTGCTCTTCGTGCTGCTGATCTACCTGACCCTCTCGCTGGTGCTCTACCGCAAGGTGGTGCGGCCGGTGCGCCAGCTCAACGTCAAGCTCTACGCCATCAGCCGGGGCGACCTGACGCCGGTGGAGGTCCGCTCCGGCGTCAAGGAAGTGCAGGAGATCGCCGAGATCGTCAACTTCCTGCTCACGCAGATGGGGCGCAACGGGCCGGGCATCTCGCTCTCGGACCTCTCCGACAGCGGCGAGAACCTGCGCCACATGGCCCACGAGCTGGACGCGCTGGAGTCGGCCACGCGTGAGACGCTCGTGAGCATCGCGAACATGGTGGAGGAAGTGGTCGAGCGGCTCTCGCGCGAGTCCGTGCAGAAGCAGGGCGAGAGCGACGACGAGCCCGCCCCCGCCGAGGCGTAACGGCCCGCGCCCCCGGCGCCGGCTCAAGGGGCCGGCGCGCCCTCGTGGGCCGCCTCCAGGGCTTCGGCCCGCCGCTCGTGCTCCCGCGCGTCCTCGGTCCGCCCGAGCCGCCGGTAGGTCTGCGCCAGCAGCCGATGCGCCTGGTGCGCGTCCGGCCGCAGCTCGACCAGCTTCTGCAGGTGCGGCAGGGCGGCCTCGAAGCGGCCCTGCCGGGCCAGGAAGGCGGCCAGGTTCTGCCGCGCCCTGGGCAGTTCGGGGCTGAGCTCGACGGCGCGCTCCAGCAGCGGCCCCGCGCGGTCCGGGCGCTCGACCAGGGCATAGGCGAGCCCGAGGCGTTCGAGCGTGTCCGGGGAGTGCGGCTCCATCCGGCGCGCGCTCTCCAGGTGCGTGACCGCCTGCGCGGGGCGGGCGGCGGCGAGGTAGGCCGAGCCGAGGTTGAACTGGGCGTCCGCCGACTCCGGGTCCAGGCTCACGGCCATGCGCAGGTGGGGGATGGCCAGGTCGGGGCGGTCCATGTTGATGTAGACCAGCCCGATCTCGGCCTGGGCCGTGGCCGACTGGGGCTCGCGCCGGGCCCATTCCTCCAGCGCCACCAGGGCCTTGCGGTACTGGCCCTGCAGGAAGAGGTGGCCGGCGGTGGCTTTCAGGTCCTCGGTGCTGAGGCGGCGCAGCTGCTCGCGGTCCAGCGCGGCGAGGGCGGCCCGGCTCGCCGTCTCGACGCGGACGGCGGGGTGATTCGGCGCCAGACGGGCGGCGGCCATTAACTCCTCGGCGCTGCGGCGCGGGTCCTCCCACTCCAGCACGTGCGCCCGCAGGAAGTGGTCGTTGGCCCGGTCGACTCGCGCGATCCCCTCGGCCAGCTGCTGCCCCTGAGGCAGGGCGTCCAGCCCGCCGAGGTGCTCCAGGATCGAGTCGCGGTGGGCGCGGAAGAACAGCAACGCCTGGCTGCGCTGCCGGGGCTCGCGGTAGCGGGCATATTCCTCCTGGCGGGAGTAGAGGAACTGAAGGGTCGGGCGGTCCTGCGTGTGCGGGGGCGCGCCGGCCAGCTCGGGGGCGGGGCCCTCGATCCTGGTCAGGTGGCAGGCGAGGAAGACGTCCGGGTCGTCCAGATGGACGATGGCCAGGTCATCGCGGGCGAACTGCTCGAAGCGCTCCAGGAACCGCGCGGCGTCCACGCGCAGCGGCTCGTCGGTGCCCAGGATCAGGGAATGCTTGTTGACCCGGCTCAGCACGGCCCAGATGTAGACGTGGCGGAAGGTCTGGTGGAAGTTGCGGATGATCGCTTTCAGGTCCTCGATCGGCATGTCGAACGGCAGCCAGCTCGTCATGATGCCGCCGGGCTTGAGGCGGTCATAGCCGTTCTGGAAGTGCTCGAGGGTGTAGAGCATGGACGGGCCGGCCTGGGCGGGCCAGGTGGCGTCGTTGGCGATCACGTCGTACTTCCGCTCGGTGTACTTCAGGTAGGTGGTGGCGTCCATCACGATCAGGTTGCACTTCGGGTCGTCGACGACGCCCCGGTTGATGTCGGAGAAGTGTTCGTCGGCCACCTGGATCATGGCCCGGCTGATCTCGATGCAGTCGAAACGGTCCACGTCGTAGCTGGCGAAGATGCCGGCGGTCTCGCCGCCGCCGAATCCTATCTGGCAGACTTCGCGAGGGTCCGGGTGCAGCAGCATCGGCACGTGGGCCTGGAGCTTCTGCGTGTTGCGCAGCGCGTAGCTGGTGCCGGCCACGTCGAGCGGCCCGGCGGCGATCATGCGCGTGCCTTCCTCATCGGCCGAGACCACCACTACGCCCTCGACGCCCTCCTCGTAGCCGATCAGGCGGGCGCTTCCCTCCGGGTTGGCCGCGGCAAACGACTGGTTCTTCAGGAAGTAGTGCAGCAGGAAGTCGCCCGGCGTCAGCGCCCAGACCAGCAGCGCGCCCGCCCATGCCGCCGCGGCCGGCGCGAACCGCAGCCACGCCCGCCGCCGCGCCAGGCCCGGCGTGGCCGCCAGCACCACGCTGCCCGCCCCGACCATCAGCAGCGAGACGAGCGTCAGCGACGCCTGCGTGCCGAGCGTGCGCACCAGCACGAAGCCCGTCACCAGCGCCCCGGCGATCGCGCCGACGGTGTTGAACACGTAGATGCGCCCGACTGACTTGCCCGTCTCGGCCACGCCCGCGGCGAACAGTTCGCAGGCGATGGGGAAGGCCGCCCCCATCATGGTGGTGGGCACGAGCATGATCAGCGCCGAGACGCCGAACTCCCCGAGCACGCGCATCGCGAAGCTCTCGTAGCCGTGCCGCGCCGAGAAGAACAGCAGCACCGAGGAGACGCCGTAGACGCCGACGCCGGCCTCCAGGCAACCCCAGACCAGCCAGTAGCGGGCCTTGGGGATGCGCCGCCGCAGCAGCCCCACCAGCGCCCCGCCGAGCCCGAGCCCGAGCAGGAAGGTGCTGAGCATGATGCTGAAGGCGTAGACCGTGGTCTCGAAGCGGAAGGTGAGCAGGCGCGTCCAGAGCACCTCGTAGGAGAACGCCACGAAACCCGAGACCGCCACCATCAGCATCACCAGCCTCAGCCGCCAGCGCCCGAGGGCCAGCTCGCCCGGCGGGCCGGGCTCCTCGGCGAGCGCCACCTCCTCCTCGACCGTCGAGAGCAGGTGCATCAGCAGGAAGGCGAGGGCGAGCGCGAAGTTGCCCGCCGCCGCCAGGTGGATGGTTCGGCGGATGCCGAGTTCCTTCACCAGCACGAAGCCGGTCAGGAACGCTCCGCCGGCCGCGCCGAGGGTGTTCAGCCCGTAGAGCAGCCCCACCGCCGGCCCCACCCGCCCCCGCAGCGAGGCCATCAGGCGGCTCAGCACCGGCAGCGTGCCCCCCATCAGGAAGGTCGGCGCCAGCAGCACGCACGTGCTGACCAGCACCTGCACGGCCAGCAGCGCGCCCGGGCTCCCCGTCGCCCGGAAGACGCCGCCGTAGAGCCCCTCGGCCCACTGCAGGACCGGCGGCACGACGAGCCCGCAGGCGCCGATGCCGGCCTGCAGGGCGGCGAAGATCAGCAGATGCGCCCGCGACCTGTCCGCAACGCGCCCGAACGCGAAGCTGCCCAGCGCCAACCCGCCCATGAAGATCGAGATGACCACGCTGACGGCGTAGGTGGTGCTGCCGAAGACGGTGGTGAACAGGTGCTTCCACGCCACCTGGTAGACCAGGCCGACCGCGCCGGAGACGGTGAACAGCACGCAGACCAGCAGCACCACGGCCAGGAAGCCGTGCCGCGCGCCGGTGACCGACGAACGCTCCGAGGTGGTTGCTGCCATGGGCGCTTCGCGCCATAGAAGTCTTCAGGCCGCCGCCCCCGCCTGGGGCGGGGCGCGCGAGGGCGCCATTGTACCCTTCCAGACCCGGCTTTTCCACCTGGGCGGGCCGGCCCGTTTCCTCCCGGTCTGCCTGGTGGCCGGGGCCCTCAGAGCGTATAATCGGGCCGAATCGCGGCAGTCCACCCATCGGAGCGGGAGCCATGGCCAGGTTCATCAGGAGCCGATCGAAGAAAGCCGGCCTGCCGCCGGGCACCCCCGTGCACGTGGGCAGGGAGCGCGAGGAGGCCGTCAGCGTCACCGTCATCGACTACGACCAGGGGCGCTGCGAGGAGACGGCCATCGAGCACGTCGGCGAGTGCGCCGCCTACAAGGACCGCCCCTCCGTAACCTGGATCAACGTGGACGGCGTCCACGAGGTGGGCGTCATCGAGGAGCTCGGCCGCCTCTTCGCGCTGCATCCCCTGATCCTGGAGGACGTGGTCAACACCGCCCAGCGCCCGAAGCTCGAGGCCTACGAGGACCACATCTACGTGGTGATCAAGATGCTCACCATCGGCGACGGCGGCGCCCAGGTCGACGCAGAGCAGGTGAGCATCATCATGCGCGAGAACGTGGTCATCTCCTTCCAGGAGCGCCCGGGGGACGTCTTCAACCCCGTGCGCGAGCGCATCAAGAGCGCACGCGGCCGCATCCGCCGCATGGGCGCCGACTACCTGCTCTACAGCCTGATCGACGCCGTGGTGGACAACTACTTCGCCATCTGCGAGGACGTCGGCGACCGCATCGAACCCCTCCACGACGCGCTGATCTCCGAGCCCGCCCCCGGCACGCTCGGGCGCGTGCACGAGCTGAAGAACGAACTGCTCTTCCTGCGCCGCTCGGTATGGCCGCTGCGCGAGGTGGTCAGCGGCCTGGAGCGCTCCGAGCTGCCCATCATCGCCAAGCCGACGCGGCTCTACATGCGCGACGTCTACGATCACACGATCCAGGTCATCGACACCATCGAGACCTATCGCGACATGATCGGCGGCATGGTGGACCTCTACCTCTCCAGCGTCAGCAACCGGATGAACGAGGTGATGAAGGTGCTCACCATCATCGCCACGCTGTTCATCCCGCTTACCTTCGTGGCGGGCATCTACGGGATGAACTTCGAGCACATGCCGGAGCTGGGCTGGAAGTACGGCTACCTTGCGGTGCTCGCCGTGATGGCGCTGATCGTGGCGGCGATGCTCTACTACTTCCGCCGCCGCGACTGGCTATAAGGCGGCGCCCCGCCGTCATGTCCTCCCAAGTCCCCGAAGGGGGCAGAGGGATCTGCACGCCGCGCCGCGCCCCTGCGGTGCATGCCGATGCGGGGCACACAGCTCAGCGGGCGCCGGACGGCACACGAGCGGCAGACCATGAATCATGGCCAGGATGGCCACCGGCCCCGAGGGCCTCTGGCCCGGAGGGCCATGCCACACTCCCAGAATCAAGTGTCACGAAGCAATAGTGGGGCTTCGGCGGTTCCTTCACCGGGGGCTGGCGAAAGTGCGCACCGAGTGGCTCTGGGCGTGCACGGCCTTCAACGTGGCCAAGCTGATGCGGCACGGGGTTGGGGTCGGCCCGCTGCGGGAGGGCAGTCCCCGGTTGCGCCTCCCGCTCGGCACCCGGCGCGGCGTTCGTCGCGTTGACAGGCCGGCACGGCTGTGGTATAAGTGGGCGGTTCCGGACGGCGAGGCGGGCGCCGAGGCGCCCCGCCTGCCCCACCGAAGCGCTTCTTCCCCCGCGAAGGCCCCGGAGCCGGGCGTTTCGCACCCGGCGGGCGCTTCGCGCCCGGCGGCGCGGCGGAAGCGACTGCCCCGACAAACCGATCGCAAGCGAGCATCCTGCCATGGACATTGCCGAACTGCAAGCCCAGCCGCGCGAGGCCCGCGGATCGCGCGCCTGCCGCCGGCTGCGCACGCTCGGGCTCGTGCCCGCCGTGCTCTACGGCCACGACCAGCCGAACCTGCTGCTCAGCGTCAACGGCATCGACGTGGAGAAGCTGCTCGAGGCCCACTCCTTCATCGTGCGCGTGCAGTGGAACGGACAGGAGGAGACGGCCCAGATCCGGGAGGTCCAGTACGACGCACTCGGCGACGAACTGCTGCACGTGGACTTCATCCGCATCTCGCTGACCGAGCGGATCACCGTCTCGGTGCCGGTCGAGACGCACGGCGAGGCACCCGGCGTGGAGGAAGGCGGCGTGCTCGCCGTCCAGCAGCACGAGCTGGAGGTGGAGTGCCTGCCGACCGCCATCCCCGAGAGGCTCCGCGTCGAGGTCGGCGAGCTGGAGATCGGCGAGGTGATCCGCGTCGGCGACCTCGCCTTTCCCGAGGGCGTCGCGCCGGTCGCCGAGCCCGAGACCGTCATCGTGACGGTGACCCCGCCGGTGGAGCTCGAGGAGGAGGAAGCCGAGGGCGTGCTGGAGGAGGCGATGGCCGAGCCGGAGCTGATCGGGCGCGAGGCCGAGCAGGAAGAGGAGATCGGCGAAGAGCCCGAAGACGAGCAGTGAGGCGCCGGCCCGCCACGGGAGGCAGCGGTGAAGATCATCGCCGGGCTCGGCAACCCCGGCAGGCAATACGCCGCCACCCGCCACAACGCCGGCTGGATGGCGCTGGACGAGCTGGCGCAGACGATCGGCGTGGGGCGAGAGGCCGAGCGGCACGGAGCTCTGATGGCCCGAGCGGGCGGCCTGCTGCTGGCCAAGCCGCTCGGCTACATGAACCGCTCCGGCCCGCCGCTGGAGCGGCTCTGCCGCGAGGAGGGCGTCGCCGCGCAGGACCTGCTGGTGCTGGTGGACGACCTGGACCTGCCGCTGGGGCGCACGCGCATCCGGCCGGGCGGCTCCAGCGGCGGCCACAAGGGGCTGGAGTCCGTGGCGCGGGCGCTCGGCACGCAGGACTATCCGCGCCTGCGCATGGGCATCGGGCCGCGCCCGCCGCAGGTGGAGGCGCGCGAGTTCGTGCTCAACCCCTTCAGCGAGGACGAGTGGGACGAGGTCGAGCGCATGGCCGGGCGCGCGGCCCGCGCCGCGCTCTGCTGGGCGCGCGAGGGCATCGAGGCGGCCATGAACCGCCATAACCGGGCCGAGCCCGAGCAGTAAGAGTGCACACACGACGGAGGAACCGCATTGGCAGTCAACCTGTATGAAGGCATGTTCCTGGTGGACTCGGGCCGGGGCGGCTCGGAGTTCGCGGAGGTGGTGCGTCACATCGCCGAGCTGCTGACGCGCAACGGGGCACAGATCCGGCACATCGAGCGCTGGGACGAGCGCAAGCTCGCCTACCCGATCAAGAAGGTCAAGCGCGGCATCTACGTGCTGACCTACTTCGCGGTGGACGGGTCCGCCATCGCCGAGATCAAGAACATGGCGAACCTCTCGGAGCAGATCCTGCGGCTGCTGATCCTCCGCACCGAACAGGTCAGCCCCGTCCAGGGCCAGCTCTACAGCCCCGAGGGCGAGCAGATCGAGACGCCCGAGGCCGAGCCGGCCGCCCCCCAGGTGACCTACCCGGCCGAGGTCGAAGCCGAGGAAGGCGCCGAGAAAGAGGACAAAGAGGGGGAGGAAGAAGACGAGCAGGAGGAGGAGGAGGAAGAAGAGGAGCTCGAAGAGGCGGTCGAGTAAGCCGGCCTGCACCGCCCCACCACTGCAGGAGAGCCTGCCATGGCGAACCTGAACAAAGTGTTCCTGATGGGCAACTTGACCCGTGATCCGGAACTGCGCTACACTCCGGCCGGAACGCCGGTCTGCGAGTTCGGGCTGGCGGTCAACCGGGTCTATAACACCTCCGCCGGCGAGCAGCGCGAAGAGGTCTGCTTCGTGGACGTGACCATGTGGGGCCGGCGCGGCGTGGTCATCAGCGAATACTTCACCAAGGGGCGGCCGATCTTCATCGAGGGCCGCCTGCAGTACGACCAGTGGGAGACCTCCGAAGGGCGCCGCAGCAAGCTGCGCGTGGTGGCCGAGAACTTCGAGTTCATCGGCGGGCGCGGCGGAGGCGGCGGCGAACGCGCCGAGCCCCGCGGCGAGGGCGCGCAGCGGAGCCAACAGCAGAAGGCCGCCCCGGCCGCCGAACGCGAGGCGGAGGATTCCCCCGACGAGGGCTTCGACGTTTCCGACGACGAGATACCTTTCTGAGGCCGGCCGGGCCGCGTCCGGAAGACCAGGCGAGACCGAGGAACCGACTGACATGCAAGTGCTGCTGCGCAAGGACGTGCCCAAGCTCGGAGGCGTGGGCGAAGTGGTGGACGTTGCGCCCGGCTACGCGCGCAACTACCTGCTGCCGAAGCAGGTGGCCGTCGAGGTGACCCCCGAGAACCTGCGAGAGGCCGAGGCGGCCCGCGGAGCGCGGCGTCAGCGCGAGATGGAAGAGCTGGAGCGCGTCAACCGACAGGCCGAGATGCTCGAAGGCTTCCTGTGCTACATCCCCGCCCGCGCCACCGAGAAGGGGCACCTGTTCGGCTCGGTCGGGGCGCAGCAGATCGCCGAGCAGCTCGTCGAGAGCGGCTTCGAGGCGATCCGCCCCCCCAACGTCAGCCTGGAGCGCCCCATCGAGGAGGTCGGCGACTACGAGGTGGAGATCATGCTCCACCCCGAGGTGCGAGCCCACATACTGGTGAGGGTGGCCGCCGAGACCGAGGAATAGCCCCCGTGGCGCTCTGGCCCCCCGCCGGGCCCGAGGAGCGTCGCCCGAGATCGTCGGATGGCCCAGATGTCTGAGACAGGCGCCGCATCCCGCGTTCCCCCCCATGACGTGCAGGCCGAGATGGGCGTGCTCGGCTCGATGCTGCTCTCCCAGGACGCCGTCTATCTCGCCCGCGAGCGCCTTGCCGAGGACAGCTTCTACAAGCTGGCCCACCGCGACATCTTCGGCGCCGTCGTCCACCTCACCGACCAGAACAACACCGTCGACCCGATCCTGCTGCGCGACCACCTGGCCCGCCAGGAGAAGCTGGAGAAGGCCGGCGGCCAGGCCTACCTGCTGGAGCTGATGGAGGCCGTCCCCACCAGCGCCAACGCCGAATACTACATCGAGATCGTGCGCGAGCACGCCCTGCGCCGCCACCTGATCGAGACTTCCGGCCGCATCCAGAGCGCCGCCTACCAGAACTCCCAGGAGGTCGACTCGCTGCTGGACGAGGCCGAGGCCAGCATCCTGGCCGTGCGCCACCAGAAAGACAGCGGCCGCATCCGCGAGATGAACGACATCCTCCAGGCCATCGTCGCCCGCCTGGAGGAGCTGCACCAGCACCCCGGCCGCCTCACCGGCGTGGCCAGCGGCTACTACGACCTGGACGACATGACCGGCGGCTTCCAGCCGGGCGAGCTGATCGTCATCGCCGCCCGACCCAGCATGGGCAAGACCAGCTTCGCGCTCAACGTGCTCCACCACATCTGCTCCGTCAACCGCCGCCCCGCCGCCCTCTACAGCCTGGAGATGCCCGCCGAGCAGATCGTCAGCAACTTCCTCTGCGTCCACAACCACCTGGACACGCACGACTTCCGCCGGGGCACGCTGCGCCAGAAGGACTGGCAGACCCTCGAGGCGTCCCTGGACGACCTGGTCGGCCTGCCCCTCTACATCGACGACAGCCCCACGCTGCGCGTGCTCGACCTGCGGGCCCGCGCCCGCCGGCTGGTGCACCGCCAGGACGTGGAGCTGATCGTGGTCGACTACCTTCAGCTCATGTCCTCGAACCGCAATCGCGAGAACCGCGCCACCGAAGTGGCCGAGATCAGCCAGGGCCTCAAGGCGCTGGCCCGCGAGCTCGGCGTGCCCGTGATCGCCGTGGCCCAGCTGAGCCGCCGCGTCGAGCAGGAGCAGCGACGCCCCCGCCTGAGCGACCTGCGCGAGAGCGGCGCCATCGAGCAGGACGCCGACGTGGTGCTGCTGCTGCACCGCCCGCAGGACTTCGCCGCGGACGCCGAGGAGGGCGGCGGCAACGAGGCCGACCTGATCATCGCCAAGCAGCGCAACGGGCCCACCGGCGTGGTGCACCTGGTCTTCCAAAAGAGGTACCTGCGGTTCGATTCACGGGCCTCCCAGCCCGGCGTCCAGTAACCCACGGGTGAACGGATGAGAGGAATCTGCCAGGCGACTCTGCGCCGGGCCATGGCAGCGGGGCTCGTCGGCCTCGCCGCCCTCCATGCAGCCGCCCCGCCGGCCTGCGGGGTGCCCGCGCCGGCGGTCAACCGCGTCACCGTCCGCCACAACTACCTGCTGGCCGACGGGCAGGTGCGCCGCCTCATCGGCATCCGGCAGGGGGCGCCGCTGGAGGAGGAGCGCCTGCGCGAGGCCGTCGACGCCTACAACGCCGGCGGCCTCTACGGGGGCGTCTCGGCCGAGGTGGCGCCGCAGGAGGAGGGCGGCGTGGAGGTTGTCCTGCGGGTGGTCGAGCAGGTCGCCCTCACCGAGGTCGGCTTCCAGGGCAACGCGCACTTCAGCGCCCGCCGCCTGCGGGAGATGGTCGAGGTCGAAGCCGGCGACCAGGTCGGCCAGGCGCAGGCGCGGGACGCCGAGCGGCGCATCGAAGACGCCTACCGCGAGGCCGGCTACGCCGCCGTCGCCGTCCGCGCCGCCATGGCCCGCGCCGACGCCGCGGCGCGGCAGCTCGTCTTCACCGTGACCGAGGGCCCGCGCACCTACGTGGAGGAGATCGCCTTCGAGGGCAACGCGCAGATCAAGCGGGGCGAGCTGCTCGACGAGATGGAGAGCCGGCGGCGCGGCTGGCCCGGCTTCATCTGGCCCGGGTGGTTCGAGGAACGCACCTTCCGCCAGGACGTGCGGCGGGTGGAGGACTACTACCGCCGCCAGGGCTTCCTGGACGCCGAGGCCGCCGGCGACGTGCGCCTCAGCGACGACGGCGAGCAGGCGTTCCTGCGCGTCACCGTCCGCGAGGGGCCGCTCTACACGGTCGAGGAGGTCGCCTTCGAGGGCAACAGGCTCTTGCGCGACGAGGAGCTGCGCCGGGCCGTGCCGCTGGCCGCGGGCGAGGCGTATCGCCCGGAGCGGCTCGAGGACGCGCTGGACGAGATCACGCGCCTCTACGCCGACCAGGGCCACTGGGACGTGACGCGCGAGTCGGGCAACCTGCGGGCCGAGGAGGTCTTCCCCCCGCAGGGGGCGCGGGTGACGCTGCGGTTCCACCTCGAGGAAGGCGAGCGCGCCTACGTGCGCCGCATCGACGTGCGGGGGCTGACCAAGACCAGCGAGGTGGTGGTGCGGCGCAACCTCACCTTCTACCCCGGCGAGGTGGCCCGCGCCGGGCGCTTCCGCGAGAGCGAGCGGCTCCTGGTCAACACGGGCTACTTCGACTGGGAATCGCCCCGGCCGGTCGAGGTCACGCTCGAGCCCGGCCCCGGCCGGCTGCGGGACGCCGTGGTGCGCGTCGAGGAGGGCCCGACGGGCCGGCTGCTGCTGACGGCGGGGGTGGGCAGCGAATCGGGCCTGATGGGCGGCGTCTCGATCGAAGAGGACAACTTCGCCATCGGCAACTGGCCGTCGAGCTGGAACGACTTGTGGCGGGGCAACGCCTTCCGCGGCGGCGGCCAGCGGCTCGCCATCTCGCTGCGGGCGGGCACGAAGCGCTCCTACTACGCCGTCACGTTCGAGGAGCCCTCGATCGCGAACACGCAGTACAGCTTCGGCACCGGCGTCTACTCCCGCGGCATCGCCCGCAACGAGTTCGACGAGACGCGCACCGGGGGCTACGTCACGCTCGGGCAGCGCCTCTCGAAGTTCCTGCGCCGTTACGTGCGGGCGGGGTATGAGTCGGTGGACGTCGACGACGTGGACGCCGGCGCGCCGGCCGTCATCGCCAGGGAGGAGGGCTCCCACCCGCGCCCGTTCGCCGGCGTCGGCTTCGCCCTGGACCGGCGGGACAACCGGTTCATGCCCACCGAGGGGCACTACCTGGCGGGCGACCTGGAGGGCGCCTGGGGCGACGTGGACGCCGTCACGCTCGACCTGCGCGCACAGAAGTACTGGGTCGTGCGCGAGCGCAAGGGCCGCAACCGCCACGTGATCGGCCTGCGCGGTCGGATGGCCCTGGTCGATGCCTTCAGCGGCGACGTGCCCGTCTACGAGCGGCTCTACGCGGGGGGCTTCAGCACGCTGCGGGGCTTCGACTTCGAGGGGGTCTCGCCCACCGACCCCGTCACCGACCGGCAAGTCGGCGGCGAGTCGATGCTGCTCGGCTCGGTCGAGTACAGCTTCCCCCTCTCGCAGGAGCAGCGGCTGCGGCTGGTCACCTTCTGCGACGCGGGTTACGTCGAGGAGAAGGTGCAGGAGGTCTTCAGCGGGTGGGACAAGCTGCGCGTCTCGCTCGGCGTGGGCATCCGCTGGCAGGTTCCGGTGCTCGGCGGGGCGGCGATCGAGTTCGACGTGGCCGCCCCGATCATGAAGGAATCCGATGACGAGACGCAGTACGTCCACTTCTCCCTCGGCGCCCAGCGGCGCTTCTGACCGTTGCCCCGCCGCCACCGTTGGTATACAGTGACCCCGCCGCCGAACGCCCCGCAGGAGGCCCGACAATGACGGAGTTCATCCGCAACCGCCGGCCCGCCGCGTGCCTCTGCGCGCTGACCGCCCTCGCGCTGGTGGCCGCCCTGGCCGGCCGGAGCGCCGCCGGCGCTCCCGAGCCCGACAGCCCGCTGCGCGTGGCCGTGGTCGACATGTCCCGCGTGCTGAAGGAGGCGGCGGCCTGGCGCGACGCCGCCGAAGAGCGCAGCCGCATGATCGAGCGGATGCAGCGCACGCTCGGCCAGCGACGGCGCGAGGCCCAGGTGCTGCGCAACGAGCTGGAGAACCTGCCGCCCGGCACCGACCAGCGACAGGCCAAGGCCCTGGAGCTCCAGCGCGCCCTCGTGCAGCTCCAGCAGGAGCAGATGGAGTTCGAGGCGGGCATCGCCGAGCATCACAACGCGGCCGTGCGCGACCTGCTGGGCCGGCTCGCCCGGGCCGCCCAGGAGCACGCGCGAGAGAACGGAATCGACCTGGTGCTCAAAAGGCAGGGCATGGAGCCCGACGCCGCCTCGCCGCAGCAGGGCCTGGAGATGGCGACGGCCGACGTGCTCTACGCCGCCGAGCGGCTCGACGTGACCGACGCCGTCGTCGCCAGGCTCAACGCAGAGCACGAAGGCCCGATCGAGGTCAGGTAGCGTGGCCAGGGCGCAGAGGACCATCGCCGAAGCCGTGACGCTGGAGGGGACGGCCCTGTTCTCGGGCCGGCCGGTCAGCGTGCGCCTGCTGCCCGCCGAGACCTCGACCGGCTACCTGTTCGTGCGCACCGACCTGCCCGACAACCCCGTCGTGCCGGCCAGCACGGAGGCCCTCGGCGACGGCTACCGCTGCACCACGCTGACGTGGAACGAGCTCGACGTGCGCGCCGTCGAGCACGTGCTGAGCGCCTGTGTCGGCCTCCAGGTCGACAACCTGATGGTCGAGGTCGACGGCGACGAGATGCCCGCCCTCGACGGCAGCGCCCTGCCCTACGCCCGCGCCATGCAAGGGGCCGGCATCCTCGAGCAGAACGCCGAGCGCCCCCTGCTGAAGCTGGAGGAGACGATCACCGTCTCGCAGGACATGGCCACCATCGTCGCCATGCCCAACGGGGACCGGCTGACGGTCAGCTACGTGCTCGACCTCGAGGAGGGCTACGGCCCCACCAGCGCCTTCACCCTCGGCGTCAACCCCGAGAGCTTCATGCGCGAGCTGGCGCCGGCGCGCACCTTCGGCTTCGAGGACGACTACGCGGAGTTCGCGCGCCAGGACCTGGGCGGGGGCGTCACCGACGAGAACGCCCTCGTGCTCTGCCGCGACGGCACCGCCAGGACGCCCCGCAGCCGCCGGCCGGCCGAGTTGCGCTTCCCCGACGAGCCGGCCCGCCATAAGGTGGTGGACCTGCTGGGCGACTTCGCCCTGGCCAACACGGACCTGCACGGCAAGATCATCGCCGTGCGCAGCGGCCACCGGCTCAACGCGACCTTCGCCGTGCGCCTGCGCCGCCTGCTGGAGGGCGAGACCCGGCCGCAGCAATACCTGGACGTGCGCGAGATACGCCGCGTGCTGCCCCACCGCTACCCCTTCCTCATGGTCGACCGCGTGGTGCGCGTGGAAGGCGAGGACAAGATCGTCGGCATCAAGAACGTCAGCGTCAACGAGCCGTTCTTCCAGGGCCACTACCCCGAGACGCCGATCATGCCCGGCGTGCTCCAGATCGAGGCGCTCGCCCAGACGGCGGGGCTGCTCTTCCTGCGCCGGCTGGAGCACACCGGCAAGGTGCCCCTGCTGGTCGGCATGGACTCGGTGAAGCTGCGCCGCCCCGTCGTGCCGGGCGACCAGCTCCTGCTGGAGGCCGAGGCGTCGCGCGTGCGCACCCGTATGGTGGTGGTCAGAGCGCGGGCGACGGTCGACGGCGAGGTGACCTGCGAGGCGGAGATGACCTTCATGATGGCCGACGCCGACGCCATCTGAGCCGCCAGATCCGGGAGGGACCGACGGCGCATGACCGACATCCACCCCACGGCCCACGTCGAGAGCGGCGCCGAGATCGGCCGCGACGTCCAGATCGGGCCCAACGTCTACGTCGGCCCCCACGTGAAGATCGGCGACGAGTCCACCATCGCCCACGGCTGCCACCTGGAGGGGCATGCCACGCTCGGCCGCAACAACATGCTCGCCCCCTACGCCGTGCTCGGCACCCCGCCCCAGGACCTGAAATACCACGGCCAGCAGACCGAGCTGATCGTCGGCGACGACAACGTGTTCCGCGAGTTCGTCACCGTCAACATCGGCACCGCCACCGGCAACGGCGTCACCCGCATCGGCAGCCGCAACTACCTGATGATATGCAGCCACGTGGGGCACGACTGCCGCCTGGAGGACGACGTGATCCTGGTCAACACCGTCCTGCTCGGCGGGCACTGCCACATCGAGTCCGGCGCCAAGCTGATGGGCGGGGCCGCGCTGAACCCGTTCGTCACCGTCGGCACGCAGGCCTACGTGGGCGGGCTGACGCGGATCGTGCACGACGTGCCCCCCTTCATGATCGTCGAGGGCAACCCGGCGCGCGTGCGGGGCGTCAACGAGATCGGCCTGCAGCGCGCCGGCTTCGAGCAGGCCGTCATCGAGGAGCTCTGGGACGCCTACAAGGCGATCTACCGCACGCGCGAGCTGAACCGCGCGCCGATCTACGACATGATCGAGGCGAAGGCCGACGCCAGCGCCGAGGCGGTGCGGCTGGTGCAGTTCCTGCGCCGCTCGCAGAGGGGCTCGCACGGCCGCTACCTGGAGAGCCTGAGGTAGGGCGGGATCACCCCATCAACAGAGGGGACCATGAGCGCGCAAGATCACAAGAGAGGGCCGCAGCGGATCGCCATCTTCGGGCTCGGCCGGTTCGGGTTCGGCCTCGCCGTGCGCCTCTGCGAGCTCGGGGCCGACGTGCTCGCCGTCGACTCCGAGACCGAGCTGGTCGAGGAGGCCGACCAGCGCGTGAGCCGGGCCGTCTGCCTGGACGCCACCAACGAGTTCGCCATGGCCAAGCTCGACCTGAAGTCGGTCGACCTCGCCGTGGTCTGCATCGGGCGCAACATCGAGGCCGGCCTGCTCGTCACCGCCGTGCTTCAGCGCCTCGGCGTGCGCCAGATCTGGGTCCGCGCCATCGACCAGAACCAGGCGCAGATCCTGGAGGCGATGGGGGTGACCCGCATCGTGAGCCTGGAGAAGGAGATGGCCCGCCAGGTCGCCCAGCAGATCGCCATGCCCGGCACCCAGGTCGTCGCCCCCATCACCACCGACCACTCCCTGGCCGAGGTGAAGGCCAAGCCGGAGTTCATCGGCAAGACGCTGCTGGAGCTCGACTTCCGCAACCGCTACGGCATCAACATCGTCGCCATCAAGTCCCGCGAGGTCGCCACCCACCCCGAAGGCGGCCCCGAGAAGGTCCAGGTCCACGTCAACGACCTGCCTCACGCCGACGACGTCATCAAGGAAGGCGACGTGCTGGTGGTCATCGGCGCCGACGAGAAGATAGCCGAGCTCCAGGCCGACTACTGAGCCGCAGCGCCCGCGGGCGGAGCCGAAACCGGGGACTGTCCCCGACTTTCGGCGGCCACGGGCATCTCGGAAAGCGCCGTGGGCAACGTTGCGTTATGCCGCCCCTTTCAGGGGCTCGATTGTTGGGGCGCCGGCAAGTCCCCGGGCCCGCCACGGATCGGTCCGTCACGAGCCGTAGCCGTCCGGGTGGCTGCGGTGCCAGGCCCAGGCGGTGCGGACGATCTCCTCCAGCCCCGGCCGGCGGGGCTCCCAGCCGAGCTCCCGCTGCACCTTCGCCGGCGAGCCGACCAGCATCGGCCGGTCGCCCGGGCGGCGCTCGGCCTCGACCACCTCGAAGTCCCGCCCCGTCACCCGCCGCACCACCTCGATGACCTCGCGCACCGAGTGCCCCTCGCCCGTGCTCAGGTTGTAGAGCATCGTCCCCCGCTCATCCAGCGCCTCCATGGCCAGGATGTGCGCCGAGGCGAGGTCGAGCACGTGCACGTAATCGCGGATGCAAGTGCCGTCCGGCGTGGGGTAGTCGGAGCCGAAGACGGCGATGCGGTCGCGCCGGCCCATGGCGGCGAAGATGACCAGCGGGATCAGGTGCGTCTCGGGATCGTGGTCCTCGCCGATGCTGCCGTCGGGCGCGGCGCCGCTCGCGTTGAAATAGCGCAGCGAGGCGTACTTCAGCCCGTAGGCGGCGGCGTAGTCGGCCAGGATCCGCTCCACGGTCAGCTTCGTTCGCCCGTAGGGGCTGATCGCGCTGAGCGGGCAGTCCTCGGTGATCAGGCCCTCCTCGGGCGGCTCGTAGACGGTGCAGGAGCTGGAGAAGACGAACCGCTCGACCCCCTCGCGGCGCATGGCGCGCAGGAGCCTCAAGGTGTTGACCACGTTGTTGAAGTAGTACTTCTCGGGCTGCTCGACGGACTCGCCGACGTAGGCGCTGGCGGCGAAGTGCATAACCCCCTCGGCCCCGCTCCGGCGCAGCGCGGCCGCGACCGCCTCTTCGTCGGCGAGGTCGGCCACGACGAGCGGCGCCCCGCCGACGGCCTCGCGGTGTCCCTCCGACAGGTTGTCCAGCACGGTCGGCTCATGGCCGCTCTCGCGCAGCGCCATCACGGCGTGGCTGCCCACGTATCCGGCACCGCCGGTCACCAGCACCCTCATGCTCGCCTCCTCCGTTCTCTCGCTCTTGCTCTCACCGTCCCAGCACCTGCCGGAACAGCGCCAGGTAGGCATCGGTCATCGCCTCGGCGGAGAACCGCCCCGCCCGCTCGCGCCGGCGGGCGACGGCCTCGGGCGCCCATGCCTCGGGGCCGACCTGCTGCATCGCTGCGCAGAGGCCGTCGGCGTCCTCCGGCTCGACCCAGCGCACCAGGTCGCCGCCGACCTCGACCAGCCCGCCCACGCGCGAGGCGACGCACGGCAGCCCCGCCGCGAGCCCCTCGGCCAGCGCGAGCCCGAACGACTCCCAGCGCGAGGGCACGACCAGCGCGTTGACACCGGCCAGGAACTCGGGGACGTCGCGCACGAAACCCACCAGCTCGGCCCGCCCTTCGAGCCCCTCCGCGCCGATCTGGCGGGCCAGCGCCGCCCGCTCGGGCCCCTCGCCCGCGACCCGCAGCCGGGCCTCGGGCTCCTCGGCGGCGAGCCGCGCCAGGGCGGCCAGCAGCACGTCGAAGCCCTTCTCCTCAACCAGCCGACCGAGCGCCCCGAAAGTCCGCCCCGGCCCAGGCTCCACCGACAGGTAGGGGCCGAGCTCCACCCCGTTGGGGATGACGCGCTCGGGCGCGGCCGGGGCGGTGCGGGCCCTCTGGAAGTCGCGCACGGCCTTTGAGGCGTAGACGTGGCACGCCGGCAGGCCCGAGTAACGCCAGTAGAAGAGCCGCCTTGCGCGCAGCGGCCGCCGATCAACCGAGTGGTGCGTCCAGACCATCGGCCAGCGCAGGCCGAGCCGCCGCAGGAGCATCCCCGCCGCGTGCCCGTGGAACAGGTGGCAGTGCAGCAGGTCCGCCCGCCAGTCCCGGGCGAAGCGCCGCAGCCCGGCCAGCCGCCAGAGGCGCCAGCGCCGCCTGAGCCCGGCCGAGTAGACGGGGAAGCCCTCCACTTCGAGCCGCTCCCTCAGCTCGCCCCGGGCCTCGCCCCCGGCGAAGAGGCCGGCCACGGCGCACTCGACGCCCTGCCGGCGCAGCCCGCGCGCCAGGTTCAGCACCACGCGCTCGGCGCCGCCGAACCGCAGGTCCGTTGTCAGCTCGAGCACACGCATCTCAGGGCTCCCGCGCCTCCATCAGCCTGGCCAGCCTGCCCATCAGGCGCTTGAACTGGTGCTGCTGGCTGAACTCGGCCGTGTCGAGCCCGTCGGCGAGCCGGGCCACCCCGCCCGCCGCCGCGGCCCGGATGGCGTGGGCCGCCTGGCCGGCGGTCCGCACGACGAACGCGCCGGGCAGCGGCTCCAGCAGCCGGCCGGCCTCCGAGTCGGGCCGCACGAAGGCGAGCACCGGCCGGTTCAGCCCGACGTAATCATACAGCTTCACCGGCAGCGAAAGGTCGGAAATGGCGTTCAGCACCAGCATGTCCGCCCCGGCGAGCATGCGCAGCCCCTCGTCGTAGGGCCTCATGCCGAGCGAGCGGAGGGCCCCGCCGAGGCCGACCTCTTCGAAGGCGGCGCGCAGCGCCGGCTCGGGCTCGCCCAGGTGGAGCGCCTCGACCCCCCGCTCCACGTCGGCGGCGGCGATGCCGGCGGCCAGCGCCCGGGCATCTGCGGGGTCGTAGGCGGCGAACTTGCCGAAGATGGCGAGCCGCACGGGTCCGCCCGGTTCGGGCGGTGGGGCGTTTGCTCTGGCCTCGGCCATCCGATCCTCGTCGTAGCCCCAGCGCACGGTGAGGAACTCGGAGGGCGGCTTCTCGGGGTAGCGCTCGCGATAGAGGCGCGTCTGGGCCTCGGTGGTGTGGACCACGACGGCCGCTCCGCGCACCGCGCGCGCCTCGCCCCAGCGGTCGATGAGGGCGCGCGGCCCGGCGCGCTGCCCCATGCGGTAGCTGAGGCCGCCCATGTGCCAGACGTCCTCGAAGTCGAGCACGCAGGGCAGCCCGTATCGCGCGGCCGACTCCGCCGCCACGGGGAAGTACCAGAACGGGTGCCCGTGCACGTAGAGGAAGTCGAACCGTTCGCCGCCGTCGAGCAGCTCCCCCAGCGCCCGCCCGTAGGCCCGCGCGAGCGTGAGGTTCGCCACCCATCGCCGCAGGCCCCCGGCGCGGGCGGCGCGCGCCCGGCGCCGCGCCACGGCGACCTCGCGCACGTCGAACTCCTCCCGCTCGGCCGGCCCCTCCACCACGCGATCGCCGTAGAAGGAGGCCGGCACGGTGAGGACGACGGGCGCGCCGTTCCGCTCGGAGAGGAACCGCGCCAGCCGCGTGCTGCGCAGCGCCCCCGTGGCCGACGACGGGGCGAAGTAGTGGCTGACCATGAGCAGGCGGGGGGGATCCACGGGGCGGCTAACCTCCTGCTGTCTCAACGGGGGGATTTGCGCGGCGTCCGGCGCGGAGCTCCTCGTAGACGTCCATGTACCGTCGGGTCATCAGGCGCGCGTCGTATTCCCCTTCGGCCACGGCGCGGCAGGCGGCCGCCATCCGAGCCGGTGGCGCCTCATCGAGGGCCTGCCGAATGCACCGGGCCAGGTCGTCGGGATCCTCCGGCCGGGCCAGCCAGCCGGTCTGGCCGGGCCGGACGATCTCCGGCACGCCGCCGACGCCGAAGGCCACGCAGGGCGTGCCACAGGCCATGCTCTCGGCAAGGGTCAGGCCGAACGATTCCCCCCGTGTGGGGCTCACCAGCAGGTCGGCCGCCGAGTAGGCAAGGGCCATCCTCGCGTCCTCGGTCACCTGCCCCAGGCTGAGCGCGGGATAGGGCGAGGCGGTTGCGAGCGCGTCTGCCCGGCCGCCGACGATCAGCAGCCGCACCCCGCGCAATCCCCCGGCCCGCAGCCGGCGGAGGGACTCCAGCAACAGGTCGGCGCCCTTGCGCGGTTCGGTCACGTGACTGGCTGCGAAGAGCAGCACCCGCGCGCGCGGCGGCAGGCCCAGTTCACGCCGACAGGCGGCCGGGGCCCGGGGGCTGAACACGGCCGTGTCCACGCCGTTGGGGATGCATAGGGAACGGTACCGGCGCGTCAGCTCGCTCTGCCTGGCGATGCGCAGGAGCCACCGGGAGGGAGAGACGACCGTCGGGTGGATGCCCCGGTAGATGCGTCGCTTGATGCGGAAGAGCAGCGAAGCCGGCTCCAGCCCGAGCCCGAGCGGCGGCCTGGGCCGCCCGCAGCGTCGGCACCCCCCTGTCCAGCCGTCGCAGCCTTCGGGATAGGTGCAGCGTCCCGTGACGGGCCAGGGGTCGTGGAAGGTCCAGACCCAGGGCGCCGCCCGTTCCAGGCGCCCCAGCAGGAACAGGGAGTAGCCGTGCAGGTTGTGCAGGTGGATCACGTCGGCCCAGCGCAGATGCCCTTCGTTGGACGGTCCCGGCCCAGGGCCCAGCAGCCCGTGCAGGCCGGTCCTGGCCTCCAGGTACCACCTGGACTTCCGCAGGAACCGGCCCGCCCGCGTGTCGCTGTCCCAGGGGTAGGTCTCCTCGGACGTGTCCAGTCCCTCGAAGGCGAGCACGCGCGATTCGTGCCCCTCCGCCTGAAGCCCCTCGTGCAGGAGGCGGCAGACGCGGCCGGCGCCGTCACGGAGGCGGGTGGTGATGTGGAGAACGCGCATGTCAGCTCGTGGGGGTCAGTCGGCGTAGCCCAGTTCCCTCAGTCGCTTCAGGACCTGCTCCTGCTCCTCTGCCTCGAGCTCGATCGGATCGCCCAGGATGCCGCCCCGCCAGTGCTCGCGCAGATGGTCCAGCAGTTCGCGCTGGGGGCTGGAGAGCGTGTCCTCCTGCACCGGCAGGGGGCGCTCTTCCAGGGTGTCTTCGGCCAGATCGATCAGGAACAGCGGCGCCGCGCGCCACTCGTAGAGCCCGGGGCCCTTGGAGACCTTCCCCTGGAGGAGCCCGCGCCGCAGGCAGTAGAGCGCCCATCGGATGGCGCGGACGAGGGGACCCGGCAATCGCGCGCGCAAGAACGCCCTGATCCGGCGGCCCGGCGGCTCGGTGCGCGCTGCGAGGTCGACCCCGGCCGCGCCGCCGGGCCGGAATCGGGCCAGGCTCGGGCGGGCGGGGTGCCACAGCAGCTTCGTGCGCCCGCTGCGCACGCAGGCCTGAACCGGCGTCCACACCTCCCGCAGGCGTTCCTCCGGGCCGGGCGCCTCGTAGGGGGGCGCGCTCACGGCAAGCGCGGCGTCGTTGCCCCCGGCCTGTGCAGGCTGCGCCGCACCTTCCGTCCTGGCCGGCGGGCTCAGTTGCCAGTCCTTGTCCCATGCTTCGGCGAAGTAGCAGGCCGGCGGCGCGCGGCGCGGCTCCAGCAGGGAGCGGCCGTCGGTCTCGCCGCGCCGCCCGAGGCGGCGGGGCGTCAGGCCCAGGTAGTCCATGACGGTGGGGGCCACGTCCAGGAGGCTGGCCGGCTCGTCGACCCGCTCGGGCGCCAGGGCGGGGGCCCGGATGGCCAGGGGCACGCGCAGGGCGTCCTCCAGCAAGGTCCCCGTGTGCCACATGGGCTGGTAGTCGCCGTCGGGCAGCAGGGCCTCACCGTGGTCGGAGAAGGCGACGATCAGGGCGTCGGTCAGGCCGCCCCGTTCGAGGGCTGCCAGCATCCGCGGCCAGCGGGCGGAGTCGAACAGGTTCACCCCCCGGATGTACCACTGCAGGAACAGCCGGGCCACCTCGCGCTGGTCCATCTGCCGGCGGGCGGCGTGCCATGCCTGGCGCCAGAACTCCTCCTGGTCCGGCCAGGTGTCCCCGGCCGGCGGCTCCATGCCCGTCAGAGAGCAGATGTCGGCCAGCGCCGCGCGGCGCCGGGGTTCCCCCGCGGTGCGCACCGCCTCCACGGCGGACCAGCAGTAGGGCATGTGGATGTCCCACGTGTGGATGAACAGCAGAACGGGCTCCTCCAGGGCCGCGCAGTGCTCACAGGCGGGGAGCTCGTCGCGGAAGAACGCCTCGAAGCCGCGCGTGACCCCTGAGCCGGCCCGCAGCCAGTTCGTCTCGCCGTCCTCGGTGACGGCCACGGTGGCGTAGCCGCGGTCCTTCAGCTCCTCGGCCAGGGTGCCGACCTTCTGCGCCACGGCCCACTTGAACAGGGCCCGCGCGCCGTGGTGCGCCGGGTAGAGGCCGGTCATGAGGGAAGCATGCGCCGGCGTGGTCAACGGCGCGGGGCTGCGGCACTCGGTGAAGTAGAGGCCCTCGGCGAAGAAGCGGTCCAGGTTCGGCGTTTCGAGCTCCTCCTGCAGGCCGTAGGCGGCCAGGTGGGGTTTCTCGGGGCAGGCGCCCACGCAGTCGTAGCGCAGGGTGTCCAGCGAGATCAGCACCACGTTGCGGGCGCGGGCGTCGCTCATCGGTCTTTTCCCCTCAGGCGCTCGCCGAGTTTGCGGCGCAGGTGCCACAGGAGCCGGCGGGGCCCCTCGCGGATGCAGTTGCGCAGGCCGATGCGCAGCAGGTGCAGCCCGGGCAACGCACGGTAATCGGTGCGGGGGCCCTCCTCGGCGGCCCCCCCGGGCCCGGAGGTCCGGCCGGGGCCGAAGACGCCCTGCGCCAGCAGGATAAGGTCCCGCAGCGCCTCGGGCGCCGCCTGCCGGTAGGGCACGGTGGCGCGCCGGGCCTTCCACCTCTTCGGGTTCTGACGGCCGTGGCCGGCGTCGCAGACGCGGTAGAAGTAGACGGGGTCCTGGGCGACTTCCAACGCCCGGCCCGCCAGCACGGCCCGGCAGAAGAACTCCCAGTCCTCCGAGCCGAGCCGGTTCTCCTCGGGCAGGCCGCCGAGGGCGAAGAAGGCCTCCCGCCGCACCAGCGAGTTCATGTCGCCGTATACGTTGCGGAACAGCCCCGGCACCAGCGCGCCGCCCAGGTAGAGGGTCATGCTGTTGCTCGGCTTGTCGGCCCGGGGCGGATCGTCGCCCTCGAAGTTCACGCGGTGCGAGGTGACGATGTCGGCCCCGGTCTTGCGTGCCACGCGCACCAGGGCCGCCAGCTCGTGGGGCATGGCGCAGTTGTCATCGTCCATGAACAGGAGGTACTGCCCGCTGGCGTGCCGCGCGGCGTTGTTGCGCGCGGCGCTGGGATACCTGTTCTCCTGCCGCACCACCTGCCAGCCCCGGCGGGGGAAGCTCTCGCTCAACTCGTCCAGCAGGGCCACCGCCTCGGGGTCGGTGCTGCCGTCGTCGACCAGGATAAGCTCGTAGTCGGGGTAGTCCAGCCCCTCGACCGACTCGATCGCCTGGCGCAGCAGCCGCGTGCGGTCGTGGGTCGCCATGCAGATGCTCACCTTGGGCGGGGGGGCGGGCGCGGGCGGCGCCCAACGGTCGCATCCGGCCGCCGCCCTGGGCAGTGACGCATGCCATCGCCGCCAAGCTTCCTCGTTCTCCTCCTGGTCCACCGCGGGGCGCGCCGGCCGCAGCCCTTCCGACAGTGCCCTTTCCAGCCGTCTGGCCAGATCCTCGGCACCGGGGCCGCATAGCACGCGGCTGCGGTCCTCCTCGGCGATCATCTCCGGTATGCCGCCGATGGGCGTGCTGATGAACGGGATGGCATGGCCGAGGCATTCCAGCACAGTGACCGGCAAGTTGTCCACCAACGCGGGGATGACGGCCATTCGCCCCGGCTGGCAGAGGTAGTCGATCGCCTCCGGCGGGTTGCGGTCGGTGATGACCCGCCAGGGGAAGGGCCAGCGCCCGCCCCGCCGCCGCACGAACTCCTCGCCCGGCTCCTCGCCCACGAAGCCGCTGCGGCCCAGGAACGTCACCTCGAAGTCGGCGCTTCGCTGCCGGGCGAGCAGGTCCAGAGCGTCGCAAAAGCGCACGATCCCCTTACGTGCCTCCAGGCGGCCGAAGAACACCAGGTGGTCGGACGGCTGCTGGCGGCGGCTGCGGACGGCGCCCTCGCCGACCGCCCCGCGGGCGCTCTGCGGGACGATGTTCGGCTGCACGTGGCAGCGCGCCGGCAACGGCCATCGGTTCGCCAGCATCCAGCGGATCAGGTACTGGCTCGGCGCCCACGCCACGTCCGCCAGCTCCACGCTGCGGCGCTCCATGAAGTCTATCTCCAACTGGCGGACCTGCCAGAAGCAGCCGATGTTGGCCAGCAGCGACCAGCGCGAAGGGCCGTGCACACCGACGACCAGCGTTGTCTCGGCGAAGGCCAGGCCCTGGTGCTTGGCCGTCAACGAGCAGAAGCCGGGCGCCTGCCACTCGGAGAAGTGGATCACGTCGAAGTGCTGCTCCCGCAGCCAGCGGTAGGCGGCGTAGGAGGTGGCCAGCAGCCCGGCGCTCTGGCTCCAGGTGCGCGGCGGCAGTTCCGGCAGCGGGACAAGGCACACGCCGAGCTCCCGGTAATGGTCGACCCAGTATCCGATAGAGCGGCTCTCGGCGTGGTCGCCGAGCATGTAGAGGATCGTCACCTCGTTGCCGGCCTCCGCAAGCGAGGTGGCCAGCGCGGTGAAGGCCGAGCCGACGCTGCCGCAACGGATCGGCCCGGCGAGGTCATACGTGGCTATGCAGACGCGCAAAGGGCCGGCCTCCTTCGCAACGGGCCCTTGCGGCAGTGGCGGCAGGTCGGGCGCCTTGCGCCAGTCGCCCGTCATTGCTTCCGCCGCCACGAAACGGCTCGGAGATGGTTCGTAGGTGGCCTCGCTTGCCATCATTACCTCCGAGGGTGGGGAGTATTAGCGCCCGCCCGGCGCCGATGCGCCGGCCGCAGGCAGCCCGCCCGCAGCGCCTGAGAAACGGAAGAAGTACATGATCCTGCGAGCCACGCGCCGCACCTCGACAGGTTCGGTGTGCAGTGTCCATTCGGCTATAACCGACTCGTCAATCCCGTCGTGGAAATCACCGGACCTCGACCACTTGTAAGGGAAGCTGAGCACTGCCGCACGAGCCACGCGCATCACCTCGCTGAACGCTTCCCTCTGCCGGCCGTCCAGGTGTTCCCAGACCTGGAGCGCGACGAACAGGTCGTATTGCTTATCACCGACGGGCCACGGGCAGACCGTGGCATCATGGCGGTAGGTAAGGGTGGGGAAGAACCAGCCCCTGTCCATGGTGTCCGATCCCTTCACGAGCGGTAGGCCGCCCGGTCCCAGCTCCAGCACGTGCCGGGGGCGCTCCCGCTGGATGATGCCGATAGCCTCCTTCAGGTAGTCCCAGCGGCCCTCGTAATAGGCCTTGCGCTCCGAGGCGGCCTTCCACTCTATGTAGGTCAGCGTCCTTGGGCGGGGGCCGTCACCCCGCCGTCGGTACGATGTCTCGCAACGCCGCGCTTCCAGCTCGGCCAGCAGGCGGTCTAACCGCCCGGTCAGCCGTCCCATTCGACGGTTGGGGACGGTCCTTGCGAGGCTCCGCACTGCGTAGAGCCCGGTCCACAACACCCCCCTGCGTTTCAAGTGGCGAGCAAGCGGCGCAATTAACTTCTTCCACCGAGCATTTCGCTTCTCCCGGTGGAGGAGGACCTCTCGCATCTTGCGCATCACGTCGGAGAGCAGCTTTCGAGGCCCCTCGCGGATGCAGTTGCGCAGCCCGATGCGCAGCAGGTGGAGCCCGGGAAGCGCGTGGTAGTCCAGCCGCCTGTCGCCAGAGGGCTGTGTCATGCCCTGCGCCAGCAGCACGAGCTCGTGGAGCGACTCGGGGACCGCCGCCATGTAGGGCCGCGCAACCCGCAGCCTGTTCAGCACTCTGGGGCTGGCTCTATCCAGGCCGGTCTCCATCATACGATAGTAGAACAGGCTTTCAGGGATGACTTCGAGACGCTCTCCAGACAGCAGCGCCGTGATGTAAAACTCCCTGTCCTCGGAGGTGACGCCGCGGAGCACCGTCTGCCCGCCCAAGGCCAGGTAAACTTCGCGCTTCACCAGGGCGTTATTGTCCCCGAACACATTACGGAACAGCGCGACAGAGACAGGTCCTGCCAGATACAGAGTCCGAGAGGAAGGTTTCCGTTTGGAATCCGGCGGATGGAGGCCGGTGAAGTTGTCGCGGAACGAGGTGACTACGGCGGCGCCCGTTCTCTGCGCGACCCGCACGAGCACGTCCAGCTCATGCGGTTTGGCCAGGTTGTCGTCGTCCATGAACAGCAGATACTCCCCCCGCGCGCGGCGCGCGGCGGTGTTGCGGGCGCCGGTGGCGAACCGGTTCCGTTCGTGGCGGATCAGTTGCCAGCCCCGTTCGGCGAACTTCGCCGAAAGCTCCTCCAGCAGCGCCTTCGCCTCTGCGTCGGTGCTGGCGTCGTCCACCAGGACGACCTCGAAGTTCGGGTAATCCAGGGCCTCGACCGACTCCAGCGCCTGGCGCAGCAGGCGGGGGCGATTGTAGGTGGGCATGCAGACGCTCACCAGCGGCGCCGACTCCGGCTCCAGCGGCGGCAGGGCCGCCGCGCCGCACGAGGACTCGCAGCGCGGCAGCGACTCGTGCCATCTTACCCAGGCGTCCTCGTTCGCCTTAGGGTCAACAGCCGGCCTGGCCGTCCACGCGCCGTGTTGTAGTGCCTCTTCCAGCCGCTTCCCGAGGGCATCGGCCCGAGGGGGGAAAAGAACCCGCTCGTGGTCCTGCTCGGCAACGACTTCGGGGAAGGCGGTCGCAGCGCTGGCGAGGAATGGGATGCCCAGGCCGATAGCTTCCAGGACAGTGTTCCCGTAGGTTTCGTCCAACGAAGGGATCACGGCCAGTTGCCCGCCCTGCGTCAGGTACTTTACCGCCTCCGCGTGATCGCAATCAGAGATGATCCGCCAGGGGAAGTGCCAGTTGCGCCCCCGGTCCTCGAGGTAATCCTTTGTGGGTCGGCCGCCTGCGGTGCCTTCCTTGCCCAGAAAAGCGACTTTGAACTCGAGCGTCTTTGTCCGGGCCAGCAGATCCAGCGCATCGCAGAAGAGCTCCACCCCTTTGCGTGTTTCCAGTCGGCCGAAGAAGACGAATTCATTCACCTGCCGACGTTCCGGTACCGGCTCACTGCGCCCCGGAAGACCGCAACGGGCCTCGTGCGACAGGATGTTGCCCTGGACGTAGAACCTCCCCGGCAGGTCCCAACGATGCGCGCAGAGCCAGCGTGCCGCGTACTGGCTGGGCGTGATCCCCACGTCCGCCAGGGCCACACTCCTGCGCTCCATGAAGTCCACCTCGAGCAGGCTGACCTCGTCGATGTAACCGATGTTGGACATCCGGGACCAGAGAGTGGGGCCTTTGGCCTGAACCACCAGGGTCGTATCCCGAAACGCCAGGCCCAGGTGCTTCGCCACCACCGACCAATACCCCACTCCCTGCCATTCGTGAAAGTGGATCACGTCGAAGCTCTGGTCCTTCAGGCAAAGGTAAGCCTCGTAGGAAGTCAGGATCCGATGTTTACTTTCGCTGCGGAGGTTCACGTCGCATTTGGGCAAAGGCATGAGGCTTATGCCGCGTTGGGCGTAGTACGATATCCAGTAGTCCATGGTACGCCACTCGACCCGCCTCGACAGGTAGAGCAGAGTTACTTCGTGGCCCGCGTCGGCCAGCGCCCGCGCCAGCGCGGCCAGGGACGTGCCCATGCCGCCGCACCGAATCGGGCCGGCCACATCGAACGTGGCAATGCACACGCGCAGGGGCCGGGCAGCCGGGGGCGGCTCATCCTGGGGCAAACCCGGGAATTGGGGGCGATCTTCCCACTGTCCGGTCAGTTGGTGCACAGGTGGTATCTGCCGCTTCTGGAACTCAAGGCTCATCGTTTGTCCTCGCTGTCAGTGGGTGCCTGAGGAGATTGGCTTGCGCCCCTCCCGCCGCCCCCAGGGATCAATCGTTGCAAACAACCCTTAGTTGCCCCGTAAAACCGCACGATGGGCTTGTTCATGATGTGGTTATAGCTGCGTTCGTATGGTGCCAGGCGGTCTACCTCCCGGCGCAACTCGGCATTCTCTGCAAGCAGTTGCTTCTTCTCCTCCGTCAGCCGCTTCCTGTCCTGCCATAGTTTTTCTACCCGCCCTTGCGCCTGCTCGAAGGCCTCCGCGCAGCGCTCCGGGAACTGCCCGAAAGCCTTGGCCAGCGCGGCCAATCGCGTCTGGTCCTTACCCTGCCGGACCTCGCTCATGCTGCCGCTGCGTTTCTGATAGTAGGCGAGCCGTTCGTCCAGGTACCGGGCCTGCCCGCCGCTGCCGACGATCCGCAGCCACAGGTCGTAGTCCTCGTGGAAGGGCAGAGATTCGTCGAAGCCACCCGCCGCTTCCACCGCAGACCGCCGAATCAGCGCGCAATGCACGGGAAACCACCCGTGCTGAAGCAGGGACTGGAAGATATCGCCGTCCAGTATCTTGCGCCTTTCGCCCACGCTGTACGCGCGGCACTCCTTGCCGTCCGGCAGCACCCACACCATGTCGCAGTAGACCATCGCCAGGCCGTCATCAGCGTCGAGTATCCGCGCCGTCTTGCCGATCATCTCCGGGTGCAGGTAATCGTCGCTGTCGAGGAAGTTGACGTACTCACCGGTGGCCTCCCTGAAGCCCCTGTTGCGCGCTGCCGGGAGGCCGCGATTCTCCTGCTTCAGGTAATGGAACCGCGGGTCCTTCAGGTAAGGCTGCACGACCTGCTCGGTCTCGTCGGTGGAGCCGTCGTCCACGACGACGACTTCCACCTCTTGATAAGTCTGATTCAGCGCGCTTTCCACGGCGCGTGGGAGCAGAGTGGCAAGGTTGTAAGCCGGGATGACGATGGAGACCTTTGTTGCAGCGGCCTCCTGCTGCCCCGACATCAGGCCCGTCGGTGTGGAGTTATCATCCATCCTTAGCTCGCCTCTTTGGCCCGTGCGCCCAGCAGGCGTTCGCGCAGGCGGGTGCGCAGGCCTCCCAGTAGCTCGCGGATGCCCAGCCGGTGCACCAGGCCGCGCCTGGCGAACTCCTGCCGCACCAGGCCGTCCGGACAATGGGTGATCAGAGCGCGC
The DNA here is from genome assembly GCA_964434535.1 of uncultured candidatus Brocadiaceae bacterium. Classification (GTDB taxonomy): domain Bacteria; phylum Planctomycetota; class Brocadiia; order SM23-32; family SM23-32; genus SM23-32. Next base: position 34,004 of record CAYSWA010000002.1, on the reverse strand, counting down.
TTGTAGAAGGCCTCGAGTATCGCACCGTCGCTGTGCCGGCTCAGCACCTTCCGGTAGTCCATCCGGGCGGCCAGCAGCTCCGTCATGGCGCCGTAGGCCGCCTCCGGCTGCGCCGGGAACCGATGCCCGGCGGCCAGGTTCACCACGCGCCGCGCCAGCCGGGCGGCCCCCCGCCCCTCGGCCAGCTCGTCGAACCGATACAGGAACTCAAAGAGAAAATGATGGAAGAAGGCATCGCGGCGTCGCTCGGATGCCGCGGGAGCCGGCTCGCCGTCCATCAGCTCGCCCAGCCGCCGGGCCGCCTCTTCCCGGCCGGACGGCTCGTAGACGACACCCTTGCCCGAGAGCAGGCTCCGCCCGAGCTGCACCACCGGCTTGCCCATCAGGGCCGCCTCGCAGCCCACGCTCGAGTTGATGGTCGCCACCAGGTCGGCCATCTCGATCAGGGCGTGCACGTGGGCGTCCGGGCAGAGGACGAAGCGACCGTCCACTCCGTCGGCGGGCTCTTCGAGGGGGTCCACGGCCTTCGGGTGCGGCTTGACCACCAGGTGCCAGTGCGGGCGCTGGCGCACCAGCTCCGCCAGGAACGCCACCACGTCGGCGTTGCCCGCGAAGTTCGGACAGTTCAGCAGCACGTTCGTGTCGCCGGTCACCTGGCCGGGGAAGAAGAGCACCCGTGCGCCCTCTGGGATCGCCAGCCGGCGCCGGAGCGAATGCGCCGACTCCGCTTCGGGCTGCTCCCAGGCGCTGGCACCGCAGCCCCGCACCCACTCCACGTAGGCCCCCAACTCCTCCCGCTCGGCAGCCGACAACGGCGCGGGCTCCTGCACGAAGGCAGCGCGGGCGAAGGCCGCGCCCCCGTTGACGCCCTGGGGGTCGACCTGAAGCGTGTCGGGCAGCGGCCCCCTTTCCACGTAGAGGACGGGCAGCCCCGGGCGGCGCGCGGCGGCGGCGAGAGTGGCCTCCCAGATGGCGCCCCCGTTCTGCACCAGGACGGCGCGCGGCCTCACGCACTGAAGCAGCACATCCCACGCGCGCAGATACCACCACTGCCTGGCCAGGATGCCGCCCTCGTCAGGTTCCTTGCCCGCTATGCGCAGCAGGTCGGCCTCGAACCGCCGGGCCGTCGCCAGCAGGTCCTCCACGCCGGCCCCGGCCGGCACGTCGCCCGCGTCCTGCGGCGCTGAGTGGATGCGGCACCACCTCTCGCAGGCCGCCCGCATGGCTGAGTTGGGCAAGCGGACCCGGCAGCCCTCTCGGCGCGGCTCCCGCGTAGCGGCGTGGTGCATCTCGAGCGTGCACAGGTCCACGCCGAGCTCCTCCAGCGCAGCCGCCAGTTGTGCAAACCAGCCGCGGCTCCGCTCGTCGGAGATGCTCACCTGCGCCAACACAGTTGGGCGAGGCCCGGTGTGGGCCGTGTTCCTCATGGGCGAACCTTGCCTGCGGTTAGAGGGCAAAGCGGCGCAGCTCGCGCGACGGCGAACCGGCGCACGCGCTCCGGGCCCAGCAAGAAGCAGCCCAGCCAGGTTCCGTTCTCGGGGGCTGTCATGTCCGCTCGCTCAGAGGTAACCCGGGCCCTTGAGCCGCCGAACGACCTTCCCGTCCAGCACGACCGGGCCTCATGGACAAAAAGCGCGTTATCGCCTCGCCGGCCCGCGGGCGGCATTCCTCCACCCAGCGCAGCATCGCGGCCCGGATCTGGTCCGTGTTGGCGAGCGCCTCCTTCAGCGCACGTTCGGCCTCGGGGCCGAAGAAGTCGTCGGCGCTCAGCGCATACCGCGCCAGCCCGCACAGGCCGAGCGCGCCGGCGTTCTTGTGGTAGTAGTAATCGTCCAGCGCCACGGCGAGCGCGGGCACGCCGTTTGCCATCGCGAAGACGATGGGGTGGTGCTTCATGGTCAGGCACAGGGTGGCCCCGCCGACGGCGGCGCGCGCCAGGCGGTAGTCATAGTCGTACTGGAGCATCGTCGCGTGCGTGCGCATGGCCTCGAGACACGCGCGCTGTGCGGGCTCGTCCAGGGACATCATGGGCACGAACAACACCGGCAGAGCGCATTGCTCGACCAGCCAGTCGGCCAGCCGGGCGAAGCGATGCACAACGCGCTTTGCCTGTGCCCGGTCCAGGCCCCAATCGTGCAGGTGCACGGCGGCATAGGGGCACGCGGCGTCCACCCCTTGCTCGCGCAGCGCGGCGGCCAGCGCCTCGGGCGGCGCCTGGGCGCAGAACAGCGCGTCGTCGAATGTCTGCTGCACGTGATCGCCGGCGACACCGATCGCGGCCAGATCCTGCACGGAGCGCCCGTGGTCGCGCAGGTATATCAGCCCGGCCCTGGCCAGGCCCCGGCGGGCCAGCCGGACGGACTCCCTGTCCTGGAACACGCCGATGGTCTGGCCGCTCAGGATCGCGGGGACCCCCAGGAGGTCGCCCAGGCGAATCAGCAGCATGTGGTCCCAGAGTCGGCTCAGCGTGCTGCCCGTCAGGTAACCGCCGCCGCTGAGGTAGAGCACGTCGGCCGTCTGGAGCAGCCGCAGCAGGCGGGCTTGCTCGGCCGTGACGCCCACCAGCGGCAGCCCCCGGCTGAGCAGCCGCGCGTTCCAGAGCAACCGGCCGCGCATGCGGCGGAAGTCGCGTTTGAACCGTTCGTTCGAGGCGTTGTAGTCGCCGCGCCGGCCGGCGTCGAAGAACGCCACGCGCGAGGCCGGCTCGGCCCGCACATTGTGGGCGCGCGCGGTGTATTCGGGGTTCGGCGATAGGACGATGACCTCCGCCTCTGGGGCCAGGCGGCGCCAGTGCTCCAGGTTGGCGGCGAGCTGCGCCTCGTCGCCCGTGTTGCCATAGCCGTAGCCCCCGGCCACCAGCACGCGGAGTCGGCCGCGCAGCTTCGCATCGGCCAGCCGTCCGGGCCGGAAGATAACGGCCCCTCGCGCACGGCGCCCTAGTCGCCAAAAAGCGGGCCCCACGCGCCGTGCAACCCCCAGCAACCGCCTGACCAATGCCCCGCCGGACCTCACCAGCACGGCCGACGCGCCCACAATCCTGCCGACTGCAAGAATGCCCTGCACAGATACCCGACCACGATCACGCCACTGACGTCGAGACAGCCTCATCATACAATGCAGCGCGGCGAACTCCCACGTGTGCGGACGCCACCAACGTCGGGCCGCCCCTGCCGGGCAGCCTCTCCGCGCCAACTCACGGCGCAACGCCGGATGCCAGACCAGGCGCTGGAGAACCTGAACGTGCTTGAACTGCGCCGTGATCGCCTGGGAGCGGAGAACCTCGTCCGCTTCGCACTCTTCCAGCCGGATGCGTTCGTCTCCCGCCATGCGCTCCAGCGAAGCGACCAGATTCGTATTGCGAACCACGCAGAGCGACTTGCCGAGAGGGTCAATACTAAGCCGGCCCCAGGCGTCCTTGACGGATATATCGGCATCCGCCCCGTAGAAGTCCGGGCAGTAGAAGCATGGGTTCTGAGCGAAGAAGTGCCCGCGCCACATCTCGGTGAACCCGCTTGCGAAGCGGTTCCGACGCACTTCTCCATGCGCCGAGCCGAAGTAAGTGTTGTAGTTGTTCGCATCCGGTATCCCACCAAACTTGTCCCGCAGGTTAACCCTGAAAGGCTCATCGCCTTTGATGCCGTTGATCCGAGCCAGGCAGTCTGTGAAGGCGCCGGTGACGTTGTGCGAACACACGATGCCGATGGTGTAGCGCACATGGGCGCGCAGGTCTTCCCTGAGACGGTTCATGCCCCTGACCAGACAGGGCAGGGCCGTCACGGCAAAACTCTCTCCAGTGCGCCGCAGCTCCGCAAGCGCCTCGTCGTAACGCACAGGGCCATAACACGAGCTTCGCGACGACTCGAGTTCTGCGGGTGAACGCACGACTCGCGCGACGTAGTGCGGCTGGCCTGCGGAAGTCTCCCGGGCGATCGCCACGAGGGCGGCATCCACCCTCCCCGCCAGAAGCAGCTCCGAAAGCAGCGCCGTGACCACCCCGCCCGATGCGCTTCGGATGCGGCGTTCATGATCGGCATCCCAGGCAACGAAGCTCCGTGCGCCCTCGGCCAGTCCGAACCGCGCGCCCGCAGAGGCGGCCCTTTGTGCGCATTCGGTGATAGTAGCCGGGGAACCGGGACAGACGCGCGCGCACTCGCCGCAGTTCGTACAAGCGTCCGACGAGTGCTCGGGCTGCCAGACACAGTCCGCCGTCCAGCGCATACGGAGCGCGTGCTCCTTGCATACGAACACGCAAAGCCCGCAGCCGATGCAGAGGTCCTGGGCGACGACCCGGCGCACTGTGCCGGCGTAGGCGTCAGTCATGGCTCTGCTCCCCGGGTGGGCCCGCCGCCAGCCCAGCGCGTCTGCTCAGACGCGCCACCAGGTGCGCGCCGCCCCGCAGGCGGCTCAGGACTTGCATGCCCACTACTTCCCCGGCCAGCCCGACCTGTCGCTTGTAGTGGGGAGAGTGTGCCGGGTCGCCGAGGTGGTAGGTGCGGATGCGACACGCCAGCCCCGCGCGCTGACTCCACTTCCGCATCCCGCGGCGGGAGATCGCCCAGAGGTGGCGCGGCGGGTCCATCCCATGGAGCATGCCCCCCGTCAGCACCGTCCACAGCAAGGCCGGGCGGCTGAGGTTCGACGAACGGCGGATCGTGCCCAGGCGGCTGCGCAGGTTCAAACGCAGGTAGGCGAGGTACTCCAGCGAGTCGCCGTTCGGGCAGTGCACGACGAGCAGGCCGCCCGGCGCGAGCATGTCTGCCCACTGCTCCATCGCCTCGGTCGGTTGGGTCAGGTGCTCGACCACGTGGCGGCTGTAGATCAGGTCGAACCGGCCGAGCCCCGCGTCGGCCACCTTCACCGCGTCGAAGTTCAGCACCCGCGCCAGGCCCAACTGCTCGGCTGCGAAGGCGCAGCAGAGGGCGTCCACGTCCACGAACGTGCTCTCCCCGAAGCCCAGGTCCTCGAACGCGCGGGCGAAGAAGCCGCCACCGCCGCCCACGTCGAGCATGCGCAGCTTCCGGCCGGGGGACAGCCCGAAGTCACGGAACAGGCGCAAGCCGCCCTCGCGGAAGCGCGGCATGAGGTCCGCCTTGAGGTTCTTGCTGAACCCGTGGTAGAACTGTGCGATCTCGTCGGGGGAAGGAACCGGCCAGGCGCGCCCCGTGGCGCAGCCGCGGCACTGCCAGATGCCGTATCTGCCCATTGCGTACCGCCACCGCCAGGGGCCGCCGCAGAAGGCACACGTTGTGTCCGGCGCTGACCGGCTCATATCGGCTCCACGCTCCACTCTCCGCGCCATTGCATGGGGGCGCTGCCCACGAACTCGCCCCTGACCTGTATCTGACAGCCTGCGTGGAGCCACGCAAGATGTCGGACGTTGGCGCTGTCAAACACGATCACACTGACGTAGTAGAGGCCGGGGTTCAGGTGCAGCGCGGGCAGGTCCACTTCGATGTGGCGGGCCCTGCCGTCGTTGGTTAGGCGTTCCCCGCAGTAGGCCGAGTGGCACTGCCCCACGAGTTCCATCTGCCGCGATGCGAATGTCACCGACACAAGGTACTCGTCGTATTCGGGCGCGAGCTGCACGTCGAAGGCCACGCGTGCCGGCTCTGCGTGCCGCACGGCCTGCGTGGGCCTGCCGTCCGCGTCCAGTACCCGGAGGTTCTGGATGCGGGCCTCGCCGGTGCCCAGCGTCCTGGGCTGTTGAAGGGCGAACAGCTTGCAGTACATCTCAACGCCCTCTGCCACGTCGCCGTCGAAGAGCAGGTGGCCCCTGTCCAGGACGGCGACCCGGCTGCACACCCGCGCCACGGCCGGCATGTTGTGGCTGACGAAGACGACGGCACTGCGCTGCACGACGTCCGACATGCGCTCGTAGCACTTCGCCCGGAACCCCACGTCGCCCACGGCCAGCACCTCGTCGATGAGCAGCACGTCCGGGTCGATGTGCACGGCGATGGCGAACCCGAGCCGCACCCTCATGCCCGAGGAGTAGCTGTTGACCGGCGCGTCCAGGGCGTCGCCCACCTCCGCAAAGTCGACGATCGCGTCGAACTTCGCGCCGATCTCGGCACGGCTCATGCCCAGGATCGCCCCGTTCACGTAGATGTTCTCCCGGCCCGTCATGTGGGGGTGGAAGCCGGCCCCGAGCGCGATCAGCGCGCCGGTGCGCCCGCGGATGGCGATCTCGCCCCGGTCCGGCGGCAGGATGCCGGCGATCATGCGCAGCAGCGTCGTCTTGCCCGAGCCGTTCGGACCGATCAGGCCCAGTATCTCGCCGCGCCGCAGCTCGAAGCTGATGTCCTGGACGGCCCAGAACTCGTGCTTGCGCAGGCCCGAGGAGTCCGGCGGCGCCCCGAGCAGGTTCCGCCCCAGGTCCACGATCCCGTAGGCCATGCTGCGCCGCAGGCGGCGGCAGAACTTCTTCGAGACCCCCCGCACCGAGAGCACCACGTCCTCGGCCAGAACGTCCCGTTGCTGGGTTGCTGAGTTGCTGAGTTGTTGGGGGACGGCGCTCACGGACGGTCACTCCGGTTCGGCGGGTCGGTTCTGCTGCGGCACGCCATCCTCGGCGCAGCGTCGCAGGTAAGCGATGTATCCGTTCAGTATCTTCCAGGTCTCCTCCAGCTTGGCCCGCAGGCCGTCGTACGCCTCGCGGCCCAGCAGACCCTCGTCAAGCGCCACGTTCAGGTGATCCAGGCACTCCAGCAGCGAGCCGCGCGCGTGGCGGCAGAACTGCGCGTTCTCCGCGTGGTGATGGCGCCCGTAGCCCTCGGCGATGTTGGCGGTGACCGAGCGCGAAGCACGCAGTAGCTGGTCCCTCAGGCGGTAGCCCTCCTCCCCCGGCAGACCGCGGCAGAAGTCGGCGACCGCCCGCCGGAACGCACGGGCCGCCTGGTAGCAGGCCAACTCCTCAAATGTCTTGAACGTCGCCACGTTCCCCTCAACAACTCAGCAACCCAACAACCCGGCAACTCGCCTCTATATCATCTTCTCCACGATCTGGTGCTCGCTGACGAAGAAGAGCCGCCACGAGAGCATGAAGGCGAGCACGGAGACGAGCGCGCAGACGGCGAAGCCCGCGTTGTCGTAGAGGCGGCCCTCCAAGATCAGGTCCCGCGCCGAGCAGACCAGGTGCGTCAGCGGGTTGTAGCGCACGATCGTCAGCATCGCCTCCCTCAGCCGGGGGTCCTCCACGCTCTCCAGCCCCTGCTCGGTGTAGATGATGGGGCTGAGGAACATCAGCAGCGCCATCCCCTGCCCGACGACGCGCGTCAGGTCGACCGCCACCACCGAGAACGTGGAGAAGAACAGCCCCACCGCCGCGGCGAGCAGGAACATCGGCAGCAGCACCAGCGGCAGGAACACCGTCCGCCAGCTCGGCACGACCCCGAGCACCAGCAGCAGCGCGAAGTTGAACGCCAGCGCGATGACGAAGTTGGCCACCTGCCGGGCCGTCTGCTGGAACAAGAGCACCTCGTGCGGGTAGTTGACCTGCATGACCAGGCTCTGCCCGGCCGAGAGCGTGCTGCGCGCGGCGTTGAAGAAACCCATGAACAGGCCCCACATCGTGGTGCCGACCAGCAGGAAGGCCGGGTAGGGGATGCCGGCCGCCGTCTGGCCGGGCCGGAGCCTGCCCAGCATGTAGAGCAGCAGCCACGAGGCGATGCCGAACAGCGGCGCCAGGAAGACCCAGGTCACGCCGATGAACGACTTCTTGTAGGCCCCCAGGAAGTCGCGCCGGAATAGCTGCCAGGCCAGCTCCCGCGAGCGCCACACGTTCCGCGCCATCACCGCCCACGTGCGCAGCAGCCCCAGCTCGTGCCGCTGGTGCGGGCGGTAGACGGTGATCTGCTCGTCGCGCTCGGCACTCATCTCAGAAGAATCCCCGCACAGTCTCGATCACGTGATCGGCCTGCTCGTCGGTCATCTCGGCGAACAGGGGCAGGCTCAGCTCCTCGTCGGCCCAGCGGCGCGCCTCGGCCATGTCCCCGCTGCGCAGCCCGAGCGGCCGCAGCGCCTCCAGCTCGGGCAGCAGCACCGGGTAGTGCACGCCCGTGGCCACCCCGGCGGCGCTCAGGTGCCGCTGAAGGGCGTCGCGCTCCTCGCAGCGGATCGGGTAGAGGTGCCAGACGCAGCGGGCGTAGTCGGCCTCGCGCATGGGGCGGAGCGATAAATCGGCCAGCCCCTCGGCGTAGCGGGCGGCCAGCTCGCCCCTGCGCCCGTTCCACTCGTCCAGGCGGCGCAGTTTCACCTCCAGGACGGCGCCCTGGATGCCGTGCATGCGGTAGTTGTAGCCCACGGTGGCGTGCCGGTAGGGGCCGTCCTGGCCGTGGGCGCGCAGCAGGCGGGCGCGCTCGGCGATCCCCTCGTCGTCGGTCACCAGCGCCCCGCCCTCGCCGTAGGCGCCGAGGTTCTTCGTGGGGTAGAAGCTGAAGGCCCCCGCCGCGCCGAGCGCGCCGACCTTGCGCCCCTTGTAGAGCGCCCCGTGCGCCTGGCAGGCGTCCTCGACCACGGCGAGCCCGTGCTCCTCGGCCAGCGCCAGCAGCGGGTCCATGTCCGTCGGGTGGCCGAACAGGTGCACGGGCATGATCGCCCGCGTGCGCTCGGTGATGAGGTCCTCGACGCCGGCGGGGTCGAGGCAGGCCGTCTCCGCCTCCACGTCGGCGAAGACCGGCCGCGCCCCGTTGTAGAGCGCCACCTCGGCCGTGGCGAAGAAGCTCAGGGGGCTGGTGATCACCTCGTCGCCCTGCCCCACCCCGAGCGCCGAGAGCGCCAGGTGCAGGGCGGCCGTGCCGGAGCTGACCGCCACGCAGTGGCCCGCCTCGCAGTAGTCGGCCCATGCCCGCTCGAACCGCTCGACGGCCGGGCCGAGCGCGAACCACCCGTGCGTGCAGACGCGCCGCACGGCGGCGTCTATCTCGGCCTGCATCCCGGCATACTGCGTCGGCAGATCCAGCCACGGCACGTTCATGCGCGTCCCTCCGTAGAGGCGGGCGCCCGCCCGGCGCCGGCCACCTCGCCGAAGACCCAGACCATGCGCGGGTCGCTCTCGATCGCCCCCGGCAGGAACCCGGCCCGCATCGGGTCGCGGGGGTCGAACGAGGTGACGACGATCCGCTCCGCCTCCGCCCCGCTCACCGCCTCGGCCGGCAGCACGGTGCAGCCGAAGAACTCCCGGCCCGCGCGCTCGTCGTCGAAGACCTCGACCAGCTCCAGCCCCCACTCCTGGACGCCGAGGTAGCAGATCTCGGCCAGCTCCCCCACGCCCAGGAAGGCGACGCGCCGGGCGCCGGCCTCGCCCAGGTCGCGGCAGACCTGCGCCGAGCAGCGGCGCGCCTCGCGGTAGAACTCGAAGCTGAACTCGATGAACTCGCGCGTCAGCCGCGCCTTCTCGGCGATACCCCGGGAGGTGAGGAAGTAGCGCCAGCGCCGCGCGTTCTCCTTGCGCACGTGCAGCAGCCCCCGCTCGACGAGGCCCGAGAGGAGCTTGTGGGCGAGCTTGACGCTGACGCCGAGCTTGGAGGCCGCCACCCGGCGCGGCAGCTCGGGCGCCTCCTCGACCTGCTCGAGGATCTTCAGCTCGTAGTAGCGGTGGGAATCGGGGGAGTCCATGGTCCCGCTCGGTAACGTTACGAATGGTAACGTATCAGAACGCAACTGCGTTGTCAAGGGGGTTCTCTGGGTTCCCGGCCGCGGCGACCGGTGCTCGGTGCTCGTGAGGCGCGGCCCCGCGTGCGGCGCGCCTGCGGGGCCTGCGGCCCCTCCGGGATGCAGCCCCGGGTTCCGGCTCCGGCCTCGCCCTCAGAGCAGCAGGTCGAGGAGCGGCGCCAGGTCCTCGCCGTCCACCACGTGCGAGGCGCCCTCCGCCACGCAGGGATGGCTCGGGCGGAAGGCGATGCCGAGTCGCGCCTCCCGGAACATGGCCACGTCCGAGGGGCTGTCCCCCACGGCCGCCACCTCCGCGCGCGAGAGGCCCCGCCGCGCCCTCAGCTGCGCCAGCGCCCTCCCCTTGCCCGCGTAGGGCATCAGGACTTCCAGCTCGCCGGTCAGCCGGCCGCCGGCGGCGAGGGCGCGGTTCGCCTGCACGTGCCGCGCCCCGAAGTCCCTGGAGAACCGCTCCGCCACGCAGAGCAGCCCGTTGCTGATGACGGCGACCTCGACGCCCCCCTCCTCCAGCGCGCGGAGCAGACCGGCGCAGCCCGGCCTCAGCGGCACCTGGGCCGCCGCCTCGCGCAGCAGTTCGGCCGGCGCGCCGCGCCAGACGGCCACGTCCATCCGCGCGAACTCGTCGTAGCCGAGCCGGCCGGCGCAGTAGCGCTCCCAGTAGGGCAGCCCGTGCGAGTGCCACGTGCCGAGCTTGCGGTGCATCACCTCCCAGACGGTCGGGTCGGCGGTGAGGCAGCCCTCCATGTCGAAGGCGACCAGCTTGATCGGCGGGTCAGGCACGGGGGCTCCTCCCGGGGGGCGGGCGACGCCGGATTGTAGTGGGGCCGGGCTGGGCCGTCAAAGCGGCGCGCTTTCGGCGCCCCCTCGGGGCGGCTATAATGCCCGGCTCCACCACAGGGCAGGGAACCATGGCCAAGCACCAGTGGCTCACGCCCCACCAGAAGGGCATCGTCCGCCGCTACTACGAGCACAAGGACGATCTGATGGTCCAGAAGCTCCACGAGGCCGTCTCGGACCTCTACGTCTGCGGCGACCCGAAGGCGGCCGAGCGGCTATGGAAGAAGGTGCAGACGGCCCTGGTCAACGCCGGCCTCCACGAGGAGCGCGCCCGGCGCATCGCCGACTCGCGCGACCTGGACCGGCTGGCCAGGGTCGTGGGCGAGCTGTTCTGAGGCCCTCCGGGGCGACCGGGGCGATGGGCGGGGCGCATTGGAGGCATGGGCGGGCCTGCCCCATGAACTGCGGCTCACGCATGTGGTAAGGTGGCGTCAGTGTGGCAGAGGGCCATTGGAGGCGGGCGGATCCTTCAGCAGGGCGCGCCGCGAGGCACAGGCCGATGATCTACACCGTGGGTTACCAGGGGCGAGAACCTGAGGAAGTCCTGACGCTGCTTACATCGGCGGATATCGACGTGGTGGTCGACGTGCGCAGGCACCCGGTCAGTCGCTGGAAACCCGGATTCTCAAAATCCCGGCTTCGCGAGCTGCTGGACGGTGAGGGTATCCGCTACGAGCACGTGCGTGCGCTTGGGGCTCCATCCGCGCTCAGGAAGATACTCGCAGCCGAAGGAGACATGGCCGCCTTCAGAAGTGGATATCGCAGCCACCTTGACCAGTGCGAGCACGAGCTTCGGCGCCTGCGCCAACTGATCGAGGACTTCACCGTCTGCCTGCTATGCTACGAGCGGAACCCGCGAGAGTGCCACAGGGACATGGTTGCCGAGCGAGCAGCGTCCACCGGCGCACACCACAAGCAGGTCAGGCACATTGGGTGGCCAAACGCTGACTAAGGACATCTACGTCCTTGCGAAGACTTATCCCCATCCGAGTAGAAGCTACGTTGAACTGGTCTGCACAGCAGGCATCATGGACGGCCGTTTGATCCGACTCTACCCCGTACCTTTTCGTTATCTGGACCCGGATCAGAAGTTCAAGAAGTACGCCTGGATACGGGCCCGGCTCGCCGAAAGACCCCCTCACAAGGACAATCGCCCCGACAGCTACAGCGCGGACCAGGCGTCCATTGAGGTCATACAACCACCGTCTTCCCCTCCAGACTGGACCGCGCGGCGCAGTGCGATCCTGCCCCTGCTGAGTCGAAGCATGGAGGAGATCGCGGCGCGCCGCGAGGCGAACGGCACATCGTTAGGGATCTTCAAGCCTCGTCGGGTGGACATGGAAGTGCGCCCTGCGAGCAAGCAATGGTCGCCATCGCAGAGGCAGGCTTTGATGCAGTCGCGCCTTTGGGAGGGGAAGCCGAAGAAGCTGGAGAAGATCCCCTACGAGTTCCGCTACGTATATCACTGCGCCGATCCGGCCTGCTCGGGACACCGGCAACTGGTGACGGACTGGGAACTCGGCACCGCGTTCTTGAAATGGAGGGGTGACGGCGAGCACAGGACCATCGAGAAGATCAGGGAGAGGTGGGGCGACTGGATGTGGGTAGAGCGGGATTCATACCTGATCGTCGGTACCACCCGCCAATTCGGCACGTGGATCGTAATCGGCGTCTTCTATCCGCCTGCGGCCGGGCAAGGCCAGTCGTATCTATCCTGGGACAGCCCCGGGGAAGAAGACGATTAGCCCGTCGCGCCTTCGCCCTACGGCGCTTCGCCTCCGCCGCCGATCAGGCCGCCGATCAGCTCCCGGATCTCGCCGCGGAAGTGCCACAGCAGCCCCAGGACCACGGCCGCTACGGCCAGCTCGATCAGCAGCGGCAACAGCTTGCGCAGCTTCTTCTTCCAGCGGTACTTGCGCTGTTCGCTGTCGAACTGCGTCATCATGGTGTGGAGCTGCATCCGCGTGGTGGTGGCGCCGGGCTTCGCCGGCCGGGTGGCGGCGCCGTATTCGCGGGGGAACTCGCCGGCCAGCTCGCGGTAGGAGGAGGCCGGCTGGTAGGGGCTCTTGACCCCCACGCGGCGGGTCGGCGTGTCTTTGGTGATCTGCCCGTTGCGGATGCGGCTGCGCACCTCGGCAGTGGAGAGCCGCCGCTTCTCGACCCGCTCGCCGATGGCCACCTTCATGTCCCAGAGGGTCTGTTTTGTCTTGGCCTCTTCGGCGACGCCGAGCTCGTCGGCCAGGTTCCGCTCGCCGAGGCACTTCTCGTCGATGATCTGGCAGACCTCGCCAGCGCTCTGGATGCGGTCGTCGGGCTTCTTGGCCATCATGCGCTGGATGAGGACGGCGACGTTGCGCGGCACCTCGCTGCGCACGATCTGGGGGGACTTGACCGGCTCCTTCATGTGCTTCTGCATGATCTCCAGGGGCGTGTTGCCCGTGAAGGGCACCTGGCCGGTGACCATGTGGTACCAGGAGGCGCCGAGGCAGTAGACGTCGCTGCGCTCGTCGGCGCGCTTGGCGTCGACGCTCTGCTCGGGGGCCATGTAGAAGGGCGTGCCCATGCCGGTGCCGGTGCGGGTCAGGGCGGTCAGCTCGGCGTCTCGCTGGCGGGCCAGGCCCAGGTCGGCGAGCTTCGCCGTGCCGTCGCGCGTGACCATGATGTTGTCCGGCTTGATGTCGCGATGGATGATGCCGTGCTCGTGGGCGTAGGCGAGGGCCCCGGCGGCCTGGCGGATGATCCTGGTGGCCGCCTCCACCTCCATCGGGCCGGACTCCTCGAGCATCTCGCGAACGCTCCGCCCCTGGACGAACTCCATGGCGAAGTAGTAGTTGCCCTGGTCCTCGCCGACGTCGATGCCGCGCACGATGTTCTCGTGCTGGAGCTTGATCGACGCCTGCGCCTCGCGGAAGAAGCGGGTGAGGAACTGGCGCTGGCGGGCGAGCTGGTCGGGCAGCACCTTCAGGGCCACCTTCTGCTTGTCCGGCCCGAGCGCCATCCAGACGCTGCCCATGCCCCCCTCGCCGAGCTTGCGCACGATGGTGAACTCGCCGAGCTTGTCGGTCTTCAGCCCGCCCGCCTCGTCCTGGAGCTTCTCGGCGACGGACTGATCGAGCATGCTGGTCAGCACGGTGCAGTCCCACAGGGGGATCTTGGAGCCCTCCTGCTGCTTCTGCTTCTGGAACTCCAGGCAGGTCTGCGCCTGCTGGCGGGTGAGGACCTTGCGTCCGACCGCCAGGCGCAGGAACCGCGTCTCTTGCGGCGTGGGCATCGGCAGATCCCTCCGGGGGAGCGTTCGCGGCGGCGCTGTGGGCTGAGTCTACGGCTGCCCCCCCGGCCTGTCAAGGTGGAAACGGCGCGTAATCCACGGCTTCCGACACGCCCGGCCGCCCCGCGAGTCTTGCAGCCGCCGCCGCCTTGCGGGTAAGCTGAGAGGTGAGCGCGAAGTGCCGCCCAAGACCGAACGGGACCAGACGTGACGTTGATCCTGGACTGCCTCTACTTGCTCGCCGCCGCCCTGACGCTGCCCTACTGGCTCTACAAGCTGCCCCAGGCGCAGCGCTACCGGGCCGGCATATGGCAGCGGCTCGGCTTCAACCCGCTCAGCCCGCGCGAGGGACGGCGCCTCTGGGTGCACTGCGCCAGCGTCGGCGAGGCGTCGATCCCCCGCACGCTCGTCTGCGAGCTGCGCAGCCGCCGGCCGCAGTGGCAGATCGTCTTCAGCACCAACACCGACACCGGCGCGGCGCGTCTGCGCGAGCTCTACCCCTGGGCGACGGCCTTCTACATGCCGCTCGACCTCTCCTTCTGCGCGCGGACGGCGCTCGGCCGCGTCCGCCCGGACATGGTGATGCTGGTCGAGCTGGAGCTCTGGCCGAACTTCCTGGACGCCTGCCGGCGCCTGGAGGTGCCCGTGGTGATCGTCAACGGGCGGATCGGGCGGGGCACCCGCCAATGGGTGGGCCGGCTGGCCCGCCTCTGGCGCCGCCTCTACGCGCCGGTGCGCCTCTGCTGCGCCCGCAGCGAGGAGGACGCTCGCGGGTTCGTCCGGGCCGGGCTGGACCCCCACAAGGTGGTCAACTGCGGCATGCTCAAGTGCGACGTGCCCGTCACGCAGCCGGAGCCGGCCGAGGCGCAGCGGCTGCGCCGGCTCTTCGGGCTCGATCCCGAGGCCCCCGTGGTCGTGGCCGGCAGCACGCACCGCGGCGAGGAGGCGATCCTGGCCCGCGCCTATCGCGACCTGAAGCTCACCCGCCGCGCGCTGCGCCTGATCGTGGCGCCGCGCCACGTCGAGCGCGCCGCCGAGGCCGCCGCCGCCATCCGGGGCCGGGGCCTGCCCGTCGCCCTCAAGACGGACCTGGACGCCGGCCGCGCCCGCGCCACGGCCGAGGAGGTGATCGTGGTCGACACGATCGGCGACCTGGTCTCCTGCTACGCGCTGGCGCACTGCGTCTTCGTCGGGCGGAGCCTGGTCGCCCCGGGCGGGGGGCAGAACGTGATGGAGCCGGCCGCGCTCGGCAAGCCGGTCCTGACCGGGCCGCACACGGGCAACTTCATCCCCGAGATGCGACTGCTGAAAGAGGCGGGCGCGGCCGTGGTCGTGCGCGACCGGGAGGAGCTGGCCGAGCAGCTCGGCCGGCTGCTGGCCGAACCGGCGGCCGCCCGGCGGATGGGCCGGGCGGGCAGGGACGTGGTCGAGGCCGGCCGGGGGGCAACGGAGCGCACGCTGGAGATGCTGGCCCCGTTGCTGGAGGATCCGGCGCCGGCG
>CAYSWA010000002.1:0-18630 GCA_964434535.1 uncultured candidatus Brocadiaceae bacterium | reverse complement strand
CGCCGGCGGGCCGCGGGGCGCTGCCACACCTTGACGCCCCGCAAGGCGAGGGTTAAGATACCGTTCTGGGTGAGAACTACCTGGGAACCGCGCGGAGGTGGACCCGATGGCGCAGGTGGACAAGTTCCTCAACTTCCTGATCAAGAACGCCGGCTCTGACCTGCATCTGGTGACCGGTTCGCCCCCGATCGTGCGCATCGACGGCGAGCTGCAGAGGATGAAGCTCCCGCCCCTGACCGGCGAGCAGGTCAAGTCGCTGATCTACGAGATCATCCCCGAGCGGAACCGCAAGGAATATGAGGCGATCAACGACACCGACTTCGCCTACGAGCTGCCCGGCGTGGCCCGCTTCCGCACCAACGTCTACCGCGACCTGAACGGCCCCGCCATGGCCCAGCGGCTGATCCCGTTCGACATCATGACGGTCGAGGACCTCGGCCTGCCCCAGGCCGTCATCGACCTGATCATGCTGCCCAAGGGCATCATCCTCTGCACCGGGCCGACCGGCTGCGGCAAGAGCACCACGCTGGCGGCGCTGCTGCACTACGCCAACGTGAACCGCACCGACCACGTGATCACGATCGAGGACCCGGTCGAGTTCGTCCACGAGAACGTCAACTGCATCTTCAGCCACCGCCAGGTGGGCCTCCACACCGAGAGCTTCAAGCGGGCCCTGCGCGCGGCGTTCCGCGAGGACCCCGACATCATCCTGGTCGGCGAGATGCGCGACCTGGAGACCACGGCCCTGGCCATCACCGCCGCCGAGACCGGCCACCTGGTGCTGGCCACCGTCCACACCACCACGGCCTCCAGCACGGTGGACCGGATCATCGACCAGTTCCCGCCCGACCGCCAGTCGCAGATCCGCGTCATGCTCTCCAGCACCCTGAAGGCCGTCATCACCCAGGCCCTCTGCCGGCGCAAGGTCAAGGGCCGCATCGCCGCCTTCGAGATCCTGGTCGTGCACAGCGCCGTGGCGAACCTGATCCGCGAGAAGAAGACCTTCCAGCTCCCCTCGATCATCCAGACCGGCAAGAAGTACGGCATGGTCACCATGAACGAGTCGCTGGTCGAGCTGGTCGAGGAGGGCTTCATCGACCTGGACGAGGCATACACCAGGTCCGTCGACAAGCAGGACATGAACGACCGGGTCAACAACTACCTGCTCAGCCTGGTCCAGGCCGGCCAGATCACGCCGATCGACGCGGTCAAGCTCTCCTACTTCCGCCCGAACATGATCGAGCGGCTCAACACCCATGGCTACGGACGCGCCCTGCGGGGGCTGGACCTGGCCTCGCTGGACCTGCCCGAAGAGCAGGTCATGTAGGGCTCGCTACGCGTAGCCGCTCCGCCCTCGCCCTCACCACGGAGGCCCTCGACCGTGCAGAGGCGCCGGCTCCGCCTTGCGCCCGTGCTGGTGGCCCTGTTGCTGGCCGGCTGCCACCGGGGCCAGGTCCGCCTGCCCGTCTCCGCCGGCGCCCGCCGCCACCAGTGGCGCGAGCGCGTCGAGGCCAGGGCGCTGCGCGCCCCCTACCGGGAGCTGATCTACCCGGTCGAGGCGCCCGCCGGATACGCCGAAGCGCTCCAGAACCCGCTGGAAGGGTTCATCATCCGCGCCCGCCAGGACTGGAACCGCGCGGTCCAGCCGCTTGGAGTGGAACTCACCCTACTGGTAGAGCGCCACAACGCGGCAGCCGTCTCCGTGCGCGAATACGAGCGCCGCACGGAGGAGCTGCTCGCTGCTGCCCGACAGCTCGACCGCACCAGGAGCCGGCTGGACGCCGCCCTGGAGAACTACCGCGCCGAGCGGCGCAACCTGATGGCCGCCCGGGCCGGAGGAGGCGAGCGACCCGCCGAGCAGGCCCGCCAGGCCCAGGACGCCATGGACCGCGCCCGCCGGCGCGCCGAGGAGCTGCTGGCCCACGCCGACCGCGCTGTCGCCGCCCTCATCGCCTCGCCTGCGAAAGACACGGAGCCGGCCCCCCAATGACCGCCCCGCCCGCCGCCACCCGTGAGCAGATCCGCCGGCTGGACCGCATCGCCATCGAGCACTACGGCATCCCCGGCGCCATCCTGATGGAGAACGCCGGGCGCGCCTGCGCAGAGGCCGCCGCCGACATGCTCGGCGGCGCCGAGGGGCGGCGCGTCCTCGTCGTCTGCGGCAAGGGCAACAACGGCGGCGACGGCTTCGTCCTCGCCCGCCACCTGGCCAACCGGGGCGCCCGGGTCGAGGTGCTGCTGCTGGCCCGGATCGCCGACGTGCTCGAGGCCGACGGCGAGTCGGCGCTGAACCTGCGCATAGCGCGGAGGATGGAGACCCCCGTGCGCGAGCTGGCCGACGCAGAAGAAGCGCAGGGGGCCATCGGCGAGATGGAGGGCTGCGACCTGGTCGTGGATGCCCTGCTCGGCACCGGCGTCAGCGGCGAGGTCAGGGAGCCGTTCCGCTCCGCCATCGAGGCAATCAACGCGCAGCAGGCGCCGGTGCTGGCCGTGGACGTGCCCTCGGGCCTGGACTGCGATACGGGCGAGCCGCTCGGCGTGGCCGTCCGGGCGGACCGCACGGTGACCTTCGCCGTCGCCAAGGCCGGCTTCACGCGATCGGGCGCGGAGGCATACACGGGGCCGGTCGAGGTCGCCGAGATCGGCATCCCCCGCGCGGAGATCGAAACGCTCTTGTCCCCCGCGGAGGAACGGCAACCACGAAGATCACGAAGGACGACACGAAAGGCACGAAGGAACGAATTCGATGACCTTTCCCATCGCGTGATCGGCTGCGCTCTGGAAGTGCATCGTCAGCTCGGTCCCGGCCTCCTGGAGGCCGCCTACGGCCAATGTCTGGCCCACGAGCTGTCAGAGGCAGGGATTCCCTTCGCCATGGAGCCGACGATCCCGGTGATGTACAAGGGCGTGCAGATCGCGTGCGGCTACCGCCCGGATTTCCTGGTGGACGATTCCCTGATCCTGGAGCTGAAGGCCGTCCAGGAGGTCCTGCCCGTCCATGAGGCCCAGGTGCTGACATACATGCGACTTGCCCACGTGAGGACGGGCCTGCTGGTGAACTTCCACGTGAAGCTCCTGAAGAACGGCATCAAGCGCTTCGTGCTCTGACCGGGCCGCCGTGATCGGGTCGTTTGCCGTTCTTCGCGGCCTTCGTGCCGTCCTTCGGGACCTTCGTGGTAAGGGCCGTATCGGAGGGAAAGCAGGATGAAGATCTACCTGTCGGGGCCGTTGTTCACGCACGTGGAGCGGCGCTGGAACCGGGCGCTCGCGCGGGGGCTGGAGGAGCGCATCGAGGGCGCCGCGGTCATCCTGCCCCAGGACTTCAAGTTCGGCCAGTCCTTCAACCAGCCCCGCCACTTCCCCCGCATCTTCGATGCCTGCATCGAGGGCGTGCGCCAGGCCGACGTCATGGTGGCGGTGCTGGACGGGCCCGACGTGGACAGCGGCACCGCCCTGGAGATGGGCGTCGCCTACGAGCGGGGCATACCCATCATCGGGGTGCGCACCGACTACCGCGAGAGCCAGGACCGGGGCGTGAACCTCGTCATCGCCGGCGCCTGCACCGAGCTGCTGCGCGAGATGTCCTTCGCCGAGGACATGGACCAGCTCGTCAAGGACCTGCTCGGCAAGATCGTCGCCGCCCTCCGGAAGGCCGGCAAGGGCTCCGGCCCCGAAGCGCCCGGCCGTTGACGGCGTGCCGGCGGTGGCGTACCCTTCCCCTCGATGCGCCTTCCTTCCTACACCGGAGCCCGATCCCATGCCCGCAGAGGACACCTATACCCGCAAAGTCTCGCCGACCGAGGCGCGCGAAGGCCACGTGATGGTCACGGCCGACAAGCTCTCCCTCTTTCCCCCGGCCTGGCGACCGTTCCAGGTGCGGCAGGGCGAGCAGACGCGCGAGGCCGTGCTCGAGGCCGAGGAATGCACCTGCCGGGGGCCGCAGAAGCCGCACGAGCACTACTACGTCAGCGTGCCCGACCTGCGGCCCGGCGACCGCGTCACCTTCCGCAAGGACGCCGGCGAGGAGAAGCTCTACCACCTGGAAGTGACGCGCCGCTGAAGAGCCGGAGCGGCGCGAGCGGATCGAGGCGAAGCTCGCCTCGCTGGCCGCCGAGCGCGAGGAGTACCACGCCGAGGCGCTCCGCCGCCAGGAGCTGGCCCGGGCCCGCCAGGAGGCCGAGCTGCTGGAGCTGGAGAAGCAGCTCACCCAGGAGAAGCTGATCGCCCTTCAGCGACAGGATCAGCAGATCCGCAGCTCGCCGCCGCCTACCGCCAGCTACACCAGGAGCTGCGCATCGCCCTGGACCGGCTGGACCGGATCGAGCGCGACATCACGGACCTGGAGGACGACCTGGACGACATCTTCATCCGCCACAGCGTCTTTTTGGACCTGAAGCGCTCGCACCTGCGCCTGGAGAGGGAGGTGCGCCGGCTGGAGCGGGGCCTCGAACGCCACGAGGGGCCGTAAGGCTACGCCATCTCCCCGCGCACGTAGAGGCACCAGCGCCGCACGGGGCAGCCGTCGCACTGCGGCGAGCGGGCGTGGCAGGTCTCGCGCCCGTGGGCGATCATGTTCAGGTGCCCCTCGTACTTCGCCTCGTCCGGCACCAGCTCGTCGAGCAGAACGTGCGCCTTGTTCCGCCCGCAGTTGGCCGCCACCAGGCCGAGCCGCCGGCTCACCCGCAGCACGTGCGTGTCGACCACGAAGCTCGCCCGCCCCAGGCCGAAGAGCAGCACGAGCCGCGCCGTCTTCACCCCCACGCCCTTGACGGCGGTCAGCTCGCGTTCGGCCTCCTCGCTGCCCATCCCGCGCAGGAAGTCAAGCGAGTAGCCGTCCCGCCCGCCGAGCCAGTCCAGGACGGCCTTGATCGTGGCGGCCTTCTGCTCGGCGAGGCCCCCGCTCTGGATGGCGGCGGCGATCCGCGCCGGCTCCGCCCCGGCCAGCTCCTCCCACGCGGGGAACTCCTCGCGCAGTGACTCGTAGGCGCGCGCGCTGTTGACGTCGCTGGTGTTCTGGGAGAGCACGCCGCGCACCAGCACCTCCAGGGGGCTCTGGTCCGGGCTCCACTCGCGGGTCCCATAGCGCTCGCGCAGCGCCCGCAGCGCCGGCCCGACCTTCTTCTCGGGCGCAAACTGGTGGGCGGGCTTGCCCAACGGCTACTCCCGTGCGGCGCGGGCGCTCTGGTAGAGGTCGCCGCCGTGGGCGTCGCCGGCCACCACCAGCGGCATCGCCTCGACGTTGAGGCGGCGCACGGCCTCGGGGCCGAGCTCGGGGTAGGCGATGACCTCGGCGTAGGTGATGCAGCGGCTCAGGAGCGCCCCGGCGCCGCCGACGGCCGCCAGGTAGAGCGCGCGGCGCTCCCGCAGGGCCTCCCGCACGCCCTGCGAGCGCGGCCCCTTGCCGATGGTGGCGCGGATGCCGGCGCGGTAGAGGGCGGGCGCGTAGAGGTCCATCCGCCCGCTCGTGGTCGGGCCGGCCGAGCCGATGACCCGGCCCTCGGGCGCGGGCGAGGGGCCCATGTAGTAGATGACCTGCCCCTCGGGATCGAAGGGCAGCTCCTCGCCCCGCTCCAGCGCCGCGGCGAAGCGCCGGTGCGCCGCGTCCCGCGCCGAGTAGATCGTGCCGCTCAGCAGCACGCGGGCCCCCGCCCGCAAGGGAAGCACGTCGTCGTCGCCGAGCGGCGGGCTCAGGGCGGGCAGGTCCGGCTCGTCGGTCACGGGCGCTGTCCCTTCAGCGGAGCTTCTCGAGCACTTCGCGGCGGTAGCGGTCCGCCAGCTTCGGCATGCCGGAGTAGTCGCCGAGCGTGGCGAGCACGGCCTCGACCTTGGCGATGCGCACGGTCGGGTCGGGGTGCGTCTTGTAGCGTTCCATGCGCAGGTCGCCGGCGCGCGACTGCTCCAGCACGGGCAGGAGCCCGGCGGGATGGTAGCCGGCGCGGAAGGCGTAGCCGCTGCCGGCCTGGTCGGCCTTCCACTCGTAGTTGCGGTCGTAGCCCTCGGTGGTCAGCTTCTCATAGGCCAGATCGATGAACTGGCGGTACTTCGCCACGTCTTCCTCGAGGGCGGCGCCGAAATCCACCACGCCGGCGATGGCCCGGTCCCGCCCCACGATCTCGATGCCGTGCTTCTGCGCCACGTGGCAGACCTCGTGGGCGAGCACGCCGGCCAGCTCGCTCTCGGTGCCGAGGCGCTTCAGCAGGCCGGTGGAGATGAACACGTAGCCGCCCGGCAGGGCCAGGGCGTTCGGTTCGTCGTTTTCCACCACGGCGAAGGAATACGGCAGCCCCGGCCGTTCGCTCTGAACGGCCACCAGGCGCCCGACCGTGGCCACGTAGCGCTGGAGCGCCCCGTCCGGATGGGGCTCTCCGAAGGAGGCGAACGTGCGTATCGCCAGGCTCTGACCCATGGCGATCTCCTCGGCCGTGTCGATCTCGGCCACCAGGCCCCTCACCGCCCGCGCGCCGGCCTCCCACTTCGCCCGGTCCTCCTCGTCCTCGATCAGCTCGGGGTGCCTCTGGACGATGTCGCCGGCGAACTCGGCCGTCCTCTGGACCTCCTCGCAGCCGGCGGCCGGCAGCACGAGCAGCGCCACGGCGGCGGCAGCCCACTTCACGGATCGCGCGCTCATCGCCCCACCCCCTCTGCGTACTCGCCGAGGCCGCCCTCGCGCTGGAATGCCTCCAGATCCGAGGCGGCGATGGCGCGGCCCTGCATCTCCTCGACGGCCTCGACGGCCCACTCGGGCACTTCGGCCCCCTCGGCGTAGCTCTCGGCCATCGGCGCCAGGCCGCGCAGCGCGCCGCCGGCCTCCAGCTCCGTCAGCTCGATGCCCCGGCCGAGCCCGCCGCCGAGCAGCGCGCCCACGTCCTCCGGCTTCTGCTCGGCGAGCTTGTTGTAGTAGACGTAGCCGCTCTGCCCCCGGTAGCTGAGGCGGTAGTAGCCGCCTTCCCTGCCGGCGACCTGGACGGCCTCGCCCTGATCGAGCCGGCCCAGCGTGGCGGCGTCGAGCCCGCGTTCGGAGCGGACCGGCGCGGAGACCCGGGCATACATGACCGCCCCGAGCGCCGGCAGCGCCGCCAGCGCCAGCAGCAGCACCGCTGCGCCGAGCATGTTGATTCGTCGCATCATCTTGTCCCCCACGGAAGGGCGTCGGATGCTCAGCGTCCATTATCGCCCCCCTCCCCCGCAAGTCAAGCAAGGGGCGCGGCCATTTGCGCTGGTCGTAAGGTGGTGGGGGGCGCGGGGTTGGCGGGAGGCCGCATAGATGAAAGACCCGAAGGCTGCGCCCAAGCCTCCATCAACAACATTTGACAGTATCTCGGGCCACCACCCCCACAGCGCAAATGCCTCAGCGTGAACGCCGACTTGAAGCCACCCTCAGCTCGGAGTATAATATACGCCGATGGGCGCCCTCGCGGGGTTAGTGTGCCGGGCAAGGGAGCCCCGCGACAAGCCGAGTGTCGCCGAGCCCGGATCCTTGCACGCGGAGGAGGACAGGGGTGAACAAGGGACTGATAGTGGTGCTGGTGGTGGTCATCGTCGTCGCCGTCGTCGCCGTCGTGGTGACTCTGAGCGGCGGGGACGGGGCGGCTGGAGGCTCTGCTGCGCCGGTTCAGTTGTCGCCGGAGGCCCAGCAGGCGCAGCAGGAAGCGATGAAGAACGTGCCCGAGGAGACGAAGGACCGCATGGAGGCGGCTAAGGGGATCGGCCAGCAGTACGGCCAGCAGTACCGCAGGTAAGCTCAGAGGGCACCTGTAGCCGGAACGCCCCATCGGGCAAGGCCGGCGGGCGAAGAGTATGCCAGTGAATCGGTGGTTCACTGGCCGCTGAGGGCAAGGCCCGAAAGCGAAGGGTATTTCCGCGCCGGGACCATGCTGTGGGGTTGACACGCCTCGTCACCCTGCCTATACTCTCCTGGGAAGCTCGCTGTGGGCAGCACCGGTCCTTAGTGAGGGAGACAACGCCGATGTCCAGCCGCTGGCTTACCGTGGTTCTGTGCTCGCTGGCCCTGATCGGAATCTCGCTCTCGCTCGGCTGCGCCGAGATGTTCAGCGCCGAACGGAACAGGCGCCGCAACTACGTGATGAAGAGCGACGTAGACCGCATCCCGGACGACATCGACTGGGCGCTGGGCCTGGACGAGCCGAGCATCCTGTATGAGGACAGCTTCCCTCCCGGCCCGTAGCATCCTTTGGCCGGACCCGCGCGGTCTCAGGATCCGGCGCCGCCGGGCTGCCCGTGCCTCCCCACACCTGCCCCTCGCCGTCCCCGTGTGCCGGCCTGCGCCGCTCCTGGCGGCCGGCCCGGAGTGAGCTGCCGTGAAGATCGTCATCTTTGAAGACGAACGCTTCGCGCAACTCCGCCCCCTCACCTACCTGCGCCCCGTCTTCGAGTTGCGCTGCGGGGCGCTGACGCTCCGCCGAAAGGTCCAGGAGAAGTTCCCCGACTGCGAACTGCACCTGGAGACGCGCCCGGAGCTGGCCGACCTCGCCGCCGACCTCTATGGCACCGGCGCGGCCAACAACGAGGAACGCCTCGCGCCGGACGACGACGCCCTGCTGGTCAACGGGGCCGCCGTCCTGGGCGGGGCGCCCGACGACTACCGCGCGGGGCAGCGCGTGGGCCTCAGCCCCGAGGGGGAGTTCGTCTGGGCTCATCTGAGTGCCGGCGCCCTACGTGAGTTCCGGGCGTCCTCGGCCCGCGAGCTCTCGCAGCTCGTCGTCAGCCGGTTTCCCACCATGGAGACGGAAGACCGCCTGATCCGCCGCCCCTGGCACCTGGTCAGCGAGAACGCAGCCCAGATAGGGGCCGATTTTCAGGCCGCATACGGCCAGCGCCTCAGCGTAGAGCCGGGCGAGGGGGTAGCTGTCTGGGGCGACCGGTCGAACCTCCACGTGGCCGACGACGTCGAGCTCCAGCCCTGGAGCTTCATCGACTGCCGCGGCGGGCCCGTCATCATCGAGTCCGGGGTCGTCGTCGGCTCGGGTTCGGCCGTCGAAGGGCCGTCCTTCATCGGGCGCGAGGCGCAACTGCTCGGCGCCCAGGTGCGCCCGGGCTCCTCGATTGGCCCCCTCTGCGTGATCGGCGGCGAGGTCGAGCAGAGCGTCCTGCACGGCTACGTCAACCTGCGCCAGGGCGGGTTCGTGGGGCACAGCTACGTGGGCGAATGGGTGAACCTGGGCGCGTTCACCGCCACCAGCGACCTGCGCAACAACTACGGGACGGTCTGGGCGTCCATCGACGGCAGGCTCGTCGAGACGGGACTGCTGAAGCTCGGCGCGTTCATCGGCGACCACACCAAGACCAGCACCGGCACGAGGTTGAACGCCGGCGCCGTGCTCGGCATAATGTGCAACGTGGTATCCGGCGGCGACCTGCTGCCCCGCTCGGTTCCGTCGTTCGGGCAGTATCTGTTCGGCCGGCTGCGGCGGGGCACGGCGCTGGGCCAGGCCCTGGAGAGCGCGCGGCGGGCCATGGGGCGCCGCGGCATGGAGCTGACGGCGCCCATGACGGAGCTGATCAAGCGCACCGAAGTGGACACGCGCGAGGCCCGGCTCCACGCCGCCCGGAAGATCAACGCCGGGCGATCGCCCCACTGAGCGCGCGGGCACCTTTTCTGGGAGACAGGGCCGATGCATGTGATGATCGCCGACGACTACGAGGAGATGAGCGACCGCGCCGCGCAGGTAGTCGTTCGCCTGCTTCAGCGCAAGCCGGACGCCGTGCTCGGCACCGCCACGGGGAGCACGCCGGAGGGGCTCTACGACCGGCTGATCAGCGCCCATGCCGAGGGCCTGGCCGAGTTCGCCGGCGTGCGCTGCTTCGCCCTGGACGAATACGTCGGCCTCGGCACCGACCATCCGCAGAGCTACCACCGCTTCATGCGGGAGAAGCTCTTCGACCACGTCAACATCGCCCCCGAGAACGCCCACCTGCCCGACGGAACGGCCGAGAAGCTCTCCGAGGAATGCGAACGCTACGAGAGCGGCATCCGCGAGGCGGGCGGGATCGACCTGCAGATCCTGGGCATCGGGCGCGACGGCCACATCGGGTTCAACGAGCCGGGCACCTCGCTGGCCTCGCGCACGCACGTGGCCGCCCTGACCCGCCAGACCATCGAGGACAACGCCCGGTTCTTCGACAGCCCCCGGGACGTCCCCCATTTCGCCGTGACCATGGGCATCGGCACGATCCTGGAGGCCCGCCGCTGCGTGCTGATGGCCAGCGGCGCGGGCAAGGCCGACGCCGTGCGCGACGCCGTTGAGGGCCCCGTCTCGGCCCGGGTGGCCGCCTCCGCGCTGCAGCTCCACCCCGACGCGCTGTACATCGTCGACCGCGAAGCGGCCTCCCGGCTGGAGTGGCTCGACTTCTACAGCCACCAGCAGGAGATCTGGACCCAGATCGCCGACCGCCTGTAGGGCGCCGGCGGCGGGCCACCCTCCAGCGCGAGGCCCCATGCGCACGGACCTGACCGAGGGCGGCGTCGGGGGCCACGTCCTGCGCCTGGCATGGCCGACCGCCCTGGCCATGAGCCTCGAGACGGCGTTCAACATCGTCGACGCCATCTTCGTGGGGCGGATCAGCTCCGGGGCACTGGCGGCCGTCACCATGGTCTTCCCGGCCGCGTTCCTCATGTTCGCCCTCGCCGGCGGGGTCGCGATCGGCACCGCCTCACTGATCGCCCGGCGCCTCGGCGCCTCCCAGCGGGGCAGCGCCGACCGGGCGGCCGGTCATGCGTTCGTGCTCGCCGCGGCCGGGGGCGCCGCCTTCCTGCTGCTCTCGCTCGGCTTCAAAGAGGACCTGTTCGCCCTGCTCGGCGCCGATCCCGCCGTGATGGAGCTGGTGCTGGAGTACGGCACGTGGATCTTCGCCAGCAGCCCGTTCGTCTTCTTCGGGGCGGCGGCCGGCAGCGTCCTGCGCGGCCAGGGCGACATGAAGACGCCGATGGTCGCGATGGTCATCGGCGTGCTGCTCAACATCGCGCTGGACCCGCTGCTGATCTTCGGGCTCGGGCCGTTCCCGCGCCTGGAGGTCAAGGGCGCGGCGCTGGCCACGTTCATCTCCCGCGGGCTCGGCTCGGCGCTGATGGCGGGCTACGTGCTCGGGGGCTACTCGGCGGTCAGGGCGCGGTTCCGGCGGGTGCGCTTCCGCCCCTCCGTCGTGGCGGGCATACTGCGGGTCGGCGCCCCCAGCGGCGCCAACTACATCATCATGTCGGTAGGGTTCGGATGGCTGATCCGGATCATCGCCCGCTTCGGCAAGGAGGCCGTGGCGGCCTACGGACTGGCCATCCGGCTGAACCGCATCGCCATCCTGCCCTGCCTCGGCATCGCCACGGCCCTGGTCACGCTGGTGGGGCACAACGTCGGTGCCGGCAGGCTCGATCGCGCCGAGGCGACCGCCTGGAAGGCCGCCGCCTACTCCATGGTGGCCATGGAGGCGATCGGGGTGGTGCTTTTCGTGCTGCCCGCTCCGTTCATGCGCATCTTCACCGCCGACGGCGAGGTGATCGCGCACGGGGTCCGGTGCCTGCGCGTGGTCTCGCTGACCTACATGTTCATCGGGCTGAGCATCATCATGGCGGCCGCCTTCCAGGGGGCGGGCAAGGGGATGCCGGCCCTGCTCATCACGTCGCTGCGGCTGATCGTGCTGGCGGTGCCGGGCGCCTACCTGCTCTCGGCGCTCTTCGGGCTCCAGGGGGTCTGGTTCGCGATCGCCGGCTCCTCGGTCCTGGCCGGCCTGGTCAGCGCGGGGTGGTTTGCGGCCGGCACGTGGCGGCGCCCGGCGGGCTGATCGACGCCCTGGCGGCGCTGACCGTCGACGTCGACTCCGAAGACGGCGACCAGGTGCGCGTCTTCTGCGAGTGAGGGGGACACGGGCTCCAGGGCAGCGCGGGATTCGTAGGCCACCGGGGGGGGAGAACGGCCGGACGCGACAGAGCGCGTCCCTCCAGGTGCGGCAGGCCGGCGCCCGTCAGTCGCTCGGCGGGGCGGGCGCACAGGAGATCAGGCGCCGCCCCTCGTCCAGCTCGAAGCGGACCGGCAGGAACTGCTCGATCACGTAGGCGTTCGTGCGGCAGTGGTCGGTGATGCCGGCCACGCGCACGCGCGACTCGCCCCCGGCCAGCGCCAGGTAGGGCAGCGCCTGGTCGGCCATCTGCTCGTCCAGGCAGGCGCCGGAGCGCATCGCCCGCTCCAGGGCGCGCCATGCCTGCCGCCCCACCTTCTCGGCGGGCCTGCCCCGCTCGCCCAGCGACGAGGCGCCCAGCCGGCAGTTCCCGTACTCGGCCGTCAGCAGGACGGCCGTCCCGGTCGAGGGCGAGGCCACGTAGTGGAAGACGGCCTCGTCGAACTCGGCCCGCTCGCACGCCCCCTCGAGCTGGCGTTCGGGCACGCGCGCCTTCGCCAGGTCGGCCGTGGCGATGCTCAGCGCCCGCAGCCTTGGCTCGCCCTCCGGCTCGGTCAGGGCCAGCGGCTCAAGCTCGCCCCCCGTGACGGTGAGGGTGACGCGCCCTCCCCCCTGCGGGTAGAAGCCCGGCTCGACCTGGCCCACCTCGGCCCGGCAGCCCATCTGCCCGAGCAGCGGGCAGAAGACGCGCTCGAAGTAGTCCGCCGTCGGCGACCACTTCACGTGCGTGCCTCCGCCGACCGTCACCTCGACCGTCCGGTCCTGGCCGGCCAGCGGGATCATGAGCCCCTGGAGCACCAGCGTGACCGAGCCGGCCGTGCCGACCTCGGCGCTGAGCCGCTCGGGCGGCTCGATCGGCCCGGGCAGGAAGGTCAGCTCGGTCGAGCCGACCTCGGCCCCTTCGAGCTCGGCCCCGCAGAGCCGCGCGACGGCCCGCACGCCGCAGAGGTGCTGGGGCGCGAGCCCCGGCCGGCGCCGGCCCTTGCGGACCTCCGTGATGCGGCACGGCGTGCCCGTCGCCGCCGCCAGGCCGGTCGCGGTGCGCAGTATCTGCCCGCCGCCCTCCAGGTAGCTGCCGTCTATCTCGAGCATCCGCCGCCCTCCGATACGCGACGCCGCATTATAGGCCCATCCGGGCCGCGCTTGCACGCTCTGCCCGCTCGGGTAGAATCGCCGGCCTGCACCGGGAGCTTCGATGCCCGTGCGAAAGGAGCTGACATTGTCCGACGCGCAGACGCCCCGACGGACACTGATGGGACCCGGCCCGAGCAACTGCCACCCCAGCGTGCTCGGGGCCATGGCCCGGCCGCTGGTCGGCCATCTGGACCCCGCCTTCATCGAGCTGATGGACGAGACGCAGGACCGCCTGCGCCGCGTCATGCAGAGCGCGAACGAGCTGACGCTCCCCGTCTCCGGCACCGGCAGCGCGGGGATGGAGGCATGCCTGGCCAACCTGATCGAGCCCGCTGACCCGGTGCTGGTCTGCATCAACGGCGTCTTCGGCACGCGCATGGCCGACATCGTCGGCCGCCTCGGAGGGGAGCTGCACACGGTCGAGGCGCAGTGGGGCGAGCCGGTCCGGCCCGAGCAGGTCCAGGAGGCCGTCAACGAGCTGAGCCCCAAGGTCGTGGCGCTCGTCCACGCCGAGACCTCGACCGGCGTGCGCTCGCCCGTGGAGGCGATCGCGCCCCTCGCCCGCGAGGCCGGCGCGCTGACGCTTGTGGATGCGGTCACCAGCCTCGGCGGCTGCGACGTGAAGACCGACCGGTGGGGGCTCGACGCCGTCTACAGCGGCACGCAGAAGTGCCTGAGCTGCCCGCCGGGCCTGGCGCCGGTCTCCTTCGGGGCCCGCGCCGTCGAGGCGATCGACGCCCGCCGGACGAAGGTGGCGAGCTGGTACCTGGACATGACCATGGTGCGCAGCTACTGGGGCGAGGAGCGCAAGTACCATCACACGGCGCCGGTCTCGATGATCTACGCCCTCCACCAGGCCCTCGGGGTCATCCTAAAGGAGGGGCTGCCCGCCCGCTTCGCCCGCCACCAGCAGAACCACCGCGCGCTGGTCGCCGGGCTGGAGGCGATGGGCCTGGAGATGCTGGTCGAGGAGCCGTGGCGCCTGACCATGCTCAACGCCGTGCGCATCCCCGCGGGAGCCGACGACCGGCGCGTGCGCGGCGCGCTGCTGCGCGAGCACGGCATCGAGATCGGCGGCGGGCTCGGCCCGCTGGCCGGCCGGATCTGGCGCATCGGGCTGATGGGTTACTCCTCCACGCCCGCGAACGTGCTCGCGCTGCTGGACGCCCTGGAGGAGGTGCTCTGCGCCGAAGGGGCCGAGGTGACGCGCGGCGGACGCGCGGCGGCCGAGGAGCTCTACGCGACCTGAGAGCGGGTGAGAAGCGCCGCCTGGCGAACCTGCCGGCCAACGCGCCTTGCCGCTTCCTCGCCGCAGTGGCCCTGCACGAGGTGCAGGGCGGCTGCCGCGTCTACTCGCGCGAGGCGGCCGCCCGGCGGGCGGCCTGGTAGACCTCGCGCAGGGGCAGGCCCCGCTCGCGCGCGATGGCGCGGCAGTCCTCGTACTCCGGCTCGCAGCGCACCTCGTCCTCGCCGAGGTAAGCCACCTTGACCCGCACCTCGCCCCACGGCGTCGGGACGGTGCGGGAGTGCCGCCGCAGGCACGAGCGCTGGCACAGGTGCCGCCGCAGCCCGAGCGTAGAGGTGTGGCGCCAGAGCAGTTCCTCCACGGCGCGCAGCTCCTCCGGCGCACAGAGCGCGGTCAGCAGCACGCCGGGGCGGCCCTTCTTCATCTGCACCGGCGCGGTGAAGGCGTCGAGCGCGCCGCCCACGAGCAGGGCCTCCAGGCAGTAGCCGACCTCCTCGCCGGTCATGTCGTCCAGGTTCGTCTCGAGCACCCAGAGCACGTCCGACTCGGCGCCCCCGGCGGGCGGGGCGTCCCCGACGGCGAGGCGCAGCACGTTCGGGTGCCCGTCCAGCTCGCGCGCCCCGGCCCCGTAGGCGACGGTCTGGACGGACATGGCCGGCCAGCGGGGCGCGGGCTCGCCGAGCGTCTTCAGGATCGCGGCGCCGGTCGGCGTGGCGAGCTCCACCTCGGCCGGCCCCCCCGCCGTGGGCAGGCCGCGCAGCAGCTCGGCCGTGGCGGGCGCCGGGACGGGCAGGGTGCCGTGCGCCGCGCGGACCGTGCCCCCGCCGAGCATGACGGTGGAGAAGCGGAGCGCCTCCAGGCCGAGCTGCCGCAGCCCGAAGACGGTGCCGACCACGTCGCAGATGGCGTCGACCGCGCCGACCTCGTGGAAGTGGACCCGCTCGACGTCGGTGCCGTGGACGCGGGCCTCGGCCTCGGCCAGGTTGCGGAAGACGGCGGCGCTGCGCTCGACGACCTCCTCGGGCAGCTCGCCGCCCTCGATGAGCGCGAGAACATCGGACAGGCCGCGGTGGGGATGGCGGTGCTCCTGCTCCAGGCGCACCTCGACCAGCGTGGCGGCGATGCCCGCGCGGTTGACGCGGCTTGCCGAGAGGCGGTAGCCGCCGACCGGCAGCGTGGCCAGAGCCGCCTCGATGGCGGCCAGCGGCACGCCGGCGTCGACCAGCGCCCCGAGGCACATGTCGCCGCTGACGCCGCTGAAGCAGTCCAGGTAGCCGATGCGCATGATGCGGCTCCCGCTCGGGTAGCCCGCGATTAGAGCACAAAGGACCCGAGCGCGCAAAGCCGGCCCAAGCCCGTCTGTCACACCGTGCCGTCCTCCGCGTTCAGCGCCGTCTTGACGACCGGGGTGAGGGCCCCCGTGTTGCGGATTCGGACCGGCCCTCTTAGAATGGTACCTGGAGGGGCCGAGTGGCCCCCGGAACCGGGAAACGTCGCCAGGAGGGCGCCGCCGTGGCCGTCGATGCGCCCAATCCGCCCGAGGAAGCCGCCGGCGGCGTCTACGAGCTGACCGTCGCGGGCTCGTTCGCCGCCGCCCACCGCCTGCGCGGCTACCGGGGCGACTGCGAGAAGCTCCACGGCCACAACTGGCGCGTCGAGGTCTGCCTGGCGGCCGGCCGGCTCGATGAGCTGGGCATGGTGGTGGACTTCCGCGAGGTGAAGGCGGCCCTCGGCGAGGTGCTCGGGCGGCTCGACCACGGCTACCTCAACGAGGCGCCGCCGTTCGACGAGCGCAACCCGACCACCGAGAACCTGTGCCGCTACATCGCCGAGGGGCTGGCCGGCCGCCTGCCGGCGCACGTGACGGTGCGGCGGGTCACGTGCTGGGAATCGGAGGGCTGCAGCGCCAGCTACCGCCCGCCCGCGAGCGGGCAAGGAGAGCAGGGGTGAGCGACGACGATCAGATCATGTGCGATGAGTGCGGCGTGCGCCGCGCCACGTGGCACCTGACCGAGGTGGTGGAGGGCCGGGCCGTCCAGCAGCACCTCTGCGAGCAGTGCTACCTGGAGAAGGAGGGCCCGCCGAAGGCCGAGGAGCAGTTCGCGCAGTTGCTCTCGGCCGTCGTGCCGGAGCTCAAAGAGATGGCCCTGCGCGAGTGCCCCTCCTGCGGGCTGAACTACCTGGAGTTCCGCCAGAGCATGAAGCTGGGCTGCCCGCACGACTACGAGGCATTCGAGAAGCCGCTGGAGCAGCTGCTGGAGCGCATCCACGGGGCCACGCGCCACACCGGCAAGGTGCCGGCCTCCGCCGGCGAGGAGGAGGCGGTGCGCGGGCGCCTGCGCGGGCTGCGCAAGCAGCTCCAGAGCGCCGTAGACGAAGAAGAATACGAGCGCGCGGCCGAGCTGCGCGACCGCATACGGGAAATCGAAGAACATGGACTTGACGCTCCTGAAAAATAGGCCCGTCGAGTGGCTCAGGGGCGGGCCCGACGGGGACGTGGTCGTCAGCAGCCGCGTGCGCCTGGCGCGCAACATCGACGGCTACCCCTTCGTGCCGCGCGCCACCGAGCGGCAGAAGGCGCGCATCGAGGAGCTGCTGCGCCAGGCCGTCATGTCGGTGCCGAGGGCCGACCCGCTCCACTACGTGCGGCTTGACCGGATCGAGCCGCTGATGCGGGAGCTGCTGGTGGAGCGGCGCCTGATAAGCTCCGAGCACGCCGAGGCCGACTGGGTGCGCGGAGTCGCCTTCGACGAGCGCGAGCGCACCAGCGTGATGGTCAACGAGGAGGACCACCTGCGCTTGCAGTGCATGCGCGGCGGGCTGCGGCTGGACGAGGTGCACGCCCAGGCCGACCGGCTGGACGACCTGCTCAGCGAGCGGATCCCGTTCGCCTTCTCCCCCAGCTACGGCTACCTGACCGCCTGCCCCACCAACGTGGGCACGGGCATGCGGGCCAGCGTGATGCTGCACCTGCCGGGGCTGGTGATCGCGCAGGAGATGGACAAGGTGCTGGCGCTGGCTCGGCAGGAGAGCCTGGCGCTGCGCGGCGTCTACGGGGAGGGCACGCACGGGGCGGGCGACTTCTACCAGATATCCAACCACGCCACGCTCGGCCCGAGCGAGGGCGAGATCGTGGCGCGGGTAACCGACGCGGCCCGGGCCCTGGTGAGCCTGGAGCGGACGGCGCGGCTGGAGCTCTACCAGAAGCACACGGCCGAGTTCGAGGGCCGGGTGCGCCGGGCGCTCCAGATGCTGCGCGACGCCTCGCGCATCTCCAGCCAGGAGGCGCTGAGCCTGCTCTCGCAGGTGCGGATGGGGGCGCAGATGGACCTGCTGCAGGAGACGACGCTGGAGACGCTCAACGAGCTGCTGCTCTTGACTTTGCCGGCGCATTTGCAGACAATGGAAGGCAGGCTGCTGGACACCAGCGTAAGGAACCGGCGGCGAGCCAGTTACGTAAGCTCAAGACTGTCACCCGGTTAGGATGACCGGCTGGGGGATATAGATGTACGACAAGCTCACCGAGAAGGCCCAGAAGGTCTTCAAGTTCGCCCGCAAGGAAGCCGAGCGGATGGGCCACCAGCACATCGGCACAGAGCACCTGCTGCTGGGGCTGATCCGCGAGGGGACCGGCGTGGCGGTGACCGTGCTGCAGCGGCTCGGCATCGACCTGCGGCGCGTCAAGCTCGAGGTGGAGAAGGCCTGCCAGGCCGGCTCGGACGTGGTCAGCGGCGGGCGCGACTTCGCCCTGGCGCCCCCCGCCCGCAGGGCCGGCGAGTACGCCTTCGAGGAGGCGAAGCGGCTCGGCCAGAACTACATCGGCACCGAGCACCTGCTGCTGGGCCTGCTGCGCGAGGAGGAGGGCGTCGCCGCCCACGTGCTGATGAACCTCGGCGTCGAGTTCGAAGACGTCCAGGAAGCCATCATCGAGCTGCTCGGCCCGGACCTGGGCGACGATGACGACGAAGACCAGGGCGAGGCCCGCGCCCTGCCGGCCGGCAAGAGCAAGACGCCCGCCCTCGACTCCTTCGGGCGCGACCTGACCCAGCAGGCCCGCGACGGCGAGCTGGACCCCGTCATCGGTCGTGAGACCGAGATCGAACGGGTCATCCAGGTCCTGTGCCGCCGCAAGAAGAACAACCCCGTGCTGCTGGGCGAGGCCGGCGTGGGCAAGACCGCCATCGTCGAGGGCCTGGCCCAGGACATCATCAGCGGCAACGTGCCCCGCCTGCTGGCCGACCGGCGCATCGTCATCGTGGACCTGGCGCTGATGGTGGCGGGCACCAAGTACCGCGGCCAGTTCGAGGAGCGCATCAAGGCCGTCATGCAGGAGGTGCGCAAGG
>CAYSWA010000001.1:25106-214552 GCA_964434535.1 uncultured candidatus Brocadiaceae bacterium | reverse complement strand
CCATCCGGCTTCGCAGCCGGCCGCAGTAGGTCACGGTTCTGCAATAGCTCCTAAGCCTGGTCCGCTGTGCTGCCGTGCGCGTGACGTGAACCGGCCCAGCGGCGCGTTGCCGTAGCCCCCGGTTCGCCCCCCCGGCCGGCAGCCTGCGGGCCGGCCAGCAGGAGGCGAACCGTGAACGACCCCGTTGCTGCCCCCGATCTGTCGGTCCTCTACGCCTCGCAGGACCGCCCTGCCGTCCAGGAGGCGCTCCAGAGCGTCCATCCTGCCACTGCGGCCGAATTCCTGGGAGACTTGCCGCCGCCCGAGGTGTGGGCCTTGATCGGCGAGCTCGAGCCCCGACGGGCGGCTGAGCTCTTCGCCGCTCTGGACGACGATTTCCAGGCCGCACTGGTCAAGCACGAAGCTGCGGAGAAGGTCGCCGAGATCGTAGCCGAACTGGCGCCCGACGACCGGGCCGACCTCGTGCAGGCCATGGACGAGGAGGTGCGCTATGCCGTGCTGCCCTTGCTCGCCCGGGCCGAGCGGGAGAACATCCGGCGCCTGGCCTCCTATGAGGCGGAGACGGCCGGCGCCCTGATGACGACGGACTACGCCGCCCTGCCGGAGGGAATCTCGGTTCTCGACGCTCTGGACCGGCTGCGCCTGGAGGCCCCGGACAAGGAGACGATCTACTACGTCTACCTGCTGGACGCCGACCGCCGGCTGACGGGGCTGGTCTCACTGAAGGACCTTATCCTGGCCAGGCCGAAGACGCGGACCGTTAGCGAGATCGCCCACCGCGACGTCGTCGCCGTGCGCGTGGACCAGGACCAGGAGGAGGTGGCACGGACGCTCTCGGACTACGACTTCCTGGCCATTCCGGTGGTGGACGGCGAGGGGCGCCTGGTCGGCATCGTCACGTTCGACGACGCGATGGACGTGATTGAGGACGAGGCCGAGGAAGACCTCTACCAGATGGCCAGCGTCAGCACCGAGGAGCGCGTAGATACCCCGCTGCTGACCTCCGTAAGGCTCCGCTGGGTGTGGCTGGTCATCAACCTGGGGACGGCCATTCTGGCAGCCTTGACCGTGGGGCTGTTCGAGGACACCATAGCCCGGTTCACGGCCCTGGCGGTCATGATGCCCATCATTGCCGGCATGGGCGGCAACGCCGGCACGCAGACCATGGCGGTAGTCGTCCGGGGCCTGGCATTGGGAGACCTGAGCTTCGCCAAATCGTGGAGGTTCCTTCTCAAAGAGGTCGGCGTCGGGCTCGCCAACGGGACGATAAACGGCGTCCTCATCGCGGCGATCGCCCTGCTGTGGTACGGTAACGCGTGGCTCGGCCTGATCATGCTGATGGCGATGATCGGGAACCTGGTCATCGCCGGCATCTGCGGGGCGGCATTCCCGCTGTTGTTGAAGGCCTGTGGGAAAGACCCGGCCCTCGCCAGCACCATCTTCATCACCACCGCCACCGACGTTGGCGGGTTCCTGGTCTTTCTCGGGCTGGCCAGCGTTTTCCTGAGCCATCTGGCGTGATGGGGGTCTCGACCGCCGCAGCGCTGCCAGGCCGTCGCGCGCCGCGCTCGGCCTCGCGGCGCACGGGTCTCGGGTAGCCTTTGCGCTTACCGCCACAAGGAGCATCGCACCGATGGTCAGAAGGCACTGGCTGCGCAGGCAGAGGCGGATCGCCAGGGCGCTGAAGGACACCCTCGCCCACCGCTGGCTCGGTCCGCGTCTTTTCAACAAGGCGCTCTGGGCGCCGCAGAGACGGACCGTGGCGAGCGGGCTGGCGCTCGGGCTCTTCATCGCCTTCACGCCCACCATCCCTTTCCAGATGCTGCTGGCCGCGACGGGCGCGTTCCTTCTGAAGGTCAACCTCCCGGCGGCCATTGTGGGGGTCTGGGTCACGAACCCCTTGACGGCCGTGCCGGTCTACTTGAGCGCCAACCGGCTCGGACACCGCCTCCTTCAAGGCACGTGGCTCCTCAACCTGGTTCAGGAGCTCTTCGTGCAGGAGAGCCGCTCTGCCGCCTTCTTCAACCATACGCTCTACCTCTGGACCGGTTCGCTGGTGATGGCCGGGCTGGCTGCCCTGGCGGGCTGGGCGGCCGTTCATCTGCTCTGGAGCCTGGCGGAGTGAGCAGAGCCGTTGCCCCTCGCGCTGACAATGCGCGCTGCGCCGTGGTAGAATCGCATCCCGTCCGCCCGAGACCGGAGACCTTTCAGCAAGCACCAGTGAACGCCGATGGTTGCGATGAAGGGCCGTAAGACGCTGCGCAGAAGAATAGTCCTGCTTGCTCTGGCCAGTGCGTTCTCCGCTGCCGCTGTGCTGTTGCTGCTGTTCGGGCTCTCTCGCTTGCGGGCCGTTCAGCGCCGCGACTCGGGGTTTCAGGCCATCCATAGGGAACTTCTGGGCTACATCGGGGAGATGCGCCGCGAAGTGGCCCTTCTGGAGTTGGGGGCTCAGGCCGCCTCCTCGGAGAGGCTACAGGGATTGGTCAGCGAGTGCAGCGAAAGCATCGACGACCTGAGGAAGGACTTCGCCGATCTTCTGCAAGACCAGCCTGCCCACAAACAGATGGAAGACGAATGGACTGAACTGGCTGCGGTTGGGCACGGAAGCTGGGCTCGATATGCGGTAGACCTTGGTGCATTCGAGGGGTATCTCGACCGCGTTCGCGAAGAGCTGGAGGAACGACTCGCCCTCGCTCGGCAGACGGCGCTGGCCTTCTGTGGCGCAGGCGTTCTCGCCGCGGGCGCGGCCGCGTTATTCTGCGTGTGGGTTGTGTTGACAGTGCTTTCCGACATAGCGTCGGATGCCTATGACCCGACCTGCCTGGCTGACGAAGTGGCGGCGCTCGCCTCGCAGGACCAGTTCAAGGCGCGCATCAACCTCCTGGTGCCCGCAGAAGACCGCCAGAGGATGCACGATGACTGGGAGCTGCGCATGACGAGGCGGCGTTCGGAACGCCGCACCCACGTCTGCTTTGAGGCGCTCGCCTTGCGCCACGACGCACAGGTCGAACTGTGGGGCAGACGCTACAAATGGGCGGGGTACGCAAAGTCCTTCCAGCGCGTTTTCCTGCCCGTTTACGCTGAGGCCACATGGCGGGCGCTCTGTCTTATGCACAACAACGGCCTTGGCGCCCCTGTTCCCATAGTCTTCAAGAAACTGCGTGCCGGACCCTTCAGGGCTGGGGCGATCATCGTGATGGAACACCTGGGCGAAGTGGAGTCTGTGCGCGAGTTCCTCGTAGCGCATTTCTGCCTTCTGTCCGCGGAGCAGCAGGATGCGTTCCTCCATCGCATGGCTGCCTTCCTTCATTCGCTGCATGATCTGGGGATCTACGGCGTCAAACCGCGCTATCTCCACGGAAAGCGAATGGCAGAAGTGGACCGCCTGCAGCTCTACCTGTTTGACCTCGACAAGATTGTGCTCTGGAAGAGCTGCCCTCGCCTGGTAGCGGCTATGCTGCGAAGGAAAGATCGCCGCCGCCTGCTGCGAGAGATAGAACCGGTCTTGAGCGACGGCCAGCTGTCGAAGCTGCGGCAATGGCTTGCGTCTCGTCCGGAGGGGCTCGGAAGCTGACGGACAAGCGGCCAACGCCACGGCGTCCGTGAAGCCGCCGCGGCACATGCCGGCCGCACCGGCCCTTGGCTCGGCCGCTGCGCTGCGAAGCGAGGCGGAGCCCCTGGGGCTGGTCGGCGCCGCCGGAACCTGAGTCAGCCGAGGGCTTGACAACCGCTGCGGGTGCGTCCACAATGCCCGCCGGATCGGCCCTGAAGCCCGGGACGCGCCGGATGGCGCGCAATCAGAAGCTGCTCGGCGCCCCCGCGACCTTGCCCAGGAGACCATGGACGAGATGACCGGCATCGAACGCATCGCCCGCCTGCTGCGCCGCGAGCCGGCCGACCGCATCGGCCTGTTCGAGCACTTCTGGGGCGACACCCGCGAGAGGTGGGCCGCCGAGGGCCACGTCGAGCCCGACGAGGACCTGGCCACGCACTTCGGCTTCGACGTGTCCCTCTGCTGGCCGTTCAACATGGTGGCCGACCTCGACTTCGAGCCCGTCGTGGTCGAGGAGACCGACGAGACCGTCCTGACGCGCGACGGCAACGGGGCGCTGCTCAGGCGCCACAAGCTCCACGACGCCACGCCCGAGCACGTTGACTTCGCCGTCAGGGACCGCGCCACCTGGGAGACGCTGGCCAGGCCGCTGCTCAGGCCCGAGCGCCGCCGCATCGACTTCGCCGCCTACCGCGCCGCCCGCCGGGCCGCCGCCGGGGCCGGGCGCTTCTTCTGCTGGTCGGGGGTCAACGTCTTCGAGCTGATGCACCCGCTCTGCGGCCACGAGCACATGCTGATCGGCATGGCGCTCGATCCGGACTGGGTGCGGGACATGGTCGAGACCTACGCAGACCTGACCGTCGAGCTGATGGAGATCCTCTTCGCCGAGGAGGGCGAGCCCGACGGGATATGGTTCTACGAGGACATGGGCTTCAAAGAGCGACCGTTCATGTCGCCGCAGATGTATGGCGAGATCGTGATGCCCGGCCACCGGCGCACCTTCGACTACGCGCACTCGCGCGGGCTGGCCGTCATCGTGCACTCCTGCGGCTACGTGGAGCCGCTGCTGCCGGGGCTGGTCGAGGCGGGGATGGACTGCCTCCAGGTCATGGAGGTCAAGGCGGGGATGGACCCGGTGCGGATCAAGCGCGACTTCGGCGACCGCATCGCCCTCTGCGGGGGCATGGACGCGCGGAACCTGGTGGCGAACGACCGCGAGGCGATCGGGCGCGAGCTGGCCGCGAAGATCCCCGTCCTCATGGACGGCGGCGGCTACATCCTGCACTCGGACCACTCGATCCCCGACACCTGCGACTACGAGACTTACCGCTTCTTCGTCGACGAGGGCCTGCGCCTCGGCACCTACGGCGCCTCGTAGCGGATGTCGATCGGGCGCTTGCACACGGTAACCAGCCCTGCGCTTGCCCTGTGGCTTGCCATCCGTGGCCGGAACCAGCGGAAGCGGCGCCCTCACTGGCCGTTGGTAGGCACGGGCTTCCCGCCGCTGACGCTCACGTCAGAGCGTGAGTACACGGCCTTCCCTCTCAGCTTCGTCGCTGGATTGCGGAGCCCGAAGGTATGCGTCCTGCCCCCGCCGTGGGCCCCGGCCGAGCTGCCCTCGTACTTCCAGTCGCCCTTATCGAGGAACGCTACGTCAACCCGCCATATGACGACGGGCCGGTCCGGTTCCAGCGTGCACGTCGGATCGACCAGATAGCGCCAGACGATGTACCAGCCTGGATGATCGTAGTGGGACTGCAATGCCCAGAGCCGCTTGCTGGCCTTGCATTCCAGGGATTCGTCCGGCGATGGCTCGGGGCCCGACCCCCGCCTCCGCAGGTCGGGGAACCGCTGCTGCGCCGTGTCGGCGTGCCGGCTCTTCTCGTAGACGCTGTTGGCGTCCAGCGCCCTCGTGGCGAAGATACCCACGAGGGCGCTGAAGACGTTCGCCTGCTCGACGTACACGTCTATCAGGTCGGCCAGCTCGCGCTCGACGTAACCGATGGCACGCCGCACGGCGGCAATCGTAAGGCCGGGCGGCAGGGCGACCGATCTGTCGAAGTCAGCTTCCCGGACCAAAGCCGTTCGGCTCCTTAGGCTGGAGGGCTGCGAGTCCGGGGATGGCATCGCGAGCCATCTGGAAGAACTCCCGGTTGATCTCCAGGCCGATGCTTCGCAGCCCGCAGGCGACCGCAGCCGCAATGGTGGAGCCCGAGCCCATGAAGGGATCGAGGATGGTGCCCTTCCCGAGCGGCAGCGAGGCGCGGACGATCTGGCGCATGAAATGCTGGGGCTTCAGGCTCGGATGGTCGGCGATGCGCCGCTCCTTGCCCCGCGCCGGCAACGAGTAGATCAGGTCCCTGAAAGGCTCGTCCTCAGAGATCCGCCGCAGCCCACCCGTCGCCCATCTGTGCAGGTTGTCCCGCACGGTGCCTTGCAGCGGCTTGCGGAACAGCTCCCACGGCTCCCAGCAGGACTTCGGCATCACGGTGACATCGGCGAACTCCTGGTGAGCGTTCTTCGGCCTGTCGCCGCCGCGCAGCGTGTGGACGACCCTGATGATCTGCGCGCGTTTCTCGAAGCCACACTCGACGAACGGAACGCAGAGCAGATGCGAAACAAGCGGGTTGGTAGCCACGAAGACATGAGCACCCGGAACCACCACCCGCAGGAGCGATTCCGCCAGAGCAGCGAAGAAGCGGGCGAGGCGTTCCTTGTCCTTCCCGCTGAGCACCGTAAACCTGGGAACCGGCCTCCTCTGGCATCCGTCGAAAGACGGTGGGATGCGCCAGACTCCCCCATTGCCGTTGCGCATCTTCTCGAGCTGCTCA
Organism: uncultured candidatus Brocadiaceae bacterium; assembly: GCA_964434535.1. GTDB lineage: Bacteria > Planctomycetota > Brocadiia > SM23-32 > SM23-32 > SM23-32. Next base: position 208,168 of record CAYSWA010000001.1, on the reverse strand, counting down.
TCGCTGTACTCGACCAGCCCGTAGGGTGGGTCAGTCACCACGGCGTGGATCGAGTTCTCCGGCGCCTCACGCAGCCACTCGAAGGCATCCACGTTGTGGACCTCATACCGACCCGCAGTCTGCTCCTGTGGCTCGTCGCCGCCCCAGAGCGGCGCGGTGACCGGACTGCCTGGTCTCGAGTCTGACATCCCCCGCAGCCCTTCTGTCTTGCAGAACGCGAAGGTCCGAGCAACGGCATGCAGAAGGCCGTTGCCTCCGGCCCCCGAGGCCCTTATAGCATGCGCGGCCCGCCTGCGCAAATGCTCAGTGGCTGGGGTTCCACCTACGGCGTCTCGTAGCGCACATTCACCGGCCGCTCGGTCTCGGCCGAGTCGCGGATCGCCTCGTAGAGGGCCATGCTCTTGTAGCTCTCGAAGATGTTCGAGCGGGTCGTGCGGCCCTCCCCTATCGCCTCGACGAAGTCGATCAGCTCGGCCAGGTGGCCGGTCTCCAGTCCGCTGTCGCCGGCGGAGATGAACGTGGGCGGCTCGCGCCACTCGCAGGGCCGGCCGTCTTCGGTGATGCGCCAGACCGACGAGTTGTGGACCGTCATGAAGTTGCCGCCCCGGGCGGTTATCTCCACCTCTTCGGTCGGCACGCCGAAGCTGCGCCCGCAGGTCAGATTCATCGAGCCGACCGCCCCGCACGCGAACCGCAGGCTCACCGCGTAGGCGTCCCGCCCCTTCACGAAGCAGAACGCCCGCTCCACCTCGCCGAACAGGTAGCCGACCAGGTCGATGGCGTGGATGCAGAAGTCGTGCAGGAACGCGTGGCGCTCGCCCTGGTCGGGGTACTGGGCCGAGGCGTAGTCGATGGAGAGGGAGTAGAGGTCCTCCGGAGAGAACTGGCCGATCCACTCCCTGGCGCGGTTGTACGCCTGGTTGTAGCGCTTCTTGAAGGCGGTGGTGCAGAGCACGCCGGTGCGTTTCGACGCGCGCGCCACCTCCAGGGCGGCCGCCGCCGAGGGCGCCGGCGGCTTCTCGGTGTAGACGGGGATGCCGCGCTCCATCACCCGCGGCGCCAGGGCCGCGTGCTGCTCGGGCCCGATGCAGATGATGACGCCGTCGGGGCGCTCCTGGTCGAGCATCCGGCCCATCTCCGTGTAGGCCCGGCCGCCGTAGAGGCGGGCGTTGCGCTCGGCCTTCTCGCGCACGCGGTCGCAGACGCCGACGAGCAGCGCGCCGGCCGGCGCCAGGTAGGGGTAGATGCGGCGCGAGGAGAGGTTGCCCGCGCCGACCACGCAGATACTGGGTTCGCCCATCTCAGTCGTCCTCCTGTCGCGGTTCGGAATCTCGGGGGCGGAATGAAGCGCCCCGGCGGATGGCGTCGTCTCCGTACCTGTCCTTGACGGCGTCCTCGGCGCGGGCCACGCGGGCGCCCCGCTCGTGCCGGCCCGTGGCATCATCGAAGAGCGGCGCCTGCACCGCCGCAGCGGGCGGCGCCCAGCCGGAGACCTGCACGCCGATCAGCCGCACCTCGCGCCGCCCCACCCCGGCCGCGTGGTAGTTCTGAAGGGCCGCCTCGTAGAGCTCGCCCGCGTCCTCGATTTGCCGGTCCAGCGTCTGCCGGCGAGTAAGCGTGGTGAAGTCGGCGAAGCGGACCTTCGTGGTGACGGTGCGGGCCCGCTTGCCGGCCTTGCGCATCCGCCGCGCCGTCTTCTCGCAAAGGCGCATCAGCGTGGCGCGGATCGCTTCGTCGTCATCTGTGTCCTCGCCGAAGGTGTGCTCGTGGCCGATGGACTTCGCCTCCTCCCCCTGCTGGACCGGACTCTCGTCGCGGCCCAGGGCGCGGCGGCGCATGTCCTCCCCGTGCTCGCCGAACCGCTCGCGCAGCGTCTCGACGGGGATGTCCGCCAGGTCGCCGATCGTGCGCGCGCCCATCTGCCGGAGGACGGCCTGCGTCTTCGGGCCGATGCCCGGCAGGCGGCGGATCTCCAGCGGGCGGAGGAACCGGGCGGCCTCGCCCGGCTCGACGATGACCAGCCCGCGCGGCTTCTCCAGATCGGAGGCGATCTTGGCCACCAGCTTGCTCGGGCCGACGCCGAGCGATGCGCTCAGGCCCGTCTCGCTCTCGATCCGCTCCCGGATCAGCCGGGCGATCCGCCGCTTGCCGCCGAACAGGCGCAGCGAGCCGGTCACGTCCAGATAGCCCTCGTCGATGCTGACGAACTGGACCTGCGGGGTGAAGCCGCGCAGGATCTCGCGCACGCGGCGCGACTCGCGGGCGTACTTCTCGCCGTCCACGGGCAAGAAGACGGCGTCGGGGCAGAGCCGGTAGGCCCGGCTGATCGGCTGGGCGCTGTGGATACCGTATCGGCGCGCCTCGTAGGAACAGGTGGAGACGACGCCGCGGCCTCGGCCGCCCTGCGGGTCGGCGCCGATCACGACCGGCTGGACGCGCAGCGCGGGATTATCGCGCTGCTCGATGGCCGCGAAGAACGCGTCCATGTCGACGTGGATGATGACGCGCTCGTCAGTCATGGCAACCCAGCCGCTCGCCCCGCCAGGGCATGCTTACCCCATCACGACCTCGACCTTGTGGGTGCGCCCCTCGCCGGCAACCGGGAGCACGTTGCCCTCCACCTCGACGCCGTCGCAGGTCATGCTCGCCACGCCCTTGCTCACCCGGTCCGGGTTCGTGATCACGATCACGTAGGTCTCGCCGCGGAAGCGGCGCGTCACCTCCAGCCCCGGCCAGTCGGGCGGGATACAGGGGTCGATGCAGAGGCCGCCCCATTCCGGGCGCACTCCCAGGATGTACTGCGTGGCCGCCACGTAGTTCCACGCCGCCGTGCCGGTCAGCCAGGTGCCGGCGCACTTGCCGAACTCGCGGTGCTCGCTACCGTAGCGGAGTTGTCCGTAGACGTAGGGCTCGGCCGTGTAGTGGAACGGATCCTCCTGGTGGGCGGCGGCGGGCAGGGTGGCGCGGTAGTACTCGAAGGCCCTCTGACCCCGCCCCAGGATCGTTTCGGCGCAGACGGCCCACGGGTTCGGGTGGCAGAAGATGCCGGCGTTCTCCTTGGCCCCCTTGGGGAAGACCTCGAAGTTCCCGCTCGGCGCCTTCGTGCAGCCGGGCTGGAGGATATGGATGCCGTAGGGCGTGGCCAGATGCTGGCGGACGCTGTCCATGGCCGTTCGGCCGCGCTCCTGGTCCGCCACGCCGGCCATCACGGCCCAGGGCTGGGGCTCCAGGAAGATCTTGCCCTCCTCGCGGCTCGCCACGCCGAACCACTCCCCGTGCCGGTCGGTGCCGCGCGCGTACCAGCCCTCCTCTTGCCAGGCGTGCTCGTTGACGGCCTCGGTCACCTCGCCGGCGACCGTCTCCAGGTATTCGATGATGGGCATCTCGCGCCCGTCGTATTCGACCGTCCGGCCCGTCCGCCCGCCCAGCTCGGTCAGGCGGACCATGTCGCGGCACATCTTGACGAGCATGATGCCGACCAGGACCGACTCGGAGGTCGTCTCGTCAGGGCCGTCGCCGATGCAGTCGTTCCAGTCGGCCGCGCGCAGGCGGGGGATGCCGTGGGCGCCGCGGTCCTGCACGCTGTAGTCGATGGCGCGCACGAGGTGGCAGTAGAGGTCCTCGGCCAGCTCGCGGTTGTCGCTGTAGCTGAACTCGTCGTCCAGGATCGCGGCGTCGCCGGTCTCCTTCACGTAGGCGCTCGTGGCGAGGACGCCCCAGAGGTGGTCGTCGGAGAAGCCGGTCTGGCCGGAGCCCTGCTGGGTGAGCGCGCTGTACTGGTGCTGGCAGCCGCCGTCCTGGAGCTGGACGGCGCGCATGATCTCGATCAGGCGCCGTCGGGCGCCGTCGGGCGACATGTGCATGTAGCCGAGCAGGTCCTGGAGGCTGTCGCGCGTGCCCATGCCCCGTCGCAGCCCCACCGCATGGCCGGAGATCGAGCGCGAGAACTGGAAGTTGACCCAGCACTGGTAGGCGTTCCAGGTGTTGACCATCACGTTCATCTCGTCGTCCGGCGCGGTGCACTGGAGGTTCTCCAGCAGCGCGACGGCGTAGCGCTTCAGGTCTTCCAGCGCATCGAGCACCCTCACGTCGTCGCCGAGCCAGCGGCCCACGGCCTCGCGGGCGCCGTCGCGCTCGTCGGCCAGCCCGAGCACGAAGTGGAGCACCTTCTGCTGGCCGGGCGCCAGCGTCAGGTCGAGCTGGAAGACGCCGACGGCCGTGTCGTCGCCGGCCAGGCTGCCGGTGCAGCGCCCCTCCCGCACGACCTGGGGGCTGGCCGCGTTGCCGTCGCCGAGGAAGACCTCGCACTTGGTGTCGAAGCCGGCCGGCTCCTCGCTCACAGCGAAGAAGGGCAGCGGCGCGCCGTGGCGGTAGTTGGTCAGTACGTAGAGCACGCGGGGATCGTCCTCGTCGAACTCGACCTGCGCCAGGTGGCCGCTGAACTGGATGTTGGTCAGGTCGCTGGCGGCGTCGTTGTTGACGAACTCGCGGTAGGAGAACAGCGAGAGACTGCGCTCGCGTTCGCTCTCGTTGCTCAGGACGACGCGCTGGACCTCCACCCGCTCGCCGAGGGGGATGAAGTGGAGCATCTCCGCCCCGATGCCGTGGTGGCGCGAGCTGATGCGCGTGTAGCCCGTGCCGTGGCGGCACTCGTAGCGCTCGGGCAGGGGCCGGGCGACGGGCTGGTGCCCGGGCGACCAGTAGTCGCCGGTCTCGTTGTCCCGCACGTAGAGCCAGCGCCCGGGGCGGTCCTTGTTGCAGCCGACCTGCACGTAGCGGGTGACCCGCCGGGCCAGGGGGTCGCGGAACCAGGTCGGCCCGCCGGCGTGGTTGGAGACGATGCCGCAGAGCTGGCCCTCCAGGCCGACGTAGTTGATCCAGGGGGCGGGCGTTCCGTGGGTGGTGATCACGTACTGGCGGGCGACCGGATCGAAGTAACCCAGCTCGGTCTCGGCTACCTTGACGGGCTCGGGCATCGGACGGGCTCTCCTCGGCAGGCGTGAATGGACGGATGGATCGTCAGGCCCCCCTTGTAGGCGCTGCCGCCCGGGGTGTCAAGTGGCGCTTGCACGCAACGCGCCGCGAGCGGCCACCGGCCGCCGCCGTTGAAGTGGGGGGACTCACCTCAGCTATAATCCACGGCGATACCCCAGCGGAGGGATCGCCTCATGTTCGTGCGCCTGACCCACGCGAAGCACCTGAGCCCCATTCTGGTGAACCTGGAGCGCGTCCTCTACGCCTACCGCGACGAGCGGCACGAGTGCACCGTGCTGGTCTTCGGGCAGGTCGCCCGCCCCGACGGCGGCGTGCGGAACGTGGCGGTGACCGTGAGCGAGACGCTCAACGAGATCCAGGAGAAGCGCCGCATGAGCGCCTGAGGCCCCCTTCCGTCCCTCCCTGCCGGGCGGCCGGACGCGCCCCGCCGTGGTATAATACATGCAGGTCTCAGAACGCGATCTGGGAACGCCTCAGGAAGGGACCACCATGGCCGAACCGGACAAGCCGGCAGGGGAAGAGGACGAGGCGTCGGACTACGCCACCTACCTGCGCGCCTACGTGCGCACGCTGGTCGACCAGACGGTGCGTGCGCGCTCGCTGCCTTCGGACACGAAGACGCTCTGGCTCGCCGCGCAGGCGGCCTGGGACGCCAAGCAGGGGCGCCCGCCGCTGACGCGCGACAAGCTGGAGAGCCAGATGGCCAAGGCGGGCTTCTGAGCTGCGGCGCCGCGCCTCCCGGCCCGCGCCAGACGAGCGGCCCGGACGTCCGCCCTGGGGACGGGGATGGCGGAGAGGGGGGGATTCGAACCCCCGGAGCCCCAGAAGGGCTCAGCGGTTTTCGAAACCGCCCCGTTCGGCCGCTCCGGCACCTCTCCGCCCGACAGTATAACCCGTCCGCCGCGCCCAGGCTAACGCAAACGGGCCAACGGCTCTGAACGCAGAAGGGGCAGAGAACGCGAAGAACGGCAGGAAGAAGGATGAAGGCTGAAGCAACGGCAGGGCTTGACTCAACCGCCGAGACCAGGAGCGACAGCGAGCCCGAGAACGGGCGTCGCCCTCACTTCAGCGCTGATCCCTTTTCCCGCCGTTCTCCGCGTTCTCTGCGGTGAAGGCCGTCGCCGCCCGCCGTGGTGAGGACTTGCGGGGGATGTTACGATGGGCCGGGTTTCCTTCTCTCCCCCACCCCACCGACGATCCGGAGGAACAGATGAGCGGCCTGTTCGGCGTCGCCTCGCGCTCGAACTGCATGGATGACCTGTTCTATGGCACGGACTACCACAGCCACCTCGGCACGGAGTTCGGCGGCCTCGCCATCCAGGGCGAACAGCTCCACCACGCCATCCACCGCATCGCCAACGGCCAGTTCAAGAACCTCTTCGACGGCTTCTACCACAGCTACAGCGGCAGGATGGGCATCGGCGTCATCAGCGACCGCGAGCCCCAGCCCGTCGCCGTCGACAGCCGCTTCGGCGCCTTCACCCTCGTGACCGCCGGCCTCCTCACCAACCGCGACCGGCTCGTGCGCGAGATGATCGAGCAGGGCACCACCTTCAGCGAGACGCGCGACGGCAAGTTCAACCAGACCGAGCTGATGGCCAAGATGATCGTCCAGGGCAAGGACATCGTCAGCGGCATCCAGGCGGCCTTCGGGCGCATCGAGGGATCGGTCTCGCTGCTGATGATGACGGGCGAGGGCATCTACGCCGCCTGCGACAGCCGCAGCCGCCTGCCGCTGGCCATCGGCGAGCGCGACGGCACGGTGGCCGCCGCCAGCGAGACCTGCGCCTTCCCCAACCTGGGGCTGAAGGTGCGCAAGTACGTCGGCGCCGGCGAGGTGGTCTTCTTCGACGCCGGCGGCCTGAAGCAGCGAGCCGGCGGCAGCCGGGCCGGGCGCATCTGCGCGTTCCTCTGGGTCTATACGGGCTACCCGGCCAGCGCCTACGAGGGCCTCTCGGTCGAGCGGGCGCGCGAACGCTGCGGCCAGGCCCTGGCCCGCAAGGATGCGGTCGAGGCCGACCTGGCCGCCGGCGTGCCGGACAGCGGCACGGGCCACGCCGTCGGCTACGCCATGGAGAGCGGCCTGCCCTTCCGCCGGCCGCTGGTGAAGTACTCCGCCGGCTACGGGCGCAGCTACACCCCGCCCTCCCAGGAGGTGCGCAACCGCATAGCCAAGATGAAGCTGATCCCGATCGAGGACATCACCCGCGACCAGCGCCTGATCGTCTGCGAAGACTCGATCGTGCGCGGCACGCAACTGAAGAACCTGACCATCCAGAAACTCTGGGAGGCCGGGGCCGCCGAGGTCCACGTCCGCGTGGCCTGCCCGCCGCTGATGTTCCCCTGCATCTACGCCCTCTCGACCCGCTCGGAGGAGGAGCTGGCCGCCCGCCGCGCCATCCGCGCCCTGGAGAGCGAAGAGCTGGAAGACGCCGCGCAGTACACCGATCCCAGCACCGAGAAGTACCGGAAGATGGTCGACTGGATCTGCCGCGACCTCGGCGCCACCAGCCTGGACTACCTGACCCTGGACGAGATGGTCGAGGCGATCGGCCTGCCGCGCGGCGAGCTCTGCACCCACTGCTGGACGGGCGACGGCGAAGCCGCCAGCGCGCTCAGAGCGGCGCCGTTGCGGCCAGCTGGCGCAACGAATCCGCCACGGCCTCTCGGCTGACCGCCAGCACGTCGCCCCTCAGGTGGCAGGCGCTCACGAACGCCGACTCCCACGGCGAGGGCGCCGGCAGCACGCCCCGCGCAAGCAGCGCGCGGAAGAAACGCCCGTACAGCTCGCCGTCCGCCCGGCGCGCAGAGGCGTAGTCGGTGACCGGCTCCTCGGTGAAGAACGGCGTGAACATGCCGCCGACGCGCCCGATCCTCAGGGGCAGCGCGGCCCCGCAGGCGGCGGCGAGCATCGCTTCGGCCAGATCCCGCCCGGCCCCCTCGATCGCCTCGTAGGGCCGCCGGCGTCGCAGTTCACGCAGGACGGCCGCCCCGGCGGCGGCGACCAGCGGGTTGCCCGAGAGCGTGCCGGCCTGGTAGACGTCCCCCAGCGGCGCCAGCCGCTCCATCACCTCGCCCCGCCCGCCGAACGCGCCGACCGGCAGGCCGCCCCCGATGATCTTGCCCAGCGTCGTCACGTCCGCGCGAACCCCGTAGCGCTCCTGGGCGCCGCCCCAGGCGATGCGGAAGCCGGTGATCACCTCGTCGAAGATAAGCAGCGCCCCGGTCCGGTCGCAGACCTCCCGCAGCCCCTGCAGGAAGCCCGGCGCCGGCGGCACCACCCCCATGTTGCCGGCCACCGGCTCGACCAGCACGCAGGCCACCTCCTCGCCCCACGTGGCGCAGAGCTCCCGGACGGAGTCCAGGTCGTTGTAGCGCGCCAGCAGCGTCTCGGCAGTGAAGGACGGCGGCACCCCGGCGCTGGCCGGCAGGCCGAGCGTGGCGAGGCCCGAGCCGGCGCGGGCCAGCAGGCCGTCGCTGTGGCCGTGGTAGCCGCCCTCGAAGGCGATCACCTTCGCGCGCCCCGTGTAGCCGCGCGCCAGGCGCACGGCGCTCATCACCGCCTCCGTGCCGGAGTTCACCAGCCGCACGAGCTCGACCGACGGGAAGGCGTCCCGGATCAGCTCGGCCAGATCGGCCTCGGCGGCGGCCGAAAGCCCGAAGCCCGTGCCGCGTTCGGCTGCCCGGCAGATCGCCCTCCGCACGGCGGGATAGGCGTGGCCGAGCATGACGGCGCCCCATCCCATCAGGTGATCCACGTAACGACGGCCGTCGGCGTCGTAGAGGTGCGGACCCGCGCCACGGTCGGCGAAGAAGGGAGGAGCCTGCACCGCGGTGAAGGTCCGCACCGGGCTGTTCACGCCGCCGGGCATCGAGCGCTCGGCCCGCGCCCGCAGCTCGTCGCTCACTCGCTCAGCCATGCGGCGGCCTCCTCGGCGTAGTAGGTGATGACGGCGTCGGCGCCGGCCCGCTTGATGCAGGTCAGCGCCTCCAGGACGGCCTCACGCTCCGTAAGCGCGCCGGCCTCGCCCGCCCGCTTGAGCATGGCGTATTCGCCGCTCACCTGGTAGGCGGCCAGGGGCAGGCGCGTCTCCGCGCGGAGCTCGGCCAGCACGTCCAGGTAGGGCAGCGCCGGCTTCACCATCAGCCAGTCGGCGCCCTCGCCCTCGTCCAGCAGCGCGTCGCGCACGGCCTCGCGGCGGTTCGACGGCGCGACCTGGTAGCCCCGGCGGTCGCCGCGTTCGGGCGCCGAGCGGGCGGCGTGGCGGAACGGACCGTAGAAGGCCGAGGCGAACTTCGCCGCATAGGCCATGACGCCCGTCCCGGTGAACCCCGCGCCGTCGAGCCCCTCGCGGACCGCCCTGACCTGGCCGTCCATCATCGCCGACGGCGCCACCAGGTCCGCCCCGGCCGCCGCATGGGCCTGCGCCATCCGCGCCAGGCGCTCCAACGTTGCGTCGTTGTCGGCCTCGCCTCCTTCCGCCAGCACACCGCAGTGGCCGTGCGACGTGTAGGCGCAGAGGCAGACGTCGGTGATGAGGACGATGTCCGGCCTCTCCGCCTTGACCGCCCGCACGGCCGCGGGGACGAGTCCGTCCTCGCGGAACGCGGCCGATCCCTCCTCGTCCTTCTCGCCCGGCTCCGGCACGCCGAAGAGCAGCAGCGCCCTCGCCGGCGTCTCGGCGATCCGGCCCGCCAGAACGTCCGCCGAGACGCGCTCGACGCCGGGCATCGCCCGGATCGTCTCCCGTCGGCCCTCGCCGCCTACCACGAACGCGGGCAGGACCAGGTCGGCCGCATCGAGCGCAGTCTCCCGCGCCAGCCGCCGCAGGCCCTCAGTGCGCCGCAGTCGTCGCATGCGCGTCATGGGAAACATGGGGGTCCACCACCTTTCCGTCGAAACCGAAGTCCCGCACCTGGCCGAGGGTAACCCGGCCGATGCACCATATCTGCCGGCGGAACGCCGCCGCCCCGTAGGCATCCCGGTAGGCGCGCACGCCCGAGGGGCTGACGAAGTAGATGGCGTCATGCGCGGGCAGCGGCCGGCCCAGCTCGGGGTGCGGCTCGATCCTGTGCAGGGCGAGCCGCCGCACGCGCCCGCCGCGCCGGGCGATCTCGCGCTCGAGCCCGCGCGGGGCGTGCGTGCCCTGCACCAGGAGCACTCCCCGGCCGGCCACTTCGCCGAGCACCTCGAGTATGCCGCGGGCACCGGCTGCCGTCGGCACGGCGTCGGCACCGATGCCGAACGCGCGCAGACGGAGGGCGGTGCCGGCGCCCGCAGCCACGATCCGCGCGCCGGCCAGGGCGCGGGCGTCCATGCCCCGCCCCGCCAGCGCCTCGAAGAAGGACGCAACGCCCACCTTGCTGGTGAAGACGACGCACCCGAACGCCCCGTCGCGCAGCCCTTCGGCCGCCGCCGGGACGGCCCCCGCCCCCTCGGCGGCCGGCGCCACCCGCAGGGCCGGCCAGTGCAGCAGGTCCCCCAGGTGGCGGAAGTTCGTCGGGTCGAGCCCGGTGAAGAGCACCTTGGGGCGGGCGGCTGCGTCGCTGCGACGGGCGCCCTCCCCCACCACCAGCACGGCCGGCGGGGCCACGTGGGCGTCGGCGGCCGCCTCGGCCAGCTCGGCCAGCGTGCTGGCGACGCGCCGCTCGAAAGGCTGGGCGCCCCGTTCGATAACGACGGCCGGCGTGCGCGCCGGCCATCCGTCGGCCCGCAGCCTCCTCGTGACGCCGCCCAGCGCCTCCACCCCCATCAGCACGACCAGCGTGTCGGCCCGCGGCAGCGCCTCGTTGGGCCCGCCGCCCCGAATGCGTGCCGTGGTCACGGCGAAGGAGCGTCCGCCGCCCCGCCGCGTCAGCGAAAGCCCGGCGAGCGCCGGGGCCGCCGCGGCCGCGCTGAGCCCCGGGATCAGCTCCCACGGGATCCCCCGCGCCCCGAGCTCTGCCAGCTCCTCCTCGCCCCGCCCGAAGACGAACGGGTCGCCGCCCTTGAGGCGCGCCACGCAGCGGCCCTCCAGCGCGGCCTCGGCCATCAGCTCGTTCAGTTCCTCCTGGGTCTGGCCGGCCCGGCGACGCACCACGACCTGTCCTTCGGCGGGCAGACCGAGCCCGTCCAGGAACGACTCCGGCAGCAGGCGGTCGCAGACGATCAGGTCGGCCCGCCTCAGCGCGCGGAGCCCGCGCAAGGTGACCAGGTCGGGCGCGCCCGGCCCGCCGCCGATGACGTAGAGCTTGCCTATGCCCACGGCAGGCCCTCCCGCGATCCGAGGTCGAGCGGCTCCAGCAGCCGCCGGAGCGGCCGGTCGTCCTCGCGCACGACCAGCGCCAGTTGCCCCTGACCGGGGGCCGGTGCCATCTCGGCGGGTGAGAAGACCTGCGCGATGCGCGCCTCCTCGCCGAGCCGCACCAGGCCGGCCACGGCGAGCACGAGCCCTTCGTAGCGGCCCGCGTCGAGCTGGGCCAGGCGGTCGGGCACGTTCCCGCGCACGTCGCGCGGCGCCACGTCGGCCCGCAGCGCCAGCAACTGCTCCCGCCGCCGGTCGCTGGAGGTGCCGACCGGCGCCCCGGCCGGCAGCCCGGCCAGGGGGCGGCCGTCCCGCGTCACCAGGCAGTCCCACGGAGCGAAGGCGGGCGTCAGAGCCGCCACGCGCAGGCCGTCCGGCAGCCTGGCCGGCAGGTCCTTTGCGCTGTGCACGGCGATGTCTATCCCGCCGCCGAGCAGCGCCGCGTCCAGGTCCCGCGTGAAGAAGTCGTCCGCCCGCACGGCCGGCAGCGGCGTGGCCCGGTCGCGGTCGCACGGCGCGTCCATGGCCTGCACATCGACCTCCAGCGCGGGCGCTACGACGGCCAGGGCCTCCCGCACCTCCCCCACCTGGACCAGCGAGAGCCGGCTCGCCCGTGCGCCGATCACGATCGAGGCAGGTCCGCCCCGGCCGGGCTGCCGGCGCGCCGTCCAACGCAGCGCCGAGAGGTAGGCGAGCCGCTCGGCGGCGGCGATCCGCGCGGCCTCCGCGCCGCTCGGCGGCGCGCCGCCGACGTCGCCCAGCCCGAGCCGCCCCGGGCGTGCGGCTGGCCGAGTCAGATCCAGCACGAGGGCGGTTGCGCGGAGCGCCTCCGGCGCCGCCTCGGCCGTCAGGACCACCGCGTCGGCGCGCGCAGCGTGCGAAGCCAGCTCGGACGGGGCGCGGACCGGCAGGCCGATCTCGCGGCACCAATCGACCCCCTGCCGCCAGCGTCGCGAGAAGGCGACGACCTGCGCGCCTGCCCCGGCGAGGCGCCGGGCGATCTGCTCGCCCAGCCGCCCGCAGCCGACCAGCAGGACGCGCCGCCCGGCCAGCCCGCCGAGCCGGGCATCGAGCAGCCCGGCGCTTGCGCGCGCCCAGCCGCGGTCCATGCCGCCCAGCCCGCTCTGCGCCCGCACCCGCTTCTGCGCCCGCAGCGCGGCGGCGAACGCCTCGCCCACGGCCGAATCCTTCGGCCCGTCCCATCCCGCCAGCGCACCGCGCACCTGCCCCACCACGTCGGTCTCGCCCACCAGCGGGGAGTCGAGCCCGGAGGCCACGCGCAGCAGATGATGAAACGCCGCCCCGTCCGAGCGCAGCTTCAGGGCCGAAGCGTGCCGCTCCAGCATCAACCCGACCCGCTCGTGCACGAGCCGCCGGATGCGGCGCGCGGCGGCGCGCGGCGACGCGTCGGCAAAGTAGCACTCCCAACGCCCGCAGGTGCTGAGCACCAGGATCCCCTCGCGGCGCAGCTCCGGCGCGGCGCGCTCGGCCAGCATGCGAGAGACCCCCTCGGGCAGGTCGGCCCGCCGCGCCCCGTAGGAGGCGAACCGCAGCCGACGCCGCCTGCGCGGCGCCAGCGCGGCGGCGATCCGGTCCCGCACGCGTCGCGAGGCGGCGCAGTCCGTCCCGTCCGAGTGCACGGCCACGGTGACGCCGTCGGCCCGGTGGACGGCCGGGAAGATAACGCGGGAGAGCCGCCCCGGGGAGACCACGCACGAGAGCGCGCCCCTCGCCTCGGCCCCGGCCCCGATCCGGGCGTTGAGTTCAGGATCCGCGGTGGCCGCCACGACGAACCGATGTCCGTCCAGACGGTCGGGTCCATAGCGCCCGCGGACCCAGCGGACCTCCCCGCCCTCGATGGCCGGGCGCAGGCGCTGCGAGACCTCGGGCGAGAGGACGGTCACGCGCCCGCCGGCCTCCGCAAGCGCGAGCGCCTTGCGGGCGCCGACCCGCCCGCCGCCGACCACCAGGCAGTCCAGCCCCCGGACCGAGACGCCGAGGGGCAGGTAGCGTTCGTGCATCCGCGCTTCGTCGGGCGCCGCAGGCAGGGGCGCCGCTTCGGGCTGTTCGGTTCGGGTCACGGCGATCCCTCCCCGGCCATCCGCAGCCGGTCCGGCCCCGCACGCTCGGCAAAATCGGTGAACGTCTCGTCCTCGCGCCGTTGCTCTGCATAGAGACGCACGGCTGCGACGACGGCATCGGCCGCCTGCCGGGTCGGCACACGCCATCCGGTCGGCTCGGCCAGGCGCGTCCCTGCGCCCGCCCGGGCTCCCGCCCAGACCTCGAACCCCTCCCGGCGCCCGGAGAGGCCGAGTTCGGCGAGCTGGACGCGGCCGCAGCTATTGGGGCAGCCGGTCAGGTGGATGCGCACGCGCTCCGCATCGGGCAGTTTCCGGTTCAACGCGGCCGCGATCTCCCGCGCGGCGGGCTTGGTGTAGGCGAGCGCCCGGGGGCAGAAGTCCATGCCCGTGCAGGTCTCGACGCAGCCGGCCCAGTCGTCCCGATCGGCGGAGAGCCCGGCGGCCTCGACGGCCTTCAGCGCCCCCGCGAGCCTGGCGCGGGGGATGCGCGCGGCCACGACGTTCTGATGCGCCGTGACCCGCAGCTCGGCGGCGCCGCAGGCGGCGAGCGTGCGAAGCTGGCCCGCGCTGAGCACGCCGGCGGGGACGGCCACGCCGAGGTGCACGCGGCCGGGGTCGCGCGCCGGCAGAGTCCCCAGGTGGTCGGCCGGGGCGCGCAGTTCCCCCTCGTCGGGCGGCCCGGCGTCCGTCAGCGGCCGCCCCAGGCGGCCTTCCAGGGCCTGCCGGAAGCGGGCCGGCCCCCAATCCTCCATCAGGAACTTCAGCCGCGCGCGGCTGCGCCGCTCGCGGTAGCCCTCCTCGCGGAAGAGCCGGGCGATGGCCGTGACCACCTCGACGACCTCCCCGGTCGGCACGAAGGCCCCGAGCCGTTCGGCCAGGCGGGGCTTTGCGGCCAATCCTCCTCCAACGTAGAGGTCGAAGCCGGCGCGCCCGTCCCGCGCGGCGAGCCGCAGCCCCACGTCGTGGATGCGGGCGACGACGCAGTCCCGCCGGCAGGTCGAGACGCCGACCTTGAACTTGCGGGGCAGGTTCGAGAACTCGGCCCGCCCGACCAGCGCCGAAGTGAGCTCGCCGGCGACCCGGCCGGCCCATCCGGGCGCGCCGGGCTCGTCCCCGGCGAGCGGGCAGGCGACCACGTTGCGCGGCGTGTCGCCGCAGGCGTGGACGCTGCCCAGGCCGACATCGTCGAGCCGGGCAAAGATGGCCGGCACGTCCTCGATGCGCACGTTGTGGAGCTGCACGTCCTGGCGCGTGGTCAGGTCGAGCCGCCCCCCGCAGCGCTCCTCGGCGAGGGCGGCCAGCCGGCGGGCCTGCTCCAGGGCGAGCCGCCCGCCGGGCACGCGCACGCGGAGCATGAACCGACCCTCCTCGGGCGGGCGGTGCACGTAGAGCCCGTACCACTTCAGCCGCTGGCGGTCCTGGTCGGTGATCGCGCCGAAGCCGCGCCGGGCGTATTCGTCGAGGCGCTCGCGCACGCTCAGCCCGTCGGCCTCCGCCTTGATCGCCTCCATCCTGTTCGCCGCCATCGCGGTCTGCCTTTCAGATCTGGTAGTCCTGCTTGAGCGGACGTGTGTGGATGCCGCACTCGCCGCCGCACTTGCTGGTGCCGATCCAGCGGCCGGCGCGCTCGTCGGGATCGGTGGTGATCCGCGTGCAGGGCGCGCAGCCGAGCGAGCGATACCCCTTGGCGTAGAGCGGGTTGACGACGACCCGGTTCAGCGCCAGGTACTGCCAGACCTCGCGCTCGTGCCAGATCAGGATGGGGTTGAGCTTGATGAGGCCCTCGTCGCGCTCCTCCACCTCCTGGAAGTCGGTTCGCGTGCGCCCCTCGGTGCAGCGCAGGCCGGTGACCCAGCACCCGACGCCCATCTGCTCGATGGCCCGGCGCGTGGGCTCGACCTTGAGCAGCTCGCAGCAGCGGTCCGGCGCCGTGCGGTAGAGCCCGTCCGGGATCGGCTCGTCGTTGCGGAACACGCGCAGCTCGGGATAGCGCGCGACCTCGCGGTTCATGAACTCGACGGTCTCGCGCGGCTTGAACCGCGTGGTGACGATGAAGCCGCGGATCTCGGGGCTGACGCGCTTGGCCAGGTGCCAGACGGCGACCGAGTCCTTGCCGAGGCTGTTGGCCACGACGAGGCGCTCGCCGAACTGCTCGTGCGCCTCGCGGATCAGCCCGAGCGAGCGGTCGACCTTCTGGGCGAAGTTGAGCCCCTCAACCAGTTCCCTCACGTCTTCGGTGACGGCAGTGATCGGCATCTTCAGCCCTCCGTTCCCCCGGTCAGCGCTTGTGCTCGGGCGGCCGGGGGCGCCCCAGGGGTATGCGCTCCCAGAGCCGCTCATGGACGTAGTAGGCGAACAGCTTGGCGGCGGTGTCCAGCGCCCCGACGGCGACGGCCACGCGCGCCTCGCCCGTGATCAGCCATGCCACCGCGCCCGTCACCAGCAGCCCGCCGGCGCGGTAGGTGAGGGCTTTGGCGATGCTGCGCCGCTGCGAGTCGCCGCCCGGGCAGGGGCGCGCAGCGAGGGCGCGGCGCGGTGGGTTGAGTATGTCGATTGGATTAGTCGGGTTCAAGGCACTAAGAAGAGGGGCTCGCGCCCCTCACCCTCGCTCAGATGCTGTAGGAAGGGACGTAACGGCCGGCCCGGCGGCGGTCCTGCCGGACCAGGTCCTCGAACGTCGTGTTGTCGTAGACGTCGGCGACGGCCTCGCTGACCCGCTCCCACATGGAGAGGAAGACGCAGTCCCCGTGCAGCGGGCAGCGCTCGGCCGGCTCGCCGGCGACGCACTCGACCGGCCCGATCGGGCCCTCGACGAAGCGGACGACCTCGCCGACGGCCAGCCCTGCGGGCCGGCGCGAGAGCAGGTAGCCCCCCTCCTTGCCCCGGCGCGACTCGACGAAGCCCGCCCGCTTGAGCTGCCCCAGGATCACCTCCAGGAAGCGCACGGGGATAGCCTGGGCTTCAGCGATCTCGGCGATCGTGACCGGCCCTTCGCCGTAGCGCTTGGCCAGCTCGAAGATCGCGCGCAGGCCGTACTGGCATTTCTGAGAGACCATCCGCCGCTTCCCGATAAAGCCGACCGGGATTATAGCCTATCGGCGCCGCCCTGTCAAGCCTTTTCCGGCGCGGTCTGCCCCGGGACAATGGGGGCGGCGCGCCCACGGCCGATGCCCGACCGGCCCGGCGGCTACCACGGCCAGACGCCGGCTTCCCTGAGCTCGCCGATGACGGGGTCGGTGGCGAGCAGGACCTCGACCACGCCCTCGACCGTCTGCTCGTCGGGCCACTTGGCGGCGACTTTCAGCAAGCGCCTGGTCCACGCCTCGCGCCACTCGGCCTCGCTCTGGCTCTGGAAGGCGGCCACGGCGGCCTCTCCCAGGACCATGCGCGGCACGGCGGAGGCGACCGAGTCGGGCATGGACAGCGCCATGCGGCAGCCGGCCTCGCCCGCGCGGCGCCAGCTATCCAGCCGCACGGCCATGGCCCAGTCGCCGGCCTGCTCGGCGAGCCCCTGCCAGAGGCGGTAGTCCATCTCGGCGGGCGCCGGCTCGCCGCGCGGCGGCGCCGCGGGTGCCTCTTCGGCCTCCCCGGTCTCGGCGACCAGGTCCTCCAGACTCGCCGCCACGAGGGAGTCGCTCAACTCGGCCGGCTCGGGTTCCTCCTCCAGCAGGCCCATCAGCCCGGCGTCCTCCTCGCCCGTGCCCTCGGGGACCTCGATGGTGGCGCCGCACTCGGGGCAGTTCTCGCTGCCTCCGGGCGGGGCGTCCGTGACGCTGATCTCGTGCCCGCATATCTGGCACTGAACGGTGACCTGTTCCACTTCTCCTCACCCCCTGTTGCGTCCGTGGGGCGGGGCGGCCTCACTGGCCGCCCGCGCCTCCGTTTCCCCAGGGCCAGACGCCGGCCTCTTTCAGGTCCGCGATGACGGCGTCGGTGTTGTTGAGCACGGCCACCACGCCGTCGGTCGTCTCCTGGTCCTGCCACTTGGTAGCGATCTGGACCAGGCGTCGGGTCCACTGCCGCCTCCACTCCACCTCGTCCTCGGTCTCGAGCGCGCCGACGGCCGCCTCGGCGGCGACCATCTCGGGTATGCGCAGCTCGCGCCCGTCGGGCAGGCGGCTGGTCAGGCCGCAGCCGGCCTCCTGGGCGCGGTGGATGATGTGCATGCGCGCCACCATCGCCCGGTCGCCGCTCAGCTCCGCGAAACGCCTCCAGACCAGGTAACCCACGTCCTGGCGGTCATCGGCCATGGCGCCCCCTTTCCGTTGATTGTGTCAGCGCCCGTATCCGTCGCGTGCAGTATAGCCCGAGCGCTGCCGCTTCGCCAGCGCTTTCCGCGCAGAGCCGGGCATGGCAGTTGCAAGACCATCGGCGACGTCACCGTCTGCCGCAGATTTCGACACAAGCGGGACGATCCATGCGCCAGCAGTTCTGCGAGTGGTGGGACGAGATGGAGGTCTTCGACAGGCTCGGTGCGGGCCTGGTGGGCTGGGAGTTCCTCTCGCTCGGGGTCGGCATCGTCGCCCTGCCGCTGGCCGAGACGGGCATGGTAGGCGGGCCCGTGCTGCTGGCCCTGGCGGCCAACTCCGTCGGCATGGGCACGGCGGTGGTGGCCTGGGTGCTGACCCACCTGCTGGTGGGCGGGCGGCAGTCGCCCCGGACGAGCCAGACCGTCCGGGACTGGCTCGTAGGGGTGCTGAGGGCCTGCCGCATGCGCCCGCGCGCGCAGTAGCCGGCGCGGGGCTAATGCGGCGGATTGCACTCCGGACAGGGCCGGGCCAGCTCCTGCGCCTTGGGCAGCGGCATCGGCGTCGGCCGCAGGCCCTCCAGGCGGGGGCAGTCGCGGCGGTGATAGTAGGGGTCGCCGGCCGCCGTGAAGACCTTTGGGTGCTCGCCCAACGTGTCCGTAGGCGCGGGGCCCACGTCCTCTTTGGCGGCGCCGGCTAGGTCGCCGATCGCATCGCGCACCTGCGGTGTCGTGAAGACTACGACGGCGCAGACGACCGCGATCAGCACCAGCAGTAGCTTGCGCACGGACATGGCGTCTGCCCCTCCGGTCGCCTCTCAACGGGCGGGTCCCGACTCGTTCAGTATCGGACGCCCGAGCGGGGCTGTCAAGCCGACCGCCGGCCATCTGTGGCCTCCTTCGGCTCAGGTCGGCAGCAGCGCGCTATCGGGGTCGGCCCCTTGCATGTCCAAAGCCAGGCGGGCGCGGCGCCCAAACGGGAGCGGCCGCCCGGGAGGAAGGCGGCCGCTCTATGTGCGCCGGCCTGTGCCCTTCTGACGGGCTCCGGTCGTCTGCCGGCAGGCCGGTCTGGTTACCGGTCGTTGGCCCCGGGGCCTTCAGGCGCTGCGGGCCCAGGGCCATAGTCTGGCGGAGCGCAGCAGGCGCACCGCCGTGTTGAGCTCCCGTTGATCCTCCGATGATCCCCTGCGCCGGCCGAAGGCGCCGGCATACCACTCCGGCTCGCTATGTCCCTCGTAGGCGGCCCCCGCGGCCTCGCCGGCGACGACGACCGCGTCGGGGCAGATGACGGCGATCACGCGCGCGTCCACCACCGCTTCCATCGCGCGGAATCGTACGATGGCGGCCTCGTCACCGGCGCGCTCGGCCTCCTCGCGCTGGGCGCGTATCCGTTCGCCGAGGTCGTCCAGGATCAGCCACGGGCTTTCGGTCTGCTCGTCCATTCGGCAGCTCCCTGGCGGGGCCCTTCTCGCCGCTCGGGGAGGTGGATAGTTACATCTGAAGGGAGGGAGCAGGCCTGCCGACTTCTGAAGTGCCCCCGTTCCCTGCCGGCAGGCCCGTTGACAGCGCGGCTTTGTCAGCCCCCTCACTTCTCCGGTCTGCTTCTTCGGACGCCGCAACGGGTCGGCCCGTCCGTGCCCCCTGTTCTCGTCCACCCGCCTTCGCGCCCCCCCCCGGCGGGTGCGCTCCCACCTGTGGACGCGGCCGACCGCGTCGGGCGTCTTCGGCCCGGGCTCCACCGGGCTGTCCGAGGATGTTCCCCCGGGCCGATAGAGGACAGGGTACGGCCCCGCGCGGAATCGCGCAATCGGGGAATCCCTTCGTACCGGGTGGGGAAAACCTTACCCCCGCCGCGCGAGAGGGGGCCGCCCGCTCAGTCCCCCAGCGAGGTGAGGCCCTCGCGGATGGCGTACTTGGTCAGCTCGGCCACGCTGCGCATGCCGAGCTTGTTCATCATGCGGCTGCGGTGGGTCTCGATGGTCTTGACGCTGACGCCGAGCTTGGAGGCGGTCTGCTTGGTGCTCTGCCCCTCGGCGAGCAGTTGCAGCACCTCGCGCTCCCGCGGCGTGAGCAGCTCGAAGGGGGACGAGTCGCGCGCCGGGCCGCTGTGGATGAACCCGTCCACCACCACGCCGGCGACGGCGGGGCTGATGTAGACCTCGCCGCGCTCGGCGGCGCGTATGGCGTTGGCCAGCTCCTCGAAGGCGGCGTCTTTGAGCAGGTAGCCGGAGGCGCCGGCCGCGAGCATGCCCTGCACGAAGCGCCGGTCGGAGTGCATCGAGAGGGCGATGATCTTGATGCCGGGCACGGCGTCGGCGATCTGGCGGGTCGCCTCGATGCCGTTCAGGTCGGCCATGGCCACGTCCATCACCACCACGCCGGGGCGGAGCTTCTCGACCAGCTCCACGGCGCGCCGCCCGTTCTCGGCCTCGCCGATCACCTCCATGTCCTTCTCGGCGGCGAGCAGGGAGCGGAGCCCGTCGCGCACGATCTTGTGGTCGTCGGCCAGCAGGATGCGCGTGGTCATGCCTCGGCCCTCTGTTGCGGGGTGTCATGGCCGCCTGCCGGTCCCAGGGGCGCCGCCAGCACGGCCCGCGTGCCCTGGCCGGGCTCAGAGTGCAGCTCCAGCCGCCCGCCCATGTGCTCGATGCGCTCGCGGATGTTGAACAGGCCGAAGCCCCCGTCGTCCTGCCGGCGCCTCTCCAGGCGCGAGGCGTCGAAGCCCACGCCCTCGTCCTCCACGCCGATGCGGATCTCGCCCGTCTCGAAGACGAGCGAGACGTGGGCCCGGTCCACCCCGGCGTGCTTGACCACGTTGAGCAGCAGCTCTCGCACGGCCTGGAACAGCAGCACGCCCATCTCCTCGCCGACCGCCAGGGACTGCCGGCCGTCGGCAAACTGCACGGCCAGGCCGTGGCGCTCCCGCATCTGCTCGCCGAGCCACTCGATGGCCGCCGCCAGCCCCAGCTCGTAGAGCACCGGCGGGCTCAGGTCGAACATCAGCGCGCGGGTGTCCTGCACCGTCTCGTCCAGCAACTCCCGCACGCCATCGAGGGGGCCGGCAATCTCCGGCTGCGTCACATTCGCGCGCAACTGGCTCAGGCGCAGCTTCGAGACGGCGAGCGTCTGCCCGATGCGGTCGTGCAGTTCGCCGGCGATGCGCCGGCGCTCGCGCTCCTCGATCAGCAGCAGCTCTGAGGTCAGCGACCGGAGCTGGCCCTGGTAGTCGATGAGCTTCGCCTCGGCGCGGCGCCGCTCCTCCACCTCCTGCTGGAGGGCCTGGATGGCCTCGGAGAGTGCGGCGGTCCGCTCCTGGACGCGCTGTTCCAGCTCCTCGTGCGAGCGGCGAAGCTCCTGCTCCACCTGCAAGCGCTGGATGGCCGGCCCGAGGGCCATCGCCGCCTTCTCCAGCAGCCGCACCGTGTCGGGCGACACCATGTTCCTCTGCTCGTCGGCCACGTGGATCAGGCCCAGTACCTTCTCGGCCAGCCGCATCGGCACCAGCGCGATCGAGCGGTAGCCGAACCGGGCGCAGGCACCCCGCACGCCCCGCCGCTGCTCGGGCGAAAGTGAGGCGAGGAACCGCTCGGTATCGTTGACGTAGAAGGACCCCCCCGCCGTCCAGCATGACATGCTCGGGTCGCCGGCCCCGCGGATGACCCGCGAACACATGCACGCATCATGATCGGCGGAGAGCGGCCCTTCCTCGGCCACGAACTGCGCAGAGAAGCCGACCTGCGCCCGGTAAGGCATCCCGCCGTCCCCTTCCAGCAGACGCATGCCCACCGCGGAGCAGCCGACGAAGCTCTGCACCTCGGCCACGCAGTCCTCCAGCAGGGGTTGGACCTCGCTGTGGCGGTTGGCGGCGGTCAGCAGGCTGTGCGCCACCCGCACGGCGTCCTCGGCCATCTTCCGCTCGGTGATGTCCAGCGCCGTGGCGATCAGGCGCACGGGCCGTCCGGCCCCGTCGCAGAATACCTCGGCCCGTGAGTGGACCCAGCCCACCGTCCCGTCCGGCCAGACCACGCGGTACTCCCGCTCTTGCGGCAGGTGGGTCCTGAGGGTCTCGCGCACGCCCGTGCGCAGTGACTCCCTGTCGGCCGGGTGCACGCGCCAGAGCAGCGCCCGATACGTGGTTTCGACGTCCTCCGCCCGGCGCTCCGGGCCGAAGCCGAAGATGGTGTAGACCTCGTCGGTGACCCGCATCCGGCCGGTCCTCAGGTTCCAGTCCAGGTTCCCCAGGCCCGCCACCTCCTGGGCAAGGGCCAGGCTCTCGCGGCTGGCCCGGAGCGCCTCCTCGGCCTCGCGCCGGTCCGTTATGTCCTCCACCGAGCAGAGCGCCCCGAGCGGGCGGCCAGCCTCGTCGCGCAGCACGGTGTAATGCCAGTTCAGCATCCGTTGCCGTCCGTCAGCGGTCACCACCGGCAGCTCGATCTGAGCGCGCTCGTGCTCGGGCTGCGCGCCCATGAGCCGGTCGAACTGCTCCTCGCGCTCGCGACGCCCCTCGGCAGGCACGAACCGGGCGAACCAGTCGCCGCCGACGATCTCCTCCTCTTCGCAGCCGAGCAGGCGGCAGCCCGCCTTGTTGATGAGCTGGACCCTGTGGTCGGCGTCGATGACGATCATCATCACGCTGGCCACGTCCAGGTAGCCACGCGCCCTGTCGCGCTCCTCACGCAGGCGTTCTTCGGCCTGTTTCAGGTCGCGGAACAGCAGGTTGTAGGGCCGCACCACGGCCGTGCGGATGATGGCCAGGTAGACCAGGTAGAAGGAGGCGATCTTCAGCAGGTGGCCGGCCTGGTTGGCCGGGCCGTACGGGTCGGTGTAGAGCGTGAAGGCGAGCTCGGAGGCCATGGTCACGGCCATCGAGGCGATCAGCAGCCCCGCCACGCGCGGGGCGAAGTGCTCCCGCGCCCGTACCACCTGCACGATTGCTCCGGCCAGGATCAGGCAGATGACGTATTCGCTCACCTTCTTGAAGGGCGTCAGGCCCGCGCCCTCGACGTAGCAGACCGGGAAGACGCGCCAGTAGAAGATGGACGAGAGCAACAGGGCCGCAGCGACCGCGTAGAGCGCCAGCACGGCGCCCGGACGCACCCGACGCCCCAGGAAGAACGCCGCCGCCAGCAGCGAAAGGGCCTCCACGTAACGCGCGCCGATCCAGAGCTGGGTCGGCAGGTCGCTGCCGTAGCCCGCCAGCACGCCCATGCCCGTGTAGCTGAGCGTGTGCAGGACGTCGAGGACGGCCACGCAGAGGTAGGCGACGCCGACGATCAGCAGGAAGCTGTTGCGCAGCATGCGGCGGGCGGTCCAGGCGATCATGAAGATCCCGCCCGCCACGACGACGGCGAACAGCTCGGCCAGGGTGTGGAAGAGCAGGTAGCTGGCGAGGCTGGTCAGCCACAGGCCCCCCAGCGCCGCCAGCCCGATGGCCACGTGCGCGAGCACCGAGTGGCCCGACTCCCCCCTCTGCATGGCGATGCTCATTGCTGGCCTGTGGCGCGAGCGAATCCCCGGACTTTCGCCCCCATTGTGCACGAAATGCAACACAATGCAACCCGAATCCCCGGCGCGAGACGTCCGTGGGGGGGGAAACGTGCCTCAGCGGGAGCGCGGCTCGGGGCGCAGCGCGCCGCTCTCCACCATCTCTGCCAGCGGGTTGTCCTCCACGTCGAGGGGCAGCTCGACGATGCCCCGCCGGCGGGAGGACTCCCAGCAGGCGAAGATGATCTCGGTGGCCTGGAGCGCGTTCTCCGCCCGCAGCTCCGACGGCGTCCCCTCGGCGAGCGCGCGCACGATCTCGGCCACCGCCCGTTCGTGGTAGCCGGGCCCGTGGCAGTGCTCGCCGCCGCACTCGACGGCCTCCCACGCGGCGGCGCCCTTCGGCCGGACCCGCAACACGGGGAGGCCGTCGCCCTGCGGGCCGACCTCGATCACCCCCTCCTGCCCCACCAGCCGGTGATGCGCGGCGACCGCTTCGGCGCCGAGCCCCGTGGCGTTGCAGCCGTAGACGCCGTTCTCGTACTGCCAGAGCGCGAGGGCCGCGTTCTCGTTGTGCGCGCCGAAGACGAGCCGCTCCCTGCGGTAGTCGACCTGGGCGATGACCCAGCGGCCGGGCGACTGGTCCACGAAGTAGCCGCACATGTCGAAGTTGTGCGATCCGTAGTCGTAGAGGTTGCCGAAGCCGACCTCGATGCGCTGCAAGGCCCCGATCTCGCCGCCGTCGAGCATCTGCTTGGCGAGCCGGAAGGGATTGCCGAAGCGGCGCATGTGGTTGAAGGTAAGCTGCACGCCGCGCTCGGCGCAGGCCCCGGCCATCCGCTTGCAGCCGCCCCAGGTGTCGGCCATCGGCTTCTCGCAGTGCACCGCGCGCACGCCGGCCTCGGCGCAGTCGATCACCATCTGCTCGTGCAGGTGGGGCCAGGTGCAGACGCTGACGATGTCCGGATCCTCAGCGGCGAGCATCTCATGGTAGTCGGTGTAGGTGCGGGGCAGGCCGAAGCGCTCGGCGAACTCCTCGGCCCGCTCCTCCACCAGGTCGGCGCAGGCGACCATCCGGCACTGCTCGGGCAGGGCCGCGTAGCCCGCCCCGTGGTCGTAGGCCATCCCGTAGCCGGTGTGTCCCGGCTTGCTGCGGTGCCGGCCGGTCCCGATGAACCCGACGCGGAAAGCGCTCATCTCATGCTGCTCCTTCAGAGATCCTGACTTGTCGAATGGTTGCCCGCCCGCTCAGGCCCGCCCGGCGGCGCCCGTCATGCGCAGCCAGCGCTCCACGACCGGGGCCATCGCGTCCATGCCCCGCCGCAGGGCGATCGGCACCCAGCGGTCCTCCCCCTTCTGCCAGCGGCCGAAGACCTCCTCCCGCACGGCCTGGACCAGCTCGCTGGCGACGTTCACCTTGGCGATGCCGAGCGGGACGGCGCGTCGGAGCTGACCTTCGGGCGTGCCCGAGCCCCCGTGGAGCACCAGGGGCACTCCCGCCGCCTCCCTCAGCTCGGCCAGCAGGTCGAAGCGGAACTGGGGCGGCGCCGTGTAGAGCCCGTGGGCGTTGCCGACGGCGACGGCGAGCATGTCGACGCCGGTCTGCTCGACGAAGCGCGCGGCCTCCTCCGGGTCGGTCAGCGAGCTCTGCTCGGCGCCCTCCTGCGTAATGGCCCCGGCCCGGCCGATCGATCCGAGCTCGGCCTCGACGGCGACCCCTTGGGGCCGCGCCAGCTCGACGACGCGGCGCACGGCCTCCACGTTCTCGGCGAAGGGGTGGTCGGAGTAGTCGAGCATCACCGAGCCGAAGCCGGCCCCGACGCACTCGCGCGCGATCTGGAGCGAGCGGCCGTGGTCCAGGTGGACGGCCGCCGGCACGTCGTGGCGCCGGGCCACCTCGCGGGCGACCCCCGCCAGCATCTCGGGCGGCATCAGCCGGAACTCGGCCCCGCCGAACATCAGCAGCACGGGGGCGCGGCAGTCCTCGGCGACGCTCAGGATGGCGGCCATGGCGGCGGCGTCCCACGCGCAGAACGAGGGCACGGCGTAGCCCTCCGCGTAGGCCCGGGCGATGATCTGGGCGGTCGGCACGATCGGCATGGCTGGCTTCCCCCCGGGCTCGTTCAGCCGCTCCCGATCGAGGCGGCCATGGCCGCGGCGGCCTCGGCGCATTCGGCGGTCAGTCCGTCTTTGTTGGGGCTCGAGGCGTAGATCAGTATCGCCATCATCCGTCCTCCACGCTGGAGTTGACGCCACGAGGGACCGGTTCTACACGATGCGCGGACGGACGGCAAAGGGACGGCCGATTTCGGGCGCGGCGGCGCGGTCGTGCAGGGGCTCCGGGCGCGGGAGCGCTTCGCGCCGCGCGCCGCCGGGCTGCTGGTGGCGGTCCTCTCGGTGCTGCTCGCGCCACCCGCGCAGGCGAGTTCGCCCTGATGCCCGAACCGGCACGCTCAGCTTGCCGACAGGGCACGCAGTGGCCCGGCATTTGACTCCGCGCGGCCGACGCCTTATCCTGGAGCGTTCCGCTGGCCGGGCCGGTCCGGGGGCAACTTACGACGCGCAGGGGAGCCGCCGCCCTCCCGCCTTCGGCGCTGCGATCCCGCTCCCTTGCCAGAGTGCCTCGCCTCTTCCTGCCGAGGAAGCCCTTATGAGCGTGAAGAAGGTCAACCGGGAGGGCCTGGATGCCTGGGTGGACGGGCTGATCGCCCACATGCCCGTCGTCGGCGTCCAGGCCAAGGACGACAAGTTCGAGTTCGCCCCGCTGGGGCGGGCCGCCGACCTGCGCCTGGACTACGACGTGAGCCTCACCCCGCCGGGACGGGTCGTCTTCCAGCCGCCCTCCGAGGTGATGTTCCGCTACGAGGGGGTCGAGTTCGAGCCCGCCATCGAGGACGAGCCCTTCGTGCTGCTCGGCGTGCACCCCTACGACATGGTGGCCATCCGCCAGATGGACACCGTCTTCACCCAGGACAACTACGATGCCCACTACATGGCCCGCCGGGAGGCGGCCACCATCGTGGTGGTCGACGTGCAGAACGTCTCGGTCAACTGCTTCGCCTCCGAGACCGGCTACGCCACGGTCGAGGAAGGCCCCGACGTGGCGCTGGCCCTGATCGACGACGAGCACTACCTGGTCGAGGCCCTCACCGAGAAGGGCGAGGCGCTGCTGGGCGGCCTCTCCGGCGCCGAGGAAGCGAGCGAGGATGACCTCTCCGCCCGCGAGGCCGTGCGGGAGGAGAACCGGCGCCGCCTGCGCCGCCACGAGCTGAACTTCGACGTCGTCGACCTGCCGGACATGCTCGAGCGCTCCTTCGACCACCCCGTCTGGGAGCAGAAGAGCCGGCTCTGCTTCGCCTGCGGCTCGTGCACGAACGTCTGCCCGACCTGCTATTGCTTCGACGTGCAGGACGAGCCGGGCTGGGACCTGGAGAGCGGGGAGCGCCGGCGCACGTGGGACGGCTGCCAGCTGGCGAAGTTCGCGCGCGTGGCCGGCGGGCACAACTTCCGCTCCGACGTGACCGAACGCTACCGCCACCGCTACTACCGCAAGGGCAAGTGGATCGCCGAGAAGGTAGGCCAGCTCGCCTGCGTCGGCTGCGGGCGCTGCATCACCGCCTGCGTCTCCAAGATCGCCCATCCCCCGGAGGTCTGGAACCGCCTGCTGGAGGACGAGTAATGACCTGCACCTGCTCATCGTCCCACAAGGACATCTACCTGCCGCAGCCGGCCACGCTGCTGCGCGCCGAGCCCTTCACGGCCCTGGAGCGCTACTTCCGCTTCCGGCTCGACGCCGGCGGCCCGCTCGGCCACATGCCGGGCCAGTTCGTCGAGGTCTCGCTGCCGGGCTTCGGCGAGGCGCCGATCTCGGTCTCCTCCTCGCCCACCGACGGGGACGGCGAGGGCGCCTTCGAGCTGATCGTGCGCAACGTGGGCAACGTCACCGGCGCGCTCCACGCCCTGGAGCCGGGCGGGAAGGTCGGCATCCGGGGGCCGTTCGGCACGCACTTCCCCGTCGACGGCGCCATGCAGGGGCGCGACCTGCTGTTCATCGCCGGCGGCATCGGCCTGGTGCCCCTGCGCTCGGCGATCCGCTACGTGCTGGCCCACCGCGACGACTACGGCGAGGTCACCGTCCTGCTCGGCACCAAAACGCCGGAAGAGCGGCTCTGCGTCGACGAGCTGGCCGACTGGGCCGTGCGCCGCGACGTGACCTTCATGGAGACGGTCGACCGGCCCAACCACCACTGGGAGGGCAACGTCGGCGTGGTCACCACGCTGATGGAACACGTGGATACCGACCCGAAGGACACGGTCGCCGTGGCCTGCGGCCCGCCGGTCATGTACAAGTTCGTCCTGCTGGAGCTGATCGACATGGGGGTGGCGACCGAGAACATGTACGTGAGCCTGGAGCGCCACATGAAGTGCGGCGTCGGCAAGTGCGGGCACTGCCAGGTCAACGGGCTCTACGCCTGCCAGGACGGGCCCGTGTTCCGATACGCCGACGTGCAGGAGGTCAGGGAGGCCATCCAGTGATGAGCAAACCGCGCGTAGCCATCTTCGACTTCGCCTGCTGCGAGGGCTGCCAGCTCCAGATCGTGAACATGGAGGAGGAGCTGCTCGACCTGATCGAGCTGGTCCAGCCCGTGGAGTGGCGCGAGGCCATGTCCGACAAGAGCAGGGGCGACTACGACATCGCCCTGATCGAAGGCTCGATCACCCGGCCCGAGGGCGAGGAGCGCCTGCGCGATATCCGCCAGCGGGCCGACGTGCTGGTCGCCCTCGGCGCCTGCGCCACCATCGGCGGCATCAACAAGCTGAAGAACAACTTCGAGATCGGCGAGGTCAAGCGCTGCGTCTACGGCGAGGCGGCCGATATGCCGCACCTGGAGACGATGCCCGTCAAGGCCGTCGACGAGGTCGTCGAGGTCGACTACTACGTGCACGGCTGCCCCATGACGCGCGAGGAGTTCGCGCACGTCGTGCGCTGCCTGGCCATGGGCAAGGAGCCGATCATCCCCGACTACCCCGTCTGCGTCGAATGCAAGGCGCGGGGCACGATCTGCCGCTACGAGTACGACGAGATCTGCCTCGGCGTGGTGACCCGCGCCGGCTGCGGCGCCCCCTGCCCCACCGCCGGCCTCTGGTGCTTCGGCTGCCGCGGCTACGCGCCGAACCCGAACGTGGACGCCGCACGCGAGGTGATGGACAAGTACGGCAAGACCATCGAGGACCTCCAGAGCAAGCTGCTCCTCTTCAACAGCAAGCAGGAACCCACGAATGCCGAGCAACATTGACGTCAACGTCCACCACATCACCCGTGTCGAGGGCCACGGCAACGTGGTGGTGCGCGCCAGCGACGGCGCCATCGAGCAGGTCGAGTGGCAGGTGCCCGAGGCGCCCCGCTTCTTCGAGGCCATGGTGCGCGGGCGCAGCTACCAGGACATCCAGACCATCGTCAGCCGCATCTGCGGCATCTGCTCCGTCACCCACTCGCTGGCCGCCACCAAGGCCGTCGAGGACGCCATGGGCATCGAGGTCTCCGAGCAGACCGACCGGCTCCGCGTGCTGATGCACTACGGGGAGCAGCTCGAAAGCCACAGCCTGCACGTGGGCTACCTGGTCGCGCCCGACCTGCTGGGGGTCAAGTCCGTCGTCCCCCTGGCCACCTCGCACCCGGACGTGGTCAAGACGGTGATCCGCATCCACCGGCTCGGCAACGAGTGGATGGAGCTGCTCGGCGGGCGGATGACCCACCCGGTCACGATCAAGCCCGGCGGGTTCGCCAGCCTCCCCACCGAGCAGGAGCTGTGCGGCCTGCGCGAGCGGCTGGAGGGGATCATCCCGGACCTGGAGACGCTGGCCGACGTGGTGCTGAGCCTCGCCGACCGGCTGCCCGACTTCGAGCGCGACACCGAGTACGTCGCGCTGGTCAGCGACTACTACACCTTCTACCACGGCCGGATCGGCAGCACCGACGCCGATGAGCCGGTGGACGTGCACCAGTTCGAGAGCGTGGCCAACGAGTACGTCGTGCCCCAGTCCACGGCGAAGTGGACCAAGTGGCACCGCGACTCCTACGCCGTCGGCGCCCTGGCCCGCTTCAACCTCAACGCCGAGATGCTCCACCCCCTCGCCGCACAGACGGCCGAGAAGCTCGGGCTCCAGAAGGGCTGCTGCAACCCCTACATGAACAACGTGGCCCAGGTGGTCGAGTGCGTGCAGATCGTCGAGCACGGCATCCAGCTCATCGACCAGCTCCTAACAGACGGCATCACGGCGGAGAAGCCGGACGTGACGCCCCGGCCCGGCGAGGGCGTCGGCTGCGTCGAGGCGCCGCGCGGCATCCTCTTCCACCGCTACGCCTTCGACGAGCAGGGCAACTGCACCGGCGGGAACTGCTGCATCCCCACCAACCAGAACCACGCCAACATCCAGAAGGACTTCGAGGCCCTGGTGCCACAGATCATCGAGCGCGGGGAAGACGAAGTGCGCCAGACCCTCGAGATGCTCGTGCGCGCCTACGACCCCTGCATCTCCTGCTCGACCCATTACCTGAACGTTGAGTTCATTTGAGCATGCCAGGGCGCCGGTCCTCGTCGCCGGACTGGGCAACCCGCTCATGGGCGACGAGGGCGTCGGCGTGCGCCTGGTGCGGGCGCTCGGCGAGCGGATCGGCGAACGGGAAGACGTGGAGTTGATGGACCTGGGCAGCGGCGCGGGCCTGACCGCCCTGCACGCCATGCGCGGCCGGGCCAGGGCCGTCTTCATCGACTGCGCGCTGATGGGCGAGGAGCCCGGCGCGATCCGGCGCTTCACCCCCGAGATGGTCCGCGACCGCAAGCGCCTGACCGGCGCCTCGGTCCATCAGGGCGACCTGCTCGCCACGCTGGAGCTGGCGGCCCGGCTCGGCGAGCGTCCGCCCGAGGTGGTGATCTTCGGGATCGAGCCGGCCGACATGACGCCGGGGACGGAGCTCTCGCCCGCGCTGTCGCAACGGTTCGGGCAGTACCTGGATGCCGTCGCCGCCGAGCTCGGCTGACGGAGGGAGCGGGCAGATGCACGAGCTGGCGCTCGCGGAGCAGATCGTCGACGTCGCCCTCAACGCCAGCCAGGGCGAGCCCGGGCAGGTAACGGCGCTCGGCGTGCGCGTCGGCGCGCTCTCGGGCGTGAACGTCGAGACGCTCCGGTTCTGCCTGCGCGCGGCGTGCGACGATCGCGGGCTGACGGGCGCTGAACTGCGGCTCGAGCCGGCGCCGGCGCGGGTGCGCTGCGAGTGCGGCGCACAGTACGAGGTGGAAGACGTCTTCGAGGGCTGCCCCGACTGCGGCGGCTTCGTGCGCGAGATCGTCGCCGGCATGGACGTGAGTCTCGAATACGTCGAGGTGGAAAATGAGTAAGGTCACGGTCGAACGGTCGGCGCAGGAAAGCAACGACGCGGTCGCGGCGCGCAACCGCGCCCTCTTCGCGCGCTGCGGCGTCTACGCCATGAACCTGATCGGCTCGCCGGGCAGCGGCAAGACCACCATCCTGGAGCAGACGGCGCGCCGGTTCCCCGGCCGCTGCGCGGCGCTGATCGGCGACGTCAAGACGGCGCTCGACGCCGAGCGCGTCGCCGCCTGCGGCGTCGAGGCGCGCGCCATCGAGACCGGCGGCGCCTGCCACCTGAACGCCGCCCAGGTCGAGGCCGCCGCCGACGGGCTCCCGCTGGAGGAACTCGACTTCCTGTTCATCGAGAACGTGGGGAACCTGGTCTGCCCCTCGTCGTTCGACCTCGGCGAGAACGCGAAGGTGGCCGTGCTCAGCGTGCCGGAGGGCGACGAGAAGATCCGCAAGTACCCTGCGCTGTTCGTGCGGGCCGACGTGGTCTTCATCAACAAGGTAGACCTGGTCGGGCCGTGCGCCTACGACCTGGGGCGGGTCAGAGCCGACGCGGAGAAGGCGCGAGCGGGCGTGCAGGTCTTCGAGACCTCGGCCGCGCAGGGGACCGGCTTCGAGCCCTGGTTCGCCTTGCTGGAAGGGCTTGCGTCCTGACGATCAGGGCGCCTGGCGGTGCAGCCGCAGCCCTTCGGCGCAGTAGCCCGACGCCAGCCAACGGCACTCGCCGCAGAGGGCCGGCAGGTCGTCGCCCGTGACGCCCGCCAGCACCCGCTCGGCCAGCACCGTTGAGGGCCGCATCTGGCCCACCGCCAGCCCCAGCCGCCCCAGCACCTCGGCGTCGCGCCCGGCCATGCGCTCTTCGCCGCCGGACTGCGTGCAGCCGTCCTCGCCCAGGTGCGGGCAGGCCGCACAGATGTCGTCCCGCCCCTCCACAAGCTCGACCGCGCTGTCGTCGGCCCGGAAGAAACGGTCGACCACCCCGTGCATGTTCTCCACGAAGCTCTGATCGTAGCCGAGCCCGCGGAACCCGAACACGCAGAGCAGGTGATGCCCGCGCAGCCGCAACGGCGCTTCCGCGCCTGCACCGTCACTCGACGTCATGGCCCCTGATCCCCCTCACCGTCTGGTTGAAGTCGGGCAGTCCGTTATTGGCCGGCAGCACGTCCTGCGCCCGCAGAAAGTCTACATGCCCGTCGGCGAACAAGCAATTGCGCGCCCCCGCCCATCCCCACCAGCCCGGATCCTCCTGGAGGGGCCGATGGTTGCTCAGCCACTCGCCGGCCAGCACCTTGCGGCTGGGATGCTTGACGCGCCCGGCGTTCTGGGGCCGCGGGGGGACGGGGTTCGAGTACTCCTCCGCGACCGAGCTCATGGCGTCGATCTGCTCCGGCGAGTGGTAGAAGGGCATGGAATACGCGTAGGAGGTGCTCTCCCATTTCTCGGGCGCCGTCTCGTCCGACGGGCAGTAGAGCACGTCCATCTGCTGCTCAATGTAGTCGGCCAGAGCGCCGCGCCACCCTCGCCCCATCCAGAGCCAGTAGTACGGGTCGGTGCTGACGGGGTCCTCGGCCCACGGATAGACCTGACCGTAGTCGTTCAGGTATAGCTGGAAGCCCAGCCCCACCTGGCGCAAGCGCGAGGCGCAACGCACCTGCCGAGCGGCCTCCAGGGCGCGCATCGTCGCCGGCGCCAGAAGCGCCGCCAGCAGCGCGATGATCGCCGTCACCACCAGCAGTTCGATCAGTGTGAAGCCGCCGCCGGGCCGGCCCGGCCCGCCCCCGACGGCGCTGGCAAGGCGAAGTTTCCGACAGGCGCCCTGTCGGGCATATGCCACCATCGCGGCCTTTTTTGTCGGCTTTGCCGGCACAGCTTCGCTCCTCGCCGATCGGACTGGGGGATGCAACGGAGTCAGAGCGCCGGGCCGTCGGCCTCTTTCGGCAGCAGGGCCGTGCTGATCGAGGCGGCCAGGACGGCCTTCGCCAGGTCGATGAGGACAAACGGGGCCACTGCCAGCAACAGTGTCTCGCGCAGGCCCGTGCGCATGACCGCCGCGAACTGCAGCGCGCCGCAGAGGTAGATCACCGCCACGCCCGCCATCATCAGCCCGAGCTGCGCCGGCAAGCGGCGGAAGGCCGGCCGGCGATCGCTGACCCGCCCGATCAGCCCGGCCGCCAGCACCATGCCGAACAGGTAGCCGCCGGTCACGCCGCAGAGCACGCCCCATCCGCCCGTCAGCCCGGCGAACCACGGCAGCCCGGCCGCGCCGGCCGCCACGTAGAGGCCCTGGCTCAGCGCCCCCCAGCCGCCCCCGAGCAGCACGCCGGCCAGCAGGGCCGCGAAGACCTGCCCGGTGACCGGCACGGGGGTGAACGGCAGCGGGATGCGCACCTGGGCCGCAAGGCCGGTCAGGGCGGCCATGCCCAGCGCGAGGGTCAGCTTACCGGCGGCGGACAGCTCGCATCGCCCCGCGAACGCCCGCCGCCGCAGCGCCCGGTAGTCCTGCCATGCATGCGCGATGCTGGTCACCTTCTTCCTCCCCCGCAGGTGATAGGGCCTCGATCCGGGTCACGAATATACATGACACGGGCCCCCGCGCGCAACGGCCCTGCGGTGGTCGGCGTCAGCCTGGACGACCGCGCGGGGAGAGCTGCGGCACCGCTTCGAGGGCAGCTATGCCGGCAAGGAGGCCCAGAGGGCCCTGGAGGCCCTGCTGGACGAATCCTGAAGGCCGCGCGCCTACCCCCCCCGAACCTAGAACGCGCCGAGCACGTTCTGCGCCATCACGTAGCCGGCGTAGGTGAACATGCCCCCCAGGATGAGCGCGAAGAGGCAGCCCAGGCGCAGCACGGCCATCACGATCAGCGTCTGCCCGCAGAAGACCAGCAGCAGGTAGGGCAGCCAGACGTAGTTACGCGCCCTCTGAAGGCCCGCCGGCACCCCGCCGCCGGCCCTCTGCACGATCACGAACGCCACCACGGCCAGGATGATGCCGATGACGGCGGCGAAGATCAGCGCCCCCACCCGCACCACCGCCTGGCCCTGGCATATGCCGAGCGGGCGCGCCTCGCGCTTGAAAGCGTAGGCGAGCATGGAGACGATGGCGCAGCCGACCGCCAGCTCCACTATCAGGCCGGCCCAGTTGACGGCCATCCGCCCGACCGCGAACTGGCCGGGGAACATGAAGTAGGTGTTGGCGACGGCCGTCACCAGGCTCAGGATCAACAGCGTGACCACCGTCTGGGTGACGAAACTCTTGTGCTTGATGCCTTCCTCAAACAGAGGCGCCCCGTCGCTTGGGCGCTCCGAGATGATCCGGTAGAGCTGGAGCAGGCTCTCGGGCGTCGGTGGGCCCTCTACCGCGGACTCGGTCGGGATGATGGCACGCGCGCCGGGGGCGCGCGCAGCCCGCGAAGGCTGACGCGCGGCCGGCATGGACGGCCCGCCGGGCGCCTCGGCGGCGCGGGCAGGCTGCTGGGCCGGGGCGGTCGGCGTCGGTATCTGCGGCCCGGAGGGCTCCTGCTCTTGCTCCTCTTCCAGGCTCAGGTCGCCCATGTCGATGGAGCTGATCCAGTCCCCCCCTGCGGGCGGCGCCACGTCTTTGCCGCAGCGGGGGCACTGGACGGTCCCGGCGCCATCCGGCACTTCGAACTCCTGTCCGCACTCGCACGTTCTCTTCATCGGCCTCGCTCGCCACTCGGGCTCAGGTTCCTCGCTCCCGGCCTGCGCTTACGTCGGGGCGTTAGTGTAGTGCGTCGCGGGCCGCTCGTCCAGTGTTTCTTGCGGGGGTAGCCACCCCGGCGCCTCTTTGCCCGGCCGGTGGCCCGTGGCGTAGAATGGCGCCGCCCGATCCGGAGGCAGGCTGTGCCGAGAGTGGACGAAGACGCGCTCAGGGTGCTGGAGTTCGGCAAGGTCACCCGGCTGCTCGCCGGCTACGCGGTCACCGCGCGTGGCCGGCGGCGGGCCGAGGTGCTGCGGCCCATGGAACGGCGCGAGGAGGCCCGCACAGCCCTCCAGCGGACCACCGAGCTGGTGGAAGCGCTGGAGGAAGGCTTCTCGCTGCCGCTGGCGCCGGTGGAAGACGTGACGCCGGCCGCCGAGCGCGCGCGGGCCGGGGGCGGGCCGCTGGAGCCGCAGGCCTTCTGGCGCATCGCCGAGTGCCTGGAGATGGCCGGCCGCGTCGGACGGGCCCTGGAGCGGCTCGGCTCGAGCCGTCCGGCCCTCTCGGCCCTTGGCCGCTCCGTTCCCCGCTCGCCCGAGCTGGTGGCGCGGATAAGGAAGGCCGTGGACGCCTCCGGGACCGTCCTGGACGGGGCGAGCCCGGAGCTGAAGGCCGTGCGGCGACGGATCCACTCCCTGCGCCGGCGCATCGAGGGAATGCTGCGCCGGCTGATCGAGCATCCCGACGTGCGGCCGCACCTGCAGTACCCGAACCCCACCATGTGCCGCGACCGCTACGTGCTGCCGGTCAACGCCTATCGCAAGCACGAGGTGGAGGGGCTGGTGCACGGCTCCTCCGACAGCGGCGCCACGCTCTACATCGAGCCGCTCTCGATCATCGAGCCGGGCAATGAGCTCGGCGAGGCGATCGGCGAGGAACAGGAGGAGGTGCACCGCATCCTCTGGGAGCTGACCCGCGC
Source organism: uncultured candidatus Brocadiaceae bacterium (assembly GCA_964434535.1). Taxonomy (GTDB): domain Bacteria; phylum Planctomycetota; class Brocadiia; order SM23-32; family SM23-32; genus SM23-32. Next base: position 173,064 of record CAYSWA010000001.1, on the reverse strand, counting down.
CGTGGCCGCCGAATGCGACGGCATCCGGGCCGCAGCGGACCGGCTGGCACAGGTGGACCTGGTGCGGGCGAAGGCCCGGATGAGCCGCGCCTTCCGCATGTGCGCCCCCCGGCTCGGCGACGGGCCGGGCCTCGAACTCCAGGCCGCCCGCCACCCCGTGCTGCTGCGGCTGAGCTGCCCGGCCGACCGCGCGGCGCCGGCCGAGGAGCACGTGGATTTCGACGCCGTCGTCCCGCTCGACGTGCGGCTGGGACAGGACTTCAGGATGCTGGTCATCACCGGCCCGAACACGGGCGGCAAGACCGTGGTGCTCAAGACGGTGGGGCTCGCCTGCCTGATGGCCCGCGCCGGCATGCACGTGCCGGCCCGGCAGGCGCGCGTGCCCTTCTACGAGGGCGTCTACGCGGACATCGGCGACGAGCAGAGCCTGGAGCAGAGCCTCAGCACGTTCAGCTCCCACATGTCCCGCATCATCCACGTCCTCGACGTCGCCACGGCCCGCAGCCTGGTGCTGCTGGACGAGCTCGGCGCCGGCACCGACCCCGCCGAAGGCAGCGCGCTCGGCGAGGCCGTCCTCCGGCGCCTGGTCGAGCGCGGCTGTGCCACGGTCGTCGTCACCCACCTGGGGGAGCTGAAGACCTTCGCCGTCTCCCGACCCGAGGTCGAGAACGCCTCGATGGACTTTGACATGCGCACGCTGCGCCCCACCTATCACCTGACCATCGGCACCGTCGGCAGCTCGAACGCGCTGGAGATCGCCGAGCGGCTCGGGCTGCCGGCGGGGATCCTCAGCGACGCGCGCGGCCTGCTCGACGCCGAGTCCCGCGGCGAGTACAGCGGCATGCTGGAGCAGATACGCGTCGCCCGCGAGGACGCCGAGGAGCGCCGCGATCGCATGCGCTACCTGGAGCAGCAGGCCGAGAAGCTGAAGGGCGAGTACGAGGAGACGCTCGCCCGCCTGAAAGCCCAGGAGGACAAGCAGGGCGCCGACTTCGGCCTCCAGATGCGCGAGCGGCTCCGGGAGCTGCACGCCGAGGCCGACCGCCTCTACGAGGACCTGCGCCACAGCCACCGGTCCGTGGCCGACCGCGTCGGCCGGGTGCGCGTCGGGCTGGAGCAGTGCCTGGAGCAGGTGGAACGCCTGCTCGCCGGCCATCGCATCGAGCGCGCGCTCCAGCCCGGCGACGAGGTCTACGTCACCCCGCTGCACAAGTGGGGCACCGTGGAGCGCGTCAACCAGCAGGACGGACGCGCGCAGGTCCGCGTCGGCGACGCCCAGGTCGACGTGGAACTCGACGACCTGGAGCCCTGGGGCGAGCACGTCTGAACGCCGCCGGCGGGGCCTGCCCTCAGGGCCTGCCGCGCAGCTCCTTGCGGCCGCGCACCATCACGTAGACCGCCGGGATGACCAGCAGCGAGAGCGCCCCCGCCGCCAGCACGCCGCCCATCTCGACCACGGCGAGCGGGCGGAAGATCTCCCCGCCGAACCCGAGCCCGAGCGAGAGCGGGATCAGCGCCACCACCGTGGTCAGGTTCGCCATCAGGATCATCCGGTAGCGCCGCTGGCACGCCTCGCGGACCGCCTCCCGCGCCGTCAGCCCGCCCTCCTCGGCCCGCATGGCGTAGTCGACGACGATGATGGCGTTGTTGACCACCATCCCGACCAGGATGACCATCGCCATCAGAGCGAACATGTTCACCGTCACGTCCGCCACCAGCATGGCGAGCGAGACGCCGATCAGGCAGACCGGCAAGCTCATGATGATGATCAAGGCGAAGGCGAAGGACTCGACGATGCCGGCCACCAGCAGGAAGGTGAGCGCGGCGGCTGTGGCCATGGCCTTGAAGAGCTCGGCGAAGTTCTTCTCGCGCATCTCCGCCTCGCCGCCGAACTCCACAGTGACGCCCTGCGGCACGACCACGCGCTCGTCGAGCAGCCGCTTGATGTCGCCCTCCACCTTGCCGGAGGGCCGCTCGCCGGTCAGGTTGCTGGCCACGGTGACCAGGCGGGTGCGGTCCTTGCGGGTGATCAGCGTGGAGCCCGGCGCCCGGCGCACGTCGGCCACCTCGCCGATGCGCAGCATCTGGCCCGTGGTCGGCGAGCTGATGAAGAGGCGCTCGAGGTCGGTGGCGAACCGGCGGTCCTGCGCCTCCAGCTTGACCACGATGTCGTAGTTCTCGTCGCCGTCCAGGAACTGCGAGGCGACCTGCCCCTCGACGTAGGCGCGCACCTCCTGGGCCAGAAGGCGCGTCTGCACGCCCTCCCGGTTGATCCGCTCCTGGCGGGGGACGACCTGCACCTCGGGCTGGCCGGCCTGCCAGGACTTGCTCACCCCCGCCGTGCCGGGCACCGATTCGACGATCTCCATCACCTGGCCGGCCAGGCGCTGAAGCTGCCCCAGGTCCTCGCCGACCAGCTCGATCGCGATCGGGGACTGCTCGGGCCCGCCGGCCTCCTTGGCGGCCAGTATCTTCACCGACGGCACGTCCGCCAGACGCGGGCGCAGCCAGTCGAGCAGCTCGTCCAGGCTCTCCCGCCGCTCGGCGCGGTCCACGACGGTGACGGCGATCTCGGCCAGGTCCACCCCCTCGGTGCGGCCCGTTGACCCGGCGGCTACCCGCCCGACACGCACCACGTAGTTCTCCAGGTGGGGCAGCTCGCGCAGCCCTTCCTCGACGCGGCGCACGGCCCGGTCGGTCACCGCCAGCGGCGTGCCGACCGGCGCCTCGATCGTGATGCGGAAGCGGCCTTCGTCGGAGGAGGGGAAGAACTCCACCCCGACCACGGCGAACACGAACAAGGAGCAGATGAAGGCCACGAAGGTGAGCACCACCGTCGAGAGCCGATGATGCAGGCACCAATCGAGCGCGCCCAGGTAGGCCCGCTTCGTGACCTCGAAGCCGCAGCGCCACGCCCGCGCCACGCGCCCGGCCGTCCCCTCGAAGAGCCAGGCCAGCCAGCTCCTGCGGCCGCCCTCCTCCTCGTTCGCCTTCAGCAGCAGGCCGCACATCATCGGCGTCAGCGAGTAGGAGACCAGCAGCGAGACCACGGTGGCGAAGACCACCGTCAGGCCGAGATCCCGGAAGAAACGCCCGATGATCTCGCCCATGAAGGCGATGGGAAGGAAGACGACCAGGTTCGTGGCGGTGGAGCTGAAGATGGCCAGGGCGATATCGTGCGTGCCCTCGACGGCGGCCTCTTTCGGCTCCAGGCCCTGCGCCATGAAGCGGGTGACGTTCTCCACGATCAGGATCGCGTTGTTGACCAGCACGCCGATCACGATGGCCAGGCCGGTCAGGGAGATGATGTTCAGCGTGAAGCCCGAGGCGGCCATCCCGATGAACGCGATGATGACGGCGGCCGGCATCACGACGGCGATGACGATCGTGGCCCGCAGCGACTTCAGGAACAGGAAGATGACCAGGGCCGTCAGCCCGATCCCGATCAGCATGTTCTGGCGCACGTTGGCCAGGGCGCCTTTGATGAAGACGGAGGTATCGCGCGCGACCTCGAGCATCGCCCCCTGGGGCAGGCGCCGGCGCAGCTTGGGCAGCTCCTCGCGTATGCGCTCGACGACGGCCACCTCGTTGGCGTCGCTGCGCGCCTGCACGGCGAGCACGATGGCGTCGCGGCTGCTCAGGCCGTCTTCGCCCGCGCCGCTCGTGGTGGCGTAGCGGGAGGCGGTCTCCTTCTCCGCGTAGGTGTCCGCCACGCGGCCCAGGTCGCCGACGGTGATGATGCCGCCCCCGAGGGTGGGCACGCGGACACCGGCGATGTCCTCTACCCGCGTGGCGCGCCCCGGGGTTCGCACGACGAAGCGGCGGCCCGGCTGGGTGATGTGGCCGGCCGGCACGTCCACGTTCGAGGCGCGCACGGCGGCCGTCACGGCGCTGATCGGCACCCTGTGCTTGCGCAGCTTCCGCGCGTCGAGCAGCACGTGGATCTCGCGCTCCTGTCCGCCGGTCAGGCTGATGTCCGCCACGCCGGTGATCTGTGTCAGGGCGGGCTGGAGTTCCTCCTCGGCGAGCCGGTAGAGCTCGTTCGGGTCCTGCGGGCCGTAGAGCACCAGGTCGACGATGGGCAGCGCGCCGATCTCGAACTTCTCCGGGATCGGGTCCTCCGCCCCCTCGGGCAGCAGCGCCAGGATGCGGTCGATCTTGTTGCGAACGTCGACCGCCTTGATGTCGATGTCCTGGTCCAGATCGAACTCGATGAAGACGAACGAGAGGCCCTGCTGGGAGCTGGAGCGTATCTCCTCGATGCCTGCGATGCCGACGACGGCGTCCTCGATGCGCTTGGTGATGTCGGTCTCGACCTCGGTCGGGCTGGCGCCCTGGTAGACGGTGGCGACGGTGATGATGGGGAACTCGACCTCGGGGAACCGCCGCACGCCCATCCCGGCGTAGGAGAGGCCGCCCAGGATCACCGCGATCAGCACGATCACGGTGGTCAGCACCCGCCGCTCGATGAAGGTGCGTATCATGACTCGCGGGGGCCCTCCACGATCCGCACGAAGGTGCCGTCCTCGACGGCTTCCCGCGGGTTCTCGATCACCAGTCGGCCGGGCTGGACCGGGTCACCCTCCAGCCGCACCCAGCCTTCGCGCCTCAGCCCGGCGCTGACCTCCAGGCGGCGGGCGGTGTGCACCTCCCTTTTCTGGGTAGGCTGCTCCTCTTCGCGGACCTTGCCGCCGAGCCCCGCCACCAGCGCGCCGATCCGCTCGACCCCGCGCGCCAGCCGGGCGCCGAATCCGCCGTCCTCCTCTTCGCTGGTGGCGGGGTTCCTCACGGGCACCTCACGCACGGCACTCTCCACCAGGTAGATCACATCCTTGTCGCGCTCCAGCACCAGGCAGCTCTCGGGCACGGCCGGATGGGTCTGCGTGCCGCCCCGCGCGAACCGCACCTCGACGTACATCCCCGGCCGCATGAGCCACGCGCCGCCGGTGCGCTCGTTCTCCACCTTGAGGAAGACGTCGAAGAACCGGTTCGGATCGGCGGTGGAGGGGCTGATCCGGCTGATGCGACCGGCGCGCCAGGCGCCGTCTGCTTCGAGCATGAACTCGCCCTCCATGCCGACGGACAGGGCCGCCACGTCTGCCTCGGGCACGAGGGCCTTGACCTCGACGGTGGAGAGGTCGACGATGCTGAGCAGCTCGTCGCCCGTGCCCTTGAACTCGCCCGGCTCGACCCACCGCCGCTGCACGACGCCGTCGATGGGCGAGGCGACGCGGGCGAACTCGAGCTGCGAACGGGCGGCGCGCAGGGCGGCGGCGGCGCTCTCCTGCGCCGTGCGGGCCTGGTCCAGGCGGTCGGCGGAGATCACGTCCTGCTCGGCCAGGCTCAGGTAGCGCTCGTAGTTGCGCTCGGCTTCCGCGTAGGCGACCTCGGCGGCCTCGATGGCCGCCTCCAGGTCGGTCGTGCGGAACTCCACCAGCACCTGGCCGGGCTCGACCGGCTCCCCGACGCGCGCGTGCACGGCCTCGACCACCTCGCGGACCTTGGCCCGCAGCACGGAGCGCACGTCGTCGACGACTTCGCCGTCGCAGTAGAAGTAATCGGTGAACTCGCGCGGCTCGGCCCGGGCCACCTCCACGGGGATCCCCTCGCGGGCCTGGATCGCCTCGATGCTCTGCGCGCGGCGCTGCGGGCGGCCCAGCGACCAGAGCGCCAGGCCCCCCAGCGCCCCGAAGATCACGAGCAGCGCCGCCACCGCCTTCAGCCCTCTGCGTAAGCCCTGCATGTGGTCATCTCCTCAGGTTCCTGCCCGGCGCGCTCGGGCCTGCCCCGCCGTCGGCGCCGGCCGGGGCCGTCAACGGGCCGACCACGCTCTCGGGCGCCTCTTCCGGCACGTCGCCCCGGCCCGGCTCGGGCCCGAGCATGCCGAGCGCGCGCTGAAAGGCGAGCCGCCCGATCACGTGCGAGTGCAGGGCCTGGTAGTAGAGCCCGCGCGCGCGCGTCAGCGCGGCCCGGGCGTCGAGCACCTCCAGCTCGGTGTTGACCCCTTCGCGCGCGCCGACCGTCACCAGCCGCAGCGCTTCCCCGGCCCGTTCGAGGTTGAGGCGCTGGGACGCGACCAGCTCCTCGGCGTCGGCCAGGTCCAGGATGCCGTTGCGCACCTCCTCCAGCACGCGCTGCTCGGCCTCCTCCAGCGAGAGGATGCTCTGCTGGAGCACGGCCCGCTGCTGGATGACACTGCCCTCCCGGCGCAGCCCGTCGAAGAGGTGCCAGGTCAGCCTCACGCCGGCCTGCCACTGGTCGTCCCACGCGATGTTGCTCGCCTCGTGCGGGTCGGGCTTGGCCCAGCGGCGCCAGCCGAACGCCTCCAGCTCGGGGAAGTAGTCGCTGTAGACGATGCGCAGGGCCGTGCGCTGGAGCCGGCTGTCGAGCTCGCCCTGGTAGAGCTCGGGCCGGTTCAGGAAGGCCGTGCGGACCGCCTCCTCGTAGGCCGGCTCCAGCGGGGCGTGGACCAGCTCGTTGGAGAGTGTGACCTCGCTCCTCTGCGAGACGCCCATGGCGCGCAACAGGGCCGTGCGGGCGCGGTTGAGGCGGTTGCGGGCACGGATCATGTCGGCCTCGACGTTGCTCACCTCGACGCGCGCCCGCAGCCGGTCGAAGGGGATGGCCACGCCGGCCTCCTCCCTGGCGGTCACGTCGCGCAGGTTGGCACGGGCGAACTGGAGCGCCTCGCGCTGCACCTCGTAGAGGTGCCGGGCCAGCACCACGTCGTAGTAAGCGACGGCCACCTGGAGGACGACGTCCTGGACGGTCTGGCGGATCCTCTCGTCGCCGAGCGCCTCGAAGATGCGCGCGCCCCTGATCGCCGCCGGAATGCTGCCGCCCTTGAAAAGCGGCTGGGTCACCGTGACCTGGTAGAAGTATGTGTCCCGGTCGCCTATGTCGAAGCTGGCCACGCCGAGGTCGACGGTGAAGACCTGGTCCAGGCGCGTGTAGCCGGCGCTCAGATCGACCCTGGGCAGGGCCTCGCCGTAGGCGGTGTAGAGCTGGCCCCGCGCCTTCTCCTTCTCCTGGAGCACGTTGCGCAGCGTGGGGCTGTAGCTGAGGGCGGCGCGGATGGCGTCGCCGACGGGCAGGCTGCCCTTGAGGCGAGGAAGGGCCTCTTCCTCCACGGCGTCGCGTCGCCAGCGGGCGTAGGACTCGGCGCGGCTGCGGTGGACCTCGGAGTAGATGGCGCGCCGGGTCGGCAGGCAGCCGGCCGCCAGGGCGCCGGCCGCTGCGGCCAGGGCGGCGAGCATCCATCGCCTCCACCTCGCTCTCATGCCCGCTCCCCTCCGGCCAGAATGCCGTGCAGCAGGATGTCGAGTATCGGGGCGGGGTCGATCCGGGCCCGCTCGCGCCCGCCGTCGTGGATCCCGAGGCCCGCCCCTCGGCGCCGGTCGAGCAGAATACCAGAAAGAACCGCCCGTGTCGCGCGAAGAAGTACCGAACCACGGTTCACAAATCAAGCGAAAGGCACGCGGAACCACGACGAGACCACGAGCACGACGAACGGCTGCGACTCACCACGGAGACACTGAGGCACGGAGAACGGCGGCACTGACCACTACGACACGACGAACGGCATGAAAGCCCAGATACACGCGGATGAACGCAGATGGCACGGCAACGCCCGAGAACGAGAACGAGCCGTCATGCCACCGTTGCCGCCGGCGTCCTTCGTGCCTCTTCGTGATCTTCATGGTGAAATGCCGCTATCGTTGCGTTGCCGTTCTCCGTGTCTCCGTGGTAAGCCGTGCCGTCCGCCTGCCGCTGCTTGACGATTCTGGGGCCAACTGCTAAGCTTAGCAGGCCCCGTGCGGCCCACCCAGAAGCGAAGCCCCGGCGCCATGAAGACCGACGAGATTCGCAGCCGTTTCCTGGAGTTCTTCCGCGCGCGCGACCACCGCGTGCTGCCCCCCGACTCGCTCGTGCCGACCGGCGACTCGTCTCTGCTTTTCACCGGGGCGGGGATGAACCAGTTCAAGGACCAGTTCTACGGGCGGGGCGACCGCTCGCTGCGGCGCGCCGCCACCTGCCAGAAGTGCCTGCGCACGGGCGACATCGAGAAGGTGGGCAAGACCCCCTCGCACCACACCTTCTTCGAGATGCTCGGCAACTTCTCCTTCGGCGACTACTTCAAGCGCGAGGCCATCCAGTGGGCCTGGCAGTTCATGCGCGAGGAGATGGCCCTCCCCGCCGAGCGCATGGCCGTCAGCATCTACGAGGACGACGCGGAGGCCGAGCAGGTCTGGAGCGAAGTGGTCGGCCTGCCCGAGGAGCGGATCTTCCGCTTCGGCGAAGGCGAGAACTTCTGGCCGCCCAACGCCCGCACCCAGGGCCCCAACGGCCCCTGCGGACCGTGCAGCGAGATCTTCTATGACTACGGCGGGGGCTGCGGAAAGCCGACCTGCGACCCCTCCTGCGAGTGCGGACGCTACGACGAGCTCTACAACCTGGTCTTCCAACAGTACGACCGCCAGGAGGACGGCACCCTCGCCCCCCTGCCGATGCAGAACATCGACACCGGCATGGGCCTGGAGCGCATGGCCCGCCTGATCCAGGGCGCCGAGACCAACTTCGACATCGACGTCTTCGCCCCGGTCATGGCGCAGATCGCCCGGCTCTGCGGCCGCAGCCCCGATGACGCCTCCCCCGCCCGGCGCCAGATGCGTCGCATCGCCGACCACGCGCGCGCCGTGGTCTTCTGCATCGCCGACGGCGTCATCCCCAGCAACGAGGAGCGCGGCTACGTGGTGCGCCGCCTGCTGCGCCGCGCCGTGCGCGACGCCCACCAGCTCGGCGTCGACGGCCCGTTCATGACCCGCCTGATCGACCCCGTGATCGAGGCATACAGCGACCCCTACCCCGAGCTGGCCGAGAGCCGCGCGCACGTCCAGACCGTCATCGCCGAGGAGGAGCGCGCCTTCCAGCAGACCGTCCAGCGCGGCTCGGCCGTGCTGGCCCAGCAGATCGCGAACCTCAAGCGCCAGCGCGCCACCGTGCTGCGGGGCAAGGAGGTCTTCGACCTCTACCAGACCTACGGCTTCCCGGTCGAGATGACCGAGTCGATCCTCGCCGAGGAAGCGATGGGCGTCGACATGCAGGGCTTCCTGCGCGAGATGGAGGCCCACCAGCAGCTATCGCGCCACGGCGCCGGGTTCGACGAGGCCGTCTTCGCCAGCGGCCCCCTCGCCCGCCTCCAGGAGCGGCACGAGCCGACCGAGTTCACCGGCTACCACACCCTGGAGAGCATGGCCAAGGTGATAGGCATCATCCGCGACGACGAGCTGGTCGAGGCGGCCCAGGAAGGCGAGGAGGCGGCCGTCGTGCTCGACCGCACCCCCGCCTACGGCGAGGCCGGCGGCCAGGTCGGCGACGTGGGTCGGATCGTCGCCCCCGAGGACGGGGAGCTGAGCTTCGCCTTCGAAGGGGTGCGGCGGGAGAAGGGCTTCTCCCTCCACGTCGGGCGCGTCGAACGCGGCGAGATCAAGGTCGGCGACCGCATCCTCTGCCGCGTCGACAAGGACGTGCGCATGGCCACCGCCCGCAACCACACCGCCACGCACCTGCTGCACTACGCCCTGCGCCAGGTGCTCGGCGAGCACGCCACCCAGGCCGGCTCCCACGTCTGCGCCGAGCGGCTCCGGTTCGACTTCTCCAACCCCACCGAGCTCGGCCAGCAGAGCCTGCGCCGCATCGAGGAGATGGTCAACCGCAAGGTGCTGGAGGACGAACCCGTCGTGGCCACCCGCATGAGCCTGAGCGAGGCGCGCGAGGCAGGCGCCATGGCCCTGTTCGGCGAGAACTACCGCGACGTGGTGCGCGTCGTCAGCGCGGGCGACTACAGCCGCGAGCTCTGCGGCGGCACCCACTGCGAGCGCACCGGCCAGATCGGCTGCGTCCGCATCACCCGCGAGAGCAGCGTCGCCGGCGGCGTTCGCCGCATAGAGGCCGTCACGGGCCTGGGGGCGCTGGAGCTGCTGCGCCGCCGCGAGGAACAGATCGGCCGCCTCTGCGAGACGCTGGGCACGCAGGAGGACAACCTGCTCCAGCGCGCCGAGGAGCTCCAGGACGAGATACGCTCCCTCCACAAGCAGCTCTCCCAGGAGAAGCAGCGCGCCGCCCGCCGCATGGCCTCCGGCAGCCTGATGGACCGGGCGGAGGAGATCGGCGAGCTGCGCCTCGTGGCCGCCCGCATCGACGGCGGGCCCGCCGAGCTGCGCAGCGCCGCCGACGTGCTGCGCAAGGGCAACGAGCGGCTCGTCTGCGTGCTGGCGGCCCCGGACGAGGGCAAGGTGCCGCTGGTGGTCGGCGTCTCCGAGGGCCTCGTGGAGGCCGGCCTGAGCGCCCGCGAGCTCGCGCAGGAGGCGGCGGCGATCCTCGGCGGCGGCGGCGGCGGGCGCGACGACCTGGCCCAGGCCGGCGGATCCGATCCGGGCCGCCTGGACGAGGCGTTCGAGCGCGTCCGCGAACTGCTCCGCAGCCACGGCGAACGGCATGAAACCGCAGATGAACGCGGATAAACGCAGATGCTAACGGCCGAGATCGAGGCCGCGCCGTCATCCCATCATCGCCGGCGCCGTTCTCCGTGGTGCGGGCCTTCGCCGGCTTGACACCCCGGCCCCCCCGGCGTAGAATCATCAGTGCGCCGATGGGTGGGTAGCTCAGGCGGTAGAGCACGTGACTGAAAATCACGGTGTCGCCGGTTCGATTCCGGCCCCACCCACCAGCCCCGCCGCTGCGGTGCCTCACCCGCTCTTCCCTTCCCGGCCCGAAGAAGGCCTTGCGCGGCCACGCGCTTCATGGTAATATCCTACCTTGTTCGTGGGAATAGGGGGATCATGCTGTGAGGCTCTCCACCAGGACGCGCTACGGCGCCCGCGCGCTGGCCGAACTGGCCGCCGCAGCCGGCGACGACGCCGTGCCGGTCGGCACGCTCGCCGCCAGGCAGCGGCTCTCGCCCAAGTACCTGGAGCAGATCATGGCCACGCTCAAGGCGGCGGGCCTGGTCCGCGCCGAACGCGGCCGGGACGGCGGCTACGTGCTGGCCCGCCCGGCCGGCCGGATCACGCTGGCCGACGTCTACGCGGCCCTGGAGGGACCGCTGGCGCCGGCGCCGTGCGTGGAGGAGGCCGGCTCCTGCCCGATGCACGACTCGTGCCCGACGCAGGAGGTCTGGACCGAGGTCAGCGAGGCCGTGCGAACGGTCCTGGAGGCCACGACGGTGGAGGAGCTGGCCCGGAAGGTGAGGGCCATGGAGGGCGCCTCGCCGCAGCTCTGAGCCGGACACACGCTCGCCGGCGCCGCGCGGGGGCATGGCGCCACAGAAGCGGGAGCAACCGATGGGCTACCTCAGCGGGGCCGTCTCGCGCATCGCCGCGCAGGCGCACGGCCGCTACCGGCGCTACCTGCACTGGCGCGCGCACGAGCGGCGCGTGCGCAGCCGCCCCCCGGAGGCCCTGAAGGCCCGCCAGTGGCGCCGCCTCCAGCGCCTGCTGCGCTTCGCCGGCGAGCGGGTGCCGCTCTACCGCGACAAGTTCCGCGCGGCCGGGCTCTGCCCCGACGAGGTGCGCACGCCGCAGGACCTGCGCCGCATCCCGCCGCTGACCAAGGACGAGATCCGGCGCAGCTTCCCCGACCGCATCCTCGACCCCGACCGCCGCTTCGACCCCGGCCGCATGGGCCAGACCTCCGGCTCCACCGCCGAGAGCCTCCACTTCGTGCGCCCCGACCGCACCTACCAGCGTGAGCTGTTCAACGCCGTCTTCCTGCGCACGCGCAGCGTCACGAACCTCCCCATCCTGGTGCTCGCCACCCCGCACTGCACGGCGGCCTCCTGCGGGCTGGCGGAGGGGCAGGCGGAGGACCTGTGGGTCAGCCGCCTCTACGCCGTGCCGGCCCTGCGCCACCTGGAGGGCATCATCGCGCTGCCCTCGACGCGCAACGTGCTGAGCGCCCCGCATGGCTACATGGAGCGGCTGGCGGAGATCATGGACCGCTTCGCCCCGTTCGTGCTGATCGCCGATCCGGTCTACCTCGGCGCCTTCGCGCGCTACCTGCGGCGCAGCGGCCGCCCCGCGCCGCAGGCACGGCACATCGTGAGCACCTACGAGCTGCTCACCCCCTCCCTGGGCGAGCTCCTGCGCGGGACCTTCGGCTGCGAGGTCTTCACCCAGTACGGCGGCAGCGAGGTGCTGGACGTCGCCAACGAGTGCGAACGTCACCGCCTCCACGTGATGACCGAGAACGTCTACGTGGAGGCGTTGCGCGACGGGCGGCCGGCCGGGCCGGGCGAGGTCGGCCGGGCCGTGCTGACCGACCTGGGCAACTACGCCATGCCGCTGATCCGCTACGAGATCGGCGATGTGATCGAGCCCGGCCATGGGCCGTGCCCCTGCGGGCGCAACAGCCCGACGCTCGCCGCCGTGCACGGGCGCGCCGGCGACCTGATCGCCACGGCCGACGGCGGCCTGCTGAGCCCGCTCCAGGCCGACGCGGCGTTTCGCGGCGCCGCCAACCTGGCCGCCTACCGGCTCGTCCAGCGGGGTGCCAATGACTTCGGGGTCCGGCTCCTGCCCGACGATCCCGCCCGGACGGTGGACGTGGACGGCGTGCTGGCGCGCTGCCGGCGGATGCTCGGCGAGCGCAGCCGCCTGGAGGGGCGCATCGTGGACGAGATCCCGCCGGAGCGCTCCATGAAGTACAGGTTCGTCTACTCGCAGGTCGGCCCGCCCGCGCTCTGAGCGGGCCGGAGGGGCCGGGCATGCTGGACATGGAAGGAATCCGGGAGCAGTTCCCCGCGCTGGAACGCCACTACGAAGGGCGGCGCGTGATCTTCGCCGACAACGCCGCCACCTCCCTGAAGCCGTTCAGCGTCATCAAGGCGGTCGAGTACTACTACACCGACGTCTGCGCCAACGTGCACCGCGGCGTCAACGTGCTCGCGCAGGAGGCCGACGCCCTCTACGAGGAGGCGCGCCGCAGCATCGCCGATCTGATCGGCGCCGAGCCCGACGAGCTCGTCTTCGTGCGCAACGCCACCGAGGGGATCAACCTGGCGGCCGGCCTGCTCGACCTGCGCGAGGAGGACGAGGTCGTCTGCTCGCTGACCGAACACCACTCCAACTTTCTGCCCTGGTTCGTGCGGGCGAAGGTGCGGCTGGTCGAGCCCGACGAGCAGGGCCGGGTCACGGCCGAAGCCGTGCTGGAGCGCATCACGCCGCGCACCAGGCTGATCGCGCTCGGCCACGTCTCGAACGTGACCGGCCTCATCACGCCCGTCGAGGAGGTGATAGGAGAGGCCCGCGCGCGGGGTATCCTGACGCTGGTGGACGCCGCGCAGTCGGTGGCGCACATGCCGATCGACGTGCGGGAGCTCGGATGCGACTTCCTGGCCGTCTCGGGCCACAAGATGCTCGGCCCGAGCGGCATCGGCGTCCTCTACGCGCGCAGCGAGCACCTGGAGCGGGCGGCGCCGCTGCTCTACGGCGGAGGCATGGTGGCGCGGGTCACGCATCAGGACTTCGAGCTGGAGGCCCTGCCGCATCGCTTCGAGGCCGGCACGCCGAACATCGAGGGGGCGATCGGCATGGGCGCGGCGGCGCGTTTCCTGCGCGGGCTCGGAATGGACCAGGTCCGTGAGCACGGCCGGGCGCTGGCCGACGCCCTGGCGCAGCAGGTGCGCACAGTGGAGGGCATCCGCGCCTACCCGCGCGACGGCGCCGGCGAGCGGGTGCCCGTCGCCTCCTTCGCCCTCGCCAGCCTCTCGGCCGACGACGTGGCGGCGCTGCTGTGCAACCGCTACGGCGTGATGGTCCGCTCCGGCGTGCACTGCGCCGAGCCGCTGGTGCGCCACTTCGGCGAGACGAGCCTGACACGCGTATCGCTCGGGCTCTACAACACGGCCGAGGAGGTCGCCTACATCGGCGAGTCCCTCCGGGCGCTGGCCCGCTTCTTCGCCTGAGCGGCGCGGCCCACCGCTTGCATCGCCGGCGGGCATGGTGTAGATTCGCAGAGACGGTCCCGCTCTGCGCCCCATGGCCCGCAGGGGCTTCCCGCCAGCGAGGTTACGACTGTCCGCATGGCCCAGCCCGCCCCGGCAAACGGAGCCGCCTTCCACGTCGAGGTCGCCGGCGGCGAACTGTCGTCCCGCCGCTTCCCGGTCGGGCCGGACGGCCTGCTGATCGGCCGCTCGCCGGAGTGCGACCTGATCTTCACCAGCCCCGAGATATCGCGCCGCCACTGCTACATCTACCCCGACGGCGAGTGCTGCCACGTCAAGGACCTGGGCTCGCGCAACGGCATCCTGGTCAACGGGGAGCTGGCCGGCGAGCGGCGGTTGGCCGACGGAGACGTGGTAGACCTGGGGCCCGCCCGCCTGCTGCTGCGCGTGCGCGACCCGGCGGCCGATCGGTTTGCCGCGATCGACGAGGCGGCCCGCCGAGGTTCGGACCTGCCGTCGGTGCGCCACCCCCTGGCCGCCGCCTGCGTGGTCTTCGGGCTGCTGGCCTACCTGCACTGGGGCTTCGGCTTCTGCGCGGGGATCCTGGCCGCGCTGGCGCTGCGGGAGATGCGCCGCGGCGTGGAGCGGGTCGGCCTCGCCATGGTGGCCGCAGGGCTGGCGCTCGGCGTGGTGGGCGGCGCGCTGAACCTGTGGTTCTCGGCAGCCGTCCCCCAACTGCGCGACCTGCGCGCCGAGCAAGCGCGCGACGCGTGCCAGGGGCGGCTGAAGGCGATCGCTTCGGCCGTCGAGGCGCACCGCGCCGAGCATGACGGCGCTTACCCGGCCGACCTGGCCGAGCTGGTCCTGGAGGGCCGGCTGGTCCCCGAGCAGCTCTTCTGCCCCGGCTGCCGGCTCCACGGCGTCGAGCCGCGCCGCTACGCCTACTTCGCGCCCACAACGCCGCTGACGAGCCAGCCCGACGTGCTGGCCTGCGACCTGGGGCCGGACCAGCACGGCGGGGAGGGCGCCATGGTGCTGAGGGGCGACGGGCGGATCGAGTGGATGCCCCGCGAGCAGTTCATGCGCCTGCTTGAGCAGCTTCCCGCCTTCCCCCTGCCGGGTAAAGGGCCATGAGCCGGGCGGGCGGCACGATCAGCATGCGCCTGGCGCTCGGCTTCCTGCTGGTGCTGGCGGTCTTCGGGGCGGCGCTGCTGGTGACGCTCTACAACCTGGAGAAGGTCAAGAACGCCGCCGAGCGGATCCGCATCCAGCAGGAGGTGCGCCGCCAGGCCCTCGAGATCGGGCAGATGGCCGAGGAGCTGTTCCGCTGCCAGCGGGAGTTCCTCCAGGGCGAGGGGGTCGAGTGGCGCAAGGTCAACGAGTTCCACGACCTCTACGAGCGGATGGAAGACTCGTTCCAGTCGCTGCTGGCGAGGCCGCTGGACGACCTGGAGCGCGGCTACCTGGGGGAGCTGGGGCGGGCGGCCGAACGCCTCCGGGCGATCTTCATGGACCGCATCGTGGTGGCCAAGGTCCGGGCCGAGATGCAGATGCCGCCCGCCGACGACGGGGGCGAACTGGAGGAGGCCAGCCGCCACGTGCTCGGCGACATCACCCGGCTCAACGAGAACCTGGCCTTCGCCTTCGAGATGCGCACCCTCGCCGCCGAGCGCAACGCCAAGGGCGCCTGGAACGTGAGCCTCGCCATCTCCAAGGGCATCATCCCCGTGGCCCTGCTGATCTGCCTGCTGATCATCTACTACACCCACCGCTCCGTGGTGCGGCCGGTCGGCGCCCTCGTTCAGGGCACCAAGGCCCTCGCCGCCGGCCGGCTGGGCAGCAGCATCGAGGCGGACGGCTCGGGCGAGTTCCGCGAGCTCGCCGACAGCTTCAACAGCATGGCCCGCGCGCTCGCCGCCAACCAGAGGCAACTGATCGACGCTGAGAAGATGGCCAGCGTCGGCCGCCTGGCCGCCGGCGTCGCCCACGAAGTGAACAACCCGATCGCCGTCATCCTCGGCTACACCCAGATACTGCTGGCCGAGCTGCCCGAGGACGCGCCCGAGCGCGAGCAACTGGAGGCCATGGCCGACGAGGCCCGCCAGTGCAAGAGCATCGTCGAGGGCCTGCTCGACCTCTCCCGCCCCTCGGAGCCTACCATCGGGGAGACGGTCAATCCCAGCGACGTCGTCGGCGAAGTCTTCACCACCCTTCAGGCGCTGGGGCTCGCCGAGGGCGTGCGCGTCGAGCACTCGGTCATCGACCGTCCCCTGCCCCTGGCCATCAGCCGCCCCCGGCTGCGCCAGCTCGCCCTGAACATCGTGCGCAACGCCCTGGAGGTGCTCCAGGGGGTCGACGCGCCGCTCTTGCGCGTCGACGGCTACGTGCGCCCGCGAGCGAAGATCGACCCCGACTCGCTGAAGGAGGCATCCGAGCAGAGCGAGTCATTCCTGATCCTCACCGTCGCTGACAACGGCCCCGGCATGCCCGCCGAGAGCATCGAGCAGGTCTTCGAGCCGTTCTTCACCACCAAGGCGGACGGGATGGGGCTGGGCCTGGCGATCTCCTACAACATCGCGCGCGCGCACGGCGGCTTCATCGGGGTCGACTCGGGCGTCGGCCAGGGCACGACCTTCACCGTCGGGCTGCCCGTCCGCGAGGAGTCCTGAGCGCCTCAGGTAGCATGCGCGCCGCCGGCCGCCTCCAGGATACGGCCGGCCGGGATCGCGCCCTCCCGCAGCACCTCGGGCGCGCCGCCGCTCGCGCGCACCACCGTGGAGGCCACGCCGAGGGCCGCCCGCCCCCCGTCCAGCACGGCGGCGATCCGCCCCTCGAAGGCCGCCAGCACCTCCCCGGCGTCGGTGGCCGGCGGCTCGCCGCTCGGGTTGGCGCTCGGCGCCGCCACGGGCACGCCGACCCGGCGCAGCAGCGCCAGCGTCACGGCGCAGTCCGGGCAGCGCAGGCCCACCTGCCCGCCCCGGCCGTCGGCCACCACCAGCGTCAGGGGGCCAGGCCAGAAGCGGGCGGCGAGCCGCCGGGCCACGGGGCCGGGGGCGGCGTGGCGCTCCATGTCCCCGGCCGAGGCGATCAGGCGCGCGAACGGCTTGCCCGGCGGCCGTGCTTTGAGTCGCTCGAGTTCGCGCATCGCTTCCGGGCGGTCGGCCCGCACGCCGAGGCCGTAGACGGTCTCGGTGGGGAAGGCCACCACCAGGCCCTGCCTCAGCAGCTCGGCGGCGCGGGCGACGTCGCTGTGCCGTGCGGCGTGTAGGCGCTCCGTGTGCATCGCGGGCTCCCTTCCGGTCGGGCTCGGCGCCATGTTAGGGCAAGGGGCCGAGCGCGCGCAACGCGGCAGGCTTTGCAGGCCGCCGCCGTTTGGGGTACGCTGGTGGCTTGGGACGAGGAGGGCAGCGACTTGAAGGTCATCCACGAGGTCAACGAGCGCGGCTTCGCCCGGACGAGTTGCGCTGCGACGGTGGCCGTCCTCGCGCTGTCGGGGCTGGTGGAACCACCTTGCGAGGCGTCGTTCCTGCCGGCCCGCCCCCCTGCCGTGGCCGGCGCCTTCTATCCCGAGGCGGCCGGCGCCCTGCGCGAGGAGGTCGAGCGCCACCTGGGCCGCGCCGATCCCACTGCGCCCGCGGGCGGCGTCGTGCGTGCGCTCATCGTCCCCCACGCCGGCTACGCCTACAGCGCGCCGACGGCCGCGTTCGCCTACAAGCTGCTGGCCGGGCGCGAGCGCCCCTCGCGCGTGGTGCTGATCGGGCCGAGCCACTTCACGCGGCTCTTCGGCGCGTGCAGCGTGGCGCAGTTCTCGGCCTACGATACGCCCCTGGGGCGCGTGCCGGTGGACGTCGAGGCGGTCGAGCGGCTCACCCGTCGCCAGCCGTTCCACGCCATGCGATACCCCCACGTGCGCGAGCACTGCCTGGAGGTCCAGCTACCGTTCCTCCAGGCGCTCTGGCCCGAGCCGCCCAAGATCGTGCCGATCCTGGTCGGGCGGCTCAGCCCCGCGCAGTGCCGCGCGGCGGCGGCCGGCATCGCCGAGATCGTCGAGGAGGACACGCTCATCGTCGTCAGCACGGACTTCACGCACTATGGGCGGGGCTTCGCACCCTTCGGCAAGGAAGGGGGCGAGAAGCTGCTGGAGCGGATCGAAGCGCTGGACATGGAGGGCGTCCGCCACATCAAGGCGCTCGACGCCGAGGCGTTCGGCCGCTACCACGAGGGGCGCAATCCCACCGTCTGCGGGGGCCAGCCAGTGCGGATCGCCCTGACGCTGCTGGAGAGCTGGCCCGAGGCCAGGGCGCAGTTCCTGCGCTGGGCCAACTCCGGCGGGACGACGGGCCAGGCCGACTACTGCGTCAGCTACGTTGCGGCGGCGGCCCTGAGCCCGGCCGGCTGCCTGCCCGAGATGAAGTCCCCGCAGCCCAACCGGCAAAGCGAGGACGAGCCGCCGCTGAGCAACGAGGACCGGCGTTTCCTGCTGGACCTGGCGCGGGCGAGCGTGGAGCGGGCGGCGCGCGGCGAGCCCGCCGCCGAGGGCGACGAGGGCGCCGTCCCGCCCTCCCTGCGCCGCAACGGCGCGGCCTTCGTGACGCTGAAGCGAGAAGGGCGGCTGCGCGGGTGCATCGGGCACGTCGTCGCGCGCGGGTCGCTCTGCCGCTGCGTGCGGGAGGTGGCGGCGGCGGCGGCCCGCGACCCCCGCTTCCCGCCGGTCCGGCCGGACGAGCCGGCCGAGATCGAGCTCGAGATCAGCGTGCTCGGCCCCATGAAGCTCGCGCGAGGGGTAGAGGACGTAGAGGTCGGGCGCGACGGGTTGATGGTCGTGGCCGGCCGCCGCAGCGGCGTGCTGCTGCCGCAGGTCGCGACCGAGAACGGCTGGACGGCCCGGCAGTTCATCGAGCAGACCTGCCGCAAGGCCGGCCTGCCGCCGGATGCCTGGCAGTGGGACGGCACGTCCATCTACCGCTTCACCGCCACGGTCTTTGGCGAAGAAGACTCAGCACCCACCGCCCGCGCGGGAGCGGAGCGGGGCACCTGACAGGAAGGGAGCCGAACCAATGGCCGACGCAATCCGCGTGACCGTGTGGAACGAAGGCCGCCACGAGAAGTCCAGCGACGCCGTCCGGGCCGTCTACCCCGACGGCATGCACGCCGTCATCGCCGAGTTCCTGGGGGCCGAGCCGGACATCGAGGCGCGCACCGCGACGCTCGACGAGCCCGAGCACGGCCTGACCGAAGAGGTGCTGGAGGCCACCGACGTGCTGACCTGGTGGGGGCACATGGCGCACAACGAGGTGCAGGACGAGGTCGTGGACCGCGTGCAGCGGCGCGTGCTGGACGGCATGGGGCTGATCTGCCTGCACTCGGCGCACTTCTCGAAGATCTTCCGCCGCCTGATGGGCACCTCATGCGTGCTGAAGTGGCGCGAGATCGGCGAGAAGGAGCGGCTCTGGGTCGTGCAGCCGGGCCATCCCATCGCCGAGGGCCTCGGCGAGTACGTCGAGCTGCCCCACACGGAGATGTACGGCGAGTTCTTCGACATCCCCCGGCCGGACAACCTGGTGCTGGTGAGCTGGTTCCAGGGCGGCGAGGTCTTCCGCAGCGGCGTCTGCTACCACCGCGGCAGCGGCAAGGTCTTCTACTTCCGCCCCGGACACGAGACGTTCCCCATCTTCAAGGACGCGCAGATCCAGCGCGTCATCACCAACGCCGTCCGCTGGGCCGCCCCGGTGCAGAACCCGATGAAGCCGAAGGTGGCGAACGTCGAGCCGCTCGAACAGGTCGGCGCCTGAGGAAACTGCCCCGGGAAGGAGGTCTGCCATGAGCCGCCGATTCGCCGAGGACAGGTATGAACGGATGACCTACCGCCGCTGCGGGCGGTCCGGGCTGAAGCTGCCCGCCATCTCCCTGGGATGCTGGCACAACTTCGGCGACGTCGACGACCAGCAGACCGCCCGCGCCATGCTGCGCCGGGCCTTCGACCTCGGCGTCACCCACTTCGACCTGGCCAACAACTACGGCCCACCCGCCGGCTCCGCCGAGCGCAACGTCGGCCGCATCCTGCGCCAGGACTTCGCCGCCCACCGCGACGAGCTGATCATCTCCACCAAGGCCGGCTACTACATGTGGCCGGGGCCCTACGGCGAGTGGGGCGCGCGCAAGTACCTGCTGGCCAGCCTCGAACAGTCCCTCCAGCGCCTCGGGCTCGACTACGTGGACATCTTCTACTCCCACCGGCCCGACCCCGACACGCCCCTGGAGGAGACGCTCGGAGCGCTCGACACCGCCGTGCGCCAGGGCAAGGCGCTCTACGCCGGCATCAGCTCCTACGACGCCGAGACCACCCGCCGCGCCGCCGAGGTCCTCGACGAACTCGGCACCCCCCTGCTGATCCACCAGCCGAGCTACTCCATGCTCGACCGCTGGATCGAGGGCGGCCTGCTCGATGCGTGCGGCGAGCTCGGCGTCGGCGTGATCGTCTTCTGCCCCCTGGCGCAGGGCGTGCTGACCGACAAGTACCTCGGCGGGATTCCGGAGGACTCCCGCGCCGCGAAGGCGGGCGGTTTCCTCAAGCCCGAGCACATCACCGACCAGAAGCTGGCGAAGGTCCGCCGGCTCAACCAGATCGCGTCCGACCGGGGTCAGGCGCTCGCCCAGATGGCCCTGGCCTGGGTGCTGCGCGACGAGCGCGTCACCAGCGCGCTGATCGGCGCCAGCCGCGTCGGCCAGATCGAGGAGAACGTGGCCGCCTTCGACGCCCCGCCCTTCACCGAAGACGAGCTCGCGGCCATCGAGCAGATCCTGACGGATTGAGGCCCCGGCCCGCTCAGCCGTCGGGGTTGACAGGCGTCCCCGGCCCGACTACGCTGGGACCATGAGGGCGCCCCCGGCGGGGGCCCGGGCGCCCCTTTCCCGCCACACTGTCGAACGGGGGTAGCCTGCCATGCAGGACGGTATGGACCGGCGAGGTTTCATCAAGGCATTCGGGCTCGGCACGGCGGCCATGGCCGTGGGAACGGGCGCGCCCTGCTCATCGAGCGGACCGCTCGGGATCGGCGCCGGCGCGCTCGGCGCCATGGAGGGCGGCGCCTACATGCTGCCTCCCCTGCCCTACGGCTACGACGCCCTGGAGCCGTTCCTGGGCCGCCGGACGCTCGCGCTCCACCACGGAAAGCACCACCAGGGCTACGTCAACGGCCTGAACGCCACGCTGGAGAAGCTGGCCGCCGCAGGGGAGGCCGGCCACTACGGCGCCATCAAGACGCTGAGCCGCGACCTGGCCTTCCACGGCTCCGGCCACGTGCTGCACACCCTCTACTGGCAGAGCATGACGCCGGGCGGCGCGCCGCCGGCCGGCCCGCTGGCCGACGCCGTCGAGCGCGACTTCGGCTCACTCAGCGCCTTCCTGGCCCAGTTCGCCGCCGCCACCGGCGCCGTCGAAGCGAGCGGCTGGGGCGTGGTGGCCTACGAGCCGGTCGGGGACAAGGTCCTGGTCCTCCAGGCGGAGAAGCACCAGAACCTGACGGTATGGGGCGTTGTGCCGCTGCTGGTCTGCGACGCCTGGGAGCATGCCTACTACCTGGACTACCAGAACGAGCGCGCCCGCTACGTGGACGGCTTCATGGCCGTGGCCAACTGGCAGTTCGCCGGCGAACGCTACCAGGCGGCCCGGCGCTGAGCAAGTCCGGCGCGCTTCAGGCGGGGGGGCCGGTCAGGCGCCGCTCGATGCCCTCCAGCGTGCGGGCGAGGGCCTCGTCGGTGCGCCGCTCCTCGGCGATCTTGTCCACGGCGTGCTTGACGGTGCTGTGGCTCAGCCCGCCGAAGGCCGCGCCGATCTCGCTGAGCGAGGCATCGGTGAGCCGGCGCGACAGGTAGATGGCCACGTGGCGGGCCCGGCAGATGCCGCGCCGGCGGGAACGTCCGGCGATCTGCTCGCGCGTGACGGGCTGGCACTCGACCACGGCGTCGCGCACGGCCTCGACGGTGACCGCCTGGCCCGTGGCCGGGCGCATCACGGCGAGGGCGTCTCGGGCGGGCGCCAGCTCCAGCTTGCCGCAGCCCTCCAGCCCCGCGTAGAGGGCGAGCCGGCAGAGGGCGGCGTCCATCACGGCGAGGCTCTCGCCGAAGTCCCGCGCGATGAGCCGGTGGACCTCCTGGACCGCGTCGAGCCCCCTGCGCACGGCGAGCGCCCGGGCCACCTCGATGCGCTCCTCCAGCGGGGGGCGGACCAGCACGGCCGGGAAGGCCCCGCGCAGCAGGGCCACCAGCTCGGGCTCGACCTCGTTGAGCTGTTCGGGACGGCAGACGCCGGCCAGCCCCACGCGCCCTCCCCTGCCCAGGACGTGCTTGACGGTGTGGAGCAGCTCCTGCTGTCCGCCCGCTTTGCCCTGGATGAACTGTATGTCGTCGATCAGAAGCAGCCCGCAGGAGCGGTAGCTGCTGCGGAAGACGTGCGTCGCCTTGCGCTGGATGGCGCGGTAGTACTCGTTGCACCAGTCCTCGGCGCTGGTCAGCACGCTCTGCCACGGGCGGGCCGTCCCGACCGCCAGGGCGTACATCGCGCGCAGCAGCGCCGTCTTGCCCAGCCCGTAGTCGCCGCAGACGTAGAGGAAGCGGAAGCGCGGGTTCTCCTGCCCCGCCACCTCCCGCGCGGCGGCGAGGGGCAGCCGGTTGGAGGCGCAGGCGACCAGGTGCTCGAAGCCCCAGCCGGACGGCACGCGAGGGCGCGGCGGCGCCGCGCCCAGGCTCACCACGCCGCCCTCCCGCGCCGCCTCCTCCTGTTCGGCCTGCTGGCGCGCGCGCATCTGGCGGAACAGGTGGGGCTCGACCTCGAAGCTGACCCGCATCGCGCGACCGACCAGCTCCTCGACGGCCTGCTCGACCACCTGCGTGTACTGCGCGGAGAGGAACTGCTGGATGATGACATTCGGGACGCCGACGACGAGCTGCCCCTCGTCCATGCGGACCAGCCGGCTCTGCTGGAACCAGATGCTGAACCGCTCCAGCCCGAGCCGCTGCTTGATGCTCTGCTGCACGGCCGCCCAGAACTCGGCCCGGCTCTCGCATCCGGCCCGCTCGGCGATCGAGGCGGGCAGCGCCGCGTCTTCCTCCCCGGGCCGGACGGCGGCGGCGTCGGGCATCATCTCACGCTCAGCAGACACACACTGTCTCCGCACACGACCGGACGGTCGTTTCTGCAAACGGCTGCGATCAATGCCGCGGAAGCGGCCCTACGGGTGGAATGTCGCCCGGGACGTCCCGGGCCCGTCTTCGCCTTTGGGCGCAGCAGATGCGCCGCCCCGGCGCGCGGTCCGTCCCGAGAGAGGAGTCAAGCTATCCAAGCCGGCCCACCCCGCCGTGCTCGTGTATTCGTCGGCTCGTCCGTCGCTCCGGCGTTCGCCCCGCCGATGCGGCGGCGTTAGCAGGATGTTAGAAGTACGTTCGCGCCGGCGCAAGTGCCCGGCGGGCACGAGAGGAAGCGGCGCGGCGGCTCTGCTTTGGCTAAGTGCGGCGGCGCAAAGGAATTCCGTATGATCGACAAAGGCGGGAAAAAACGGTGCGTTTCTCCGCGGGCCGGCAGTCTCCCCGCGAAGCACGGCCCTCCGGCTCCCGGCTCGATCGCCGTTGTGGCTTGCGCGCCAAGCACTTAGGCCAGTTGCGGATCGGCGCCGACGCGCCGCACGGCGCCCCATCGCGTGGACGGCCTGAGGAGGCCGTAGAGGAAGGCCTGGCGGGGCCGGGCGTTCGTGCTACCGACGGCCTGCGGCGTGTTACTGTTTAGGCTGCGCTTCGGGGCCGGGCCGGGCCGGCCTCAGGGGATGGCCAGCACCATGCCGGGGCGCAGTCGGCGCGCCTCGGGGACCTGCGCGCTGTTGGCCTGCTGGATGTCCTTCCAGCGGCTGCCGTCGCCGTAGAACTTCTCCGCGATGCGGTAGAGCGTGTCGCCCTTCTGCACCGTGTAGGTGCGCTTCGATGCGGAGGCAGAGGCCGTGCTGGAGAGGGCGGGCCGGCCGGCGGCGGCGGAGGCCACCTCGCTCTCACCGGCGGGGGGGATGGTCAGCTTCACGCCCGGCCGCAGCAGCCGCTCGTCGGGGACCACGTCCTTGTTGGCCTCGAGGATGTCGCGCCACCTCGTCACGGTGCCGTAGTAGGACCGGCTGATCTCGCTGAGGGTCTCGCCCCTCTGCACCACGTGGTAGCGGGGCTTGGGCAGCGGGGCGGGCGCGCCCTTCGCGGGTTCGGGCTTGGGCGACTTGGCCGGAGTGAGCGGGATCTGCTCCGGGGCCCTCTCCTCGATGACGGTGCGGATGACCGCCTCCTCGCTCGGAGCCGCAGCGGCGCCGCCGATGGCCATGGTCGCCTCCTCGGGGGGGGCGAGCTTGGCCTCGGAGGGGCTCCTCTCCCCCTCCCAGAGCAACTCCTCGTAGAGTTCGGCGATGCTCGGCTCGGCCGCCCCTTGCCCGGCGAGCTCGGCCGGCGTCTCCTCGGACGGAACGGCCAGGTCGTTCTCGCCGCCCCAGACGGCCAGCAGGAAGATGGCCACGGCGATCAAGCAGAGGATTCCGAGCATCTGGGCTTCTTTCAGTCTCATCGTCGGCGACCCCCTTGTTCGACTGCGGCGGCGATTGGCCTCCACGGGCTCCCGCGCTGCGCATAACTTAGCCCAACCGGCAGGGCGAAAACAAAAGGCGCACAATCGCCGGGGGCCGGGGCGCAAGGACGGCTGCGACCATTAACGTAACCACCTTTCTGGACAGGCCTTATGTGGCACAGTGCGCGCGGAGGCATTGCGTGCAGACCGGCGGGCCGGGGTGGAAAAAGCCGCCGCTTCGCCCGGCGTCGGCTCGGCGCAAGCATCGTCGTTGACGCGCGGCGCTCCTGCTGCTATCGTGGCGGGGCGCGCGGCAAGCGCGCCACGGGGGTATTTCAACTTGCCCGACGGAGGGAGACGAGCATGAGAGTGGAAGTGGACGAGGACCTGTGCATCGGATCGATGGCCTGCGAAGTGACCTGCCCGGAGCTCTTCGAGGTGGTGGGCGGCATCTCCCGGGTCAATCTCGATCCGGTGCCGCCCGAGCTGGAGGAGAGCTGCCGGGAGGCCGTCGAAGGCTGCCCCGTCGACGCCATCCGCATCGTTGAAGAGTAGGGCCCGCCGAAGCGCGCCGGAACATTGCGCGAGCCGAGTCCTTGGATGAACACGCGCACAACCGCGCGGGTCACGGGGCGCCGCGGTTCCTCAGCCCGGACCGGGGCCATCTGCACGCGGAGATGCGCGAGCCCAGGCGTCACCAGATGGAGCGGCTGCGGCGCAAGTACGGCATCGGCCACTCGACGCTCCAGATCGAGTACGACGTGCCGCTCGGGGATGGGCAGCGAGAACAGGCGGAGGAATCTACGGCCTGAGCAACGTCACGTTGACGTCGGCGATCGGCTGGTCGGGATCCTCGGTGAGCACCTCGAAGCAGACGCGCAACCCGTAGGCGGGGCGGGCGCTGTCCGGGCGGGCGGCCTTGCGGCAGGCAGCGCGCAGCTCCTCGGGCTCGTCGCCCCACGAGCCGCCGCGCAGCACCCGGTAGGTCCCCGAAGCCGGGCCGGCGGGGTCGCGCTCCGGCGAGGAGAGGTAGTAGCGGGCGTCGTACCAGTCCCGGCACCACTCCAGCATGTTGCCGTGCATGTCGTAGAGCCCCCAGGCGTTGGGCTGCTTGCGGGCGACCGGCCGGGGGCCGCCCTCGCCGCTCGCCCTGTACCAGGCGGCCCGGTCCAGGCTCTCTGCGTCCAGCCCCCCTGCGTAGGGGCCGGGAGAGCCGGCCCGGCAGGCATACTCCCATTGCGCCTCGGTCGGCAGCCGCACGTCGAGCCGCTCGTTCTTCAGGGCGGCGAGCTTCGCGCAGAACGCCTCCGCCTGGTGCCACGAGACGGCGACCGGCATCTCCAGCGCCTCGGGGCCCTCGCCCCCGCCCAGGTCGACCGCCCGCCCCGTGACAGCCTCGTACTGGCCCCGCGTGAGCTCCGTCACCGACATGTAGAAGGGGCTGGTGATGCGCACGCGGTGCTCGGGCTCCTGGTCGGCGGCGCCTGCGTCCTCCCCCGAGCTGCCCATGTAGAAGAGCCCGGCGGGGATGAGGGCGAAGCGCATGGCCTCGCCCCCCGGCAGCGGCATCTCGTAGCGGGCCGGCAGCTCCAGCACCTCGGCGGTGACCTGCTGATTGCGCCTCGCCTCGCCCTCTTCCAGCGGCCAGTTGGTGAATCGGATGCTGGCGATCAGGGCGCTGAGCAGCTCGCGCGCCTGGGGCGCCCGGGGGTTGCCCGGGCACTCGATCAGGAATCGCTCCAGGGCGCGCACCGACCGCTTGTTCTGCTGATTGTAGCTGACCAGGCTGCGCCAGCAGAGCTCGTCGAACTCCTCGTCGAGCCGCTCCATCTGGCCGGTCAGGGCCGAGAGGTCCAGTTGCCGGGCCAGGCCCAGCAACCGCTGGATGCGCTCGCGCGCGTTGCGGAAGCGCATGGATTCGATCATCGCCCTTATCTTCTGCGTCTCCTCGGCCGTGGCGGCGGCGATCGCCTCGCGCACGGCGGAGGCGATGCCCTTCAGGCCGGCCTCGCGGGGCAGGTTCTGCTCGGCGAAGGAGGCGATGCGGTATGCCTCCTCCCAGCGTCCTTCCTTCAGCAGGCTGTCCACCTTGGCGCGCACGCCCTGGAGGGCCATGACGAACTCGACCAGCGCGTCCTCTTTCTCCATGGCGTGCTCGCGGGCCTGGAGCGCCCCTTCGGCGGCGGCGCGGGCCTCGCGCTCGGCCCGGGCCAGGCGCAGGACTAAGAACCCCGTCAGGGCCGCCAGCACCAGCGCCAGGGCCAGGAAGGGCAGCAGCGCGCTGCGGTGGCGCCAGAGCAGCTTGCGCAGGTGGTAGAAGGTGGTGGAGGGCCGCGCCTCGACCGGCTGGCCGCGCAGGTAGCGCCCGATGTCCTCGCCGAGCTCGACCGCGCTCTGGTAGCGCAGGTCGCGCTCCTTCTCCAGGCACTTCAGCACGATCGCGTCCAGGTCGCTGTCGATGCGGGGGTTGATCAGCGAGGGGCGCCGGGGGCGGAACTCGCGGATGATCCGCAGCGACTCCAGCGGCCGCGTGCGGTCTATGCGGTAGGGCAGCGTGTCGGTGAGCAGCTCGTAGAACAGGACGCCGATCGAGTAGACGTCGGAGCGGATGTCGATCTCGTCCGGCCGCCCCAGCGTCTGCTCGGGGCTCATGTAGGAAGGGGTGCCCATCACCTCGCCCTGCTCGCTCATCTGGGGGTGCTCTTCGGCGTGATAGCCGACCAGGCGGGCCAGGCCGAAGTCGAGCAGCCGGGGGTTGCCCTCCCCGTCGACCAGGATGTTGCTCGGCTTGATGTCGCGGTGGATCACGCCCCGCTGATGGGCGTAGGCGACCGCCTTGCAGACGCGCATGACGAGCTGGCAGGTCTGGCGCTTGTCCAGCTCGTGGCGCAGCACGTATTGCCGGATGCTGCACCCTTCCACGTACTCCATCGTGAAGTAGGGCTGGCCGCCCGCCTCGCCGTACTCGTAGACGGAGACGATGCCCGGATGCTTGAGCCGGGCCACGGCCTGCGCCTCGCGCTCGAAGCGGATGCGGTACTTGCGCGAGGCGAACCGGCCGTTGAGCATCACCTTCAGCACCACCAGGCGCGGGGGCTGCTTCTGGCGCGCCTTGTAGATGGCGCCCATCCCGCCGTGGCCGAGCGATTCGAGCACCTCGTAGTTCTCGGCGAACTCCGCACGAATCGCCTCGATCTGCTCTTCGCCGCCCCCCGCGCTGACGATGACCGAGGTCTCCTCGTCCGCCTCGGCCTGGTCGGACGGCTCGTCGGGGGGGATCATCACGCTGGAGGAGGCCCCGGCCGGCTCCCGCGGCGCCGGCCGCAGCTCGATCCGGTGGCGGCAGGCGCCGCAGAGCAGCACGTGCGCCCCCGTGGGCGCCTCCAGCTCCGCGCCGCACTCCGGGCAGGTGACCTGGAGCGAGCGGGAGACGCGGAACTCCTGCCGGCACTCGCCGCACTTCAGGCGCATCGCCCCCGTGTCGACCTCGAGCGGCGAGTCGCAGTAGGGGCATTCCACCTGCATTGTCCACCCCGGACGGCAGGGTACAGAGCGGCACCGCTTGCCGGAGCAGACCAGTGTAAGGAACGGCGGCGGGGCAATGGCAACCGAACGGTCCAAGGGCCCTGTTCCTGGCCCTCTCAGGCGGCATGGCCGCGCTCAGGCCGCCCAGAAACGGCCTCCGCAACCGGCCGATTGCGCCCGCGCCGGGAGCGGGCCCGGCCGGACGCTCAGCCCTTCACCACGCCCATCGGGCGGAGCCGGGCCACCTTGTGGGTGATGCCCGCCTCGTGCATGACCGTCACGACGCTCTCGACATCCTTGTATGCCTCGGGCATCTCTTCCTGGAGCGTGGTGCGGCCCTCCCAGCGGACGGTGACGCCTTTGTCGGCGAGCTCGCGCTCTATGCTGCGCCCCTTCGCCTTGCGCACGGCGCCCTTGCGGCTCATCACGCGCCCGGCGCCGTGGCAGGTGCTGCCCCAGGTCTCCTCCATCGCCCGGGGCGCGCCGACCAGCAGGTACGAGGCGGTGCCCATGTCGCCGGGGATCAGCACCGGCTGGCCGACCTCGCGGTAGACCTGGGGCGTCTCGGGGTGGCCGGCGGGGAAGGCGCGCGTGGCGCCCTTGCGGTGAACGCAGAGGCGACGC
Source organism: uncultured candidatus Brocadiaceae bacterium (assembly GCA_964434535.1). Taxonomy (GTDB): domain Bacteria; phylum Planctomycetota; class Brocadiia; order SM23-32; family SM23-32; genus SM23-32. Next base: position 144,382 of record CAYSWA010000001.1, on the reverse strand, counting down.
TTCTCCCCCTCCACCTCGTGCTCCTCGAACTTGGCGATGTTGTGGCACACGTCGTAGACCTGGCGCAGCCCGAGCGCGTCGCGGCCCTTGCCGAAGACGTTCTCCAGCGCGCGCGTTACCAGCCCGAAGATGGTCTGGCGGTTCGCCCAGGCGTAGTTCGCCCCGCAGGCCATCGCCGAGAGGTAGCGCCCCGCCTCGTCGGACTCCAGCGGCGCGCAGGCGAGCTGCTTGTCCGGCAGCTCGATGCCGTACTTGCGGGCCGCCTTCTGCATCGTGTCCAGGTAGTCGGTGCATATCTGGTGGCCGAAACCGCGCGAACCGCAGTGGATCTGGAGGACGATCTGCCCCTCGGCCACGCCGAACGCCTCGGCGGCCTCCTCGTGGAAGACCTCGTCGACCAGGTCGATCTCCAGGAAGTGGTTGCCGCTGCCGAGCGTGCCCATCTGGGGCCGGCCGCGCGAGATGGCCTTGTTGCTCAGCACGTCCGGGTCGGCCCCCTCCAGGGCCCCGTCCTCCTCGGTGCGTTCCAGGTCGTCGGGCCGCCCGAAGCCGTTCTCCACCGGCCAGGCCGCTCCCTCGACGCAGACGCGGCGCAGCTCCTCCTCGCTCAGCTTGCGGATCGCCTTCGAGGCCCCCACGCCGCAGGGCACCTGCTCGAACAGCTCCTCGACCAGCTCCTGCAAGCGCGGCCGCACGTCGGACTCGGCCAGGTCGGTGCGCACCATGCGAACGCCGCAGTTGATGTCGAAACCGATGCCACCCGGCGAGACCACGCCGCCTTGCTCGGGGTCGAACGCCGCCACGCCCCCGATCGGGAACCCGTAGCCCCAGTGGGCGTCCGGCATGGCCAGGGATGCCCGCACGATGCCCGGCATCTGCGCCACGTTGATGGCCTGCTGGACGGCGTTGTCGCCCTCGATGCCCTCCAGCAACTCGGCGTTGGCGTAGATGCGCACCGGCACGCGCATCTCGCCCGCCGCCGGGATCTCGTAGATGAACTCGCTGACCTGCTTCAGCTCGTAGTCTCGCGCGGCCATGGCCCGCTGCCTCCTTCGATCGCGTCAAACGTCGAATACGATGCGCACTTCGAGGTGGTCGCCCACTTCGCGGATATTCAGGTCATGGTAGGTGACGGCCTTGACGGGCTGGCGCACCTCGTGGCGCTCCGGGTCGAGCTTCTCGCCGCTCAGGCCTCCGGCGACCCGCCCTTCCTCCAGCGACTCCACCCGCGCGGCCGCCGGGGCGAAGCCCTCCGCGTCGAAGGCGTAGAGGATCTCGCTGAGCCATGCCACCAGCAGCTCCTCCGGCTCCTGCGCCTCCGCTTCGGCCTCTATGCCCCTCGTGTCGGCCGGATCCACCGTGGCCGGGTCGACCAGCAGGGCGATCAGGCCGGCCGCCGCCTGCTCCAGCAGGTCGCGCAGGTCCCGCCCGCGCACCTCGATCCCCACGTCGGCCGTGTGCTCGAACGTCTCGTACCCGCTGGCGGCCTCTCCGGCCATGGCATCCCCCCTGGCACCCCTGTACATGATCCGTCAAGTGGCCGCCGATGTCAACCGCGCGGCGTCGCTTTGCCGCCGGAGCCGGGGCGTGGTAACCTTGGCGCTGGACTGCGCCGCACTTACCCACCGGGAGAGGCGAACGTGACCGAAGCCGCCATCGCCTTGTTGATCGGCTTGTTCATCGGCGCCCTGGCCGGCGCCGTCGTGGGCTACCTGATCGCCGCCGGCCGCGAGCGCGAGGCGCGCGTGCGCGCCGAGACCGAACTGGCCGAGGCCACCCGGAACCTCCAGGAGCAGAAGGAGCTGCTCCAGAAGGCCAGGGCCCAGCTCAGCGATACCTTCAAGGCCCTCTCCGCCGACGCGCTGAAGGACAACCGCGAGGCGTTCACCCAGCGGGCCGAATCGCTGCTCAAGCCCCTGCGGGAGACCCTCAAGACCTACGAGGAGCACGTGCGCGCCCTGGAGAAGGCCCGGGAGGGCGCCTACGCCGGCCTGAAGGAGCAGCTCAAAGCCCTCTCCCAGACCCACCAGCGCCTGGAGAAGGAGACCCACAGCCTCAGCTCCGCCCTGCGCAATCCCCAGGCCCGCGGCGCATGGGGCGAGATGGCCCTGCGCCGCGTCGTGGAGCTGGCCGGCATGACCAACCACGTGGACTTCAGCGAGCAGGTCACCTCCCAGAGCGGCGCCCGCCCCGACATGGTCGTTCAGCTACCGGCCGGCCGCCAGATCATCGTCGACTCCAAGGTGCCGCTTGACGAGTACCGCCGCGCGGCCGAGGCCGACACCGAGCAGGAGCGAGCCCGCCACCTGAAGGAGTACGCCCGCCGCCTGCGCGAGCACATGAACGGCCTGGCCCGCCGCAGCTACTGGGAGCAGTTCGAGGACGCCGCCGAGTTCGTCGTCATGTTCATCCCCGGCGAACCGTTCCTCGGCGGCGCAGTCGCCCACGACCCGACGCTGATCGAAGACGGCATGCGCAACCGCGTGGTGCTCGCCACGCCCACCACGCTGATCGCCCTGCTGCGCGCCGTCGCCTACGGCTGGCGCCAGGAGCAGCTCGCCCAGAACGCCCAGGTCGTCAGCGACCTCGGCAGCGAGCTCTACGAACGCCTCCGCGTCTTCGCCGAGCACCTCAGCGACATCGGCAAGAACCTGGGCCGCGCCACCGACGCCTACAACCGCGCCGTCGGCTCGCTGGAGGCCCGCGTCTTCCCCTCGGCCAGGCGCTTCGAGGAGCTCGGCGTCTCGACCGGCGACCAGGTGCCGCCCGTTGAACGGATCGAAAGCACGCCCCGCCGGCTGACGCCCCCGGAATCCCCCGAGGATGAGCCGCAGTAGGCCGCCCTACTGCTCGGCGAGGCGCCGGTTGTACTGCCGCAGCAGCTCCCCGTAGCGCGCGGGGAGCCGGCCCGTGGCGAACGAGTCCGCGACCTTCTCGCGGTCGGCCGGCGGCAGCCCGGGCAGCCAATCGCCCTCCGCCGGCGGACCGGCGCGCAGACGGCCCTCGTGCCATTCGCCCAGGGGCAGCATCGCCGCCTCCGCCGGACGCTCCGGGACGGCCGTGCCCCCGCCCGGCTGCTGCATCTCGGCCGCGCCCGGGCGCGAGGGCATCTCGCCCGGCGGCACCGTCCCGGGCCGGCGGGCCGCGATCATGGCGCCCAGGCCGTCCACCACCTGCTGCTGGATGTCTCGCGTCGCCGCTCCGGTCTGCATCTGGGCGAGCCGTCGCTGCGCCTCGGCGCCCCGCCCGCGCAGGGCCTCCAGCGGGCCGCGGGCCTCCAGATCGCCGGGCCGCAGCGCGTCGCGCAGGTCGGCCAGAAGCCCCGTCACCTCCTCCTGGCGCTCCGTCAGGGCCGCTACGGACTGCGGAGGCGCCGCCCCCGTGCCCCGCCAGGCATCGACGGCCGCCGTGCGGCGCTTCAGGGCCGCCTGCATCCCGCGCAGGACCTTCAGCTCGGACAGCAGGTCCAGCAGCGGCCGGCGCGCCGGCTCCTCTGCGGGCTGCTGCGGGGGCGGCGGGGCCGCAACGGGCACCGGCACCTCGCGCCGCGCGGCGTCGAGCAGCGCCTCCAGGGCCGCCTCGATCGCCTCCTGGAAGCCCGGCACGGGCTCGCCGGTCACCCCCTCCCCCAGCAGCGCGGCGCATGACGCCGCATCGTCGGCGACGGCCTCCAGCGCCGGCGCGAAAGCGAGCATGGCCGCCTCGCCGGCGACGAGGCCCGCCGCCTCCCGCGCGCCCTCGCCCACGCCGGCCTGGCGCTCGCCGAGCGCGGCGGTCCGCAGCCGTTCGGCCCGCGACGGAGGCCCGGACGGGTCGCGCCCCGCGTGCAGCTCGGCCGTCTCCGTCCGGACGGCCCGCTGCTCGCCGAGCAGGCGCCCGAGCATCTCCTCCAACCGCCGGCGCAGGGCGGCGAGCCGCTGCCCTTCGACCCGGCGAACGGCCCGCTGGACGGCCTCGATCGCCCGGCGCAACGCGAGCTCGGCCGCCGCCTGCGCCTCCATGGCCGCCCGCACGGACTCGGCGTCGCCGACCCCGAGCGCGCCGGCCGCCGCGCCCATGCTCGTCGCCGCCACCCCGAGCGCAGGCACGCCCGGCGCCGCCGGCGACTGGCCCGCCAGCGCTGCGGCGTCGTCCTGGAGGGCGCTCTGCTCTCGGGCCAGCGCGTCGGGCTGCTCCGCCTTCTGTGCGGTGCGTCGGCTCAAGGCCGTCTGGCGGGCCAGCATCGCCTCCAGACGGCGTTCCAGGCGGCGCAGGCGTTCCAGCTCAGGCTCCCAGTCCTCGGCGCTCAGCGCCGCCGTCACGCGCCGCAGGTCGTCCAACAGGCTCTGCTGAAGCTGCGCCGCCTCCCCGTAGCGGCCGGCCCGGAGCAGGTCCCGCGCCTGCGCCATGCGGGGAACGATCAGCGCCTCGCGGCTCAGCTCGACGGCCCGTCGCAGCCGCTCCCGCCGGGCGGCCGCCTCGGCGGCGCCGTCGGGGACGGCGAGCCCGGCCGCCTCCAGGGCGCCGAGCACGTCGAGCAGCCGCCGCTCGACGGCGGCCATCCGCTCGCGCGCCCGCTCCTGCGTCTGTGCCAGCGGCTCCCGGGCGGGCGCTGCCCCGAGGGCGCCGAGCGTGCCGAGCGCCGCCGTCATCACGATGATCGGGCCGATCCGCACTTACTCGATCCCCAGTTCTTCCAGCACGTCGCCCTGCCGCTGCTCGGTGCGGCGCAGCAGGTCCTGCTGAGTGCGTGCGATCTCCTCCATGGAGGTGACCAGCGCCGCGTAGCCCTCCAGCAGCAGCATCGCGGCCCGCACACGTTCCATTGTCCGGGCGGCCAGGCGCATCGGCCGCCTCGCATCGTCCGCACCGGCCTCCAGCGCCTCGGCGGCGCTGGTCAGGGGGCCGTCCGATCCGCCGAGCGCCCGGAGCGGCCGGACCACGTCGTCCAGGTGCTGCTCGTAGCTGCCCTCCCCGACGAGACGGTTGTTGAGCATCTGATCGAGCACGTCGCGATAGCCCTCGGCGACCGTCCGTAGCACGGCGGCGACGGACCGCTCCTCGCCGGCCGGGGCCGGTCCGCGCCCGCCTGCCTCGAAGCGTTCGACCAGCGCCTCCTGCCGGGCGATCTGGTCCTCCAGGTCGCGTCGCAGGTCGCGCTGCTGCACCAGCAGGCGCGCCAGCAGCTCGCCGGGCGTCACGAGCCGCAGCGCCGTCGTGTGGCTCCGCCCGAGCTGCGGGCCGCTCTGCGGGGCGGGGGGCCGCGTGTCGCGTGCCACGGCGGTGAGCGCCAGGCGGCCGCTCGCCGGCAGGTCGAGGCCCGGCAGCTCGAGCGCCGGCGCCGACGTCACCTCCGCCTGCGCCGCTCCGCGCCACAGGTCGAGCCGGGGCAGCTCGCGCCCCTCGCCGTCCTCGTGGCCCAAGGCCAGCCACAGCGCGAGCACGCCGTAGTCGTCCGTGGCACGGACCTCCAGCGGAAGGCGCGCCCGGGGGGTCACCGCGTCGCCGATGCCGCGCGCCGCGAGCGTCACCTCAGGCGGGCAATCGTCGAGCGCCTCCACCTCGACCACGAGCGGCTCGGCGCCGGCTATGCCGAGCGTGTCCACCAGCGTGATCTCGCAGCGCGTGTCGCCCTCCACGTCGAAGCCATATTCCGTCGTCGCGGGGCCGGTCAGGGGCAGCTCTCGCTGCGGGCCGCCGTCGCAGCGCACCGAGGCGGCGCCGAGCTCCCTGTCGGCGCTCACGGCCACGGTGGCGCGCGAGCCCGCCGGCAGTCGGAAGGCCGGCGCCGTCCAGGCCAGCTCCACCGGCTCGGCAGAGATGTAGCGGGGCGGCTCGACGATCATGCGCGCCTCGGCGACGGCCGGGCGCTCGACCACGCGGATCAGGCGCTCCTGCACCAACCCGTCGCCGGCCCGCACCGTGAAGCGGACGCTTCGCTGCACGTCGGCCAGGCGCGTGGAGAAGACGTCCCGCCCCCGCCGGTCCATCTCCACCTCGCGCTGCCGCCCGTCCGGCGCGGTCTCGAGGCGCAGCCGCGCCCGCCGGGGGACGGCCCCTTCGGCGCGGACGGCGATCACGGCGTCTTCGCCCCGTGGCAGGACCCCGGGCGCCTCGAGCAGCGTCAGCCGCGTGCGGCGGGGCCACTCGACCTGCGAGAGCAGGACGGCGCGTCGCAGCCACGTGGAGGCCGTCGCAGGGAAGGCGAAGCCGGCCGCACCGAGCAGGACCAGGGCCAGGCCACCCGCCGCGCCCCAGCGCCGCGCGGCGTCCCAGCGCACCAGCCGGCGGGGATCCACCCGGCCCGCTCGGGCCTCGGCCCGGCGCACCACGCGCGCCTGGAGCGGCGCCGATGCCCCTGCCAACCCCGCACCGCCTGCGAACGCGAGGGCGCTGGGCAACAGGTCCGGCGGGCCGCCGAGGCGGCCCCCCACCTCCAGCGCGAGGGCCGCCGCCGGCAGCCTGCGCGCGAGCGGGACGATCACCCATCGGACCAACAGGGCCCCCAGAGCCGCCCCGAAGGCCGTGAGGAGCAGCGCCCGCGTCCCCTGCCCCGGCCTGAGGAGCCGGTCCGTCGCGAAGTGCACCGCCACGGCGCCGCCCAGAGCGCAGCACCAGCGGCCCGCGCCGGCGCCGACCATGGCCAGCCGCGCCAGCCGACGCAGTGCGCCGAGCCGGGCGCACAATATCGGCGCGCTCTCCACGTGCTCTCTCCCCCCCGGCGGGCGGGCCGGCGGGAAGGCGTTTGCACCCGCGCGGCCGTTTACGTATAGTATGGCCTCATTATAGTTGGTGCCGGCCGAGCGGCCAACGTTCTGCACGCGATCCCTTTGCGAGCCGAGGGCGCCATGGCGCAGATCAAGACACACGAGGGCCATCTCGACGCGACGGGCAAGCGCTTCGCCCTGGTGGTGAGCCGCTACAACGAGTTCTTCTCCGGCCGGCTTTTGTCCGGCGCGCTGGACTGCCTTCTGCGTCACGGGGCGGCGGAGGAGGACATCGAGGTGATCCGCGTGCCCGGCTCGTTCGAGCTGGCCCTGGCGGCGAAGAAGGCGGCCGAGACGGGTCGGTTCGACGCGGTGGTCTGCCTCGGCGCGGTGCTGCGGGGGCAGACGTCGCACTTCGACTTCGTGGCCGCCGAGGCCGCCAAGGGCGTCGCCCGCGTGGGCCTGGAGACGGGCGTGCCGACCATCTTCGGAGTGATCACCACCGAGACCGTCGAGCAGGCCGTGGACAGGTCGGGCGCGCGGGCCGGCAACCGGGGCGCCGAGGCCGCGCTGGCCGCCATCGAGATGGCCGACCTGCTGGGCAGGCTGCCGGCGCACTGAGCAGGCACGGGCTGCCTTCGCCCCGCCTTTCGGCCGCGCAGCACCGGGCGGTCGCGGAATCCGCCGGATCCCTTCTTCCGTTCGCAGGGGAGCCGTATTTGAGAGTTCAGACCTCAGCGCGTGAGCTGGCGCTGAAGGCCCTCTACCAGCACGACCTGCTGGGGGGCCGCTCGACGGACGAACTGCGCCACTTCTGCATGGAGAACGCCCGCGCCAAGGTGGCCGAGCTCGCGCTCGAGATCGTGCGGGGATGCATCGCGCAGCGGGAGGCCCTCGACGAGGTCATCACGCACACCGCAGAGAACTGGGAGCTGAAACGGATGGCCACCAGCGACCGCAATATCCTGCGCATCGGCGTCTACGAGCTGCTGTTCCGGCGCGAGACGCCCCCGAAAGTCGCGATCAACGAGGCGATCGAGCTGGCCAAGAAGTACAGCACCGAGAACTCCCCCACGTTCGTGAACGGCGTCTTGGACAAGATCTACACCACGCACGCATCCGGCGAAACGCAGGCCGAAGGGGCGCCCGGCCCCGACCCGACGGCCCGCGTCGACCTGCACGTGCACTCGACGGCCTCCGACGGCTCGGTCGGGCCGGGCGAGCTGCCGGCGATGGTCGCGCGGGCGGGCCTGGCCGGCTTCGCGCTGACCGACCACGACACCGTCGAGGGCGTCGCAGCCGCCATCGAGGCGGCCGAGCCGCTCGGCATCGAGGTGGTGCCGGGGGTGGAGCTGACGGGCTACGCCGCCTCATCCGACGGGGAGCGGATGGAGGTGCACGTGGCGGGGCTCTTCGTGGACCACCAGAGCCCCGCCCTGCTGGAGGAGCTGGCGCGGCTGCGCGAGGCGCGCGTGGAGCGCATCCGCAAGATGGCCGCCCGCCTGGCCGAGCTCGGCATGGCGGTGGACGCCGAAGCGATCATCGAGCAGGCCGGGGAGGGCGCGGTCGGGCGCGTGCACCTGGCCCAGGAGATGGTCGCGCGGGGCCACTGCACGGACATCCGCGACGCCTTCGATCGCCACATCGGCGAGAGCGGGCCGGCCTACGTGCCGAAGCACCAGATGACGCCGGCCGACGCGATGGCGCTGGTCCATTCGGCCGGCGGCTGCGCCGTGCTCTGCCATCCGGCGCTGCTGGCGGACGGCGATGATCTCGTGACGCGGCTCGCGGCCGAGGGACTGGACGCTATCGAGGCGCATTACCCGACGCACGACGCCCGCGACGAGCACCGCTTCATGGAGCTCGCGCGCAAGCTCGGCCTGGTCGTGACCGGCGGCAGCGACTTCCACGGCGCCGCCAAGCCGCAGATCCAGATCGGCCGGGAAGCCGTCTCGTACGTGGAACTGGAGAAGCTCAGGAGCAAGGCGCTGGCCCGGCGCTGAGCGCCGACACACGAACCCGACCCGGAAGCCGCCCATGACCCCGCTCAACCCGTTCCGCAGGAAGAAGCCCGAGCCTGAGGCCGCGCGCGAGCGGGACCAGGCGGCCGCCCGCGGCGGCCTGCTGGGCAAGCTGCGCGCCGGCCTCGCCCGCACGCGCCGCAAGGTGACCGGCGGGCTGCTCGGCGTGCTCTCGGGCGGGCGGCTGGACGAGGAGCTGATCGAACGGATCGAGGAGCAGCTCTACCTGGCCGACGTCGGCCCCCGCGCGGTCACGCGCCTGTGCGAGGAGTTGCGCGAGGCCCACCGCGAGGGCCGCATAGAGGAGCCGGAGCAGGTGCTGGAGTTCCTCAAGCAGCGCCTCAAAGAGGACCTGCGCGAGTGGGACACGGCGCTGCACCTGCCGGATGAGGGCGTCGGCGTGATCCTGGTGGCCGGCGTGAACGGCTCCGGCAAGACGACCAGCATCGCCAAGCTGGCGCACATGTTCATCCGGCGGGGACGCCGCCCCCTGCTGGCGGCGAGCGACACGTTCCGCGCGGCGGCCGTCGAGCAGCTCTCGATCTGGGCCGAGCGGGTCGGCGCGGACATCGTAAAGAACGAGAGCGCCGATCCGGCGGCCGTCGCCTTCGACGCGGCGCACAAGGCGGCCGCCGGCGGCTACGACGTGCTGATCATCGACACGGCCGGGCGGCTGCACACCCGGCGCAACCTGATGCAGGAGCTGGAGAAGGTAAGCCGCGTGGTCGGCGCCAAGATACCCGGGGCGCCCCATGAGACGCTGCTGGTCCTGGACGCCACCACCGGGCAGAACGCCGTCAGCCAGGCGCAGAAGTTCAACGAGGCGCTGGAGGTGACGGGCATCATCCTGGCCAAGCTCGACGGCACGGCCAAGGGCGGCATCGTCTGCGGCATGCGCGACCAGATCGACATCCCGGTCAAGTTCGTCGGCCTCGGCGAGACGCCGCAGGACCTGGTGGAGTTCGACCCCGACCAGTTCGTCGAGGCCCTCTTCGACTGACCAGAGACCGAAGGCGACAGACCCATGACACCGATGCGGTTCGACGAGATCAAGGCGCTCTTCGACGCCCACGTGATCGGCAACTACGGCCGCGTGCCGGTCGCCTTCGTGCGCGGCGAAGGCTCCCACGTCTGGGACAGCGAGGGTAACCGCTACGTCGACCTCTTCCCCGGCTGGGGCACCACCGTGCTCGGCCACTGCCACCCGCGGGTGGTCACCGCCGTCCAGCGCCAGGCCTCGCTGCTGATCCACGTGGACAACAGCTTCTACACCGTGCCCCAGGGCGAGCTGGCGCAGATGGTCGGGCGGATCTCCTTCGGCGGCAAGTGCTTCTTCTGCAACAGCGGCGCGGAGGCCGTCGAGGCCGCCCTGAAGCTGGCCCGCCTGAACAAGCAGCACGAGGGGCGCTACAAGGTGGTCACCCTCCGCGACTCCTTCCACGGCCGCACCATGGGGGCCATCAGCGCCACCGCACAGGACAAGTACCACAGGGGCTACCTGCCCCTGCTGCCGGGCTTCACCTACGCACCGTTCAACGACCTGGAAGCCGTGCGCGAGGCCGTCGACTCCGAGACCTGCGCCGTGATGCTCGAGGTGATCCAGGGCGAGGGCGGCATCAACGTCGGCACCGAGCACTTCGTTGGCGGCGTGCGGGACCTCTGCGACGAGGAAGGGCTGCTGATGATCGCCGACGAGGTCTCGACCGGCGTCGGCCGCACCGCTCAGTGGTTCGGCTACCAGCACTACGGCGTCGAGCCGGACATCATGACCCTGGCCAAGGCGTTCGGCAGCGGGGCGGCCATCGGCGCCATGGTGGCCAAGGCCGAGGTGGCCGAGAGCCTGGCGCCCGGCACGCACGCCTCCACCTTCGGCGGCAGCCCGATGGCCTGCGCGGCGGCGCTGGCGACGCTGAAGGTGATCGAGGAGGAGGACCTGCTGGCGGCCTGCCGCGCCACGGGCGAGCACGTGGAGGCCCGCTTCCGGGAGATGGCCGCCAAGCACAGCATCGTGCGCGAGGTGCGCGGGCGCGGCTGCATGTGGGGGCTGGAGCTGACGCGGCCCGGCGCGCCGGTCTTCGAGCGCTGCCTGGAGCGGCGCGTGCGCGTCAACTGCACCCACCAGACCGTCATGCGCATCTACCCCGCGCTGAACGTGCCGCGCGGGCTGCTCGACGAGGGCCTCGACGTGCTGGACGAGGCGCTCGGCGCAGCCGACGCGGGCGAGATATGAGGGAGGCCGAGATGCCGAGGCACCTGATGACGCTGGCCGACTGGGAGGCCGACGAGATACGCGAAGTGCTGGCGCTGGGCCACGAGCTGAAGGCGCAGGCCCGCGCGGGGACGCTGCGCCCGAGGCTCGAGCGCAAAACGCTGGCGCTGGTCTTCGAGAAGCCCTCGATGCGCACGCGCGTCGCCTTCGAGGTGGCCATGGCACAGCTCGGCGGCCACGTGGTCTACCTCTCGCGGGAGGACGTCAAGCTCGGCAAGCGGGAGCCGATCAAGGACGGCGCCCGCGTGCTCTCCCGCTGCGTGGACGGCATCGCCGCCCGCACCTACGCCCACGAGACCATCGAAGAGCTCGCCGCCTACTCCGCCGTGCCCGTCATCAACGCCCTGAGCGACCGGGCGCACCCCTGCCAGGCGCTGGCCGACGCGCTGACCATCGAGGAGCACCTCGCCGAGCCGGCCGGGGCCGGGATCGCCTTCATCGGCGACGCGAACAACGTCTCCCGCTCGCTGGCCGTCCTCTGCGCCCGCCTCGGCTGGCGCCTGACGGTCGCCACCCCACCCAGCCACTGCTTCGGCGAGGAGTTCGTGGCGGAAGTGAGGGAGATGGCCGCTGCCTCGGGCGGGAGCGTCGAGCTGTGCCACTCGCCCGCCGAGGCCGCGTCCGGGGCCCAGGTGCTCTACACCGACGTCTGGACCAGCATGGGCCAGGAGGATGAGGCCGAGCAGCGGCGGCGCGCCTTCGCCGGCTACCGCATCGACTCGGAGCTTCTGGCGCGGGCCGCCGAGGGGGCGATCGTCTTGCACGACCTGCCCGCGCACCGGGGCGAGGAGATCACCGACGAAGTGATCGAGGGGCCGCAGTCGGTCGTGTTCGACCAGGCCGAGAACCGCCTCCACGCCCAGCGGGCGCTGCTCCAGCTCCTGCTGGGCTGAGGAAACGCTGTATCCTCCTGCAAGCGCCCTGCCCCGGCCGCATTGGGCCGTCTTCGAGGGCGTCCTTTCCCCTTTCCGGGAAACGCTTTACGTCGCGTCCGGATGGGAGCTTCCGTCATGCATTGGCACGGCAATTGCGCCATGACCCCCGGCTGTGACACTAAGTGACACGGATCAGAGCATGAGCACAACGCAACACAACGGACCCAGGCGCGGCCAGGTCATCGTGCTGGCTCCCATCATGATCTTCACCCTCGGGGCCATGCTCGCCCTCACCGCCGACGTCGGCCGGGTCTTCGTGGAGGGGGCCAAGCTCCAGAACGCCGCCGACGCGGCCTCGCTCGCCGCCGCCCGGGTGCTGCTGGCCGAGCGCAACGAGGGAAGCAGCGAGTCGGAGGCCCGCGCCGCGGCCACCGCCGAGGCACAGGCCATGGGCGAGATCAACAGCCCGGGCGCCACGCTGGACCTGGCGTACGGTTACATGGACGGCGAGACCTTCGTGGCGGCCGATACGAGCACCGAGGCGAGCGCGGTCAGCGTCAGCGCGGCCCGCGACGACGACTCGGCGGCCGGCCCGGTCCAGACGGCCTTCGCCGCGCTGCTGGGCGTGGCCGAGTGCGACCTCTACAGCGGCGCCTCGGCGCAGGTGGCCGGCTCCGTGCGGGGCGTGCGCGGCGGCCTGAGCCCGTTCGCGGTGCACGAGGAGGACCTGGCGCCGATCGGCGAGGAGATGACCTTCTACCCGGGCGGCGAGGGAGGCGGACCCGGCCAGGGCCTCGGCGACGACCAGACCGCCCCGGGCAACTTCGGCCTGCTGAACCTGGACGGCGGGGCCTGCGGCGTGCCCGAGCTGCGCGACTGGATCCTATACGGCTACGACGGCGAGATCGTCATCGGCGAGGACGGCTACCTCTGGATGGACGGGACGCCGGGCTTCCGCGCCACCCTCCAGAGCGAGATGAACCAGGTGATCGGACAGGAACTGATCATGGTGATCTTCGACCAGGTGACCGGCACGGGCTCGAACGCCAACTACCGCTGCGTCGGTTTCCTGGTGGCCACCATCCTGGAGGCCCAGCTCACCGGGCCGAACGCGCACGCGACCTGCCGCGTCGAAGGATTCCGCACCCGGCACGACCTTGTCCTGGGCGGCAGCTACAGCAGCCCGAACATCCGCAAGATCCAGCTCGTTGACTGAGCGCCGGGCAGCTCTCGACCGGGCGCCAAGGAGCACGAACGTGTCAGACACCAAGGGGAAACGCAGGCGCCGGGGCCAGGTCATCGTGCTGGCCCCCGTGATGGTAGTCGTCCTCGGGGCGATGCTGGCCCTTACCTCGGACGTGGGGAACCTGTTCGTCTGGCGCGCCCGGCTCCAGAACGGGGCCGACGCCGCCGCGCTGGCGGGCATGCACGCCTATGCGCGCGCCCGCCTGGACGGAAGCGACGAGGAGACCGCCCGTGCCGTGGGTCAGTCCGAGGCCGATGCCATCTACGCCGAGAACTGCGCCGGAGCGGCGCTGACGCTCCAGTTCGGTGAGCTGGACGAGAACCGCCAGTTCGTCGCCCGCGACACCGCCACGCCCGCCACGGCGGTGCAGGCGACCTCCGTGCGCGACGAGACGGCCGCCGACGGCCCCGTCGACCTGGTCTTCAGCGCCTTGATCGGCATGAGCACCTGCGACGTGGCGACCGACGCCGTCGCCGAGCTGACCAGCTCCTTCATCGGCGTCTCTGAAGGCTGCGCGCCCTTCGCGGTGCCGGAGAGCGCCATCGGGCCGCCCGGCACCGAGATGGTCTTCTACCCCTCGGACGAAGACTCCTACGACGGCCTGGGCGACCAGACCGTCGCCCCCGGCTGCTGGGGGCTGCTGAACCTGGACGGCGGCTCGCTCGGCACCGACGAGATGAAGTACTACATCGAGCACGGCTACGACGGCACCTTCCAGGTCGACCCGGAGACCGGCTACGTCTGGATCGACGGCACCTCGGGCTTCCGCGCCGCGCTCCAGTCCGTGACCCAGGATAAGATCGGCGAGGAGCTGGTCATGATCGTCTACGACCAGGTGGTGGGCGAGGGCGCGAACGCCGACTTCCGCGCCGTCGGCTTCCTGGTCGTCGAGATCACCTACGTCCGCTTCACCGGCGTCAACCCCCACCTGAAATGCCAGGTGCTGGAGAAGCGCCTGCTGAAGCACTTCATCTGGGGCCCGGGCATGGACGGCAGCCCGAACATCCAGAAGATCCAGCTCGCCGGATAGCCACGACGCAGCGGCAGGGCGTAACTGAGGCGCCGGACGGGGCACGTCCGGCGCCTTTCTCTGGGCGCTTTCCCGCCTTCACCCCGCAACGGCACACCGTATGCGCGTTCTTCAGGTTGGCGAACGCGCTGTCGCATTGTGCAACGCTTCAAGTGCGTCAGGAGGCGACGATGAGAACCCCGCGCAGGGCCGGCCAGGTCCTGATACTGGCCCCGGCGATGCTGATCGCGCTCTGCTTCGCCGCCGTCATCTCGGTCGACGTGGGGCACCTCTGCACCTCGAAGGCGCGCCTGCAGAACGGCGCCGACGCGGCGGCCCTGGCGGCGGTGCTCGAGCTGTGGGACCAGCGGGCCGGCAACGATCCCGGCAACGAGACCTCGTGCCGCGAGGCCGCCGCCGACGAAGCCGAGAAGATCGTCCTGCTCAACGATTCGGGCGGCGCCTGCGAGGTGGAATGGGGCACGTGGGACGAGGGCGCCTTCACGCCCCTGGACGCCAGTTTCGCGGCGAACGCGGCCCGCGTGCGGGCGGTCCGTGACCCGGACGCCCCCGGCGGCCCGGTCGCCACCTTCTTCTCCCACGTGATCGGCCTGGCGGAGGTCAGCGAGGACGCCCGCGCCGTCGCCGTCTTCCCGCACCCCGCCATGATGCCCTTCACCGTGGACGAAGAGTCGCTCGTGCCGCCGGGCCAGTCGCTCGTCATGTATGACGACACGGAGACGGCCCCGGGCAACTGCGGCCTGCTCGACTACGACGGAGGGTCCAACAGCGCGGACGACACGAAAAGCTGGGTCCAGAACGGCTACTGGGGCGACGTCTCGATCGATCCCGCCGTCGGCTACCTGCTGATCCCCGGCACCACCGGCCTCCAGAGCTGCATCAAGCAGCCGCTCAACGACCACATCGCCGAGGGCGACACCGTCGTCTGCTGCATCTACCGCTCGGTCAGCGGCGTCGGCTCCGGCGCCGAGTACACCATCGTGGGCTATGCGGCGGTCGTGATCACCGACTACCAGATGGACGCGACCGGGGACGAGATCGTCTCGGTCACTACGACGCTTCTGGGCTCCTACATCGCCGATACGGGGCAGACGCAGGGCGCGCTGAGCGGCTTCATGCTGCTGAAGCTGGTGGAGTAGATGACGCGGCTCTGACCGAATCGCCGGGCGCCGGCGCCACGCAGGATCTCCGACCGGCGGCCGGCCCTCCCATCCGCCCGCCCGCAGCCGAAACCGGGGACTGTCCCCGCATTTCGGCGGCCACAGGCAGAGCCGTTCGGCAGGGCGCGATCCACGCCATCCGCCGCGGGATAATTGAATGACCCTGGCCCGGCCCCCGCCGAGTTGACAGCTCCCAGCCCCCGCCGGTAGACTCGGAAGGTCGGCGCCTCGCCCGGCGCCTATCCCCCCCCGGCCGACACCACGGAGGATGCCATGAAGCTGCGGCACAAGCAGGCCACCGAAGGCATCGAACGCATGCCCAACCGCGCGCTGCTCCATGCGACGGGCGTCACCCGCGAGCAGATGGACCGACCGTTCATCGGCGTCTGCTCCAGCTTCACCGACCTGGTGCCGGGCCACGTCGGCATGCGCTCGCTGGAGCGCAAGATCGAGTGGGGCGTCTGCGCCGGCGGCGGCGTGCCGTTCCTGTTCAGCGTGCCGGGCATCTGCGACGGCATCGCCATGGGCCACTCGGGCATGCACTACAGCCTGCCCTCCCGCGAGCTGATCGCCGACATCATCGAGTCCATCGTCCAGGCCCACCAGCTCGACGGCCTGGTGCTGCTGACCAACTGCGACAAGATCACCCCCGGCATGCTGATGGCGGCCTGCCGGCTGGACATCCCGACCATCGCCGTCACCGCCGGCCCGATGCTCAGCGGCCACCACGCCGGACGGCGGCTCTCGCTGGTGCGCGACACCTTCGAGGCGGTCGGCCTGTGCAAGGCCGGCCAGCTCAGCGAGGCCGAAGCGCGCGAGCTCGAGATGGAGGCCTGCCCCGGCGAGGGCTCCTGCCAGGGGCTCTACACCGCCAACACCATGGCCTGCCTGACCGAAGCGATGGGCATGAGCCTGTCCGGCACGGCCACCGCCCTGGCCGGAAGCGCCCGCAAGCAGCGCATCGCCGAGCACGCCGGCGAGCGCGTGGTGGAGATGGTCCGCGAGGGGCTGACCACCCGCAACATCGTCACCCGCGCGGCGCTGGAGAATGCCATCCGCGTGGACATGGCCCTGGGCGGCTCCACGAACACGGCGCTGCACATCCCCGCCATCGCCCACGCCGCCGAGGTGGACGTGGCACTGGGCGACTTCGACCGGCTCAGCCGCCAGACGCCGCAGCTGGCGCACCTGCGCCCCGCGCCGGGCGGAGCCATGATGGAGGACCTGGAGTGGGCCGGCGGCATCCCGGCGGTGCTCAAGGCCCTGGCCCCGCTGCTGCACGGCATCTGCATGACGGTCGCGGGCCGCACGATGGCGCAGGTCATCGAGTCGGCCCCGATCGGCGAGCCCGAGGTGATCCGGCCGCTGGACGACCCGATCGCGCCCGAAGGCGGCATCGCCGTGCTGAAGGGCTCGCTCGCGCCCGACGGCGCCGTGGTCAAGCAGGGGGCCGTCAGCGAGGCGATGATGCGCTTCACCGGCACGGCGCGCGTCTTCGAGGGCGAGGACGCGGCGATGGAGTGCCTGCTGGCCGGCGAGGTGAAGCCGAAGGACGTGGTCATCGTGCGCTACGAGGGCCCGAAGGGCGGACCGGGGATGCGAGAGTCCCTGGCGCTCACGGCGGCCGTGGCCGGCTGCGGGCTGGGGGATAAGATCGCCATCGTCACCGACGGCCGCTTCAGCGGCGGCACGCGGAACCTGAGCATCGGCCACGTCAGCCCCGAGGCCGCCGAGGGCGGGCCGATCGCGCTGGCCCAGAACGGCGACCGGATCGAGCTCGACGTGCCCGGGCGCAGGATCGACCTGCTGGTCGAGCAGCAGGAGCTGGAGCGGCGCAGGTCGGCCTGGCAGCGCCCCGCCCCGAAGTTCACCCACGGCTGGCTGGCCCGCTACGAACGGCTGGTCACCAGCGCGGCTCAGGGCGCGGTCCTGGAGCCGCCGCAGGTCTGAGCGCCGTTGCCGCCCCCGGCCCCCGGGGCTTAGAATGCCTCCAGGCAAGCCCCTACCCTACCCCGGCAGGCCCGGCGCATGGAACAGACCGGCCTGGTCCTGAGGCCGTTTATCGGCGCGTGGCCGCTGCTGCTGATCGCCGCCCTGGCGCTCGCGCTCTCCCTGGGCGGCTACGCCCGCACCACGCGCGCCGTCTCGCGCCGCTTCAGGCTGCTGCTGCTCGGGCTGCGGATCGGCGCGCTCGCCGCCGTGCTGCTCTGCCTGCTGCGTCCCAGCTTCCAGGTGACGCGCTACGACCTGGTCAAGCGCCCCCTGGTGCTGCTGCTGGACCGCAGCCGCTCGATGAGCGAGATCCGCGACATGCCCGCCGGCTACAGCCGCCTGGAGGTGGCCGAGCAACTGCTGGCCCAGAGCGCGCCGGCGCTGGACGAGCTCGGGGAGCTCTACGACGTCTCGGTCGTAGGCTTCGCCCGGGGGCTGCTGCCCGAGCCGGGCCGCGAGGAGCCGGCCGACCGCCGCCGCAGCGCCTACGGGACGGCCCTGGAGCGCGGCTTCGCCGAGCTCGCCGGCGGCCAGGGCGACGCGCTCGTGGTCATCGGCGACGGCTCGCACAACATGGGCCCGCCTGACCCCGTGGAGGTCGCGGCCGGGCTCAGCCAGCAGGGGGTGCCCGTCTACACCGTGGGCGTCGGCCAGGGCCGCGCCACCTCAGAGCTGCGCGACGTGAAGGTACTCGGCGTGGACGTTCCCCGCTCCGCGCTGCTGTTCACGAGCTTCCCTGTGCGCCCCGAGCTGCTGCTGCGCGGCTGCGCCGGGCTCGATGTCAGGGTAAGGATGGAGTTCGCCGGTGCGGACGTGCAAGAGCAGACGGTGAAGGCGGCGCACGATGAGGAGATCGTGCCGCTGGAGTTCGAACTCACCCCGGAGGCGGTCGGCGAGTACCGCCTGACGGTGCGCGCCGAACGCGTGCCGGGCGAGGTGCTGGAGGCCAACAACGTCTACCGCACCTACGTGCGCGTGGAGAGCGGCGGCATCCGCGCGGGGCTCTTCGACACCGTGCGCCCGGAGAGCAAGTTCATCGCCGCCGCCCTCGCCGGCGCGCCCCAGCTTGCGGCGCGTCGGGTGCTGGCGCTGCCCGGCCAGGAGCTGCCGGCCGATCCGACCGACCCGGAGCGGTATGACGTGATCGTCCTGGGGGACCTGCCGGCCTCGGCCCTGCTGGCCAGCCGCCGGGTCCAGATCGCCTCCGCCGTGCGCGACCGGGGCAAGGGGCTGGTGGCGCTGCTCAGCACCACCAGTGCCGGCGCCGGTGGCTGGACGGACACGGTGCTGGGCGATCTGCTGCCGGTGCGCACGGGGCGAGGGGTCGGCGTGGCCGGCGGCGAGCGGCGCTTCCGGGTGGCGCCTGAGCACGCGGACCATCCGGCCGTGGTGCTCGGCCCGAACGCCGGGCGGACGCTGGCCGCCTGGGCCGACCTGCCGCCGCTGGCCGGCGCCCTGACGGGCGTCGAGCCGAAGCGCGGCGCCACCGTGCTCGCCCGCGACGAGGAGGGCAATCCGCTGCTGGTGGTGCAGCGCGCCGGCGCGGGTCGCGTGGCCTGCGTGATGGCCGACACCACGTTCCGCTGGTTCTTCACCGAGCGCGAGACGCAGGACGCGCACCGCCGCTTCTGGCGCCAGCTCGTGATGTGGGCGGCCGGGCGGGAGCAGACGCCCCAGCGCGAGCTGCGCCTGGAGCTGAGCCACCAGCGGCTCCTGCTCGGGGAGGAGCTGGCCGCCACGGTCCGCCTGCACGACGCCGAAGGGGAGGCGATCCGCGACGCCGAGCTGGGCCTGACCGTGAGCGGCCCGGACGGGCAATCAGTCGAGCTGCTGGCGACCTTCTCCCGCCAGGAGGGCGCCTACGTGAGCACCTACCGGCCCGCGGCGAGCGGCGACTACACGGTGACGGCTGAGGCCACGCGCGGCGAGGAGATGCTCGGGAGGGACCGTGCCCACTTCTACGCGGGTATGATGGACATGGAGCTGGAGGACCCGATAGCCGACCTGAGCCTGCTGCGGCGCATCGCGGCGGCCACGGCGGAGGCCGGCGGCCGCTACTACGACTATCGCGACCTGGGCGACCTGTTCGCGCGGCTCAAGCAGCGGGGCGAGCCGCTGAAGCTAACCACGCGGCGGCGGGAGGACGTGTGGGATGCCTGGCCTATGTTTGCGGTGTTTGCGGCGCTGCTCGGCACGGAGTGGGTGCTGCGGAAGTGGCAGGGGCTGATCTGACGCGGATGCAGCCTGGGGCCAGGCCGCCCGGCGGTCGGTTCAGCGCGTCTCCATGCGCCATTTCTCTTCGACTTCCTCGGCCTCGGGCGTGGCCGTCGCGCCCGTCTCGATGTTGGCCAGTATCCGGGCGACGAGACCCCTGTCCCCCGCCGTCGCGTTGAGCCGCGCCTTCAGGTTCTCCAGCACGCCGGGCGGCAGGGCAACGCGGCCGCTGAGGAGGTCTATCAGGACGGCCTCGCGGATGGCTCCGTAGCGCACGCGGCCGCGCAGGTTCCGCTCGGCGTCGGCGTTCCACTGTCGGGCGCGCTTGATGGCGGCGAGTTCGAGCACGGCCGCCTTGTCCTCTGCATCGCAGCCGAGGGCGATGAAGGCGGCCATGACCTGCGAGGTGACCCAGCGCCTGACCTCCATCGTGGTCATGTCCATGGAAAAGCGGTCGTGCCGCTCAACCAGGTAATCCTCGAAGCTCAGGTCGCCGACCTCCTCGGGGAAATCCTCCTTGAGCAGTTTGAAGTACTGCACCGCCTTGCGCAGCCTGGCCTGGTCGCCGGCCTCGCCGGCGAGGGCGAACTCGAAGACGCCGCGCCGCAGGAAGTGGCGATAGGCGTCCCGCGTGCCGACCTCGTAGCGGCCGCCGTGGGCATCGATGAACTCCTTGAACAGCGGCAGCGTGGCGTCGGCGAAGCGGTAGTCGGCCCCCACCTCGAGCAGCAGGCGGCCCTTCGTGTCGAACAACAGGCGTCCCTGGTGACAGAGGCTTTGCATGGAGGCATAGATGACCCGCTTGAGGTTGACGCGCTGGTACTCGTAGAGCCCTTCCTCTGCCTTCCAGGGGCTTCCGCCCTCGGCGAGGGCCCCCTTGTAGTCGACACCGTATCCCTCGTAGGTGCCGAGGGTGCGGGCCTCCAGCTCCTTCAGCTTCTCCAGCCCTATCGTCCCCCAGTAGACCGCGTGGGCGTAGGCGGAGCGCCAGTCCAGCGGGCCGTACTTCTCGCGCAGGGCGAGCATGCGCTCGGGGTCGAGCTTCAGTTCCTTCTCCAGGTGCCTGGCCCGCGCGTAGGTGCGTATCTTGCGCATCGCCTCGACGTAATGGGGTCGCCGGATGATCTCGACCACGGCGGCCGGCACCGAAGGGGCTCTGTCGTAGACCTCCCAGAAGCCCGCAACCAGGTCGAAGCCATGGTTCGCACACTCCTTCACGAGCCTGCGCGTCAGCTCGTCCTTGAGCAGCTCCTCGCGGGTCTTCGGCGCCTCGATGAACGCCTTGAGGGCCTCTTCGCTGCCCTCGCCGCCGATGGCCCTGTGCATGAGCAGCCCGAAGCGCTGCTTGTAGAAGAAGTGCGCGTTGTCGTCCTGCTCGCCTATCTTGTGGAAGTAGGTCCAGGCCAGCCGGTCGTAGAGCATCGGCGAGTAGGGATTGAGGGGTATGCCCTGGTCGCGCAGCAGCTCCAGGCCGGTGCGCACCCAGGCCCAGCGGTCGGGCAGGTGCTCCACCTTGGCGCTCACGTTGTAGGCCAGGTTCCACGACTGGATGTCCCAGACCTGCGGGAAGCGCGGGGCGAGCTTGCAGGCCCAGTCGGCCAGTTGCACCAGCTCGAAGAACCGCTGGTCCTGCTTCAGGGACTCCATGCGGATCCAAATGACGTCGATGATGAGCCCGCGGCCCCACCCGAGCATCTGCGTGGCGAGGGCGAGCTGGGGCGTGAGGCCCTTCTCGGGCTCGTTCGTCAGGTTATGCCTGGTCCTCATGCTCTGGATCGGCTCCAGCGCGAAGCCGGAGGCGAAAAGCAGGGCCAGGGCCAGCAGGAAGAGCAGTTGGCGTTTGATCTTGGTAGTCATCGCGAACCTGGCCCGCCTCAGACGATCACCCGCGCCAGCTCTCGCCGGCTGTAGAAGTACATGCCGATCAGCAGCGCCGCCGCAGCCTTCAGGTAGACCATCACGGCGCCGGCGCTCATGACCTGGCCCCACCCGACCATGACGCCCTCGGTGAGCTTGCCCAGCGGGTTGTGCTGGCCGAAGTGCGGCATGACGGCCAGAAAGCCCGCCAGCGCGTCATACCAGGCCGTGCGGACGATCTCCTCCACCGGCCCCATCTCCACGTACCAGAACCAGGACGGCTTCACGAACGAGAGGAACCACGGACCGGAGACACCGACCAGGAAACAGAACACCACGAGCAGGCTGGCGACAGGGAACGAGAACAGCGAGCCGGCCATCAGGCCGAGCGCGGCCAGCAGGGCCACGTGGCAGAGCATGATGAGCACCGACCGGTAGTAGTTGGGGATGAAGCTGCCCTCGCGCTGGAGGGCCGCGGTCAGTTCCTTGCCGCTGAAGATAGCGGCGCCGTAGGAATGATAGTTCTCGTAGGTCAGGTAGAGCGTGCCGTCCTGCCCGATCGCCTCTGCGGAGATCGTGATCGTGGGGCGAGAGCCGGCCCGCCACCCCGCCGGGGGCGGCACGACGGTCTCCACGACGCGGAACTTCCTCTGCTCCTTGCCGGTCTCGTCGACGGTCTTCTCCTCCTTCAGCACCAGCCACCGGCCGACCATGTCGCCCTTGGGGGTGCTGACGTGGCCAAGGAAGTGCACCTGGAGCACGCCCTGGTCGTCCGGCCTCAGCCCCTCGAAGACCCACGTGTAGCGCCCGCCGGGGGGCACGGTCATCATCTGGGTGAGCAGGCTGAAGCGTATCTGCTCGCGCATGTTTCGCTGCTTGCGGGTGGACTCGGGCCACAGGCCCGCTGCCTTCGCCTGTTCGACCTGCGCCTCCACGGCCTTGTCCACCCCGGGTGGCTCGGTGGCCTTCACGACTCGCCGCGCCACCAGCACCTGGTCCACCAGGGCCTGGTAGTCGAGCCCGGCCCTCGCCGCTTCGCGCCCGCCCATGCGCGCCAGGTCCGGCGGGCGCGCCAGGTAGAGGATCAGCACCAGGCTGGCCCCGGTCATCACGAACATCACGGCCGTGCACAGCACCACCACCCCGAACCACTTGCCCAGCAGGAACTGCCAGCGGCGCATCGGCTTGGTGTCGGTCACCTGGACATGCTTATGCTCCACCTCCGAGCAGATGCTCGCCGCCGAGAGGAAGATGGCCACCATGGACAGCAGCACCAGGGCCAGCACCAGCGAGTAGAGCATCACGAGCTGCACCTGGCTTCTGAGGCTGCCCTCGGTCTTCAGCACGAAGGGCAGCAGCAGCATCAGCACCACGAAGAAGACCAGCAGCACCAGCACGATGCGGCGGTGAAGCGCCTCGATGATCATCTTGCGCGCCGTGGCCCACACGAAGGTCCAGTTCCGCCACATCAGCGCGATCAGCACCAGCGTGCCGACCACGCAGGTCAGCACGGAGGCGGCGGCCCAGGGCCGCTGCAGCAGCCCCTGCCCGTAGGCTGACGGCGAGTCCAGCAGCACCCCGGCCTGCTCGCGCAGGGCCGTCACCAGCAGCAGCGCCGAGGGCAGCAGCGCCAGCACGAACAGCCCCAGCAGGCACTCGGGCAGGTGGTGCACCAAGGCACGCCAGAGGTTAGCCAGTTTCGTCTTCATCCGCCTCTTCGTCCTGCTTCGCCTCGGAAACGAGTTCATCCAGCACGTCGTGGCGCACCTCGGCCCTCGGGGCGGCAGGGGCGGCCTCGCGCCCGGGGGCGGCCGGCTCTTCGGGCTCTTCGGCCGTGGCCCGCTGGACCAGGTCCTCGATCAGCTCCACGTTGCGCCCGGGGATCACCACCTCGGGCTGCTGCTCGGGCGCACGGGCCGCCTGCTCGGGCTGCGCGCCGGCCTGGACCAGCTCGTCCAGCACCTGCCGCGATTCGGCTTCGCTGCCGCCCAGGAAGGCGGCGGCGGCCGTGCCCCGCTCGGCGCCTGCGGTGTGCAATCTCTCGCGCCGGGCCTCCTCGACCACGCCGAGGAAGAAGTCCTCCAGGGGCCTGCTCGGGGCGGAGACTTCCACGGCGGCATGCCCGCCGGCTGCCCGCTGGATCACGCTGATGACCTGCTGCAGGGCCTCCTCGGAGAGGCGGGGCGCCCGGAGCTGCGTGATGTCGTTCGAGACCAGCAGCTCGCCGACCGAGCCGCTCGCCCGGGGCCGGCCGCCGTAGAGGATGCAGATGCGGTCGCAGACCTCCTCCACGTCCGCCAGCAAGTGGCTGCACAACAGCACCGTCTTGCCCATCTGGCGCAACTGCAGGATCAGGTCCTTGATCTCGCGCGTGCCGATCGGGTCGAGCCCCGTGGTCGGTTCGTCCAGGATCACCAGGTCGGGGTCGTTGATCAGGCACTGGGCCAGCCCGATGCGGCGGGCCATGCCCTTGGAGTACTGCCCGATGGGCCGCTTGCGGGCGCGCTGGAGGCCGACCATGTCGATCAGGGCGTCGATGCGGGCCCGCCGCTCCTTCGGGGAGAGCCGGAACAGGCGTCCGAAGAAGTCGAGCGTCTCCTCCGCGTTCAGGTAGGCGTAGAGGTGCGACTCCTCGGGCATGTAACCCACGCGCTTCTTCACCTCCACGTTGCGCGGGCTCTTGCCGAACAGGCGCACCGCCCCGCTGGTGGGGAACAGCAGCCCCAGGATGATGCGCACGCACGTGGTCTTGCCCGAGCCGTTGGGCCCGAGCAGGCCGAAGACCTCGCCCCTGCGCACGTCGAAGTCGAGCCCGTCGAGCGCCTTGACGCTCTGGCGGCCCCAGAAGTCCCGGAAGACCTTCGTCAGCTCGATAACCTGGACGACGTTGTTGTCGGCTGCTTGCATGATTCGGGGGGTCCCTCAGGCGACGGCGGGCGCCGGCCGGGAGCTGTCCACGACGCTCGCCGTGTAGGGCGAGAGGTTCTCGCCGAAGCGCACCAGCCGCGCGCTGTTGAAGATCACGATGAAGGAACTGAGCAGGTGGGCCACGGCGGCCACGATCGGGTCGATGTAGCCGAGGCTGGCCAGCAGCAGGCCGCCCACCACGAAGACGGCCCCGACCAGCACGTTCTGCACGATGACCACCCGCAGGCGGCGCGATAGGCGCACCAGGAAGGGCAGGCGGCCCAGGTCGTCGCTCATCAGGGCGATCGAGGCGCTGTCGATGGCCACGTCGCTGCCGGCGGCGCCCATGGCGATGCCCAGGTCGCCGGCGGCCAGGGCGGGGGCGTCGTTGACGCCGTCGCCGACCACGGCCACCATGTTGCCCTCGTCGCGGAGCATCTCCACGATGCGCAGCTTCTGCTCGGGCAGGCACTCGCCCTGCACGTCGGTGCAGCCCAGCTCGCCGGCCACCCGCTTGGCCACGCCCCAGCGGTCGCCGGTGAGCATGGAGAGGCGTTTGACGCCGAGCTGGCGCAGCTCCTCGGTGGCCTGCTTGGCCTCGGGGCGGGCGCGGTCTTCCAGGCCGATCCAGCCCAGGCACTCGCCGTCCCTGGCCACAAAGAGCATGCTCATGTCTTCCACCTCGCCGGGGCGGCCCTGCCGGCGGGCGGCGGAGGTATCGATGCCATGCTCCTCCAGGAAGGTGGCCCGGCCGACCACGATGGGCGATCCGCCCACAAGGCCGGTCACGCCGCGGCCGGGCGTCTCCTGGAAGCCCTCCACGTCCTGGAGCGGGATCTGCGCGCGCGCGGCCACGTTCTGCACGGCCACGGCCACGGGGTGACGCGAGTGTTGCTCGACGCTGGCGGCGGCCGTCAGCAGCGAGGCGGCTTCCACCGCCTCCACCGGGGCCATCCGCGTCACCGTCAGGGCGCCCGTGGTCAGCGTGCCGGTCTTGTCGAAGACCATGGCGCTGATGTCGCCGGCGGCTTCCAGGTGGGCGACCTTCTTGATCAGGATGCCCAGCCGGGCCGCCGCCGAGAGCCCGGCCACCATGGCCGTGGGGGTGGCGAGCACGAAGGCGCAGGGGCAGCAGATCACCAGCACGCTGATGACGCGCCGGGGCTCCTTGGTGAAGACGAAGACGATGGCGGCGATCATCAGCACCACCGGCGTGTACCACTCGGCGTAGCGGTCGATCAGTTGCATGATGGGCGTGCGGGTCTGTTCGGCCTGCAGGATCAGGCGCTTGACCTTGCCCAGGGTGGTCTCTTCACCCACGCGGGTGACCTCCACCTCGATGGCGCCGGTCACGTTGCTGGTGCCGGCGAAGACGTCGTCGCCGGCGCCCTTGTCGACGGGCAGAGACTCGCCGGTGATCGTCGCCTCGTTGATGGCCGTTTCGCCGTTGACGATCCGTCCGTCGCAGGGGATGCGGTCGCCCGGGCGCACCCGGACCCTGTCGCCGCGTTTCAGCTCGCTGACGGGCACCGATTCCCCGCCGGCCAGCTCGGCCGTCGGCGGGGTCAACGTCATCAGCTTCTCCACCGATTCGCGCGCCCCGGCCGCGGTCTGCTGCTCGATGAGCGTGGCCAGCAGCATGAAGAAGGCGACGATGCCGGCCTCGCGGTAGTCGCCAAGGGCGAAGGCCGCCACCACGGCGATGGCGACGAGCACCGACATGTGCATCCGGCCCTTCGCCATCTCCTGGAGCGCCCCGATCAGGATCGGCACGGCCAGGATGATGGCGCCGGCCGCGCCGCTGATGTCGCTGATGATGGGGTCCTGCCTGAACAGCAGGTACTTCGCCAGGTAGGCGTTCAGCACCAGCAGGAATCCGATCAACGTGATGACGAGCCGTGTCTGGATGCTGCCGAAGTGCTCATGCGCGAGCGCATGTTCGCCTTCGTGTTCGTGCATCCCGATGGCAGCCGCTTCAGCCACTGGATGATCTCCTTATCGTGCTCGGCCCCCGACGGGGGGGCTCGCCGCGACGCTCCCGCCTCAGGGCTCCATCGGATGGCGAAGCGTCGGGCGCCTGGGTAGCGTGGTTCCGCCCAGCAACAGTCGCAGTTCTCGGCTCGTCTCGTCCGACGGGTCATGCAGCACAAAAACGGTCTTGGCGTGGCGCAGCGCCCACTGAACGGCGCTCTGGTAGATGGTATCGCGCAGGATTCCGGCCTCCTCGGGCGAGCTCAGATACGTGGGCAGCAGCCGGCGCATCGCTTCGGCGTCGGCGTCGGCGTCGCCCACAAGGCGAGCGGCGTAGCCCCGGGTCCGGGCCACCTGTTCGCGGGCCGTGGCCTGGGCGCTCTCGATCATCGCGTTGGCCTGGAGCTTGCCTTCCTCAATGAACTGGTCGCGTCTGCTGCCGGCGTTCTGCGCCTCCAGGAAGGCCTGGCTGACGCCGCCGGCCAGGGGCTCGGTGGGGTTCTTGACGCGCCGGGTCTCGGCGGCCTCGACGGCGATGACCTCCAGGCCGAGCGGCACGCCGCTCTTGTGCTCGAAGTCCGCCACGCGCGCGCGCAGCTCCTCGGTGATGCGGGGGAACAGCGCGTCGCGCTTCAGCACGTCCATGACGGGCATCGAGCTGACCACTTTCGTGACGGCCGACATCAGGCAGCGCTGCAGGATGAGCTCGGGCTTCTCCACGGCGAACTTGTAGGACATGGCGCCTTCGGCGTCCCCCCGCGGCCGGCAGCGGGCCCTGACGCGCATGTGCACGATGTTGGCGTCGCCGGTCAGCAGGTAGCCGTCGCTGCGCACGTCGAGGCTCTGCTTCTGCTGCATGCCGGCCTGCGGCCAGGCCGTCCAGTAGACGTTGCCGAGCTCCACGATCGCCTCGGAGGTGGAGACGATCTCGTAATCCTCCCACGGCCACTTGATGTGGATGGTGCCGGGCTTGAGCAGCTTCTCGCCCCAGCTGTCCACGATGTTGCCGAAGCGCAGCTTGAACCTGACCTCCTGGGGCCTCACGTAGAAGACGCCGCTGGCCAGGTAGAAGATGACCAGGGCGATCATGGCCACCTTCAGCACGGTGAAGCTGGCGCGCAGCGCGTTGGCCAGCGCCTGCGTGCCGGCCTCGCCGAGCTCGGCCTCTTGCTGGTCGGGCTCGGGCTCGGGGGCTTCCTCGGGGAGGAGGGGTTCGAGCCCCTCGGGCTGCTTCGCCTCGTCCTGCCCTTCCTCGCGCTCGTAGTCGCTCTCGCCCATCACTGGTCCCCCGCGGCGTCGGCGCTCACTTCGCCCTCCGCCGCTGCCTGCTGGGGAGGCTGCGGCGTCTCGGGCATCTCCAGGTCCAGGCCCCTGTCCAGCGGCCCCCGCTTCAGGATGCCGAACGGCTCGGTCTCGGTGCTGAGCACGAAGGTGATCGGCTTGTCCCTGTTGTAGGCGTTCTGGGCCATCATGCGGAAGGCCTCGAGCCGGCGCAGGAAGATGGCCAGCTCCTGGTCCCGGGCGAACGTGTCGTAGTAGCTGGCGGCCTCGGCCTCGCCGACGGCGCGGATGCGCTTCGCCTCGGCCTCGGCCTCGGCCAGTATCTTGTCGCGCTGCTCCTGGGCGGCAGCGATGGTCGTGCGCCTGATGCGCTTGCCTTCTTCGGTCAGTTTCTCGGCCTCGGTGCGCCGCTCCTGCTCCATGCGGCCGAAGACGGCCCTGGTGGCGTCCTCAGGCAGCGCCACCCACGTGATGCCCAGCGAGCAGATCTCGATCCCGTAGGATTTCTCGGCGCTCTCAACGCCCGCCTTGACCTCCTCGTAGAGCTCCCGCTCGATCTCGGCGAACCTCAACTGCGACTCGTCGGTGTTGACGATCTCCTCCAGGCTGTGCCGGCCGAACACCTCGGGGGTGCGCCCGCCGATGATCTCCTTCAACGTCTCCCTGGCGGTGCGGACGTCGCCCATGAGGGTCTTCTCGAACGCAACGGGGTCGCTGATGCGCCAGGTGGCGTAGACGCGCGGGACAATCTGGTTCTCGTCGGGCAGTTGAAGCTGGGTCAGCGGCCCGTCCACGTGCTGGATGCGCTGATCGAAACGCCGGATGCGGTCAATGATGGGCACCTTGAACTTCCAGCCGGCCCGCTGCACCAGCGGCACGCCGGAAGGGTGGATCTTCTCGATCGCTTCGGCCCCGGTGGCCACCTGGTCCAGGTCCGGCCGGATCACCTTCTTGACCTTCCCGAACCGGTAGTGCGCCGCCACCTGGTCGATGCGCACGCTGTAGACGACCTGGTAGCAGAGCAGGGCCGCCAGGACCAGCACGACCAGGGCGACGCTGAGCCTTCGTCTCTCTTTCATGGGACTATTCCTCCAGGACCTCAAGGCCTTCCAGCAGTTGGGTCTTCAGTTTCTCTTCCAGGTCGATGATCTGCACCTCGCTGGCGCTGACGGGCACGACGAAGAGCCGCTGGTTCTCCAGCGCCTCCTCAAGCGTGTCGAAGTAGGTGCGGTAGGCGTAGACCAGCGGCGCCTTGCGCTGCGCATCGAGCTGGGCAAGGAACAGCTCCGTCTCGGCCTGCGCGGTGTTGGTCAGCGTATAGGCGTAGCCGGACGCCATGGCCAGCAGCTCCTCCTTGCGGGCAAGGGCCTCCTGGACGATGCGCACCTTGTTCTGCTCGCCCTCATGGATGAGCGTCTCGCGCATCTCCAGCGCGGTGACCACCGCCTCGTAGGGCCGGGCCACCTCCGCCGGCGGGTGGATGGCCGGTATCGAGCACTCCAGCACCTCCACTCCCAGGTCCGCTTCGGCAACGCTGCGTTTCAGCTCTCTGGTCAACCGTTCGGCCGTCTCGCGCCGCTCTTCGGCTATCCACTTCAGGAAGTCCTGGCTCGCCGCCACGTGGCACAGCTCGCGGTAGGCCAGCTTCTCCAGGTGCCGGGGCACGTCGGCGTGGTGGTACTGGTATTTGAAGGCGGCGTCTTCGTCGATGCGGCCCTGGCCGTCCTGCTTGACGCGCCAGTAGACGACGGCTTCGAGGCGGGCCAGGTTCACCCTCGGCGCGCGCCGGGCGGCTTGGCCCTCGGCCGTGGCGCCCTCGCCGAGCGGATCTGCGCTCAGGTCCGCGGTGCTCGGCACCAGGAAGCTCGCCTCGAACCCTTCCGTGGGCGGTATGTGCAGCTCGCGCCAGAGGATGATGTCCGGGTCCTTCATGACCCGGATCAGCGGGATCGTGGACATCGGCTCCAGGATCTTGCCCACCGCCATCCCGTGCACCTGGTAGGCGGGCACGTGGCGGGCCACACTGATCGGCCAGGGCGCCTTCAGGTAGAAGCCCGCGCCGTAGACGGTCGCCTTCAGCCCCCTGGCCGCGTCCTCGGTGGTGACGCGGGGCACTCCGAACGTCTCGATGAAGACGATCTCGTCCGGCTCCACCACCACCAGCGTGGTCAGCAGCCAGAGGCTGGCCAGCCAGACCAGCAGCAGCGGCAGGATGGCCCGCTCCATGAACCGGTAGAACCAGGTCTCAGAGACCTGGAAGCCGAACTGGTAGTCCAGCGTGGCGGCCACGGTGCGCAGCACGCCCTGGGGCTCGGCGAAGAGGCCGAGCAGGCGGCTGTCGTAGGGCGGGCGCACCTCCTGGCCCTCCACGCGCGGGCGGTAGATGTCCAGGATCAAGTTCAGCAGCACTTCCACCCCGACCAGGGCCATCAGGACGGGGATGACGTGGGCGACCACCGTCTCGCCCCACGTCACGCCGAAGTAGTGCATGGCCATGGCCACGGCGATCAGCAGGGCGCTCAGCACGTTGCCCAGGATGTAGCTGGCGCCGGCCCGCAGCAGCCGGTAGCCCCGGTTCTGGGCCAGCCCGGCGGCGTACTTGCCGATCAGGAACCCGAAGAAGGCGATGAAGACCATCCCGATGCCGACGGCGCTGGCCGTGTCCCGCTTCAGCGTCCAGGTCTCGCCCAGGATGCTGGTGAAGAGGCGGTAGGCGAAGAAAACCAGCATGCCGCTGAACAGGACGCTGAAGAACGGCACGAAGTAGCGCTCGAAGATCAGCAGGCCCGTGCTGGCGCGCGTGATGTCCAGCTCGGTCTCCTCGAAGATCTCCTCGCTCAGGCGCGTCTCTTTCAGGCGCTCGCGCTCTTCGCGCTCCTGGCGGGCCAGGCGCCTCTGGCGCCCGTGCACCAGCACCAGGAACCAGATCAGCAGCCCCGGCGCCATGTGCCATACTTCGGCCCGCGCGGCCCGGCTCCCGCTGTAGCCGGCCAGCGCCAGGCACGCCAGCAGGAACGCCGCCTGCAGGGCCAGGCCCAGCAGCGCCGTCAGCTCCAGTCTCTTCGGGCTGGCCATCCTTGGGTTGTCTCCTCTTTCGGGACGAACGGCGGCTTCAGATCACTTCCCGACGCTCGAACAGGAACGCCGCCACCGCGACCATGGCCGCGCAGAAGCCCACGGCGTAGGCGGCGCTGACGGCGATGTAGGGCGGCGGGATGTAGGGCAGCTCCGCCATGAGCTGATCGCCGACCCAGAACACGTGCAGGCTCGGGATCACCCGCAAGGCCAGCCACGCGGGGATCGAACCGTCGGCGAACCGCCCAAACAGGTACTGCGAGATCATGCCCACGAAGAAGACCGTGAGGCAGAGGATGACGTTCATCACCACGTTGAGCCGTGTCGAGGCGGCCACCGCTATCGAGCTGAGCACCCAGACGCCGAGGAACACCAGCGCCGAGGCCTCAAAGACCTGCCGCGCGTGCCGGGCTATGAAGACCCTCGGTACCAGCGCGAACCCCCAGCCCGGCTCCACCACGAGCAGCAACAGCATCCCCACCGTGTAGAGCGACAGCCCGATCATCAGGGCCGTGGAGGTGAAGTTCCACTGGTAGAAGTAGTTGGCATAGAGCGCAAACCCGAAGGCGAGAACCAGGGGGCCGAGCAGCGCGATGAAGGCGGGCAGGTCGGGCTTCCACGTGGCGGTGGTCGGCACGCCGATGCGCAGCGTGATCAGCGTCACCACGGTCATCAAGTACCAGGCCATGGCCATCGCCAGGCTCACCGCCGCGAACTTGCTCAGCACGAACAGGCCGCGCCCCACCGGCTTGCTGATGATCGCGCCGACGGTCTGGTGCTCGATCTCGCGGCTGATCACGTGCGTGGCGCTGAGCACCGCCATCACCAGGCCCAGCAGGAAGATGGTGGCCAGCGCCATGTCCACCATCAGGCTCTCGTCCTGCGCCATGCTGAACATGGTGATGGCCGGCGAGAACCCGATAAGGACCATGCCCACCAGCACAAGGATCCCGTAGACCGGCTGGCGTATGATCTCGGTGAACGAGTTCTTGGTCAGCGCCCAGAAGCTCAAAAGCACCGCTCGTCCTCTCTGGGGTAGCCCGGGGTCCGGGCCGACGCCCGGCCGGTCCGCCGCGCGAGCTGCAAAACGCCGCGGCTCGGCCCCTTAGTGCAGGTCGCGCCCGAAAGGTTCAATGCTTTGGCCCGCCGCGCGGAAACGCGCGCCCGGCTCAGCCCTCCACTACGTCTAAGACTTTGTCAGGACTTGCCTTACGGCCCATCGCCGTCAGCTCCTTGCTGGCCGCCTCGTCGGGGTGCGGGGCGGCCCCGACCCGGCGGAAAAACGCGTTGCGCGCCTCCACGTCCTGCCCGAAATGCGCCCGCGACCATTCGCCCACGGCGCCCACGCCCGCCGTCACCCTCAACAGCGTGTGGCCCCAGGCGAAGTGCGCCCCGGCCAGGAACGCCTCCCGGTGGGGCTCCAGCGCCGGCGCATCGAAGGTGTCCACAAACTTCTGACCCTCGGCGTTCATCTCCGTGCCGACCAGGATCGGCATGCGCAGCGCACGGGCCGTGCGGACCGCCTCGTGCAGGTTGGCCACCTTGACGGCCCGCTCCTGCGGGTCCTTTAGGTTCCAGTTGCGCTCGGGCACGATGGTCACCAGCGGCACGCCCTTGCCCAGCCAGAGCCGCAAGAGCGCCTCGGGGTCCTCCTCGCCGTCGTGGGTGCCGTCCAGCCAGCCGCCGCTGGGCAGCGCGCCGCAGTCGAGGCTCATGCGCACCACGTCGTCGAACATCGGGAAGCTGCCCTCGCGGGGCGGGGCGTAGCCGACGCCACCGTGTTTCATCAGCCGATAGCGCATCAGCCGCCGCAGGGCGACCGAGTCCCCGAGCAGGTCCCGCACGCTCTCCAGCGGCTCGGCGAGCTTCTCGCTCCAGAACTGCGCCCGTTCGCCCTCGCCGGGATGGACCTCCTCCGCCCGCCGCTCGTAGGCCACCAGCATGTGCCGCTCGGTCGCGTTGCCGGCCGGGGTCAGGGGCAGCACGTCGCGCTCGTAGTCGATGGTCACCGGTTCGAGGTGGGCGTTGACGCGCTCGGCCATGGCGCGGTTGCGCCGCTGGGCGCACCGGGCCATCGCCTGAAGCGTCGCGGCGGCCGACGTGCCGGGCTCGGGCCGGCCGGTGAAGCCGGTCGCGATCAGGTAGGTCACGCCCGGCTCGTGGGGCGAGTTCGTGACCTTGCCCTCCAGCTCCGGCATGAAGACGCGGGTCTCCAAGCCCGCGATCGTCTTCAGCCCCAGCAGACGCCCGGCCGCCAGGAACTCCTCCACCCCGTCCAGCACGTCGAAGTCCACGATGCCGGCCACCTCCAGCCCGTAGCGCGCCGCCTCATAGGCGAAGCGCGACGGCGAGTAGCCGTAGGCGTTGTAGGAGAAGAAGGTGTGGCAGTGCAGGTTCACCTCGCGGCGCGTGCGCTCGGCCGGCTCGCCGCGGTGCTCGGCAGCCAGGCGCTCCAGCGCCCGGCGCCGCTCGGCGGCGTCGAAACTGTCCAGTTGCGCAACCAGACGCTCTGGGCTGTCGGAATCGGTGGACATCGGTGCCCGGGAAGGTGGGCCGAGACGGGAAGATGCGCACGAGACGAAGCCCTACTCTACGCGACGGCGCCCGGCCGGTCAAGCGACGGCGCAGGGCCGGCAGGGCACAGTGCGCAGTGAACGGCAACGTCCGACGGCACAGAACGAGGCCGGGTTGGGAGCAAGGCCGCATGCCGAGGCCTCACGAGCAACGATCAACGAGCAACGCGCCGTTCCCGTGGCCGCCGGGGCTGCCTTTTCACTTGAAGCGGCGGAGGGCTTTTCGCTATAGTCGGGGGCCTTGGAACGGAGTCGCCAGGGCTGCCTTCCGGGCCGGGGGACAGCGACCGAGGCCCGGCCAGCCCGCACGGTCCGGCCCCGGCCCGTACGTCCTAACATAAGGTATAAACGTGGCTTACAATAGCATCGTCTGCGTCAAACAGGTCCCCGACACGGAGAACCTGACCGGGGAGGCGATGAAGGAGGACGGCACCGTCAACCGCGGCGCCCTCCCGCTGATCTTCAACCCCGAGGATCTGAACGCCCTCGAGATGGCGCTGCGGATCAAGGACGCCCACGGGGGCGCCGTCACCGCCCTGACCATGGGCCTGCCGAAGGCGGCCGACGTGCTGCGCGAGTGCCTCTATCGCGGCGCCGACCGCGCCGTCCTGCTCACCGACCGGCGGCTGGCCGGCGCCGACACGCTGGCCACCTCCTACGCGCTGAGCTGCGCCGTGAGGCAGCTCGGCCCGGTGGACCTGGTCTTCTGCGGACGGCAGGCCATCGACGGCGACACCGCCCAGATCGGCCCGCAGCTCGCCGAGAAGCTCGCCCTGCCGCAGTTCACCTACGTGACCGAGGTGCGCGAGATCTCGCCCGAGGGCCTCGTGGTGCGGCGCGACCTGGAGGGAGGCTACGAGGTGTTGCGCGGCCCCCTGCCCGCGCTGCTGACGGTGAGCGCGAGCGCCAACGACCCCCGCCCGCCGGCCGCCCGGCTGCTGATGAAGTGCAAGAAGGCGCGGGCGCCCTGGGAACTCGGCGAAGACGCCGACCCCGCCGAGCTGGACAGGCTCCGCCAGAAGGGCCTGCTGATCGAGCAGTGGGACGTGGACGCCGCGGGCGCCGACGCCGAGCAGTGCGGCGCCGGCGGCTCGCCGACCCGCGTGAAGAAGGTCGACTCCGTCCAGCTCGTCAGCGAGGAGCACAAGCGGATCGAACCCACCGACGAGGGCCTGGCCGGCCTCGTCGAGGGGTTGATGGAAGAGCACGTCTTCGACTGACGCCGCGCCCGGCGTCCCCGAGCCTGCAACGCGCGAACAGAACGCCATGGACGAACCGAAGGACGTCTGCGTATTCGCCGAGGTCAACGACGGCCGCGTGGCCGAGGTCAGCCTGGAGCTGCTGCACAAGGCCCGCGAGCTGGCCGGCGAGCTGGGGGGACGGGTCGGCGGCTTCCTGCTCGGCCACCGGGTGCGCCCGCTGGCCGAGACGCTCGTGGCTCACGGCTGCGACGAGGTGCATGTCGCCGACGAAGGCGCCCTGGCCCACTACGCCGCCCTCCCCTACGCCGACGTGCTCTCGCGGATGATCGCGGCGCGGCGCCCGGCCGTCGTCCTGTTCGGCGCCACCACCACCGGTCGGGACCTCGCCCCGCGCGTGGCCTCGATGCTGAAGGTGGGGCTGACGGCCGACTGCACGGACCTGGAGATCGGCCCCCACCGCGACGCGGTGGCCGGCAAGGACTACCCCGCCCTGCTCTACCAGATACGCCCGGCGTTCGGCGGCAACATCATCGCCACCATCGTCAGCCCCGAGACGCGGCCCCAGATGGCCACCGTGCGCGAGGGCGTCATGCGCATGGGCGAGCCCGACCCCGGCCGCCGGGGCGAAGTGGTCGAGTTCAACGGCGCGCTCGACCAGTCGCTGCTCTGCGTCGACCTGGTGGAGGAGCACCGGGCCGAGCGTACGGTGAACCTGAAGAAGGCCAACGTGATCGTTGCCGGCGGGGCCGGCGTGGGCAGCGCAGAGAACTTCCGCCTGATCCGCGAGCTGGCCGAGACGCTCGGCGGCGAGGTCGGCGCCTCGCGCGCGGCCGTCGACGCGGGCATGATCGAGAAGGCCCACCAGGTCGGCCAGACCGGCACCACGGTGCGCCCGAAGCTCTACGTCGCCTGCGGCATCAGCGGCGCCGTGCAGCACCGGGCCGGCATGCAGGAGGCCGGCAAGATCGTCGCCATCAACACCGACCCGCACGCCCCCATCCTCCAGATAGCTCACTACGGCATCGTCGGCGACCTGAACCAGGTGATCCCGGCCCTGATCGACGCATACAAAGAACATGCGAGGTAGTTAGGGGTTTAGGGGTTTAGGGGTTTAGGGGTTTAGGCGGTTAGGCGGTTAGGAACGGCAATAGAGGCGATCCCGTGCGGGATCACAAGAAACTGCGGGCGTTTGAATTGGCGGATGCACTGGCGCTGGAGGTCTATGCCGCGACCCGCGACTTTCCGCGCGAAGAGCGTTTCGGCCTGACGGCCCAGATGCGCCGCGCGGCGCTCTCGGTGGCATCGAACATCGTGGAGGGCTGCGCAAGGGAGTCGAAGGCGGACTACCTCCGGTTCCTCGACATGGCGTTCGGCTCTTTCCGCGAACTCGAATACCAGGCCTCGCTGGCGAGCCGGCTCGGTTACTTCGAGAACGCGACATACGAGACGCTCGAGTCCCGATGCGAGGAGACGTCGAAGGTCCTGGCGGCACTGATCCGCTCGCTGCGCCGTCGCCGTTCCTAATCGCCTGATGGCCTGAGGACACCCATGCCCAACTTCTTCACCGAAAACGAAGACATCCAGGACTTCCTGGCCCACGCCGATCTGCGCGAGCTGGTCCGCATCCGCGAGCGCGATTACGCCGAGGCGGGCGAGTATGACTATGCCCCCGCCGACTACGAGGACGCGATGGACAACTACCGGCGCGTGCTCGAGGTGCTCGGCGAGCTGGCCGGCGAGTTCATCGCCCCCCGCGCGGCCGACGTGGACCAGGAAGGGGCGCACTTCGAGCACGGCGTCGTCACCTACGCCGAGGGCACCCGCGAGGCCCTGGAGCAGCTACGGCTGGCGGACCTGATGGGCTTCACCCTGCCCCGCCGTTACGGCGGGCTGAACATGCCGGTGCTGATCTACACCATCGCCGTGGAGCTGATCAGCCAGGCCGACGCGAGCCTGATGAACCTGTTCGGACTTCAGGACATCGCCGAGACGCTCAACAAGTTCGCCGACGACGAGATCAAGGCCGAGTACCTGCCCGCCTTCAGCAGCGGCGAGGTGACCGGCGCCATGGTGCTGACCGAGCCCGACGCCGGCAGCGACCTGACCAACGTGCAACTGCGCGCCGACTACGACGAGGAGGCCGGCCTGTGGCGCCTCAGCGGAGTCAAACGCTTCATCACCAACGGCTGTGCGGACGTGCTGCTGGTGCTGGCGCGCAGCGAGCCGAAGGTGGAGGGGGCGCGGGGCCTCTCGCTGTTCGTCTGCGAGGCCGGCGAGGGCGTGCGCATCCGCCGCATCGAGGAGAAGCTCGGCATCCACGGCTCGCCGACCTGCGAGATCCAGTTCACGGGCGCCCCGGCGCGCCTGATCGGCAGCCGCAAGCGCGGCCTCTCCACCTACGTGATGTCGCTGATGAACGGGGCGCGGCTCGGCATCGCCAGCCAGGGGGTCGGCATCGCCCAGGCCGCCCTGGAGGAGGCGCTCCAGTACGCCGCCGCGCGCGAGCAGTTCGGCCGCCCCATCCGCCAGTTCCCCGCGGTGCGCCAGATGCTCGGCGACATGCACATGAAGGTGGAGACCTCGCGGCTGCTCAACTACGAGACCGCGATCGCCGTGGACATCTCGGAGGCCATCGAGCGGCTCAAGGCGAGCGGCGATCTGGAGCAGATGCCCGGCGGCGAAGAGCTGGCCGCGCAGGAGCGCTGGTGGGCCACGCTGGCCCGCGCGCTCACACCCGTGACCAAGTACTACGCCACCGAGATGTGCAACCAGGTCGCCTACGACGCCCTCCAGGTGCTCGCCGGCAGCGGCTACATGCGCGACTACGAGGTGGAGCGCCTCTACCGCGACGCCCGCATCACCACCATCTACGAGGGCACCACGCAGATCCAGCACAACGCCGCCGTCGGCTACGTGCTCAGGGGGACCTTCGAGCAGCGCTTCGAGCAACTCCATCAGCAGACGGCCGAGGCCGGTGCGCCGGCCCAGATGCTGGAGGCGCTCCGGGGGGCGCGCGGCTGGCTGCGGGAGGCGGTCGAGTTCGCCAACGAGCAGGACGCCGACTTCCGCGCCCTCCACACCGGCCGGCTCGTCGAGAGCGCCACCACGATCTACAACGGTTACCTGCTGCTCGGCCCGGCCACGCGCTCGCCGCACAAGGAAGCGCTCGCCGAGAGCTACGTCAACGAGGTGCTGCCCGGCGTGCGCCTGCGGCGCGACCAGGTCCTGAGCGGCAGCCGCACCTACCTGGACCGCATGCCCGAGCTGCTTCAGTACGAATGAACCCCTCCCGGCCCCGTCCGATGGGCTTCCACGTCTCGATCGAGGGGGGCCTGCCCGGGGCGGTCGGCAGGGCCGTCGAGCGCGACTGCGCGTGCTTCCAGGTCTTCTGCGGCAACCCGCGCGCCTGGCGCCTCCAGAAGCGCTCGGAGGCCGAGCTGGAGGAGTTCCGCCGCGCCCGCCGCGAGGCCGGCCTCGATCCCCTCGCCGTGCACGCCTGCTACCTGATCAACCCCTGCGCCACGGGCCGGGGGGTGCTGCGCCGGAGCATCTCGCGGATGGCGGCGGAGCTGGAGCTCTCGGCCGCGATCGGCGCTGACTACTACGTGCTCCACCCGGGCAGCCACAAGGGCCAGCCCACCGACTGGGGCATCGAGCGCGCCGTGCAGTCCATCGGCAAAGCGCTGAAGCAGGCCGGCGAGGCGCCGATGGTCCTGCTGGAGAGCACGGCATCCGCGCACGGGCCCGGCCGGGGCATGGGGGCGCTGGGCCGGGTCCTGGCGGGGCTGGCCGAATCGGCGCCGGAGGCCCGGGTCGGCCTCGCCGTCGACTCCTGCCACCTCTTCGCGGCGGGCTACGACCTGCCGCGGCCGGCCGAGGTGGACCGGCTGGTGCGCGATGCCGAGGAGAACGTCGGGCTCGACGCCCTGCGGCTGCTGCACGTCAACGATTCGCGCGACGCCTGCGGCAGCATGCGCGACCGCCACGAGCACATCGGCGAGGGCGCCATCGGCGAAGGCGGCCTGCGGAACCTGCTGACACACCCCGCGCTCGACATGCTGCCGCTGATCCTGGAGACGCCGTGGGAGTCGCTGGAGGTGGACCGACGGAACCTGGACCGGCTCAGGTCGCTGATCGGCCCATCCTGACCGCGCGGCGGCTCATCCGCCGCTGCCCAGCACCAGGTAGACGACCGCGCCCGCCGCCGCCAGCACCAGCACCAGCAGCACGCCGAGCAGCACCACGGCGCTCGAGCGGCGCTTCTGCGGCAGGGCGCCCGGGGGCACGACGCCGCGCGACTTGACAGCGGGCCGGCGCCCGCGCCCCAGCCCCTTCTGGGCCTTCTGGTCGGCGCTGATGCGAAGGTGCGTCATGCCGGTGCGCACGTCGCCGCCGCAGCTCGGGCAGACGGCGTCGCGCACCCCGAGGATGGCCCCGCAGGCGGTGCACTTCAGCCGGGCCGGATGGTGGACGCGCGGCTTGGCGTCGTCCGGAGTCTCGATGGTGGAGATGTCGAACTCGGTGCCGAAGTCGGCAAGGACCCGATTCACCGCCCCGCACTTGGGGCAGGTGACCGAATCCCCGACCTCCTTGCCCTCGGCCGGAATCGCCGCCCGGCACTGGGGGTTTGAGCACGTCACGGTGGCCGGCATACGAACCCTCCCTGGAACTCGATTAGCCAGATGATGACGGAGCCGAGTCTACTGCGAGGAGCCCGCAGATGCAAGGGCATGAGGCAGACGAGGTACGCGCGCAGGGCTCGCAGCTACCCCCGTATGATGTCGCCGATGGTCAGACCGCGGCTGCGTCGGCCGGCCGCCGCGCTGTAGAGGGCCACCAGCAGGAGCGCCGCCCCGGGAGCCGCCAGCCACGGGGAGACGGTCCACCCCGCGCGCCTCGCCCATAGCACGCCGAAGCCGAGCCCGAGGTACCAGAACGGCGCGGCGAGGGCGGCCGGCACGGAGGCAAGGAACTTCAGCCACGCCGTCGTCATCAGCCCCACGCTCACCAGCCCCCAGAGCGCCAGCGTGCCCAACTGCCGCACGCTCACGCCGAACACGTTCTCCCCCGTGCTCAGGCACGTGACCAGCAGGCAGGCTGCCCCGATGCCGAGCACCAGCGCCGCGGTCGGCAGCGCCCGCTCCTCCCGCACGACGGGCCGGGCCAGCAGCGCGAAGAGCGCCCAGCAGCCGGCGGCGCCGACGGCCAGCAGGTTGCCCGCCCACGACTCCGTCCCCGCGGCGGCCCCCGCCGTCGACTGGCCCTCGGCGATCATGATGCACCCGACGAAGCCGAGCAGCAGCCCGAGGGCGACCCGCTGGTCAGCGCTCTCGCGCGTGAGCAGGCTGAACAGCCCCATCAGCAGCGGCGCCGAATAGAACAGCAGGTGCGCGTGCGACGGCCCGGCGCCGAGCGCGAGCGCCCTCAGCACGTAGAAGCCGTAGCCCCCGGTGGCCGCCAGCAGGAGGAAGTGCGTCTCGCGGCGCTTGAAGACCGAGAGGGACTCGGCCCCGCCCGTCACCGCCAGCAGCACCAGCAGCGCCAGCGCCGGCCAGAAGACCAGGTGGAACTGCATGACCAGCACGGGCACCCCCTCGGCCCGCAGCGGCTCCAGCACGTAGTAGTGGGGGCTCCACAGCAGCGCGGCGAGCACGCCGAGCGCGAACGCCTGCTTCTGTGCCGGGTACATCGCACCTCCCGCCGGCAGGGCAGCGTCATCGCGCGCCGGCCCGCCCGCCCGAGGCGAGCCCGGCGCCACAACCGGCAACGTTCTATACCACAAAGCCCAGAACGTCAACTGACGGCGCCTGCTGGCGCGATCGCCGGATGCGACGGCCCGCGAACCGCGCGGCCGGCCGATTGACCGCCCGACCGGTGGCGCTGTAGAATGCAGGTTGCCGGTGCTTCTCAACGTCGCCTCGGTCGGGAGCCGAAGCCATGCCGCTGGTAGAGTGTCAGCTGGCGCGGGTTGTGATGAGCGAGACCCGCCATCAGCAGGCGGTCGTCCTGCGCGAGAAGGACGGCGAACGGGAGATGACGATCGTGATCGGCCTGCCGGAGGTCTATGCCCTCCACCGGGTCGTCAACAACGAACCGCCCCCCCGCCCGCTGACCCACGAGCTGGTCGGCGCGATCCTGGACGCCATGGGGGCGACCATCGAACGCATCGTCGTCAACAAGGCCAGCGAGCGCATCTACTACGGCCGGCTCATCCTGCGCCAGGACGGGCGCACCATCGACCTGGACAGCCGGCCCAGCGACGCCCTGGTGCTGGCCACGCAGAAGGGCGCGCCGATCTACGTGGAGGAGTCGGTCCTGGAGCGCGCCTCGAAGCTGATGTAGGCCCGCTCAGCGGGCCTCCCGCCGCAACGCCTCGATCAGCCGCATCATGTCGTCCGGCAGCGGCGCCTCGAAGGTCATCTCCTCATCCAGCGCCGGGTGGTGGATGGTGATGCGCCGGGCGTGGAGCGCCTGGCGGTCCAGCAGCGGCTCCTCCTCGGGGCGGTGCTCCCCGCCTGTCAGGTCCGATGGGTAGATCGCGTCGCGCCGGCCGTAGAGCGAGTCGGCCACGATGGGATGCCCGATGTGGCGCAGGTGCACGCGTATCTGGTGGGTGCGCCCCGACCGAGGGAAGCAGCGCACCACGCTGAACCGCCCCAGCCGCTGCGCCACCTCGTAGACGGTGCGGGCCGGCTTGCCGGCCGACTGGCGCACGGCCATGCGCAGGCGGTCGCGCCGGGCCGGGCCGATCGGCGCGTCGATCAGGTCGCTGTCCAGCGCGATGCGCCCCTCGCAGACGGCCACGTACTCCTTGGCCACGTCGCGCTCCTCGAACTGCCGGGCGATCTGCTCGTGCACCGCATCGTCCTTGATGATCAGGATCACGCCGCTGGTGTCCCGATCCAGCCGGTGCACGATCCCCGGCCGCAGCGGCCCCCCCGCGCCGCTGAGCTGCTGGAACCGATGCACCAGCGCGCCCGCCAGCGTGCCCGTCTGGTGCCCCCTGGAGGGATGGACGACCAGGTCCGGCGGCTTGTTGACCACCACCAGCCAGCGGTCCTCGTAGACGATGTCGAGCGGTATGTCCTCGGGCGGCACCTCCTCCCGGCGACGGGTCGGCAGGATGGCCACCACGCGGTCGC
Organism: uncultured candidatus Brocadiaceae bacterium; assembly: GCA_964434535.1. Taxonomy (GTDB): domain Bacteria; phylum Planctomycetota; class Brocadiia; order SM23-32; family SM23-32; genus SM23-32. The sequence continues at coordinate 102,881 of CAYSWA010000001.1, read as the reverse complement.
CGCGCGCGGGCGAATAGGCGGGCCGCACCGTCTGCCCGTTGACGGTGATGCGACCCTCCTTGATGAGGGTCTGGATGAACGTGCGGGAGTAGTCGGGGAACCGGGCCGCCAGGTAGGCGTCGAGCCGGCGGCCCGCGTGGCGGCCGCTGATCTCCAGCTCGTAGGGGGTCGCCTCGATCTGGTCGGCCGCGTCGGGCCCGCTGCTCTCGCCGTCGTCGTTCATGGGCGCTCCTGCGGGGCGGGTCACTCGCCGATGAGGCGGGCGTAGTAGGCGAGCGTCTCGCGCGCCACCGCCCGCACGTCGAACTTCTCGGCCACGCTGCGGCGGGCGTTCTCGCCCATCTGACGCGCCAGGTCGGTGTCGTCGATCAGCCGCTGGATCGCGTCGGCCAGGGCCTCCTCGTCGCCCTTGGCCACCAGCAGGCCTGTGCGCTGGTCTTCGATGATCTCGCAAGCCGTGCCGGTGTTGAACGCCACCACGGTCCGCCCGCGCCCCATCGCCTCCAGCATGCTGAAGCCCGAGACATCCACCTGCGAGCTCTGCACGACGATGTCGAGGGCACCGAGGATCTCCTCGTAGGCGGCGAAATCGGTCGCCAGCGTCAGGCAGCGCTCCAGCCCGAGCGTGTGGGCGAGCCTGCGCAGGGAGCGCACGCCCCGGCCCTCGCCGGCCACGACGAACTGCGCCTTCGTGCCCCGCGCCGCCAGCAGGGCCACCGCCCGCACGAACAGCTCGTGGCCCCGCTCCTTCTCGATCGGCCCGACCGAGCCGACCACGGGCGTGCGGCTGCGGAAGACGGGCGGCACGTCACGCTCCGCCAGCCGCTCCACGTCGATGCCGTTGTGGATGACCTTAATCCTGTCGCGTGGCACGCCGCAGTCGTTGACCAGCGCCTCGCGCACGCTCTGGCTGGTAGCGATGACGCCCGCCAGGCGAGCGGCCAACTTGCGCAGCTTCGCCGGCCGGCGAGGCGCCCAGTGAACGGTGAGGGCCAGCGGAGCGCCCCCGCGCCGCGCGAGCAGCTTCAGCGCGCCGGCCACCCGCGGGCTCTGGCCGTGGATCAGCGCGGGGGCGAACCCGGCCGCCAGGTCCCTCAGACGCCGCTTCTCGCCCCGGCGCAGCAGCGGGCTTTCGAGGTGAACGAAGGTATGGACGGCCACCTCCTCGCCCTGGAGCGCCCCGAGCATCGGCCCGGGCGCGCAGGCCACGGCGACCTCCACACCCTCGGCGGCGAACCGCCGGGCCAGGTTCACGGTGTACTCGCTGGTGCCCCGGGGCTCCATGCGGGGGGCCACCAGCAGCACCTTGCCGACCTGTGGGGAAGCTTCGCTCATGAGCCTGCCGGGCCGGGATCGCTCGGAGTCAAAGGAGACCAGCGCCGCCATGTTAGCGCTTCGGCCCGCCGCTTTCCAGATGCGGGAAGCCGCCAAACGACCTATAATGGCCGCCAGAACTGCGGACAGGAACCGGTGAGAACGAACGCTCGACAAAGCAAGGCCCGAACGCTCGCCCGGCGGATGCGCGGCGTCGTCTTCGACATGGACGGCACGCTGACGGAGTCGAACCTGGACTTCGACCTGATCCGCCGCGAGTGCGCCGTGCCCGAGGGCGAGCCGATCCTGGAGCACATGGAGAGCGCGACGCCGGCCGAGCGCAGCCGCATGGCGGCGGTGCTGGAGGCCCACGAGGCCCGAGCAGCCGACCAGTGCGCCCTGCGGCAGGGCGCGCGCGAGGTCGTCGAGGAGCTGCGCCGCCGGGGGCTGCGCACGGCCCTGCTGACGCGCAACTCCGCCCGCTCGGTGCGCACGGTCCTGCGCCGGTTCGGCCTGCGCTTCGAGTGCTGCGTGAGCCGCGACGACGGCCGCCCGAAGCCCGCCGCCGAGCCCGTGCTGCGCATCGCGCGCGAGCTGGCCCTGGCGCCGGCCGAGCTGCTGGTGGTCGGGGACTACGTCTTCGACGTGCAGGCCGGCCGCGCGGCGGGCGCGGCGACGGCCCTGCTCAATGTGGGCCGGCGTGCCCTGCCGCCGCCGGAGCCGGACATCATGCTGCATGACCTGAGCGAACTGCTCGATTTGTTCCCCGACGGCGAGGAAGGGGCCACGTGAGATGACCGCCACGCCCAGGGCGAGCCTGGCGGCGCTGGCGGCCGGGCTGCTGCTGATGGCCTGCGCGCCGGCGCTGCGCGCCGACGAAGGGGACGCGCCGCCCTTAGAGGCCGCGCCCGAAACGGCGCGCCCTCGCCATCGCCTGGCCGACCTGCCGACCGACGTGCAGAGGGTGCTGTGCAAGATGGACGAGGCCGGCGCCGAGGTCGAGTCCCTCACCGCACGGGTGACTTACGAGCGCGCCATCCCCCTGCTGGAGGAACGCGCGAAGGCGCGCGGCAAGCTCGCCTTCCGCAAGCCCGCCTCCATCGCCATCGAGCTGGGCCGGCCCCGCAACGAGGACGTCTACAGCGACGGGCGGACGTGGTGGGTGGTGAGCCACGACGAGAAGCAGGTCGAGGTCTACCAGGCGGCCGGCGAGCAGGAAGGCGCCGCCAGCGAGGCGGCGTTCCTCCAGTTCGGCTACGGGACCGGCGCCGAGGAGCTACTCCAGGACTACGAGATCGAGCTGACCGACGTCGAGCCGCCGGAGCAGGAGGACGGCGAGACGCTCTACCGCCTGAAGCTCATCCCCCGGGCCCGCCCCGACCGCCCCGCGCGCTACGCCGCCGTGGAGGTGGAGGTCGGCGACGAGCTCTGGCTGCCCCGAAGGATCGTGCTCCACGAGAGCGACGGCGAGATCGTGCACAGCTACGCCCTGAGCAGCGTCCGCACGAACGCCGCGCTGGACGAGGGGCGCTTTGTCTACGAACCCCCCCGGGGCTACAATGTGGTCCGCGTGGAGTAGGCCCGGCCATGCCGCTGGACGAAACTGCCGCCTGTGAGAGCCCCTGCGGCCCGATCGAACTGAGGGTGCGCGGTGGCCGACTCTGCGAGGTGCGGCTGCTGAGCAGCCCGCCGGCGCGCCCGGACGGCCCGCCGTCGCGGACGATGCGCCGCTTCGCCGAGGCGCTGAGGCGCTGCTTCGCCGGGCAGGATCACGGCCTGGGGCCTGAGGAGCTGGATCTGTCGGGCGCGACGCCGTTCCAGCAGCGGGTCTACGAGGCGCTCGCCGCCGTGCCGTTCGGTCGGGTGGTCACCTACGGCGAGCTGGCGGCGCGGGCCGGCCGGCCGGGCGCCGCCCGGGCCGTCGGGCAGGCGGTGGGGGGCAATCCCCTGCCGGTCGTGATCCCCTGCCACCGGGTGGTGGCGGCGGGCGGGCGGCTGGGCGGGTTCGGCGCCGGTCCGGGCTGGAAGCGGCGCCTGCTGCGCCACGAGGGCTGGCAAGTGAAGGAGGGCAGAGTGGTGAAGCGCCAGGGCGGGCCCCAGACGGCCAAGACGTGCATCTACGCGGGCAGCTTCGACCCGCCGACCAGCGGCCACATGTACATGATTGAGAAGGGCGCGGAGCTGTTCGAGCACCTGGTGGTGGCCGTCGGCGTCAACCCCAAGAAGTCATACACCTTCACCGTGGAGGAGCGGCTCGAGATGCTGCGGGCCTGCTGCCGGGAGATGGAAAACGTGGAGGTGGACAGCTTCGAAGGGCAGTTCCTGGTGCGCTACGCCCATGGGCGCGGAGCGGGCTACGTCCTGCGCGGCGTGCGCAGCGAGGAGGACTACCGCTTCGAGCACGCCATGCGCAACGTCAACGAGGACCTGGAGCCGGGCGTCACCACCGTCTTCCTGATCCCGCCGCGGGAGATCTGCGAGGTCAGCAGCAGCTTCGTCAAGGGCCTGGTCGGCTACGAGGGCTGGGAGGAGGTGGTGCGCCCCTACGTGCCGGAGCCCGTCTACGAGAAGCTGCTGGCGCGCAAGATTCGCTGGAGCGAGCAGAGCGCCGGGGCCGAGGGCGCGGCCGACTGAGGGGCCGGCGAGGCCGGCCGAGGGGCCCTCAGGCGAACAGCTCCGGCAGCAGCTCCCGGTTGTGGGCCGTCAGCAGGTCCATGGCCTTCTCGACCTCCGAGCAGGCCATGATCGCCTCGGCGATTTCCACGGCGTCGCAGTGGCGCACGGTGGAGATGACCTTCTTCAGCTCGGGCACGATCACCGGCGGGGCGACGCTGAGGTGGTCCACCCCGAGCCCGAACAGCAGCACGGCGTAGATGATCTCGCTGGCCATCTCGCCGCAGAGCCCGACCTCGATGCCGGCCTCGTGGCCGGCGTCGATCGTCGTCTTGATCAGCCGCAGCACGCCCGGATGGAGCGGCTGGTACATGTGGGCCACGTGCTCGTTGGCCCGGTCGATCGCCACGGCGTACTGGATCAGGTCGTTGGTGCCGATGCTGAAGAAGTCCACGTGCTCGGCCAGCAGGGGGGCGCAGACGGCGGCGCCGGGCACCTCGACCATGATGCCCATCTTCATGTCGTGATCGTAGCCCTCGCCCTCGCGGTCGAACTGCTCCCGCAGTTCCTCCAGCATCTCCCGGAGCTTGAGCACCTCCTCCAGGCTCGAGATCAGCGGGAACATGACCTTCACCTCGCCGTGGGCACTGGCCTGCAGGACGGCGCGCAACTGCTGGCGCAGCACCTCCGGGTGGTCCAGGCAGTAGCGGATCGAGCGGCGGCCCAGGAAGGGGTTCCGCTCCAGGGCCACGTCGTAGATGCCGCCGAACTTGTCGGCCGCCAGGTCGACGGTGCGGATGGTGATCGGCCGGCCGTCGAGCTGCCGGATGGCCTCCATGTAGGCCTCCAGGTGCTCGCTCTCGGTCGGGGTGCCGTCGCTGGTCATGTAGAGGAACTCGGTGCGGTAGAGCCCGATCCCCTCGGCGCCGTGCTCGATGGCGCGCCCGACCTCGCGGGGGAACTCGATGTTGGCCAGCACGCCGAGCCGCCGCCCGTCCGGGCTCTGGGCCGGGCGGTCGCGGAACTCTTCCAGCAGCGTCATCTCCACGCGCGCCGCCTCGCTCTGGCGCCGCCGGTATGCCTGGAGGGTCTCCTCGTCGGGCTCCACCGTCACCAGGCCGCGCAGGCCGTCCACCACCACCGTGTCGCCGCCGCTGACGGCGCCCGTGATGCTGCCCAGCCCCACCACGGCGGGGATGCCGATGGCGCTGGCGATGATGGCGGTGTGGCCGGTCGGGCCGCCGGCGTCGATGGCGATGGCCTGGACCGTCTCGGGGTCGAGCGAGGCGGTCTGGCTCGGGCTCAGGTCGTGGGCCACCAGCACGACGCGGCTCTTCAGCGTGCCGAGCTCCTCGCGCTTGGCGCCGAGCAGCTTGCGCAGCAGGCGGCGCTCCAGGTCGTCCAGGTCCGGCACCTTGGTGGCCAGGAAGGGGTCCTCGTTGAAGACGGTGCGCCACTGGCGCATCGAGCGCGAGACGGCGAACTCCGCCGTGTAGTGCTTCTCGGTGATGCGCTCGATGAACTCGTGGCGGAAGTACTCGTCGCGCAGCCAGCCGGCGTGGGCGCTGAATATCTCGGCGATGGTGCTGCCGGCCCGCTCGGAGACCTCCTCGGCCAGGCGCTCCAGCTCCTCCAGCGCCTCGTCCATGGCCTTGCGCAGCCGCTCGACCTCCGGCTCGACCTGGCTCTCGGCGATGAAGTGCTCGGGGATGCGCACCCCCTCCGCTTCGAGCAGGAAGACCTCCCCGATGGCGATGCCGGGACTGACCGGTATGCCCCTGAGGGTCTCCATGCTCACTTCGCCTTGGTGCGGGGGCGGCGGGCCATCTGGTCCTCCACGTAGAAGCAGGAGGCGGCCAGGTTGTCCAGCAGCGCGCGGGCCTGCTCGGCGTCTTCGCCGCTGACGCAGAACTGCGGGGAATCGGTCGGCGAGAGGCCGAGCTCCAGCAGCGCATCCACGTCCTTGGCGTCCACCGTGCGGCCGTCCACGGTGACCTTGATCTCGCTGCGGAACAGGGAGGCGAGGCGGGCCAGGCGCTCCAGGTGCCGGTTCGGGCGGCTCTTCACCTCCACGCGGTCTTCCACGAAGAATCGGTTCTCGGCCAGGTACTGCAGCACCCCGGCGCACTGGGCGGCGTCCGGCCCGCGCACAACGATGCGCAGCGTGTCGCCGTAGCGGCCGCCGAGGCTGACCAGGTTGATGACGCTCTTGCCCGGCACGGTGCGCTCGCCGATGCTGACCTCTACCTCCGAGTCGAACAGCCGCGCCAGCGAGGCGAACCGCTGGACGGGCCGCACGTGGAAGCCCATCTCGTTCTGGATGGTGACCTCAGCGGTTTGTTCGGGCGATTCGGCCATCGGTCTGTGCCGGACGGTTCTCGCCGCTCCCCGAAGTCCGGAGCGGCTCAGTCATCCATCTCCTCCAGCAGGTCGATCAGCTCCTCGGTGCTGCGCACGCGCCGCACGAAGCGCAGGAAGTCCTCGTCCTGCACCAGGCGCGAGATGCGCTGCATCACGTCCATGTATTCGTCGGCCTCTCCGGGCAGCCCCATGATGAGGAAGACCTGGTGGACCGGCTGGCCGTCCAGAGCGTTGAAAGGCACGCCCTCGGCGCTGTAGCCGAAGGCCAGCACGATGCCGCCCAGCCCCTCCATGCGCGCGTGGGGCACGGCCACTCCCCTGCCGATGGCCGTGCTTCCGAGCGCTTCGCGGGCCCGCAGCGCCTCAAACGCCTGCTCGGTCAGGCCGGGGGGCACCGCCCCGGCCTCGGCCAGCTTCTCCAGGAGGTGGCGCAGAACGTCGTCGCGCTCCCGCTCCTCCAGCTCCAGGCAGACGGCGCCTTCGCGAACGCATTCGGCCAATGCCATCAAGCTGCTCCGTTCCCCGTGGTCAGAGCGTTTCGGGCGCCTCGCGCGTGCCTCTCACTGGGCGCCGCCGGGCGGAGGCATGTGCTTGCCGCGGTGCTCCACCAGCTTGTCGTGATGCCGTTTGATGCGCCGTCCGAGCTTGGCGAACGCCTCGTCGATGGTCCTGTACATGTCGTGGCCGCCGGCTTGGACGAACAGGTCGGAGCGGCCGCACTTGGCCATGATCTCCACCTCGGGCGTGCCCGAGTCGACGTCCAGGGTGACGGTCAGGTACTGCACGCTCTCGGCGAAGGCCGGCAGCTTGTCGATGCAGTCCCGGATGTGCTTCTCCATCGGCGCCGTCACGTCCATGTGCCGTCCGCTTATCTCAACGTCCACTTCCGTTCACCCTTCTTTCTCGCAAGGCGGTGCCTGGCGCCCCTGGTCGGCGCCGGCGACAGCGCCCGCGTGCGCTTCGCCGGCCCTCGCCGCCGGACGCGCCAGCATTCCGGCCGTGATGCAATAGCGGAACGCCTCGTCCACCGTCATCTCCAGCGCCGCCACCTCCTCCGGCGGCACCGCGATGACGAAGCCCGTCAGCGGCGTCGGCGAAGTCGGCACGAACACGGTGACCAGCTCCCGGCCGGCCTGTCGCTCGATTTCACCGAGGCCCTCGCCGGTGAGGAACCCGATCGAGTAGATGCCCTGCCGGGGGTACTGCACCGCCACGACGCGGCTGAAGCGCCGGCGCTCCGACTGGCCGAACACGAAGTCGCCCACCTGCCGCGCGTAGGGATAGATCGCCTTGATCACCGGGAACCGCTCGAAGAAACGGTCCACCAGGCGCATCAGGCGCCTCCCCACGTAGCCGCGCAGGAAGCGGCCGGCCAGGTAGATGGCCAGCACCGCCCCGACCAGCCCGACCACGGAGCCGACGACGCGCGGGAAGTGCATGCGCGCGTAGGCCCGGCGGTCCCGCTCGGTCCGCGCCGCCTCCGGCGGTGCGCCGCGGAAGAACGCCTCGAACGCGCCCGGGTTGCGCGCCAGCACCTCGCGGCACAGCAGGTTCGCCTGCGCCCCGATGGTGGCGTCTATCTGCCGATACAGCCACGCAAACAGGAATAACGTGATCAGTATCGGAAACAGAGCGGCGATACCGGTCAGGAAATTGCGCTTGAAGTCGTCCCCAAAGCCGTTGCCCGACATCTTCACCCCTGCGACTGGTTCCCTCCCCCTGCCGGCGGGGGTGCTCAGCACGGCTCTACCCGGACAGACGATTGTAGCCACGCCCCGCCAGCCCGTCAAGCAGAGCCCCGGCGCCACCCCGCAAGCCAGGGGCAAGGGTGGGGGCGCGGATGGGCGGCGGAGGCCGGCTCGGAGGGCAGCCTACTGCCCCGCCGCGTCCTCGCTGAAGTCGCGCTCGCGGTGCATCCGCACGCTGGCCACCAGCCCGAAGCCGGCGTAGGTGCTCACCAGCGACGAGCCGCCGTAGCTTACCAGCGGCAGCGTCAGCCCCGTGATCGGCGCCAGCCGCAGCGAGATGGCCACGTGCAGGAACGTCTGGAAGGCGAAGAGCGCCAGCACCCCGCCCACGATCAACCGGCCGAAGCCGTCCGGCGTGCCCCGCGCCGCCAGGCCGAGAAGGACCATCATGGCCACGTAGAGGCCGAGCAGCAGAGCCGTCCGCGCGAAGCCCCACTCCTCGGCGATGACGGGGAAGATGAAGTCCGCGTACTGCTCCGGTATGCGGCCCAGGCGCGTCAGCACGCCCTGGCCCCAGCCCTGCCCCGCCAGGCCGCCGGCGCGGATGGCGAGCATGGCCTGTTCGGCGTTGTAGGCCGCGTGCGAGTGCGGGTCCCCCCCGGGGTGGACGAGCCCGAGGATGCGGTCGCGCTGGTAATCCTTCAGCACGCCGGGGGTGAACCACGCCCCGGCCACCAGCACGCAGCCGGCCAGCGCCAGCAGCGCCAGGTTCCTCAGCGGCACCCCGGCCAGGAAGGCGATCGCCACGAAGACCGGCGCCAGCGTAAGCGCCGTGCCCAGGTCCGGCTGGAGCGCGATCAGCAGCATCGGCGCGCATGTCAGCACCAGCGGCGGCAGCAGGTCGCGCAGCCGGCCCACGCGATGCCGCACGCAGAAGTAGTCGGCCAGCACCAGCACCAGCACGTACTTGATCGGCTCCGCGGGCTGCACGTGCACCGGCCCCAGGTCGAACCAGCGGCGCGCATAGTTCAGCGTCACGCCCATCGCGAACAGGGCCACCAGCGACGCGAGCCCCGCCACGTAGAGCGGCAGCGCCAGCCCGGCCAGGCGGCGGTAGTCCACGAGCCCGATCAGCGCGAAGGCGCCGAGCCCGATGCCGGTGAACGCCAGGTGCTTCATCGCCAGGCCGGCCGAGTGCGAGCTACGTATGAAGGCGACGCCGACGCCGCTCAGCACCAGCGCGCCGATCAGCAGCAGCCAGGGGAAGCGCCGCAGGTCCGGGCGCCCAACCAGGGATCGGATGGCCTTCACACCGCGCCCCCCCCGCTGAGCAGGCCCGCCCCCGCAGCCGTGCGGCAGACGTAGGCGCGCGCCGCGTCCGCCACGTCCGGACGCATGGCCCGGTAGCGCGCCAGGGCGTCCTCGGCGGCCGCCTCCGCCGCCTCGGGCTCGGCCAGGCCGATGCAGCACCCGCGGAAGCCGGCCCCGCTGAAGCGCGCTCCGTGGACGCCGGGCGCCGCGCAGAGGGCCTGCCAGGCCGAGCGCAGGTAATCGTTGCCGCACTCGTAGTTCTCGACCGAGCTGCGCCCGGACTCGGTGACCAGTTCGCCGAAGGCTTCCAGCTCGCCCCTCGCCCAGAGCTCCACGCCGCGGCGCACGCGCTCCTGCTCCCCGAAGAAATGGGCCGCCCGCCGCCGCAGCGGCCCGGGCAGGCCCTCGCCATGGGCCGCGAAGGCGTCGCGCGGCACGGCCCGCAGGTTGGCGGGCGCCGGCACGGGCATCGCGGCGGCCTCCAGCAGCCGCCGCGCGGCCTCGCGGCATTCGCCGACGCGCCGGTTGTAGTCGGTCGTCATGAGCGGCGCGCGAAGGCCGCTGAACAGCACGACCACGGCGACGCCGCGCCCCGCCCCAACAGGGACCTGCCGCGCCCGGCCGGTGAGGCAGTCCACGTGGGTCAGCTCCCCCGCCTGCGCCCGCAGGATGACGGACTGGTCGAGGATGCCGTTGCTCAGGCCGATGTAGTCGTTCTCGATGACGCGGTCCAGCTCGACGTTCTCGGCCGGGCCGACGTCCAGGCCGTTCGCGCACTCCAGGGCAAGCAGGTAAGCGACGCCGACGGCCGCCGAGGAGCTGAGCCCGCCCACGTCGTCGTGGCCGTCCACCAGCGCCCGTAGGCCGCGCTCGATCCGATGGCCACGGCCCAGCGCGTGGGCGGCCCCGCGGGCATAGTCGCCCCAGTCCCCGGCCGGGGCCGGCGGCGCGTCATCGAGGGAGAACTCGACCGTGCCGGGGAACTGGCGGCTGCGCACGGCGACGCGGCGGTCCCGCGCCGGCACGAACGCCAGCAGCAGCGCGCGGTCAAGTGCCACGCCGGTGACCCGCCCGAGCTGATGGTCCACGTGCGCGCCGAGGGGGCAGGCGCGGTAGGGGCTGCGCACGAGGCGCGGCGCCTCCGCGCGGGGGCCGATCCAGTCGGCCAGTTCGCGCCGCAGGCGCTCGACGCGCTGACGCTGTCGGGGAGGGAGATGGCCGATGTCCATGGCCTCGCGCGGGTTGGGGAGGGGCGGGACGCGCTCTGGTGCAAGGTTAGCCCGGCCCGGCCGGCCAAGTCAAATCGGGCGCCGGCCGGCGTTGTTGACAGCCCCCCGGCGTCGTATACAATGGATTCGATAGGCAGGTCGCTCAGGCCGTCGCGGCGGCCGGGAGGGTCCAGATGGCCAAGGTCCAGATGCAGTGCCCGAGTTGCGGGGGCGAAGTCGAGCTCGGGGACATCGAATGCCGCCACTGCGGGACGAACCTCAAGAGCGGCGAGTCCTTCGCGGCGCGCGTCAAGCAGGCCAAGGGGAAGGCGTCGCACCCGGAGCTCTTCTCGGGGCGGATCTACCTCGGCGTGACCATCGCCTTCGTGCTGGTCGTCTTCGCCGGCTACATGTACCAGCGCGGCGTGGAGAAGACCATCCGGCAGGTGCCGGAGCTCTTCGAGTACCCCGTGCTGAAGATGCAGGAGATCCGGGACATCAGGGCCATGGGCGACTCGGCGGGCGCCGCCGGCAAGCAGAAGCTCGCCGATTACCACTACGGCCAGGCCCGCATGCGCGCCGAGCAGTTGATCGCCTGGATCGAGACCGAGGACCGACACATCAAGCTGGACAGCCTGTATGCGCCCGAGAAGAAGAGGCCGTCCTGGATGCCGCCCGAGCGAGAGTATGACCGGCGCGCCGCCAAGCGCCTGCTCAAGACGCTGAAGGCCAAGGTCCAGCGCCTGCTGGATTCCATTCCCAAGCCCACCGCAGCGTAGGCACCGTCAGCGGAAGGGGGTTAGACGTGGCAGACGAGGTCATTGAGGTAACCGACGAGACCTTCGAGGCTGAAGTCCTCCAGGCCGATGTGCCCGTGCTGGTGGACCTGTGGGCGCCCTGGTGCGGGCCCTGCCGCATGGTCAGCCCCGTCATCGAGCAGCTCGCCGACGAGAACGCGGGCAAGCTGAAGACCTGCAAGCTGAACGTGGACGAGAACCGCGACGCCGCCTCGAACTACGCCGTGAGCGCCATCCCCACCGTCCTGCTGTTCAAGGACGGCAAGGAGGTGCAGCGCATGGTCGGCGCCCAGCCGAAGGCCGAGTACCAGAAGGCCGTCGACGAGGCGCTCGGCGGTTAGCGGGCCAGCCGCATCAGGAGATGTACGCACAACAGGGGCGGGGCGCCTGGCGGGCGACCTGCCCTCTCCACGTCTCCAGGGCCGATCAGCCCTCGTCCTGTTCTTCGTCGGCCTCCTGCTCGGCCGGCTCCTCGGGTTCGGGCTCATCCTCACTGAGCACGACGGCCGGGGCGACCTCCTCCTCGGGGCCCGGCTCGCGCTCCTTCTCGACGAGTTCGAACAGGACCTGGGGCGCGTTGTCGCCGAGCCGGTTGCCGGTCAGGCGGATGGTGCGCTCCACGCCGCCTATCTCGTAGGTCAGCTCCGGGATGGCGCTCACCGTCGAGCCGAGGGGCACGCCGAGGCGGCTGCCGCCGAGGCGGACGATGCGCGTATAGCCGCCGGGCCGGTCGGCGTAGCGTTCGGCCAGGGACTCCTGTTGCTCGCGCCACGGCCCCTCGCCGAAGAGTTTCTGCACCATCTTCTTGTCCTGCAGGCGCCGGAGCGCCAGGCGGTAGTAGTGCAGGTACTTGCGCCGGTCTTCGGCGTCGCCCGTGTCCTTGTAGGGCAGCGCTCGCCTGGCCAGTGTGATCAGGCGTTCGACGAACGGGCGCACCTCCTTGGCCTTGGCCGGGGTGGTGATGACGCGCTCGCGCCTGAGCAGCGCGGCGGCCAGGTTGCGCCGCAGGGCCGTGCGGTGGCTCGCCGTCCGGTTGAGCTTGCGTCCCTTCTTTCGGTGCCTCATCGTAGTCTGCTTGCGCTCTGGAGTTCTCGGGGCGGGGCTCGGGGGGGGGGGTTACTGCCCTTCCTCTGCCTCTTCCTCTTCCTCTTCCTCTTCGGGCTGAGGGGCGAGCATGGCGATCTCGAGTCCCTGCTCGGCGAGCTTCTCGCTGACCTCCTGGAGGGTGGCCTCGCCGAAGCCGCGCATCTCCAGCAGTTCCTCCTCCGTCTTGGTCAGCAGCTCGCCGACGGTGCGGATGCCCTCGCCCTCCAGGCAGTGGCAGGCCCGGGTGCTCAGGTCGAGCGCGACGATGGGCATCGAGAGCTTGGACTCGGGGATCGCGGCCATGCCCAGGTGCTTGACCTCGGGGATGGGGTGGGGCTCTTCCTGGGGAAGCTGGCGGCCGAGTTCGAGGTACTCCACGAACGGGTTAAGGTGCTTGCGCAGGATCTTGGAGGCTTCGACCAGGGCCATCTGCGGCTCGACCACGCCGCTGGTGTAGATCTGCATGATGAGCCGGTCGTAGTTGGTCCGCCGGCCGACGCGCGTGTCCTCCACGCGATAGTTGACGCGCCGCACGGGCGAGAACAGGCTGTCGACGGGGATGACGCCGATCTCTGTGGGCAGGTTCTCGTGCTCCTCGGAGGGCAGGTAGCCCCGGCCTTTGCGCACGGTCATGGTGCAGGAGAAGTGCGTGTCCGCCGTCAGCGTGGCAATGAGCTGAGACGGATCGACGATGTCCACGTCGGGGTCGGGCTCGATGTCGCCGGCCGTGACCGGGCCTTCCTCCTCGGCCTCCAGGCGCAGCGTCTTCTCCCCGTCGGGGTGCAGGCGCAGCAGCAGCTCCTTGATGTTCAGCACGATCTCGGGCACGTCCTCCAGCACGCCGTCGATGGTGCTCAGCTCCTGCTGGACGCCATCGAACTTGACCGCGACGACGGCCGCCCCCTCGATCGAGGACAGCAGCACGCGCCGCAGGCTGTTGCCCACGCTGTGGCCGAATCCCCGCTCGAAGGGCTCCGCCACGAACTCGCCGAAGGTCTCGCTCAGCGTCTCGCTGTCCACGCGGACCTGGACGGGCAACTCCAGCCCCCGCCATCTCACTCTGACTGCCATCTATTCCCTCTCCGATTACCCCGTGCAGTGGTTGCCCGGCCGCAACGCGGCCCTGCCTCGTTCGCCGCTCGGCCTCAGCGCGAGCAGACCTCCACGACGAGGCCGTCCTCGACCTCCAGTGTCACGTCTTCCCGCACCGGCATGCGCACCACGCGTATGGTCAGGTCGGCGTCGTTGACCTCCAGCCAGCCCGGCGCCTGATGGCCCGTCTCTTCCCGGCGGGCCCGCACCACGTCCAGGGTCTGGTCCTTCGGCTCCGGGCGGATCACGTCGCCTTCCTCGACCAGGTAGTTGGCCGCGCGCACGGTGCCGCCGTTGACCTGCACGTGCCCGTGCGTGACCATCTGGCGGGCCTGGGCCCGCGAGACGGCGAAGCCGCAGACCGTCAGCACATTGTCCAGCCGCCGCTCCAGCAGCGCCAGCAGGTTCTCACCCGTGTTGCCCCGGGTGCCCTGGGCCCGGTCGAAGTAGCGGCGGAACTGGGCCTCCAGCACGCCGTAGTAGCGCTTGGTCTTCTGCTTCTCGCGCAGGCGCACGGCATAGTCGCTGGGGCGCCCACGGCGCCAGCCGTGCATGCCCGGCGGCTTGCTGCGCCCCTCGATGGGGCACTTGGCCGTGTGGCACCTGGCGCCCTTCAGAAAGAGCTTGACCCCTTCCCGGCGGCAGAGCCTGCATTTCGGTCCCGTTTGCCTCGCCATGCGATTCGCTGCCTTCTATGCCTTGGGCTTGCCGGGCCAGCGCCCGGCCTCAGACGCGCCGGCGCTTCGGCGGGCGGCACCCGTCGTGCGGAAGCGGCGTCACGTCTTCGATCGAGTGGATCGACATCCCCGCCCCTTCCAGGGCCGTGATGGCCGACTCGCGCCCGGCGCCGGGGCCCTTGACCTTGACTTCCAGCTCCTGCACGCCCATGCGCCGCGCCTTCTCGGCCAGCCGCTCGGCGGCCCGCTGCGCGGCGAAGGGCGTGCTCTTGCGCGCGCCCTTGAAGCCGACCGTGCCCGCCGTCTCGAAGCAGAGCACGTCGCCCTTCAGGTCCGTGATCGTGATGCGCGTGTTGTTGAACGTGGCGTGCACGTGGGCGATCGCCCGCGAGCCCACCCGTCGAGTGGCGCCTTTTGCCTTGGCCATGTTGCTTTCCTTGCTCTATGTGCGGCCCGCGCTGCGGCGGGCCTTCCTCTCAGTGCGTCTCGCCCTGCGCCTGCCCGACCACGCCGGGGCAGAACGCCTCAATCTTCGGCTTCACGCCGAACAGCTCCTTCAGGCGCAGGTACTGCTCGTCGCGTCGCCTGCGACGCGGGTGCCTGAGCTTCCGCGCGCATATGCACAGGTTCTTCGGCGTCAGCCGGGGCGAGCCTATCTCCTGCATCTGCACGTGGTAACCGGCGGCGCGCAAAAACTGCGCCCTCAGCACGTCCGTGAGCATGTTGGCCAGCCGGTAGCGGATCGGCCCGAAGTCGGTCATGCCCGTCAGCGGGTGCCCGCGCTTGATCTGGCCGCGTATCTGGTTCTGACAGCAGGGGACGGCCAGGATCAGCGGCGCGCCGATCTGGATGCCCCTGGCGATGGCCTCGTCGGTGGCGGTGTCGCACGCGTGCAGCGCCACCGCCACGTCGAAGGCCTCTTCGGCGGCGAAGTCCAGCGTGCGCGACGCCACGAACCGGGCCCGCTCCAGGCCCGCCGAGTCGGCCACGCGACGACACTTGTCAATGAGGTCGGCGTTCACGTCCACGCCGACCAGCTCGGCCCCTCTACCCTCGCGCTCTGATAGCGCCAGGGCCAGCACGATGCCGAGGTAGCTCTTGCCGCAGGAGAACTCGACGACCCGGACCGTCTCCCGCTCCGGCAGGAACTGGCGCACCCACTTGACGATCAGCTGGCAGAAGCCGACGACCTCGCCGAGCTTCTTCGACTGGCGCTCTCCGCGCCGGCCCTCGGGGCCGGCCAGCTCGATCGCCTCCAGCAGCGCCTGGTTCGCCAGCAGCCACTGCAGCAGGTCGGCCCGCTCGCCGGCGTCGCCGGGGGGGCGCTTGCCGCCCTGCTGCGGGTGCGGCGTGCCCATACCCTTAGGAGCCATTGCAGAACCCTGACCTACTGCGGCCGGCTACGAAGCCGGATGGCCGCGTCGTTGACGCAGAACGTCCTCAACGTGGCCTCTGGCCACGCCTGCGGGCGTTCTGCGCCAGCCTCCTTGCCCTGCGACTTCTCGCTCGGCCTCGCCACGGACATGGTTGTGCAATAGCTCCTTAGTGGCCGAGCTCCTTGACGCCCTTCTTGCCGGCCACGGTCCGCTTGCGGCCCTTGCGCGTGCGGGCGTTGGTGCGCGTGCGCTGCCCCCGCACGGGCAGTCCGCGGCGGTGGCGGATGCCGCGGTAGCAGTTGATCTGGCGCAGGCGGGCGATGTTGGCCGCCTCCAGGCGCCGCAGCTCGCCTTCGACGATGAAGTTCTTATCCACGTACGAGGCGATGCGGCTCAGCTCGTCCTCGCTCAGCTCGTGGGCCCGCTTATCGGGGTCGACGTCGAGCACCTCGCAGATGTCCTGCGCCGAGGTGCGGCCGATCCCGTAGATGCGGGTCAACGAGATGACGGTGCGTTCCTCTCCTGGTATGTCTACGCCGACTACACGGGGCATATCCTCTGGTCCACCTCTCGATTGTCTCGGCTAAGCGGGGACGTTCAGCCCTGCCGCTGCTTGTGTTTCGGGTTGCGGCAGATCACCCTCACCACGCCCTTGCGGCGGATGATCTTGCAGTCTTCACACATCCTCTTCACTGACGCGCGAACCTTCATGGCCTCAGCCTCTGTTTCGTCTGAGTTCCGGCCAGGCCGGCGGCGCCTCAATCGCGCCAGACGATGCGGCCCTTGGTCAGGTCGTAAGGCGACATCTCCAGCGTCACCGTGTCGCCCGGCAGGATCCGGATGAAGCTCATCCGCATCCGCCCGGAGACGTGGGCCAGTACCTCGTGGCCGTCCTCCAACTCCACCCTGAACATCGCGTTCGGCAGGGCTTCCTTGACCTTGGCCTGCACTCTGATCGGTTCTTCCTTCGCCATTGTCGGCCCGATTCGGGGATTATATCAGCTATCCGCTATCGCTGCAAACTCTTTATGGCAGCGTCAGTATGACAGGACCTTCGTCCTCCACCGCCACCGTGTGCTCGAAGTGCGCGCTCAGCTCTCTGTCGCGCGTCACCACGGTCCAGCCGTTAGCCAGCACTTCGGTGCGCTCGGTCCCGACGTTGACCATCGGCTCGATGGCCAGCGTCATGCCCGCGCGCAGCGCCACGTCGCGCCGCCTCAGCCACGAGCCGACGAAGTTCGGCACCTTCGGCTCCTCGTGCAGCTCCCGCCCGATGCCGTGGCCCGTGTAGTCGGTCACCACGCTGAAGCCGCCCGCCTCCGCCGTCTGCTGCACCGCGCGGGACAGCTCGCTCAGGCGCGCTCCGGCCCGCACGGCGGCGATGCCGGCCGTCAGGGCCTGCCGGGTCACGCGCATCAGCTCTCGCGCCGTCTCGTCCACTTCGCCGACGGCCACCGTCGTCGCCGCGTCGCCGTGGTATCCTTCCCAGATCACGCCGACGTCGAGCTTCAGCAGGTCGCCCTCCTCCAGCGCGCGCCCGCCGGGGATGCCGTGCACGACCTCCTCGTTGAGGCTGGCGCAGATGCTCGCCGGGAAGCCCCGGTATCCCCGGAACGAGGGCGTCCCGCCCTGCCCTTCTATGTGCGCCTCGGCGGCCCGGTCCAGCTCGGCCGTGGTCAGGCCGGGCCGGGCCATCTCTTCCAGCAGGGCGAGCGTCTGCGCCACCAGCCTGCCCGCCTGCCGCATGCGCGCCAGCTCGGTCGGCGTCTTCAGGTGAATCATCCGGCCGCCTCAGTCCGGCCGCAGCTCTTCGATGACGGCCCGCGCCTCCTGCTCCACCTCCCGCGGCGAGCCGCAAGCATCCACCCGCTCCAGCAGGCCGGCCTCCTCGTAGAAGTCCACCAGCGGCTCGGTCTTCTCGTGGTATTCCTTCAGGCGCTTCTCGACGACCTCGGGCGAGCTGTCGCTGCGCACCTTCAGGGCGCCGCCGCACTGGTCGCAGGCGCCCTCCTGTTCGGGGGGCATGAAGTCGCGGTGGTAGTTCCTGCCGCATTCGCCGCAGACGAGCCGTCCGGTCAGGCGCCTTGTGGCCTCCGCGTCGTCCAGCTCGAAATACAGCACGCCGTCCAGGTGCTGCCCGCGCCGCTCGATCATGCCTTCCAGGTCGTGCGCCTGCCCGAGCGTGCGCGGGTAGCCGTCGAGGATGAAGCCGTCGGTCCGCTCGACGACCATCTCCTCCACCACGCGGGAGGTCAGCTCGTCGGGCACCAGCTTGCCGCAGTCCAGATAGTCCTTGACCTTGCGGCCGAGCTGCGATCCGTCGGCGGCGGCCTGGCGGAAGATCTCGCCCGTCGAGGCGTGGCGCAGGCCGAACTGCTCGGCCAGCCTCCGGGCCTGCGTGCCCTTGCCCGCGCCGGGCGGCCCCAGGAATACGAGTTTCAATGTCGGCTCCTCTGCGAAGTGCGGCGGGCCGGGGCGCTTCAGCGCCGTCGGCTGCGGCGCCGTCCGCCGGCGCCGGCGGCGAACCCGCTGTAGCGGCGCATCTCGAGGTGGTCGTTTATGCGGCGCACCACGTCCAGGGTCACCCCGACCACGATCAGGATGCTGGTGCCGCCGAGCAGGTTGGCGGCGACCCTGACGTTGAGCACTTTGGTGACGATCATCGGCATCAGTGCGATGATCACCAGGAAGAAGCTCCCCGCCATGGTCACGCGGTTCATGATGCCTTCCAGGTAATCGGCCGTCCGTTTGCCGGGGCGGATGCCGGGGATGAAGCTGCCGTAGTTCTGCAAGTTCTCGCTCATCTCCTTCGGGTTGAACATGACGGCCGTCCAGAAGTAGCAGAAAAAGAAGATGAGCATCCCGTAGAGCAGCACGTAGGTGAAGGTCAGCTCACCGCCGGTCACGGCCTGCTGCATCCAGAGGAAGAAGGAGCGCCAGATGCTCTCCTGCTTCCCGGCCAGGGCGTTCGCCCCGGCCATGGCGATGATGCCGGGGAACATCAGCAGCGACTGGGCGAAGATGATCGGCATAACGCCGGCCTGGTTGACGCGCAGGGGCAGGTAGTGCTTCTGCCCGCCGTAGACCTTGGGGCCGCGCACGTGCTTCTGCTGCTGCACGGGGATGCGCCGCTCGCCCCGCGTGATATAGATGATGCCGACCACGATGGCCACGAAGAGCCCCAGCAGCACCAGGACCTTCAGGATGGCGTTCTGCTGGCTCTCGGCCGTCGAGACCTGCTGGGCCACCTCGGTGACGGCGGCCGGCATCCGGGCCAGGATGTTGATGGTGATGATCAGCGATATGCCGTTGCCTATGCCGTGCTCGTCGACCTGCTCGCCGATCCACATCAGGAACATGGTGCCGGCCATCAGCAGAAAGCCGCTGGTGAGCATGAAACGGGACATGCCGAACCAGCTCTGCCGCACCTCCGTGGGCAGCGCCTCCACGAAGAGACCCCGCACCAGGAACATGCCCTGGAAGAAGCAGATGAACACGGTGGCGATGCGCGTGTACTGGTTGAGTTTCTTCTGGCCGGAGGCGCCTTCCTTGCGCAGCGCCTCCAGGCTCGGGATCACCTGCGCCAGCAGCGTGAAGATGATCGAGGCGCTGATGTAGGGCATGATGCCGAGGGCGAAGATCGTGCCCCGGCTCATCGCGCCGCCGGCGAACAGGTTCACGATGCCCAGCAGTTGCGCCGCGGCGCCGCGCTGGGCGCGCAAGTACTCGGTGAGGATCTCGACGTTGACCCCCGGCAGGGGCACGTAGACCCCCACGCGGCAGAGGGTGAGCAGGCCGAGCGTGATGAGTATCTTCCGGCGGAGGTCGCGGATCCGCCAGACGTTGGTCATCTGCTCCAGAAGGTTCATCTGGTCCCCTCTGCGCTCGGGGCCTCGGCCGGATCAGGCCATCGTGTCGGGCAGCTCGGCAGCGGCGGTTCGCATCTTGTTGCGCACGGGCGGGCGCGGCCCTTCGATGAGCTCGACGCTGCCGCCGGCGGCTTCGATCTTCGCGCGGGCGCTCTTGCTGAAGGCGTCGGCCCGCACCGCCAGCGACCTGGTCAGCTCGCCGTCCCCGAGCACCTTCACGCCGCCCGAGGCGGGCTGCTTGACCAGGCCCGTCTCCCGCAGCGTCTCGGGGGTGACCACGTCGCCGTCGGCGAACCGGTTGAGCTGGCCGACGTTCACCACGCTGAACTCGGTCTTGAAAGGCGCGTTGCTGAAGCCCCGCTTGGGCAGCCGGCGCCACAGGGGCACCGTGCCGCCGGTCATGCCGCGGGAGCTCCAGCCGCTGCGCGATCGGGCGCCGTTGTGGCCCCGTCCGCACGTCTTTCCGCGGCCGCTGCCGGTGCCTCGCCCGATGCGCCGCTTCTTGCGGCGGGGCCTGATGCTGCGCTTGGCCTGGGATACGTCCATGTTCGGCAATGTCCTCTCTGTGGGCGGGCCGCTCCTCAGCCCGCTGCTTCCTCGGTCTCGACGGCCGCCTCGGGCTCGGCGGGCCGGCGGGCCTGCGGATGGTAGAGCTCCACCTTGACGCCCCGCAGGCGCTGCACTTCCTCGACGCTGCTCATCTCGCGCAGCGCCTGCATGGTGGCCTTGGCGACGTTGATCGGGTTGCTGTTGCCGAATATCTTGCTGAGCACGTTGTGCACGCCGGCCACGCGCATGATGGAGGCGACGGTGCGCCCGGCCTTCACGCCGGTGCCCTCGCTGGCCGGCCTCAGCAGGACGCGGGCGGCGCCGTGGCGGCCGACGATCTCGTGGGCGATCGTGTCGCCGACCCTGTTGACCTCGATCATGTTGCTGCGGGCGTCGTGGTTGCCCTTCTCGATCGCCGCCGGCACGCCGTTGGCCTTCCCGTATCCGAGGCCGACGCGCCCGTTGCCGTCGCCCACGGCCACCAGGGCGGCGCAGGTCAGGTTCCGCCCGCCCTTGGTGACCTTCGTGTGGAAGTAGATGCCGATGACCTCTTCCAGCAGGCCGCCTTCTTCTCGCCTACTTGACATGTGTCCTCCGGCCGCTTGGCCGCGTGTTGCGCTCGTCTCGTTCTCAGAACCCGGTTGCGCCCGCCTCGTCGAACTGCGCGCGGACGGCCTCGGCCAGGGCCTTGACCCGGCCGTGGTAGCGGTAGCCGCCCCGGTCGAAGACGACCGCCTGGATTCCCTGCTCCAGGCACTGCTTGCCGACCAGCTCGCCCACCCGGGCGGCGGCGGCCACGGTGCCCCCGCCTTCGGGGGCGTCCCGCAGCGCCGGGCTCAGCGTCGAGCAGCTCAGCAGCGTCTGCCCGCCGTAGTCGTCGACGACCTGGGCGTAGATGTGCTTGTTGCTGCGGAACACGCAGAGGCGCGGTCGCTGGGGCGTGCCCTCCACGCGCTTGCGCACGCGGCGGTGCCGGCGCTTCCTCATCCGGTCTTTGCGCTTGTTGCTCTGGCCCATCTCGATCTCGCTTTCGGGGGCGTCTGCCCCTCGGGTCCTTACCTCTCCAGGCCGGTGAACGCCTTGCCTTCCTTGCGGCGCACGTATTCGTCCTCGTAGCGGATGCCCTTGCCCTTGTAGGGCTCGGGCGGGCGGACGGCCCGCACGCGCGCGGCGAAGTGGCCCACGCGCTCCTTCTCTATGCCCTTCACCACGAGCCGCGCCGGCCGCTCCTGCTGGGCGGCGTTCTGCTCGATCTCGACGCTGATGCCCTCCGGCAGCTCGAAGGCGACCTCGTGGCAGAACCCGATCTGGAGCACCAGCTCGCTGCCGCGCAGGTTCGCGCTGTAGCCCGTGCCGTAGATCTCCAGGCGCTTGGTGAACGCCTCCTTGACGCCCTGGACCTTGTTGGCGATGAGGCTGCGGTGCAGGCCGTGCATGGCCCGGGCCGGGCGGGCGTTGCTCTTGCGCGCGATGCGTATCTCGGGCGGCTCGCCGGCCAGCTCGGCCTCCAGCACGTCGGGCAGCTCGTGCTCCAGCTCGCCCAGGGGGCCCTTCACGTGCAGGTGCGCGCCGTCCAGCTCGACCTCCACGCCTTCGGGCACCGGTATGGGTTGGACGCCTATGCGGGACATGTTCGGCTTCTTCCTTCCTGTGCGGCGGTCCGGACCGGCTCAGAATACGGAGCAGACGACCTCGCCCCCGACGTTGTGCCGGCGGCACTCGCGATCGCTGAGCATGCCCTTGTTGGTGGAGACGATCCAGATGCCCAGTCCGTTGGCCACGTGGCCCAGCTCGCCCACGCCGCTGTAGACGCGGCGGCCCGGCCGGGAGACCCGTTCGAGCCGGCGGATGAGCCGCTCGCCGAGCGGCCCGTACTTCAGGTAGATCTTCAGCACCTTGTGCGGCGGCTCGCCGCCGGCCCTGTAGTCCTCGATGAAGCCTTCGTCGCGGAGCACGCGGGCGATGTCCTCACGCACCCGGGAGTGGGGCATCTGCACGGTCTTCTTGTCCACGCGCACCGCGTTGCGCACGCGGGTCAGCATGTCGGCTATCGGGTCGGTCATCATATCTGCTCGTTCTCCTCCTGGCGCCCGGGCCCTCTGCCCCTGTGCGGCAGCTCTACCAGCTTGCCTTGCGCACACCGGGTATATGGCCCTTGCTGGCCAAGTTCCGGAAGCAGATGCGGCAGACCCGGAACTTGCGCATGTAGCCACGGGCGCGGCCGCAGAGCCGGCACCGGTTGTAGCTGCGCGTGGGGTACTTGGGCTTGCGCCTCGACTTCTCTACCAGGGCCTTGCGAGCCATTTCGTAACCTGTTGGTGTCCAGCTTGCGCGCGGCGCGCTACTGCCTGAAGGGCGCGCCGAGCATGGTCAGCAGTTCGAGTCCTTGCTGGTCGTTGCGGGCCGTCGTCACGATGGTCACGTCGAGCCCGAAGATGTGGTCCAGCTCGTCCAGGTCCACCTCGGGGAAGACGCCGACTTCCGCCACGCCGAGGCTGTAGTTGCCCGCCCCGTCGAACGAGTCGGGGGGCAGCCCGCGGAAGTCGCGCACGCGCGGGAGCACCACGCTGACGAGCCGGTCGAGGAACTCCCACATCCGCGCCCCCCGCAGCGTCACCTTGCAGCCGAGCGGCATCCCCTGGCGCACGTGGAAGCCGGCCACGCTGCGGCGGGCGCGGGTCACCACGGGGTGCTGGCCGGTGATGGTGCGCAGCGTCCCGACCGCGTCGCTCAGGGCGCCGGCGTCCTCCACCGCTTCTCCCACGCCCACGTTGAGCACGATCTTCTCCAGGCGCGGCACGGCCATCGGGTTGCTCAGGCCGAAGCGCTCCATCATGCGGGGCACGACCTGATCCGCGAACAGCGCCTTCAGACGCGGCGGCCCTGCCGGTGGCTGCTGTGGCTCGGTTGTCTGGGTCGTCTCGCTCATGTCACTGCGCCGCGATGGCGGCCTCGGGTCATTCCACCTTGGAGATCTCGTGTCCGCACTTGACGCAGACGCGCAGCTTGTTGCCGTCCTCGCGCATCGCGGTGCGGGTGCGCACGGGCCGGTCGTAGCGGGCGCAGTCGCGGTTCTGGCATATCAGCATCACGTTGGAGGCGTCGATGGGGGCCTCGCGCTGGATGCGTCCGCCGCTGGGATGCTCCCGGCTGCGGCGGATGTGCTTCCAGGCCATGTTGAGGCCCTCCACGAGGACCCGGCCCTGCTGGGGCAGGGCGCGCAGCACGCGTCCGCGCATGCCGCGCTGGTTGCCCGCGACGGCCTCCACCATGTCGCCGCGTCTGACGTGCAGTTTGCGTCTCATCTGTTCTGCGGCTCCCTCAGACGACCTCGGTTGCCAGGCTGATGATGCGCATGTAGTTGCGGTAGCGCAGCTCGCGCGGGATGGCGCCGAAGATGCGCGTGCCCCGCGGGTTGCCGTCCGGCTGAAGCAGCACGATGGCGTTGCGGTCGAAGCGCACGTAGCTTCCGTCCTCGCGCCGGATCGGCGCCCTGGTGCGCACGATGACGCCGCGCACGACCTCGCCCCGGGCCACGTCGCTGCCGGGGATGACCCGCACGACGCTGCCGACCACCACGTCGCCGACCGACGCGTACCTGCGCCGCGTGCCGCCCAGCACTTTGAAACACCGCACGTAGCGGGCGCCGGTGTTGTCGGCCACGTCCAGGACGGTCTGCTCGGTGATCATGGCACGCTCCTCGGGGCGGCTGCGCCCTCAGGCCTCGACCTCGGGCTCGGCGGGCAGGACGGGCACGGCCCCGGCCGCCCGCCGCAGGATGCGCACCAGCCGCCAGCGCTTGCGCCTGGAGAGGGGCCGTGTGCTCTCGATCTCGACCGTGTCGCCCTGGCGGGCCTGGTTCTGCGGGTCGTGCACCAGGAAGCTGGTCTTGCGCCGCAGGTACTTCCCGTAGTGGGGGTGGCGCACGACGCGCTCGACCACCACGGAGATGGTCTTATCCATCTTGTCGCTCTTGACCAGGCCCTGCGCCCTGTCTCTGCCTATCTT
The DNA here is from genome assembly GCA_964434535.1 of uncultured candidatus Brocadiaceae bacterium. GTDB lineage: Bacteria > Planctomycetota > Brocadiia > SM23-32 > SM23-32 > SM23-32. Next base: position 78,932 of record CAYSWA010000001.1, on the reverse strand, counting down.
GGTCTCGCTCATCTCGTATCCCACGTGCCGGCCGCGCCGGCGTTTACTGGCTCCGGGGGGCATGCTGCTCGAGTTCCATCTCGCGCAGCACCGTCTTGTAGCGGGCGATGTCGCGCCGCAGGCGCCGCGCCCGGCTGTGGTCGGGGTTCTCCTCGGCCTGCCACTGGAAGCGCAGGTCGAACAGCTCCCTTTGCAGCTCGCCCAGCTCGCGGCGCAGGTCCCCGGCGTCCCGGCCTCTCAGTTCGTTCGCCCTCATACGTGCACCTTCCGCCCCACCATGCGCGTCTTGATGGGCAGCTTGTGGGCGATGCGGGCCAGGGCGCTGATGGCGAGCTCCTCGGGCACGCCGCCGATCTCGAACATGACCGTGCCGCGCTTGACCTCGGCCACCCAGTGGGCGATCTCGCCCTTGCCCTTGCCCATGCGCGTCTCGGCCGGCGTGGCGGTGACGCTCTTGTGGGGGAAGATGCGGATGGTCAGCTTCCCCTCGTGGCGCAGGAAGTGGCTGATGGCGAGGCGCGATGCCTCGATCTGCTCGGCCGTGATCCAGGCGCACTCCAGCGCCTGGAGCCCGTAGTCGCCGAAGGCCACGCGGTTGCCGCGGCTCGCCGTGCCCCTGAGCTTGCCCCGCTGGAACTTGCGGTGCTTGACCCTTTTAGGCATTAGGGGCATTTTCGCCCTCCTTCTGATCGCCTATCTTGGTGCCCGGCGGCAGCAGGCCCGTGTTGACCCATGCCTTCACGCCGATGTTGCCGTACTTGGTGCGCGCCTCGGTGAAGCCGTAGTCGATCTTCGCCCGCAGCGTCTGCAGCGGGAATCGGCCCTCGACCACCGTTTCGCGCCGCGACATCTCCGAGCCGCCCAGGCGGCCCGATATCTGGATCTTCACGCCCTCGGCGCCGGCGGACATGGTCATCTCGGCCGCCCGCCGGACGGCCCGCCGGAACGAGCTGCGCCGCTCGATCTGCTGGGCCACGTCCTCGGCCACGAGCTGCGCGTCCAGTTGCGGCTCCTGGACCTCCTCGACGGCGATCTCCACGCTGCTGCCCGTCAGGTCGTCCAGGGCGCCTTTGAGCCGCTCGACCTCCGCCCCGCGCCGCCCGATCACCAGGCCCGGGCGGGCGCAGTGGACGGCGACGAAGACCTTGCCGCGCGTGCGCCGCACCACGATCCGCGATATCCCGGCGTAGTAGTAGCTGTGCTTGACGTACGTGCGGATCTTCTGGTCCTCGACCAGGTACTCGCCGAACGTCTTCTTGTCGGCGAACCAGTGCGATCTCCAGTCTTCGGTGATCCCCAGCCTGAGGCTGGTCGGCCTGACTTTCTGACCCATGGGCGCTCCCGTTACTGACCGTCGTCCAGGATGATATTGATGTGGCACGACTGGCTGGTGATGCTGTCCACGCGGCCCCGCGCGCGCGGGCGCCACTTGCGCCGCCGGGGCCCCCCGTCGACCCAGGCCCGCTTGACCCTGAGCGCCTCCATGTCGGCCTCCAGGCTCTGGTCGGCGTTCGCCATCGCGGAGCGCAGCACCTTGTCGACGAAGTAGGAGGCCCGCTTCGGCGTGGCGCGCAGGACCTGGAGCGCGTCGTTGACGTGCTTGCCCCGCACCAGGTCCACCACCTGCCTGGCCTTGCGAGGCGAGAGCGGCGCGCGCCTGTGTCTTGCCACGAATTCCATCTTTATCTCTCCACCGGCGCCCCGCGCCCTACCTGGCCGTCCTGACCCGGCGGCCGCCGTGGCCCCGGAAGGTGCGCGTCGGCGCAAACTCGCCGAGCTTGTGGCCCACCATGTCCTCGCTGACGAAGACCCGGTCGAACGAGCGTCCGTTGTGCACCATGAAGGTATGGCCCACGAAGTCGGGGATGATGGTGCAGGCCCGCGCCCAGGTGCGGATCGGCTCCCGCCCGCCGCTGTCCTTCTGGCGCATGACCTTGCGCAACAGCTTCTCGTCGACGTAAGGACCCTTTTTCAGCGATCGGCTCACGGTGGCTTATTTCCTCCTCCTCTTGCGTCCTCGCACGATCAGATGGTCGCTGTATTTCTTGCGCTTGCGCGTCTTGCCGCCCTTGGCCAGCACTCCGGTGGGGCCGCACGGGTGCCGCCCGCCGGCGCGCCGCCCCTCGCCGCCGCCCATGGGGTGGCTGACGGGGTTCTGGGCGGTGCCGCGCACGTGGGGCCTGCGCCCCTTCCAGCGGGAGCGGCCGGCCTTGCCGAGCTTGACGTTCTGGTGCTCGACGTTGCCCACGTGGCCGATAGTGGCCCGACAGCGGCCCAGCACCTTGCGTATCTCGCCGCTGGGCATGATCAGGTGGACGTAGCCGCCTTCGCGGGCGCTGACCTGGGCGCCGGTGCCGGCGCTGCGCACAATCTTGCCGCCCCGGCCGGGCTGGAGCTCCACGTTGTGCACGAACAGGCCGAGCGGCACGCGCTCCAGGGCCATGCAGTGGCCGGGTCGCGGTTCGGCCTCGGGGCCGCTGCGCACCACCTGGCCGTCTTTCAGGCCCTCCGGGGCCAGGATGTAGCGCCGCTCGCCGTCCTCGTACTCCAGCAGGGCGATGCGGGCGCTGCGGTTCGGATCGTACTCGATGCCCTCCACGCGCGCGGGCCCTTCGTCCTTGTCGCGCTTGAAGTCGATGACGCGGTAGCGCCTCTTGTGGCCGCCGCCGCGGAACCGGGCGGTGGTGCGGCCGGTGTTGTTGCGTCCGCCGGTCTTCTTCAGCGGGGCCAGCAGGCTCTTCTGCGGCTTCGACTTGGTGACCTCGGACAGATCCGTCGTGGTCATCCCGCGTCGGCCGGCGCTTGTCGGTTTGTAGAGCTTGACGGGCACGTCTCTGCTCCTCGTCTCGCCTTTAGTAGCCTATGTCGATGTTGTCGCCGTCGCGCAGCCGGACCATGGCCTTCTTCCACGCCTTGGTCTTGCCGATGTTCCAGCGCACGCGGCGGAGCTTGGGCTTCACGTTCAGTGTGCGCACGTCGATGACCCGCACGCCGGGGAAGAGCTCCTCGATGCTCTGGCGGATCAGGCCCTTGGTCGCCCGCGGATGCACCTCGAAGTGGTAGACGTTCGCCTCGCCCATGTCGTCGACGCTCTTCTCTGTGTGCAGCGGCCGGACGATGACCTGCTGAGCATCCATCTCAGCTTACCTCCGTCTCGTCGGGGGCCGGCTCAGGCTCCTCGGCCTCGGCGCCGCGGGCGGCCGCCATGAACCGCTGGAGCGCCTCCAAAAGAAAGATGACCCGGCGGGGCCGGATCACCTGGTAGGCGTTCAGTTCGTGCCAGGTCTTCATGGCCGCTCCGGGGATGTTCCTGGTGCAGCGCCACAGCTCGGTGTCGTGCTCGGGCAGCACGATCAGGAACGTGCGGTCGGCCCCCAGGTTCCTCAGGATGACCGCCATCTCCCGGGTCTTCGGCTCGGGCAGCTCCAGGCCGTCCACGGCGATCAGCTCGCCGTCCATGGCCTTGGCCAGGAAGGCGCTTGCGAGCGCGGCGCGCCGGGCGGCCCGGGGCATCCGCTTGCGGTAGTCGCGGGGCCGCGGGCCGTGGGTCACGCCGCCGCCGACCCAGATCGGGCTGCGTCGGCTGCCGTGGCGGGCCCGCCCGGTATGCTTCTGGCGCCAGGGCCTCTGGTGAGCGCTGCCGCCGAAGCGGGGGCGCACCGGCGTCACCTCGGCGCGCGTCTGGGCCTTGCTGGTGCCGACCCGCTTGTTGGCCTCGTACATGAGCAGGGCCTGGCGGATCAGCTCGCGGTTCGGGCGCCCGCCCAGGGCGGCCTCGTCCACTTCGAACTGGTCCACCACCTGTCCGGCGACGCTGTAGACGGGGATCTGCATCGGCCTCACTCGCTCTGCTGTCTGACGGCCTTGCGCGGGGGCGCCACGGCCTTGCGCACGGTGACGTATCCGCCGTTGGGCCCCGGCACGGCGCCCTTGACCAGCATCACGCCCTGCTCGGGGTCGATCTTCACCACTTCGAGGTTGCGCACAGTCACGCGCTCGTTGCCCATCCGTCCGGCCATCTTCTTGCCCTTCAGCACGCGGCTGGGGCTGGCGCTGGCGCCGATGGAGCCGCCGCGCCGCCCGAAACGCCCGCCGTGGGTCTTTGGGGCGCCGGAGAAGCCGTGGCGGCGCACCACGCCGGCCGTGCCCCGTCCCTTGCTGACGCCGCGCACGTCCACGAAGGCGACGCCGTCGAAGAGCTCCACGCCGAGCTCCTGGCCGACCTCGGGGGCCTCCTCGCCCTCCAGCGGCACGTCGCGCAGTAGCTGCTTCGGCGTCACGCCCGCCGCCTCGAAGTGCCCGCGCAGCGGCCCGTTGGTGTTCTTCAGCTTGCGCTCCTCAAACCCGATCTGCACGGCGGCGGCGTTGTCCCGTTCGGCGGCTTTGACCTGGACCACTGTGCACGGCCCGACGCGCAGGGCGGTGACGGGCACACGGCGGCCGGACTCCAGGAAGACCTGGGTCATCCCGACCTTTCTGCCCAGCAGCGCCTTGACCATCTCTTCTGCCCCTACCTCGGCTTCTGGCTCGCCGCGCACAGCGCCGCGCGTGCGCCGGCGGTCATACGGGTGCCCCACGCCCCCCGTTCGGGGGGAAAGACGTATTAGAGCATACGCCCCGTGGGATGTGCATGGGGGTAAAAGCCGCGTTCGGCGGCCCCGACAGGCCCTGGCGGCCTTCCCCTCAGGGCGTCACGGAGGAGCAACTCACTCCACGCGCGCGCGGGACGGGCCACTTCCATGCCGGTCTCGCCCGAGGCCCGCCCGGCTTCGCGGCCGATCACACCTTGATCTTGATCTCCACACCGGCCGGCACTTTCAGGTTGTTCAGCGCATCTACGGTGTGGACCGTCGGCTCTATTATGTCAATCAGTCGCTTGTGGGTGCGGATCTCGAACTGTTCACGCGAACGCTTGTCCACGTGCGGCGAACGCAGCACCGTGTAGCGCTCCACGTGCGTGGGCAGCAGCACCGGCCCGCTCACCTTCGCGCCGGTCCGCGTCGCCGTCTCCACTATCTGACGGGCCGAGCGGTCCAGCACACGGTGGTCGTAGGCTTCCATCCGGATCCGGATGCGGTTCTCTGCCACTGGCCACTCCGTGCTCTGACGCACCACACGGGCGCACCGCGCCCTTCGGCGAATAGCGCGATTCTAACATCTCGGCGCGCGAAGTCAAGTGACTGCCCGAAAACTTATCCGCTTCTCCCGCCCGCCCCGCCGCCCCTCTGCGCCGCTTGCGGCAGCCCGCGCCCGGCGCTATAGTCGCCCCGCCTGCATCCGAGGAGCCCCCGCCGATGACCAGAGCCGTGCTCCTGCTGCCGCCCGAAAGCCGTGAGCGCCTTTACGGCCCGGAGGGCATCGCCCGCGTCCGCGAGCTGGCCACCCTGACCGAGTGCTCCGCGAGCTGCGGCGAGCTGGACCCCCTCCGCCCCGCCCTCGCCGGTGCCGAAGTCGTCCTCTCCGGCTGGGGCATGATGCCGATGGACGCGGAGTTCCTCTCGGCCGCCCCGCGCCTGCGGGCCGTCTTCTACGCCGGGGGCACCGTGCGCGGCTTCGTCACCGATGCCTTCTGGCAGCGCGACATCCTGCTGACCAGCGCCTGGGCGGCGAACGCCATCCCCGTGGCCGAATACACCGTCGCCGCCGCCGTCTTCGGGCTCAAGAAGGCGGTGCAGGCGGCGCAGGCCGTCCGCCGCGAGCGCACGTTCCGCTGGCCGGAGGGCGTGCTCGGCCTCTACGGCGCCGGCGTCGGCGTGATCGGCGTCGGCGCCATCGGCCGGCTCGTGCTGGAGAAGCTGAAGGGCCACGACGTGCGGACCTTCTGTTACGACCCGCGCCTCGACGCCGAAGCGGCCGCCGCGCTCGGCGCAACTCTGATGGAGATCGACGAGGTCTTCCGCACCTGCGACGTGGTCAGCCTGCATGCGCCGAACCTGCCCTCGACGGCGCACATGATCACCGGGCGGCACTTCCGCAGCATGAAGGACGGCGCCGTCTTCATCAACACCGCACGGGGCCGCGTAGTTAAGGAAGACGAGATGGTCGAGGTGCTCGGCGAGGGGCGGATCTTCGCCTTCATCGACGTGACCGACCCGGAGCCGCCCGACGCCGAAAGCCCGCTCTACACGCTGCCGAACGTCTTCCTCACCCCGCACATCGCCGGCGCGATGGGCCGCGAGGCGCGCCGCAACGGCGCCTACGCGGTGGAGGAGCTTCGCCGCTACGTGGCCGGCGAGCCCCCCCGCTACCCCGTCACCCGCGACATGCTGGAATGGATGGCCTGACGAGGAGGAGACGCCCATGCAACGCAGAACACGGATGCGCCAGTTCGGGACGTGCTGGACGTGGCTGCTCGCGCTCGCGCTGCTGGCCGGCGCGGCGCGCGCCGCGCCCGAACGTGTTACGAACATCCTGGGCAAGCTGGAGCGCGACTTCCGCGGCGACGCCTACAAGTACACCAGCGGCGCAGCCGACGTGGCCACCCCGGACGGCCGCTTCCCCGTCGTGGACTATCGCGGGCGGCGCGCGCTGAAGCTCGCCATCACCCACGGCCCTGACGGACACTGGCACGTCGGCATCGCCCCGCCCGGCTGGGCCCGCTACTACCTGGACGACTACGGACCGGCGGCCACCCTCGAGATGGAGCTGGCGGGGAGCCTGCGCGGCACCGCCGAGCTCGCCATCGTCGACAACGACGGCGACGGCGACGGGCCGGACCAGCGCCTGAGCGCCGGGGTCGACCTGCGCGCCTACCTGGAGCCCGCCGAGGAGTGGACGCGCGTCACGATCCCCCTGCGCGACTTCCTGGCCGCCGAACCCGACCTGGACCTGTCCAGCATGGAGAAGGTCGTCCTGAGCGGCTCGGCCGACGCCGGCGAGAGCACCCTCTACGTGGGCGAGCTGATCTTCCGCACCAGCCACCCCGAGCGGTCATACCCCGCCGTCAAGGTTGACCAGGTCGGCTATCCGACCTCCTGGCGCAAGGTCGCCAAGGTCGTCCTGCCCCAGCAGGCGCAGGCACGGAGCCCCTTCGCGGTAATCGACGCCGAGACCGGCGAAAGGGCCCTGGAGGGCCTGCTGACCCCGGCGCGGCTCGACGATCCCCCGAGCGGCGACGACGTCTACGACGCCGACTTCACGGCCCTGGCCGAGCCCGGCACCTACGTGGTCGAGGTCGAGGGCGTCGGCCGCTCGGCGTCGTTCCGCATCGGAGACGCGGTCTACGGGGAGCTGTGCCGCGACGTCGCGCGCTTCTACTTCCTCCAGCGCTGCGGCATGGAGCTCAAGCCCGAGCACGCCGGCCCGTATGCCCATCAGGCCTGCCACGTGCACGACGAGGCCGTCCCCGACCCGCGCGGCGGCACGCGCGACGCCCGGGGCGGCTGGCACGACGCCGGTGACATGAACCGCTACGCCGGCTGGACCATGCACGTCATCCACGCCCTGCTCACGCTCCACCGCCACCACCCTGGAGCCTTCCCCGACGGCTCGCTGGGCACCCCCGAGAGCGGCAACGGCGTGCCCGACCTGCTTGACGAGGCCACGTACGAGATCGAGTGGGTGCGCAGGATGCTCATCCGCGAGGGACCGGACGCGGGCATGGTCTACGACCGCCTCCACGAAAGCGGCGCCGAGCAGCCGTCGGGGGCCGCCTTCTGGGAGCGCCGCCACGCCCTGCGCCCGCCGAGCGACGCCGCGGCCTGTCACCTGGTCGCCGACTGCGCCGGCGCCTACATGGTCTACCGCGAGTTCCCGGCGGAGCGCGAGTTCGCCGAGGCGTGCCTGGGCGACGCGCTGCTCTCCTGGGACTACCTGCGGACGCGCGGCGATCCGCCCCGGGACGACTACTTCAGCGCCGCCGCCGTGCTCTTCGAGGCAACGGGCCGCGACGACGCGCACCAGGTGCTCAGGCGCCTGGCCGAGGGCGTGCTCAGCGAGTGGCCGGGCCGGCTCACCTACGGGCGGATGGACGTCGGAGTCGCCACCTACGCCCTGAGCGAGCGCCCGGAGGTCGACCCCGCCCTCCAGCAGCGCATGCGGGACTACCTGCGCGGGTATGCGGACGCCATGGTCGCCGCCTCGCGCGCGAGGGGCTACGGCGAGCCGATGGTCGACGGCGTGGTCTTCACCTGGGGCTCGAACGGGCTCATCAGCAAGGCGGGGGCGCTGCTGCTCCTGGTGAACCGGTTCGCGCCCGAGCCGGCCTACGTCGAGACGGCGCGCGAGGCGCTGCACTACCTGCTCGGGCGCAACGCGGTCAACCAGTGCATGGTGACCGGTTACGGGCAGCCGCCGCTCGGCTCCATCTTCCACACGATGTACGGGCAGGTGGGGCACGCCGGTCTGCCGATGCCGCCGGGCTACCTGGCGGGCGGGGTGAACCAGTTCGACGTGGCGGGCATCTCGGCGTGGCCGGCGAAGTCGTGGCGGGCCGACCCGACCTGCTGGTCGCTGACCGAGCCGAGCATCGGCTACCAGTGCTGGCTGGTCTACCTGATCGGCGCCCTCACCGCCGAGCCAAAGACGCCTTGAGTCACAAGCCCCGCCGTGCCAGGCGGCCCGCCAGCAGGTCCAGGAAGGCGTCCATGTCGCGCCACCCGGTGGCGACGCGGCACAGGGGCGCGCCCTGCTCGATGCGCGTGTAGCCGTCGTCGGTGACGCGGATGGGCAGCTCCTCCATCACCAGGTGCTCCTCGCTGAAGGCGAGGTAGACCGCCACGGTGTCGAAGAGCGTGCTTGAGCGGCCCTCGCGGTAGCCCGCCTCCCAGCCCGGCCGCCAGATGCGGTAGTTCTCGATCACGGCCTGCGCCAGCGGATCGGCGCTATCGGCCACGGCGCGGTAGCGCTCCCCTTCCAGGTGCACCAGCCCGCAGGTGTCCAGCGGCGTGATGGTCTTCGGCCACGGCGCGGCGAAGACGGCCTGGCATGCATCGGTGTGGTTCGCCACGTTCGCCTCCCGCGCCGGCTCTGGCGAGCCGCCGTAGCCGAGCCGCACGCTGCCGTGCATGCCCACGAAACGGGCGCGCCCGGCGATGGCCGGCTCGCGCCGCAGCGCTTCGGCGACGTTCGGCACCGGACCGATGCAGATGAGCGCCACCTCCTCCTCGCTCCCCATCACGGCCTCGATCAGCGCGTCGACCCCGTCCTCCCGCACCACGCCCGGGTAGTCGCCCAGGTCATAGTCGGCGACCCAGTCCCACTGCGGCTCGCCGCCGGAGGACTCGTAGAAGCGCGTGCCGACGCCGATCGGCACGTCCGTGCGGCCGGCCACCTGGAGCATGCGGGCAGCGATGCGCGCCCGGTAGGCCGTGTCGCCCGTGTCGGTCACGACGAGGCGCACGTCGAGCTCGGCGCACCTGAGCATGAAGGCGAGCGCCCAGGTGTCGTCCACGTCGCCCCCGATGTCCGTGTCGAGTATGACGGGCGTCTTCGCTGCCATCGCCGGTCTCCTTCACCTCGCATGCGGGAGGGTGCACCAGGGAGTATAGTGTACATGGGCGGCGGGGGCGACTGCCCGGCACAACGCCGCAGCCCCCCTGCCGCAGGCAGCGTTCAGACAGGGGGAGCACACCATGGCCGTTGCCACGTTCGCCGCGGGCTGCTTCTGGGGCGTGGAGGCAGCGTTCCGAGAGGTCATGGGCGTCATCGACGTCACGGTCGGCTACGCCGGCGGGACGGCGAAGGACCCGAGCTACGAGATGGTCTGCACCGGCCGCACGGGCCACGCGGAGGCTGTGCGGGTCGAATACGACCCCGGCGAGGTCAGCTACGAGGAGCTGCTGGAGGTCTTCTGGGACTGCCACGACCCGACGACGCTGAACCGCCAGGGGCCCGACATCGGCGCGCAGTACCGCTCGGCCGTCTTCTACCACACGCCCGAGCAGAAGATGGCCGCGATCGAGTCGAAGGAGGAGCGCGGGCGGGTCCGCGCCGACGGCCGCTCGATCGTCACGGCGATCGTGCCCGCCTCCACGTTCTACCGGGCCGAGGAATACCACCAGCGCTACCTGGAGAAGCGCGGCCTGGCCGGTTGCGGTCATTGACCGTGCGCCCCGCGCCGGGCAGGGGTATAATGCCGCCTTCCCGGGCGCGGAGTGCGAGATGGCGCACGATGAGGTCGTCTTCGACGTCACGCCCGGCCGCTTCGACGAGGAGGTGATCGACGCCTCGGCCGAGCGGCCGATCGTGGTGGACTTCTGGGCCGAGTGGTGCGCGCCCTGCCGCTCGCTCGGGCCGGTGATCGAGCAGGTCGTGCGTTCCTACGAGGGGCGCGTGCGGCTGGCGCGGCTCGACGTGGAGGCCGACCCGCAGGCGGCTTCCCGCTTCGGCGTGCGCGGCATCCCCGCCGTCAAGGTCTTTCGGGGCGGCCGGGTGGTCGGCGAGTTCGTCGGCGCGCTGCCCGAGCCCGAGGTGCGCCGCGCGCTTGAGGCGGCCCTCCCTTCCGAGGCGGACGAGCTGCTCGCCGAGGGCGATCGCCTGATCGAGGACGGCCGCGTCGAGGGGGCGGCCCGCCGCTACGGCGAGGCCCTCCAGCGCGAGCCCGACCACGCGGGGGCACTGCTGCGGCTCGGCACGATGGCCGTCGAGCAGGGCAAGGCCGAGAAGGCGCGCGGCCTGCTGGAGCGCATCGAGGAGCACGCCGCCGAGCACGAGGCCGCCCGGGCGATGCTCGGCCGGCTGGAGTTCGCCGAGACCTGCCGGCGCGCCGGCGGCCGCGAGGCATGCGCGCGACGCGCCGAGGAGGAGCCGGAGGACCCCGACGCCCTCTACGAGATGGCCTGCTGCCACGCCGCCGACGAGGACTACGAGGCGGCGCTGGAGCGGCTGCTCCAGGTGCTGCGCCGCGACAGGGCCTACCGCGACGGCGCCGCGCGCGAAGCGATGGTGCGCATCTTCACGCTGGTCGGGCCCCGCAGCGAGCTGGCCGACGCCTACCGCCGCAAGCTCGCCGGCGTCCTCTACTGAGAGTCGGCCGCCCCCGCCCGCACCACCTACGGGGCGGCGCCGGTGAGTCGCGCGCCCGCCGCTTCTTGCCCGCCCTGGGCCTGACGCGACGATGGGGGTCGTTGATCGCATGCGCTATAATCCTGGCGGCCCGAATCAATGCCCGGAAGGGGCGGCGCGGAAATGGAACCGACCGATGCAGTCGAGCTGGTCGCCGTCGACGTGGGCAACACCTCGGTGAAGGTCGCCTGGGGCGGGTGGGGCGACTGGGCGCGGATCGCCCGCGTGGCCACCCGGCCGCTCGGGGGGCTGGAGGGCCGGCTGAGCGAGGCCCTGTCCGAGAGCCCGGTCGAACTGGCGGGCCGGCGCTGCGTGGTCTGCTCGGTCTGCCCGGGGGCCGACGGCGCCGTGGCCGCCGCGTGCGAGCAGGCGACGGGCAGGCGGGCCGAGTTCTTCCGCCGGGAGCTGCCGATCCCCCTGCCGGCCGCCATTGCGCAGCCGGGGGAGGCCGGCGCCGACCGGCTGCTGCTCGCGCTCGGCGCCCGGGAGCGGTTCGGGGCGCCCTGCATCGTCGTCTCGGCCGGAACGGCCGTCACCGTCGACCTGGTGGACGCCGACGGCGCGTTCGCCGGCGGGGCCATCGCGCCGGGGCTCGGCCTGGCGGCGCGGGCCCTGCACGAGGCCGCCGAGCAGTTGCCGAAGGTGGCCCTCTCGGAGGCCCCTGGGCCGCTGGGGCGCGACACGCGGGGGGCGATCCGCAGCGGGGTCTACTGGTCGTGCGCCGGCGGGGTGCTGACGCTGGTGGGCGGCCTGCGGCTGCGGCCCGGCTGCGCGGCGGCGCCGCTGGTCTGCACGGGCACCGACGCCGCGCTGCTGCTGAGCGCACTGCCGGAGGAGGCCCGCCACGCGCCGGACCTGATCTTCGACGGCATGGCCACAGGGCTCGAGGCGGGGAGCTGAGCGCTCAGCCGGGCGCCCGCTCGACGCCGAGCGGCCCCCCCCATCGCCGGTGCATCCACTGCCCCAGCGGCACAAGCACGGCGGCGGCCGCCAGCCCGCCGAAGACGTCCACCGCGTAGTGATAGCCGCAGTAGACGGTGGATATGCAGAGCATGATGACCGCGAGCAGGTGGAGCCAGCGCCAGCCGCCCAGGTAGCGCCAGGTGAACCAGAGCGTGGCCACGGCGACCGTCACGTGGCTGCTGGGGAAGGCGGCGCCGCCCTGCGGCTCGACCAGCCGGTAGAGGACGGCCATCAGGCGGTAGAACGGCCCGCGCGTGAGGGAGGCGGGCACCGCGCGCGGGCCGACCGAGGCGAGCCGCCCGCTGAAGATCACCCCCGCGTGCGTGCCGTGCGGCCCCATCACGGGCAGCGCGATGTAGGTGAGATAGCAGAGGTAGAAGACGAAGCTGACCACCGTGATGTAGCAGGCGAACCGCCCCGGCCGCCGGAAATAGAGCGCCATCCCCACCGTAAGCACCATCAGGTAGTAGGAGAAATACGCGGCATAGAACAGCTCGCTGACCCAGAGGTAGGGCAGGTTCGCCATCAGCGTGCGGCTCGGCTGGAAGCCGAAGATCAACTGATCGAGATCGATGAAGAAACCGTCCAGCACGCCGGGGTAGAACATGCCGTCCAGGTGATGGACTTCGGTGTAGAGGAAGGTGTAGAGGATCATCGGGTAGAAGGCGCGCAGCATGCGCAGCAGCGGCGTGGGCCGCTGGTGGGCCGCGCGGATCAGCACGTGGATGGGCGGCAGCACGGCCAGGTGCGCCACCACGAACAGCGGCCAGTGCGGCACCGTCTCTCCGTGGAACAGCAGCACCAGCACGGCCACCAGCAGGATGTAGCCGCAGGTCAGGTAGTCCACCAGGTGGTAGCCGGCCGTCAGTGGCAGCGCTTCGGCGCGGCTCGCCTCGGCGGTCAGCTCGTCCATGGCCGCTCCCTTGCCGTCGGGCTCAGAGCCAGCCGCGATCCCGGTACCAGTCCAGGGCCAGGCGGATGCCCTCGTCCAGGTCCGTGCCGGCCTCGAAGCCCAGGTCCTCGCGGGCGGCATCGGTGGCGCAGACCCAGCCCGCAGCGGTGTACTCCGGCACCTTCGTCAGGTTCATGATACTCGGCTCGCCGGTGATGCGGGCATAGAGGTCCCGCCCCAGGCAGGCGGCGTAGAGCAGCGGCCCCGGCACGGGCAGGCGTCGCGGCTCGACGCCCATCGCCTGCGCCATCCGCCCCAGCAGCGCCCTCTGCGTCCAGGGCACCGGATGGGCCAGGTGGTAGACGTGCCCGTAGCCGGGCTCCCGCCCGAGGGCGGCAAGCACGCCGTCCGCCACGTCTGGGGCGAAGATCAGGCTCACCGGCTGGCGGCCGCCGTCCACCAGCGGCACAAGCCCCCGATGCACGGCTTGGAACAGCAGGAAGAAGTCCGTGTCGCGCGGCCCGTAGACGGCCGCCGGGCGCAGCACGGTGTAGGGCACGCGGCAGGCCGTGCGCACGTGCTCCTCCCCCTGCGCCTTGCTGCGCCCGTAGGCGGAGACCGGGGCGGGCGGCGCCTCCTCACGCGCCGGTTCTGGCGGCGTGCCCGGCCCGCTGACAGCGAGGCTGGAGATGTGCACCAGTTGCCGCAGGGCGCCGGCGTGCGCGTTGCACGCCTCGACCAGGCGGCGCGTTCCCTCGGCGTTGACCGCGAAGTACTCCCTCGCGCACACCGCCTTGGTCTTGCCGGCGCAGTGGATGACGACCTCGGCCCCGGCGAGCGCCGCACGCAGCGCCTCCGCGTCGGCCAGCGGGGCGTAATGCACCTGCACCTCGGTCAAATGACGCTCGATGAAGCGGGTCTCGCTGGCGCGGCGCAGCGTGATCGCCGTCTCGTGTCCGGCCGCCAACAGGGCGTCCAGCACGTGGCTGCCCACGAAGCCGTTCGCGCCGGTCAACAGGACTTTCACAGCGTCCTCTCGTAGATGCGATATCGCTTGGACTCGACGGCGCCCATGCGCTCCAGGAACCGCCGCAGCACCACGTTCTGCTCCAGCACCCAGGAGAACTCGCCCCGGTAGTAGCCCTTCTGGACGCCGTCCACGTAGGTGCGGTGGACCAGCAGCGCGTCGATGCCCCGCTTCCTGTGCTCGGGCACCACGCCGAGCGTCATCAGCCGCACGGCGTCGATCCGCCGCCGTCCCAGCAGAAGCACGAAGATGCCCAGCGGGAAGAGCCGCCCGCCCGTGCGCCTGAGCAGCGGGTTGTAATCCGGCAGGGCGAGGGAGAAGCCGACCGGCTCGCCGTCGATCTCGGCGATCAGCGCCAGCGTCGGATCGATCATGGCCTTGAGCTGGCCGGCGATGAAGGCGAACTGCTCCTCGCCCATCGGCACGAAGCCCCAGTTGCGGGCCCAGGCGCGGTTGTAGACGCTGAAGGCGGCGCGCACGTCGCCCTCGAACTCGTCCATGCGCAGCCGCCGCACCTCAACGCCGTTGCGCTCCCTGAGACGGCGGCTGAGCCGCACCAGCATCTGCGGCACCTCGCCCCGGTGCTGGTAGCTGTAGGCGAGCAGCTCCCGCGCGGGCGCGTAGCCGAGCCCCTCCATGAACTCCAGGTAGTAGGGCTTCGTGTAAGGCATCATGAGCGCGGGCATCCGGTCGAAGCCCTCGGCGAGGAAGCCACACTCCTGGTTCGTGGAGAAGTTGAACGGCCCCCGCACGGCGTCCATCCCCCGGGCGCGGAGCCGCTCCTCGACGGCCCCCATCAGCGCCTCGGCGACGCGGGGGTCCCTCTCGCACTCGAAGAAGCCGAAGAAGCCGGTCCGCTCGTCCCAGAACGCGTTGTGCCTCGCGTTGACGTGCGCCGTGACGCGGCCCACCACGCGCCCGCGCTCGTCGCGGGCCAGCAGGTAGTCCACCTCGGTAAATCGGAAGATGGGGTTGCGATCGCTGAAGAACTCGCGGCGCTCGGCCAGCAGGTGGGGCACGAAGCAGGGCTCGCCGGCGTAGAGCCCGAGGGGGTAGCGGATGAAGCGCCGCATGTCGCGGCGGGAGCTGACCTGATCGACCGCTATGCCCATGGGCGGCGCCTTCGCGGGTGGAGGGGTGGCTCGGAGCCGGCCGTCAGGCGAGGACCCCGAGTTCCCGGCCGACCTTGCCCAGCTTCTCCAGGGCGAACTCGATCTGCGCCTCGGTATGGGTGGCCATCAGGCTCACGCGCAGCAGGGCCTCGTTGGGGCCGACGGCGGGGGGCACGACCGGGTTGACGAAGAGCCCCTCCTCCTCCAGGCGCTTGCACATGCGGAAGCAGGTCTCCATCTCGCCCACGCGCACCGGCAGGATCGGCGTGCTGCTCTGGCCCATGTCGAAGCCGAGCTGCTCCAGCCCCTCGATCATCAGGCGGGTGTTGTGCCAGAGCCGCTCGATGCGCTCGGGCTCGCGCCGCATGATGCGCAGCGCGGCCAGCGCGGCGGCCGTGTTCGGCGGCGAGATGCTGGCGCTGAAGATCAGCGCCCGCGAGCGGTGCTTCAGGTACTCGATCGTCTCCCGGTCCGAGGCGACGAACCCGCCCAGCGAGGCGAGCGACTTGCTGAAGGTGCCCATGATGAGCTGGATCCTGTCGCCGAGGCCGAAGTGCGCCGTCGTGCCCGCCCCCTGATCGCCGAGCACGCCGATGCCGTGCGCGTCGTCGACCAGGATCGCCGCCCCGTACTGCCCGGCCAGCCGCGTGATGGAGGGCAGCTCGGCGATGTCGCCGGTCATGCTGAAGACGCCGTCCACGGCGATCAGCTTGCCGGCCTCGCTGCCGCATTCCCGCAGGCGCGCCTCCAGCGACTCCATGTCGTTGTGGTTGAAGCGGACCAGCTCGCCAAAGCTCAGCAGGCAGCCGTCGACGATGCTGGCGTGGTCTTCGCGGTCGGTGATGACGTAGTCGTCCTTGCCGACCAGGGCGCTGATCACGCCGAGGTTGGTCTGGAATCCGGTGGAGTAGAGGACCGCTGCCTCCTTGCCGACCAGGTCGGCCAGCTCGCCCTCCAGCTCCAGGTGGATGTCGAGCGTGCCGTTGAGGAAGCGGGAGCCGGCGCACCCGGAGCCGTACTTCTCGGCGGCCTTCTTGACCGCCTCCTTGACCTCGGGGTGGTTGGTAAGGCCCAGGTAGCTGTTGGAGCCCATCATGACGACGCGGCGGCCGTTCATCTGCACCTCGGTGTCCTGCGCCGAGGAGATGGGCCGGAAGTAGGGGTAGATCCCGGCGGCTTTGATGCGCTCGGGCTCCTTGAACTGCCGCACCTTCCTGAGCAGGGGCAGGTTGTCGGCGCCCGGGTGAGCCATGGCCTCGTCCCGTTCAGTCCCCGTTCGGCGTGACTATGCAATCAGATAACGCCTGGGGCGCCCAATGTCAAGTCAGCGAGCGGACGCAGCGGCGACTCCCAGCGGGTCGAGCGCCGCCCGTGGGGGCCCCGCCGGCCGCCCGGAGCGGCCCCGAAGGTGGCCTGTCAAAAGACCTTGCGTTTGGCCCGGCAGTTGACTAACATGGACCTCGTGGGGGGAGGGAGCGCCCGGCGGACGAGCGCCCTTTGGCGGCATCGGGAACCTTCATGGCAGACCATGACCAGCAGCGAGCCACCGAGGAGGAGGCCGTCCAGGAGAGCCCCACCGGGAGCTTCGTCAAGAAACTGTTCACCAAGAAAAACGACGAAGCCGCCCCGAACCGCAAGGAGGGGATCGCCCAGATCCCGTCGACCATGCTGACCGTCGAGTACGTGGACGACAGCGAGGGGATGGACGCCGCCCTGAAGGACATCGCCGAGCGGCTCGGTCAGGTCGAGCAGCACCTCTCGTCCGTGCAGGAGACGCAGAGCCGGCTGGTCTCGGCGGTCAACCAGCAGGCCAAGGACATCGGGCGGATCGTCGAGTCGCTCAGCCGCCGCATCGACCGGCTCTATCGGCGCGTATCCGGCGGTGAATCGGCCCCCAGCCTTGCCGAGGCCGGCCCCGACGAGGAGGCCGCCGCCGAGCGGGAGCCGATGGAAGCTCGGGCCCCCCTCGCCACGGCCTCCGCAGGGCTCGCCCCCGACGTGGCCGACGACCCCGACCACCAGAACGCCTGGCGCATCGCCCGGGTGCTGGCGGCCGACCTGGAAGCCTACCACGAAGAGGCCGTCCGCGAAGGTGTCCTCTACGGCACGTTCTACAGCGTGCTGCGCGAGCCGATGGAGAAGGCCCGCCAGACCTACGATCAGCGCGTAAGCCCTGAGATCGTCGAGGGATACGATTACTTCTCCAAGGCAATCGACGAGCTCATAGCGCGCAAGCGCGTGGAGCTGGAGGCAGAGGGCGCGCTCTGAGCGCCGCCCCGGCCTCGCCCCCCGTCCATCTCGGTGGAGGTCCCGCCCTATGAAGACGACCCGGCTGCTCCTGCCCGCGCTCGCCGTGATGCTGATCGGCCTTCTTGCCTGCCCCGTCCGAGCAGGCGGGCAGGCGCCGGTCGCAGAGCAGCAGGCCCCGGACCGCGCCGAGGTGCTCGCCGGGCAGGCCGGCCGGCGGGTGCAGAGCTTCGCCAGCTACGTCGACGGCCACCTGGGGCGCACCGCCCGCGCGGGCGCGTTGGGCTGGCCGGCCTTCACCGTCTTGCTGCTGGTCGGGGCGCTGGCCATGTTCTTCGGGTGGGCGTTCGTGCGGTCGCTGCTGGTGCCCTGCGCGCCGGTGCTCGGCCTGGCCACCGGCGGCTTTATGGCGTTCAGCCTGGTTGAGGCGCTCTACGCGGACAGGCCGGGCTGGTTCCGATGGACGCTGTTGGGGGGCGGCGCCGTGCTCGGCGCGGGGGCCTACCTTCTCTCGGCGCTCAAGGCCAAGCCCGTGGCGGCGTTCCTGGTCGTCCTCTGCCCGTTCCTGATCCTCTCCGCCTTCCTGTTCCCCTACAGCGGGGGGATGGGGCTTCTGCTGTTCTGCGTCGGATTCCTGGCCGGCTTCGCGGCCATGGTCGACGTGCGGCCCGTGGCCATCATCGCCACCTGCATCCTCGGGGGCACGTTCGTGCTCGCCGCGTGGGGTCTGCTCTCGCACCTGCTCGGCGAGATCGCCTTCCTGCGGGCCTTCTTCGAGTGGCTGCTGGCCAATCCGCTGATGCTCGCGGTCGCTCTGGCCGCGCTCATCTTCATCGGCAGCAGCTTCCAGTTCGCCACGGCCCCGCGCGGCGGCCTGGAGGGCTGAACCCGGCCGTTCACCATTCCCGGCCGCCCGTGCCCGCCCCGGACGAAGCGGTCCCGAGCACTGGACCGCTGTCCCGCACCCTCACGCCCGCGAGCACCGCCTCCAGGTCGCGCGCACCCGGGCGCGTTCCGCCCCGCGCGCCGACGGACCGCACGCCCGCTTGCGCCGCGTGCCCACCTGCGGCGCCGCCTCCGCCCTCGGGCGCCCCTCCCGCCCCCCGCTCGGCAGCCTGGCGCGGCTCGGCGGCCTCCCCACCGGAAGGCGGCCCTCCGGCGGTCTGCGCCCGCTCCAGCGCCACGCGCAGGTTGTGCTCCGCCCGTCGCACCGCTTCCCCGATCGTCGCCCGCTCGCCCGCATCGAGCCCGGCGGCCTGCGCCAGCGCCTCCCGCCCCCTCGCCGCCGCCGTCGCGTATTGACCAGCCGCGCTCCCGTAGCGGCCCTGCCGCACCGCTGCGTTCCCCAGGTTCAGCGCGGCTCGCACACCCACCGCCCCCGGCCCCTGCGCCAGCGGGCCGAAGCCCGCCTCCGCCTCGCCATAGCGGCCCGCCCGGTAGAGGGCCAGCGCGGCGTTGAAGGCCGCCCGCGCGGCGCCCCTCTGCTCGCCCGCGTCGGCTGACCGCCGGAAGGCCGTCGCGGCCTCGCCGTAGCGGCCCCGCTCGTAGGCTTCGAGCCCCCGCCGGAAGGCGCCTGCGGCGGCATCGGACGGCTGCGCCGCGCGGCCCGGCTCGTGGCCGCTGACCAGGTAGAGCCCGAACAGGAACGCCAGCCCGTAGACGACGACCCGGAAGGCGCGATCGCTGAAGGAACGGTTCAGCAGCACTCCCGCCACCGAGCCGACCGCCACCAGCGGCAGCAGCGCCAGGCTGAGCGACGCGTTGCGCCACGACATCAGCCCCTTCTGGAAGTAAGGCACGAGCTTGATCAGGTTGCCGATGAAGAAGAACTTGATGACGGTGCCGACGAAGACGCGCTTCTCCAGCCGCTGCGGCAGCAGGAACAGGGCGATGATCGGCCCGCCGGCGTGGGCGAGGGTGGAGCTGAGGCCGGCCGCTGCGCCGAGCCCCACGCCGTGCCAGGCGCGCGGCCGGTAGGGCCGATCCGAGGCGGCCAGGCGACCTTCCCGCGCCATGCGGAACCACTGGACCAAGACGAACGCCACCGCCAGCCCGCCCACCAGGCGCCGCATCCACAGATCGGCGTCCGGCAGGGCCAGGAACCCGTCCAGCGCCAGGTAGCCGGCCCCTACCCCGAGCACCAGCCCGGGCAGGAGCATGGCCAGGTTCCGCGCATCGTGCCGCCGCAGGTAATGGCCCACGGAGAAGAGGTCGCCGATGATCAACACCAGCAGCATCACCGGCAGCATGTCGAGCGGCCCGAGCACGGCGGCCATCAGGGGCACGGCCAGGATGCCCGCTCCCGCCCCGAAGCCGGCCTTGGAAAGCCCGACCAGGAAGGCCGCCAGCCCCGCCCCCGCCCATTGCCACGCCGCCAGCGACCCGAGCTCCATCCGCCCGTGCACTCCCGTCCGGCGCATTGGTGTCCGCCCGGCCAGGATATGCGAACCGATGGTCCATGTCCAAGACCCCTGCTCTGCGCCGTTGCCGTCTCTCGTTGCTTTTCCCCTTGCGCGGCCGCCCCCCCCTGCCTACGATGGGAATAGAGAAGGGGGGCCCGAGATGCATTACGTCATCGTGTTCCAGGTGCTCTGCGGGTGCCTGAGCGCCCACGTGGCCGGGCGCAAGGGGCGCAGCCGCCCCGCCTGGTGGCTGATGGGCGCGCTGCTGCCCGCCTTCGGACTGGTGCTCAGCTTCGCCGTGCCCCCGCTGGAGGGCGCAGCGCCGGCCGCCGAGCGCGCGCCCGCCCGCCGGGCCAGTCGGCCGCGCAAGCGCCCCCGACGCTGCTGCGGCTCCTACATACCCGACTGCCTGGGCTGCTCCTACTACCGCCGCCTGCTGTTCGACCCCGCCCGCGCCGAAGGCCTGAAGGGCCACTGCGAGTACTTCGACCGGGACCTGGTCGACGGGTCCGAGGCGGACAGCCGACACGTAACTATCGAGGACGGCTGACGGGCCGCCCCCATGGCGAAGATAATCCTCGCCGACAACATGTCCGTCCTGCCGGGCATACCCTCTGCCTCGGTGGAGCTGGTCTACGTCGACCCGCCGTTCAACACGGGCAAGGTCCGGCGGCTGACGCGCCTGCGCACGGTGCGCGACGATGAAGGGGGGGACCGGGTCGGCTTCCAGGGCAGATCCTACCGCACGGAGCCGGGCGCCACCTGCGCCTTCGCCGACCGCTACGACGACTTCATCGCGTTCATCGAGCCCCGGCTGCGCCAGGCCCGGCGCATCCTGGCCGATAGCGGCTCGCTTTTCCTGCACGTCGACTGCCGCGAGGCCCACTACTGCAAGGTGCTGCTGGACGAGCTGTTCGGGCGCGAGTGCTTCATGAACGAGATCATCTGGGCCTACGATTACGGCGCCCGCCCCAGGAGCCGGTGGCCCGCCAAGCACGACACCATCTTCTGGTACGTGAAGGACCCGGGCCGCTACACCTTCCGCTACGAGGAGATGGACCGGATCCCCTACATGGCGCCAGGGCTTGTCAGCGACGAAAAGGCGCGGCGGGGCAAGACACCCACCGACGTCTGGTGGCACACCATCGTGCCCACCCGGGGCGCCGAGCGCACGGGCTACCCGGCCCAGAAGCCGCTGGGCATCCTGGAGCGCATCGTGAAGGTGCACTCCGAGCCCGGTGACATGCTGATGGACTTCTTCGCGGGCAGCGGTTCGTTCGGCGAAGCGGCCGCCCGGCTGGGGCGCGACTTCATCCTCATGGACAGCAACCCCGAGGCGGCGCGGATAATGGCGCGCCGGCTGGAGTTCGCCGGGCCGGAGTGCGTCGGCTTTCAACCCCCAGGTGAAGATGCCCCTGGAGCCGCAGGAGGCGGCGGAGGCGCTTGACTGTGCCCACCTGCTCTGATAAAAATGGCTTGTCAAACTTCGGTAAGGTGGCGCCTCCCGCGACGATCCGCTTCCAGGAGGTTGATTCGATGACCGCGCAGCGATGGCCGGCATGGTTCGCGATCCTGTTGGCTGCGCTCGTGCTGAGTGCGCCGGCGCTCGGCCAGGAAGGCACCGGCGCGACATCTGTGCGCGCCGCGCTGGAGGCCATGCGGGACGCCCCCAAGCACGAGCGGGCCGAGAAGCGACAGCAGCTCGTCCAGCTCGGCGCCGGCGCCGTCGACGCGCTCATCGCGCAGGTGCAGAAGCACAAAGAGGCCGCCGACCTCAACTTCGCCGCGAACTGCATCATGGCGCTGGGAGAGCTGAAGGCCCGGCCTGCCACGGACGCCCTGCTGGGGGTGCTGGACGGCGGCAACCCGATGTTGAAGTACCTGGCCTGTTCGGCCCTCGGCGAGATCTGGGCGGCCGGCAACGACCAGGACGAGACGGCCCGTCGCGTCACGGCCAGGCTGGTGGCCACGCTTCAGAACGTCGTCGCGCCGGCCGCCGTCTACGGCCCCGCCCTGGCGATCATCCAGGTCAACGACGCGCCGATCCAGAAGCCCCGTGCGATGCAGCCCGAGGAGCTCGCCGGCCAGGTCCTGGACTGGGTGGCCCGGAACCCCGACGCGCTGCCGCCCCCGGCCGAGCAGCCCTGGCAGCTCAACCTCCGGGCGGCCCTGACCAACGAGGACGCCGGGAGGCGCCAGGCCCACCTCCAGGCCCTGCGCCAGAAGCGCCCGCTCGGCCTCGTCGAGCCGGTGCTGGCCATGCTCGCCGAGACCAACAGCGTGCCGCAGGACCTGCGCGCGGAGCTTGGGAATATCCTGGGCGAGGTGAGCGGTATCCCGTTCCCCCCGCAGGGACTCGCCGCCGACGCCACCATCGCGGAGCAGACCTACACCTGGCGCTGGTCGTGGCTGGCGAAGCTGACCGAGGCGAACGAAGGGCGCTACGTCGAGTACGCCTGGGGGGAGTTCGAGGGGGCCTTGCGCGCCTATGAGGTCAGCCCGAGCGAGGAGGCGGCCGCGCAGGTCAGATACTACCGCACCATCGTGCTCAACCAGTTGAGCGGCCCCGGCGCCCTGCCTGCCGGGGCGTCCGCCAAGGCCACGGAGCTGACCCGCCGGCCGCTGGAGATCAAGCAGCGGATCGCCGAGGCCGTCAGGGTGCTGGAGGAGGCTACGGGCGACTTCCAGAAGGCCACGCAGTTGAAGCGGATCAGCGAGGAAGCCGACAAGGAGTTCGGCCAGGAGGTCGGCCGGATGTTCCTGGGCCGCATCGCCGCCAAGGCGAGCGAGGAACGCAACCTCAACATCGCCCGCCAGATGGGCACCGTGCTCTCCAAGATCAGCGGCATCCCCTGCGACCTGGGCTACAGCGACATCGCCAAGCGTCGCGATCAACTCGCCAAGTGGCGCGACGCCCTGGAGCGGGCCGGCATCTCCATCGACGTGCCGGTCACGACGTAGCCCCGCCCTCTCCCACGCGCATGCAGCGCACGTAGTGGCCCGGCTCCACCTCATGCATCTGCGGCATGGCCGCGCGGCATTGCTCGCCAGCGTGGGGGCAGCGGGGCCCGAACGGGCAGCCGGACGGCTCCGCGCCGGCTTCCGCCCCCGCCCCGACGGCCCCGGCAGCGGCCGCCTGCCTCACACGCCGGCGCCTCTCTTCGCGCCGGGCCGCCGCGCGCTCGGGATCGGGCTCGGGGATCGCCGAGAGCAGCAGCCTGGTGTAGGGATGCAGCGGGTTGCGATAGAGGTCGGAGCGCGGGGCCGTCTCCACGATGCGGCCCATGTACATGACGGCCACCTCGTGCGAGATGTGCTCGACGACGCCCAGGTCGTGGGAGATGAACAGGTAGGAGAGGCCGAACTCGTCCTGGAGGTCGGCCAGCAGGTTGATGATCTGCGCCTGGATGGAGACGTCGAGGGCCGAGACGGGCTCGTCGCAGACGATGAAGTCGGGGTTGAGCGCGAGGGCGCGGGCGATGCCGATGCGCTGGCGCTGGCCGCCGCTGAACTCGTGCGGGTAGTGGTTCACGTAGGCGGGCGAGAGCCCCACGCGCCTCAGCAGCTCGCGCACCATCTCGCGCCGCCTCCGTCCCCGGGCCAGCCCGTGGACGGCGAGCGGCTCGCCCACGATCCCTTCGACGGTCATGCGGGGGTCGAGCGAACCGTAGGGATCCTGGAAGACGATCTGCAGCCGCCGCCTGAGCCGGCGCATCGCCCCTCGGGCCAGCCTCTCGACCGCCATGCCGTCGAAGACCACGCGTCCGGCCGTCGGCTCTATCAGGCGCAGGATGGTCCGCCCGACGGTCGTCTTGCCGCAGCCGCTCTCCCCGACCAGGCCGAGCGTGCGCCCCCGCCGGATGCGGAAGGAGACTCCGTCGACGGCCTTCACGTGGCCGA
Source organism: uncultured candidatus Brocadiaceae bacterium (assembly GCA_964434535.1). Classification (GTDB taxonomy): domain Bacteria; phylum Planctomycetota; class Brocadiia; order SM23-32; family SM23-32; genus SM23-32. Next base: position 55,385 of record CAYSWA010000001.1, on the reverse strand, counting down.
CCACCCGCGAGAAGACCCCCCGGCGCACGGGGAAGTACTTCTTCAGCTCCACCACCGACAGCAGGGCGTTGTCCTCAGGCATGGATGCTGCGCTCCTGCTCGGTGGCGAGCAGCCGCCGCTCGCGCTCGCCGCCCCGCTCCCAGTAGCCCTCCAGCCGGATGCAGCGGGCGCGCCGGCCGGGGCGCACCTCCCGAAGCTCGGGGGCGATCCCGGCGCAGTCCGCCAGCGCCATGTAGCAGCGGGGATGGAACCGGCAGCCCGACGGGAACCAGCGCGGATCGGGCACCTGGCCGGGGATGACGCTGAGGCGGTTGCGCTCCTCGGTCACGATCGGCAGCGATTCGAACAGGCTGACCATGTAGGGGTGGAGCGGCTCGGCGAAGATGGCCTTCGCCTCGGCGCGCTCCACGATCTGGCCGGCGTACATGACCGCCACCCGGTCCGCCACCTCGGCGACGACGCCCAGGTCGTGCGTGATCAGCATCACCGAGAGGCCCATCGCCTGCTGGAGCTCCAGCAGCAGGTCCAGGATCTGCGCCTGGATCGTCACGTCGAGCGCCGTGGTCGGCTCGTCGGCGATCAGCAGGGCCGGCCGGCAGACCAGGGCCATGGCGATCATCGCACGCTGGAGCATGCCGCCGCTCATCTGGTGCGGGTATTCGTCGAAGACCTGCCGCGCCCGGGCGATGCGAACGCGCTCCAGCAGCTCGACGGCGATGCGGCGGCCCTCGGCCCGGCCCACCTCCCGGTGGGCGGTGACGGCCTCGACGAGCTGGGCGCCGATGGTGAAGACGGGGTTCAGCGCGGTCATCGGCTCCTGGAAGACCATGCCGATGCGGCGGCCCCGGACCCGGCGCATCTGCCGCGGGGACAGGGCCAGCAGGTCCTGCCCCTCCAGGGCGATCCGGCCGGAGACGATCCGGCCCGGCGGGCAGGGAACCAGTCCCATGATCGAAAGCGCGGTGACGGACTTGCCGCAGCCGGACTCGCCGACCAGGCAGAACGTCTCCCCCCGGCGCACTTCGAAGCTGACCCCGTCGACGGCGCGGGCGACGCCCTGCTCCGTGTGGAAGTGCACGGCCAGGTCGCTCACCTCCAGCAGCGCTTCTTCGCGGCTCACCGGTTCACTCCGTCCTGAGCCTGGGGTCGAGGGCGTCGCGCAGGGCGTCGCCGAAGACGTTGAGGGCGAGCACCAGCACGAACAGGGCGCCGGCGCCGCCGGCCAGGTGCCACCAGACGCTGGGGGTGCGCGAGAGCTCCATGCGGGCCTCGCTGATCATGTTGCCCCACGAGATGGTCGTCGCCTCCACGCCGAGCCCGATGTAGCTGAGCACCGCCTCCGAGAGGACGATGCCGCTGAAGCCGAGCGTGAAGGTGATGATGATGATGTGGAACAGGTTGGGCACGACGTGGCGGGCGATGACGCGCGCCCAGCTCGCCCCGCCGGCGCGGGCGGCGAGCACGTAGTCCGCTTCGCGCAGCTTCAGCGTCTCGCCGCGGATCAGCCGGCACAGGCCGACCCAGCCCGTCACGCCGAGCGCGACGCAGAGCTGCCCCAGGCCCTTGCCCAGCACCGACATCAGCGCCACCAGCAGCAGGATGCCGGGGATACACGCCAGCGTCGAGTAGAGGTAGACGATCAGGTCGTCGATCCATCCGCCGAAGTAGCCGGCGACGACCCCGAACAGCAGCCCGAGCGGGATGTAGATGGCGGCGGTGAGCGCGCCGAGGATGATCGCCGTCTGAGCGCCCTTGACGGCTTTATAGAGGACGTCGCGGCCCAAAATGTCCGTGCCGAGCAGGTGGCGGCCGCTCAGCGGCGGCAGGTAGCTCTCCTCCTTCTCGGTCCGGCCCACGGTCGCGCGGAAGGCCCAGTCGACCAGGCTCACCCACTCCCTGTGCGCCCGCTCTGCCTCCCCCCGGGTGAGCGGGACGGGGACGAAGCCGACGAGCGCCACGCCGAAGTAGAGGCAGATGACGGCGAGGCAGACCATGGCGACGGGGCTTCGCCGCAGGCGGCGCCACGCCTCGGCCCAGAGCGAGCGGGCCTCGCGGATGGTCGGCTCCTCGTTCATCGCAGCCTGATGCGGGGGTCGACGAAGGTGTAGCTGATGTCGGTCATGAGATTGCCCAGGGCGAACAGCAGCGCCCCCAGGTAGACCACGGCGGCCATGACCTGCGTGTCGCCGCTGTTGGCCGCCTCGATGGTCAGGTTGCCCAGGCCCGGGATGCCGAAGAACTTCTCCAGCACCAGCGAGCCCATGAAAAGGAACGGGATCGCCAGCACCGTGCGCGTCAGCACCGGCACCATGGCGTTCTTCAGCACGTGCTTGAACAGGATGACGCGCTCTGAGAGGCCCTTGGCCCGCGCGGTGCGCACGTAATCGCGGTTGACCTCCTCCAGCAGCACGGTGCGGTAGAAGCGCACGTCGCCGCCCAGCCCCTTCAGCACGGCGATCACGATCGGCAGCAGCAGGAACCGCAGCGATCCCACCCCGCCCGCATATCCGTAGACGGGGAAGAGCCGCATGTACTGCGCCAGCAGGAGCTGGCCGACGATGATGTAGACCAGGATGGAGATGGACATGAAAGCGACGCACACGACCACACCGGCCAGGTCCAGGTAGGTGGCCCGGAAGTAGGCCACCCCGAGCGAGAGGCTGATCCCGACCGCCAGCGCGAGCAGGAAGATCGGCACCGTCAGCGTGAGCGAGGGCACCATGCCCTGGAGGATCTTGCGGTTGATGTCCTCGTGGGTCTTGTAGGAGCGGCCGAAGTCGAAGCGCAGGAGGCTCGACATGTGGGTGAAGAAGCGGGTCCCGGTCAGCTTCTCGATGCCCTCGGCCTCGCCGTTCCACAGCAGGGGCTTGTCCCAGCCCCGGGTGCGGATCAGCTCCTGGATGCGCTCCTCGCTGGCGTGCTTGCCCAGCTCCTGGGCGGCGCGGGCCTCGGGAGGGAAGGCCACGTCGAAGAGCAGGAACGTGATGACACAGACCCCGAGCACCAGCGGGAGGGTGTAGAGCACGCGTCGGATGATGTAGGCCGTCACGGCTGCGCCCTCCCGAGCGGAGCGCCTCGCCGCAGCCCTGCCAGCATCAGGGCCAGCGCGGCCACCGCCCCGCCCACGCCGGCCAGCGGCAGGTAGTTGGGCCGGTTCCACTGCCGCCGCAGCCGCTCGCGCAGCTCCACGTCCACGTCCCGGTACTTCAGGTAGCCGCCCGTCATGGCGTGCGGCTTCGCGTTCTTGAGCCACTGGTGCTGCAGGATGTAGCTGACCGAGTGGGTGCTGGGGATCCAGGGCGCGTCCTCGACGAGGATGTCGACCATGCGCCGGATGATCTCGTAGCGCTCGGGCGTGTTCTGCATCGCCTTCATTCGCTCGAAGAGGCGGTTGTACTCGGGCTCGTCGTAGAAGGAGGCGTTCGGCCCCGGCGCCCGGTTCGGCCCGTAGAGGAGCTGGAGGAAGTTCTCCGGGTCGGGGTAGTCGAGGATCCAGCCGATGCTGAAGACCTGGAGCCGCCCCTCGTGGGTCTTGCGCAGGAACTCCGCCCAGGTGTTGGTGGCGACCTCGACCTTGATGCCGATCTTGTCCATGTCGTCGGCGAAGGCGAGCGCCGCCTGGCGGGCCGCCGGGTCGGCCGAGCCGATGTCGTAGGTCACCCGCAGCCGCTCGCCGTCCGGGCCGATCCCGTCGGGGTAGCCGGCCTCGGCCAGCTTCTTGCGCGCGGCCTCCAGGTCGTGGCGCTTGCAGGGGTTGCGGAAGTCGGGGTCGTAGCCGAAGATGCCGGGCGGGATCGGGCTCTGGGCGCTGATGGCGCGGCCGTTATAGAGGTTCTCGATGCGCCACTCGGTGTTGTAGGCGAGGCTCATCGCCTGGCGAAGCTCCTTGTTCGCGCCCCCCACCACCTCGTCGGTCATGTTGAAGGCCACGTAGTAGACGACCATCTCGGGGAACTTGATCAGCCGGACGCCCTTCTGTCGGAACTCCTCAGTCAGTTCCTTCTCGGGCGTGATCGCCTCCTGGAACTGGTCCTTGCTCACCCCGGAGCTGTCGCGGTAGCCCTGCTTGAAGTAGATCCAGGCCGGCTGGGCCTCGCCGATGACGGTGTAGTAGACCTCGGCGACGATGGGCAGCTTCGCGCCCGCCGCGTCCAGGTAGCCGGCCTCGCGCTCGCCCGGCTCGCCTTCGTCGGGGTAGAACTCGTCGCGATAGGTGGGGTTGCGCTCCAGGACGAGCTTCCAGCGCTTGCGCCACTCCTTCAGGCGGAACGGCCCGCTGCCCACCGGGTGGTTCACGAACTCCTCCCCGTAGTGCTCGACCGCCTCGCGGGGGACGGCGGCGGTGTAGGACATCTCCAGGGCGTACTTGAGCTGCGGGTAGGGCTCGCTCAGCCGTATCTGAAGCGTGTAGGGGTCCAGCGCCCGCAGCCCCTCGACCGTCCGGCCGTAGTCCATGGGCAGCTTCTGCTCGGCCCGCTCGACGGACTCCTCGTGGAAGGCATCGAGCCCCACGATCTTGCCCTGGAGCAGCCACCAGCCACGCGGCTTGTTCGCCGCGTCGGCCAGGCGCTTGATCGAGTAGACGAAGTCGTGGGCGGTCACCTCGCGGCCCTTGCCGCCGGTGGCCGCGAAGCAGGGATCGTCCTGGAAGTAGACGCCTTCCTTGATGCGCACCGTATAGGTGAGCCCATCCTCGGAGACCTCCGGCATCTCGCGCGCCAGGCAGGGGATCAGCTCGTAGGGCCGCTTCAGGTAGTGATACTCGTAGAGCGAGTCGTAGATCTGCGCCAGGATGCCGCCGGAGAGGGTGTCGCCGGCCTGGACCGGGTCGAGCCCGTGCGGGTCCTCGCCGATGGCCGCGTAGAGGACCTTCCGGGCGCCGGGCGGCGGGTAGGGATCGTTGGAGCAGGAGGCGGCCCCCAGCGCCCAGAGCAGCAGCGCAGCAGCGAGCGCCGGGCCGATGGCGCCGAACCGATTGCCCATCGCTGCCCTCCCGCCGCGCTCAGAGCGTCTGTATCTTCAGCATGTCGGTGCCGCCGGGCGTCTTGGGCGAATCGCCGGCCACGGTGACCACCGTCTCCCCCCGCGAGACCAGCCCCAGGTCCAGCAGCCGCTCCTGCGCCTGCTCGATCATCTGGTCGGTGCTCTGGAAGACGTCGACCCGCACCGCCCGCACGCCCCAGACCAGCGCGAGCCGCCGGTAGGTGGCCTCCTCAGGGGTCAGGGCGTAGATCGGCGCCTGCGGGCGTCGCTGCGATATGTAGCGCGCCGTGCTGCCGGTCAGGGTGAAGGCGACGACGCCCGCCGCGCCGAGGCTGCGGGCGATCTCGCAGGCCGCCTCCGCCAGCGCCCGCTCGCGTGGGGCGCCCTCCAGCTCCAGCTCCGGCGCCGTCGCCTCCTGCGCACGGATGCCTTCGATGTGCTGCGCGATGCGGTCCATGATCCGCACCGCCTGCACGGGGTAGCGCCCCACCGAGGTCTCGCCGCTCAGCATCACCGCGTCCGTGCCGTCCAGGATCGCGTTCGCCACGTCGCTCGCCTCCGCGCGCGTGGGCCGGGGCGAGCAGATCATGGACTCCAGCATCTGCGTGGCGGTGATGACCGGCATGCCGAGCCGGTTCGCCATGCGGATGATCTGCTTCTGCACGGCCGGGACGGCCTCGGTCGCCATCTCGATGCCCAGGTCGCCCCGGGCGACCATGGCGCCGTCGGAGGCCTCGAGGACGGCCCGCAGGTCCTGCACCGCCTCGGGCTTCTCGATCTTGGCGATCACGGGGACGCCGGCCGCCGCCTCGCCGTGGCGGGCCAGCTCCTCCTTGAGCCGGCGCACGTCCTGCGCCGAGCGCACGAAACTGAGCGCCACGAAGTCCACGCCCTGCTCCAGCCCGAAGGCGAGGTCCTCCAGGTCCTTCTCGGTCGGCGCGGCGATGCTCAGCGCCACCCCCGGGAGGTTGATCCCCTTGTTCTCGCCGAGCCGGCCGCCGACCTCCACGCGACAGCGCGCGCCGTCGGCCCCCGCCGATAGCACCTTCAACTCAACCAGCCCATCCGCCAGCAGCACCGTGTCCCCCGGCTTCACGTCCTCGGCGAAGTGCTCGTAGCTGACGGCGACGCTCTGCGCGTCGCCGGCGAAGTCCCCGTGACGCAGCGTCACCTCGGCGCCCTCGGCCAGCTCCACCTCGCCCCCTTTGGCCAGCCGGCCGGTCCGGATGCGGGGCCCCTGCAGGTCCTGCATGATGGCCACGGGCTCGTCGGCGTCTCGCGCGGCGGCGCGGATCATCTCGACGTAGCGGGCGTGCTCGGCGTGGTTCCCGTGGGAGAAGTTGAGCCGGAACACGTCGACGCCGGCGCCGACCAGCTCCCGCACCGTCTGCGGGTTGCCGCTGGCCGGTCCGATCGTGGCCACGATCTTCGTGCGCGTGCAGCTCATGGCGCGTTCCTCACTCGCCGAGCTTCTCCTTGAGCAGCTCCAGGGCGGCGTCCATCTGCTCCCGGCGCGCGACGGTCTGCTGCTCCAGGAGCCACCCGCGCCGCTCCTCCGGCGCCAGGCCCTCGGGCGGCGAGGGCAGCTCGCCGGCGGTCACGTCCGGCTCCACCCCGTTGCCCTCGATCAGCTTGCCGCCGGCCAGCTCGTAGCGGGCCACGGTGAAGACGATGCTCGAATCGTCCGGCAGCCCGACCACGCTGGTCACCGAGCCCTTGCCCACGGTGCGCGTGCCGACCACGGCGGCCCGATCGTGGGCCTGGAGCGCGCCGGCCAGTATCTCCGAGGCGCTCGCCGTCCAGCGGTCGACCAGGCAGACGATCGGCATCTCGGGCGGCACCAGCGTCCCCGGTTCGGCCTTCTGCGCAGGCTCTGAGGAGACGTTCTCCCCGGCCAGCGTCAGGATCAGGCCGTCCCGAAGGAACATGTCACAGACGATCGCGGCCTGGTGCACCAGCCCCCCGCTGTTGCCGCGCAGGTCGATGATCAGCGCCCGCAGGCCCTCTTCCTTCATCTGCCCGAGCGCCTCCCGGGTCTCCTCGGCGCAGCGGCGGTCAAAGGAGGCGAGACGCAGCAGGCCGATGCCCCCCTGCGCCATCTCCCAGCGCACGTTCGGAACGCGGATGACGTCGCGCGCGATGCTGAAGGTGAGGCTCTCGTCGGTCGTCTCGCGATAGAAGGTCAGCTCGACCTCGCTGCCGATCTCGCCGCGCACCCTGGTGACGACGTCCTGGAGCGGCAGGTCCTCGACCGGTTCGCCCTCGATGTGGGTGATCACGTCGCCGGCCTTCACGCCGGCGCGGGCCGCCGGCCCGTCCTCCATGGCCTCCTCCACGAGCGGGCGGTCGGCCGCCATGGAGAGCACCACGCCGATGCCGCCGAACTCGCCCCTGGTCTGCTCATCGACCCGCCGGGTGGCGTCCGGCGAGAGGTAGGCGGCGTAGCGGTCCTTTAGGGCGCCGACCATGCCCTCCATGGCGGCGCGATAGAGGCGGGAGCGCTCCACGTCCTCGACGTAGCGGTTCTCGAGCGTTTCGAGCGCCCGGGCAAGGGAGGCGACCTGGAGGCGCTCTTCGCTCGTCGGCCGGTAGAACAGGAACCAGGCCAGGGCCCAGACGGCGAGCAGGCCGAGCAGCGTCCACGTCAGGTAGGGCAGGTAGTCGTACTGCCGGGCGTTCGGGCTGTCGGGCTGGTCGCTCATCGCCTGCCTGCGCAGTGGGATCGGCGCGCGGCCTCGCCGGGGGCGCCCCGGCGATTCTACCAGACGGCCTCTCGGGCGGGCAAACGTCGCGCCGTCCCCCGCGCGCTGGCGCCGCCGCCGCCTCGCTCCTATAATGGGCACCTTCTCGGGGGGAGGAATCGTCATTCGATGGCGTTCGACGTGCTCAGCGATCTGCTCGGCCCGGTCGACTGGGAGGGCATCCTGCGCATCACCATCGCCGCCCTGCTCGGCGCGGGCATGGGCTGGGAGCGCGAGCTGCACGGCCGCGCGGCGGGCCTGCGCACGCACATGCTGCTCTGCATCGGCTGCGCCCTGATCATGCTCATCTCGCTCTACCTGCCCACCACGTTCGTGGGCTATACCTCCGAGGGCATCGTCCGGGCCGACCCGGGGCGCATCGCGGGGCACGTGCTCAGCGGGCTCGGCTTCCTCGGCGCCGGCGCCATCATCGTGCTGGGCCGGCGCATCCGGGGGTTGACCACCGCCGCCTGCGTCTGGGTGACCGCCGCCATCGGCCTCGCCGTGGGCTGTGGCTACATCGTGGTGGCCGTCTTCACCTTCGCGGTGGCCATGTTCGCCCTCTACGAGCTGGCCCGGTGGGAGGCCCGCATGCAGGTCAAGCAGCGCCTCTCCATGCTGACGCTACGCTTCGTGGGCAGCGGCCGACGGGCCGAGGCGCTCCGCGAGGTGCTCAGCGATTGCGGGCTGCACGTTCACCACTGCATGGTGGACTGGGAGCGCCAGGAGCAGCGCTACCGCCTGGAGCTACACCACCCCGTGCCGGTCGACTTCGAGGAGCTGACCAACCGGCTGACCGATGAGTTCGTCCCCGACGGACTCGTCTCGCTCAAGTGGGGCTGAGCGCGGCAGCGCCGGCGGATCATTTCTTGCGGTGGTAGTTCTTCGTGATCCCGCAGGCCTCCCGCGCGGCCGTCCACGTGCCGAAGTACTTGCAGGCGGCGCTGTGCAGCGAGGAGTAGCTGCGCCGCATGTTCGGCGCGGCCAGGTCCACTCCCTGCTCGTGGAGCGCCTTGATCTCCTTCTTGATCAGGTCGGTGCTCCAGCGGCGCCTCTTGTAGACTTCCTCCGGCGCGATGCCGGCCGCCTCCAGCGCCTTGTCCCAGCCGCCGAAGTAGTTCAGCGCGGCGTTGAAGAGCTTCGAGTCCTCATCCTGCATCGCCTTGGAGTTCAGCGGCCGGCCGTGCCGCTTGCGCTCCTTGATGCGGCGGATGATCTTCTCCTCGCTCCAGGACTCGTAGCGCCGCACGCCGCCCGGGTCAATGCCCGCCGCCTCCAGCGCCGCGTCCCAACTGCCGAACTGGTTGTCGCGGATCGCCGCGTAGGCGAGCGCCGAGAAGCGCTTGTCCTTCGTAACGCTCGTCCACGAGAGGTCCTCGCCCGCCTCGTAGGCGGCCTTGATGGACTCCAGGATCTTCTCGGAGGTCCACTTCGGGATCTTGCGCACCTCGCCGGCGTAGTCCAGCCCGGCTGCCTCGACCGCCTTGCCCCAACTGCCGAAGTGGTAGTTGGCGGCGGCCAGCAGGCCCTGGCGGCGGCGCGCCATTCGATTGTACGAGAGGTCCTCCCCCTTCTCATGCAGCGCCTGAATGCGACGGACAATCTTCTGTTTGTTCCATCCGGAACCCGACCGTCCTGCGGCCATTGCCGTTCCCCCTGAAATCGCAGGGGCGCATGCAGGCCCCCCTGCGCGGCCTGCGGCCCGCCCGCCAACACGGCCGGCCGGGGCCGCAGCTTCACTGTTATTTCCATCGTAACCGTGGGCCTCGTAAGCGTCAAGAACAGGCGCTTCACGGGCGCCGCCGCCGGCGCTGGCCGCCCATTGGCCGGCAGCGCCCCTGCCTGTAGAATGCTTGGCATGGAGCCTGCGCGCGCCAGCGTCCGTGCACACGTCCGCCGGATCGGCGCCCTGGCGGCCGTCCTGACCTGCGCCGGCGCCGCCCTGGGTGCGTCCGCCGCCCCCCTGGTCGTGCCCGAAGCGCCCGACGCGCGGGCGCAGATCGAGGCCGCCGAGCGGCTCATCGCGCGAGAGCAGTGGGCCGAGGCGCTGCCGCTGCTCCAGCAGTTGCTCGACGAGGACCGGGGCGGGCTCGTGCGCGACGCAGGGGTGCTCGTCCCCGCGCGCCGCGCCGTCAACGCCCGCCTCGCCGCGCTGCCCGAGCGGGCGCGGGGCACCTACGAGCTGCTCTACGGCCCGCTCGCCCGCAGGGCTTACGAACGGGGCGCCGCCGAGCGCTCGCTCGCGCTCCTGCGGGAGGTCGCCGCGCGCTACCGCCACACGGCCAGCGGCCCCCGCGCGGCGAGCGCGGCCGCCTCGCTTCTGATGGACCGGGGCGAGTTCGGGGCGGCCCTGCTCACGCTCGGGCGCGCCGAACGGAACGTCGCCGAGCCTGCGCTCAGCGGTGCCCTTGCCGCCAAGAAGCTGGTCTGCCTGGCCCGGCTCGGCCGCCTCGACGAGGCGCGCGCCCTGGCCCGTTCGCTGGCCGGCTCGGGGACGCAGGCCCTGACCGTGGGCGGCACGCGGATGCCCGTGGACGAGTTCTTGCGGAACGTGCTGACCTCCGCGCCGCCGCCCCCAGCCGCGCCGGGCGCCTTCGCGCCGCAGGTGCTCATGCCGCGGGTCGTCGATCTGCCCTGGTCCGGCCGCGTCGAGCCCCTCTGCGCGAGCGTCCCCTCCACCCGCCCGATCGCCGCCGGCGGGCGCATCTTCCTCAAACGGGACGGCGCCATCGTCGCCGTCGACCGGAAGACCCTGCGCCCGCTCTGGGCCTCGCCCCCGCCGGAGGCGCCGGTGGAGCTGGCCGGCGTCCTGTCCGGCGACCCCTGGCGCGGCAAAGACTACCTGCTGGAGCACCTGCCCGTCGGCGACCTGCACCACTGGCGCGTTTACGACAACAGCGGCCTCGCCACCCTCTCCGCCGCCGACGGGCGGCTCTTCGCCGTCTGCGTGCATCCGCTCAGGATCGAGCTGCCCCTCCAGCTATGGGAGGCGAGGCCCGAGGAGCTGCTGCTGACCAACGAGCTGCGCTGTTACGATGCCGCCACCGGGCGCGTCATCTGGCGCGTCGGCGGCGGGCGGCACGGCCCCGAGCCCCTGCGCCGGTGCTGGTTCTTCACCGCCCCCGCGCTCTCGGGCGGCAGGGCTTACGTCCTGGCCGCCCGGCAGGGCGAGCTGCGCGCGCTCTGCCTGCGGGCCGCCGACGGCGAGCTGCTCTGGGATGCGCCGCTCGGCATGCTCGCCGCCCGCCAGGAGGTGACCCGCTACGCCATGGAGTTCTTCCTCTACGACGCGGCGCCACCCGCTGTGGCGGACGGCACCGTCGTCTTCCCCACCGGCCAGGGCGTGCTCTACGGGCTCGACGCGCACGCCGGCTCGACGCTCTGGGCGGCTCCCTACGAGCGGGCGGAGGTCGAGCTCGCACGCCTCGGCCAGGCCCTCAGCGTGCCGACCGGGCCCTGGGCGGCGTGCCGCCCCATCGTGGAGGACGAGCTCTGCCTGCTCGCGCCCACCGACGGGCGGGACCTGCTCGCCATCGACCTGCGCAGCGGGCGGATGCGCTGGAAGGCAACCTTCCCGCATGGCGTCGCCCTGCTCGGCATCCGTGAAGGACGCGTCTACGTGCAGGCCCGCGGCCTCACGTGCCTGGACGCGGCGACGGGCGAGGCCGTATGGCGGGGCGGCGGCGAGGCGCTCTGGCGCGGTATCGGCGCGATCGGCGCGCAGCACGTCTACCTGCCCGAGCAGGACGGCCTGCGCCGCTTCGATCGGCGCAGCGGTGCCGAAGCCCCTCTGCTCCGCTGGCCGCCGGGCACCGAGACCGTCGGCAACCTGCTGGTGACCCATGATGCCCTCATCGTGGGCTCGCCCGAGCGATTCACCGCCTGCGTGCCGGCGCAGGAGGCCCTCGCGCCGGCGGACGCCGAGGTCGAGGCGACGGGCGGCGCGCCGCTCTCCGTGCTGCGCCGGGGCGTCCTGCGGGCCTGGAGCGGCGACCTGGAAGGGGCGGCGGCCGACCTGGACGGAGCACCGGAAGGAGCCGATCCGGCCCATGCGGTCGAGTCGGCGAAGGCCCGCCTGTACCGGGCGCTGAGCGGCCCGGATCCATCGCTCGCAGCGCTCGCCTACGCCGAGCTCTGCGAGCGATGGGGCGATCTGCACGCGCCGGCCGAGCACGGGACGGCCAGCCTCTGGACGCAGCTCGCGCGGACTGTGCGCGAGGCAGCGCGCGAGGAGGCCCTCCGGGCAGCCTGGCGCGAAGGAATGCAGAGGCTCATCGCCGAGGCGGCGGGCGACGTCGCGCGGCTGGAGCGGCTCGCGGCCCGGGCGCCCTTCCCCGAGGGCCGGCGGGCGGCGCTTCTCGCCCTGGGGCGCCTCCGCGAGGAGGCCGGCGACGGGGGCGCCGCGCGCCGGGCCTACGCCCAGGTGCTGGCGGAGGGAGGAAGGAACGAACCCGCCGCCGCCGGCCTGCACCGGCTGCTCGGCGGCGGGGCGACGGCTTACGCCCGCGCCCTCACCGGCGAGCTGCCGCCCGCCGGGTTGGACGGGCGGCCGGCACCGATGCCGGCCTGGACCGCGCCGGGCCTGCTGATGCTGCCCGACGGACCGGTCCTGCCCCCGGCCGAGGGTAAGGCGCTCGTCCTGCGCGAGGACCGCCTGCATTGCCTGGACGCGGCGACGGGGCGGCAGGAGTGGTCCTTCGAGGCGCCCCCCCAACTCGAGCCGAAGCGCACGCCGCACTTCGTGCCGGCCCTCCGGCCGAGCCCGGTCGTGCCCGGCCACCCGTCCTACGGGGCGGGCGCTCCGGCACTTGCCGTCGCGCTGGCCACGGCCGTCGTCGGGCTCGACCCCGCCTCCGGCACTACGCTCTATCAGGACCGGTTCGACTACGCGGCGACCTCGACGGTGAGGCGCACGCCCGTAGACCGGATGGAGATCATCCGCCGCGCCCGGCATGGACTGCCCTACCCGCCGCCGGAACCCGACGCCCGACTGGTGCAGTTCGGCGGGACGGCCTTCAGCCCGCTCGCCGCCTGCCACATGCGCCGGGACGGCGCCCTTACCGCCCTCGATCCGGTGGACGGCACCGTCCTGGTCGCGCGCAGGCCGACCGAGCCGACAGAGCTGCGCGGGGCGCTGATGGCGCTCTCGGACCGCGTCTGCCTGGCCCGCCACGAGCGGGCGGCGCTGGAGGTCTACGACCCGGCCAGCGGCCTCCTCATGGCCGAGTGGCGCTTTCCCCGCGCGCCGTTCGTCCTGGCGATGCGGGCCACGCCCTCCGGGCGCCTCGTCCTCTGCGATTACGACGGGCTGACCGTCCTCGACCTGCGCCGTATGGAGATCGTCTCACGGCGCCTTGTGGCGGGCGGCCTGCGGGACCTGGTCTACGCGGACGATGCGCTGGCGATCGCCAGGACGCTCGACGGACGGACGTTGGCTCTTCCGCTCAGCGGCGACGGGGAGCCGGTCGAGCTGGCCGGGCCGGCCGAGCCCGAGATCGCCTGGGCCGGCCGCAGCGACGGCCGAGCGCTGCTGCTGCTGGAGGGCGAGCGGCCGGTCACGCCCGCGCCCTACGGCCCCGAGTTCCACGCACGGGGATCGGGCTTCACGCTACGGGCGCTTGACGGGCCCGGCGGCGCTGCGCTCTGGACGTGGCGCTGGCCCGGCGAGGGCGAATGGGTAGTCGGGCCGCCGGTGCGTGCGGGGGAGCTCTATCTGCTGCGGGGCGCCACGCAGGGGCGCTGCCTCGTGATCGGGCTCGACAGGCGGACGGGGCAGGAAGCATTCAGGGTCGAGCCTCCGGGGCGCTGGGGCCTGCGCCCGGTGCCGATGCTCCTGGCCGGGGGGCACGTCCTGCTCGGCTCGGGCGAGGGGGTTATCGCGCTGCCCGCCGGCGCCGCGCGCTGACGCGCCGCCGGGCGCGTGCTACAATGGCCCCAGTCCACCAGGGCCGGAGGCGTCGCGTGGTGAAGAGCATCCCCAGGGCCGTCGCACTACTGGTAATCGGCCCCTGCGTCGTCCTGCCGGCGGCGCACGCGGCGCAGGAGGGCCCCTTGAGCGCGGGCGAGCTCTCCCCGGAGGTCGCATTGGCCGCGCGGCGGGGCGTGGAGTTCCTGGTCGGCGCGCAGAACGCCGACGGGAGCTGGCTCAGCGACGGCGCCACGGGGCGCTACCCGGTGGCGATGACGGCGCTGGCGGGCCTGGCCCTGATCGCCGAGGGCAACACCTGCTACAGCGGCCCCCATGCGGAGCGCGTGCGCGGGGCGGTGAAGTACCTGCTGCGCCGCTCCGACCCGGAGACCGGGCTGATCGGCGGCGGCCCCGGCCGGCCCATGTTCGGGCACGGCTTCGCGATGCTCTTCCTGGCGCAGGTCTACGGCTCGGAGGGGCAGACGGCCCTGCGCCGGCGCGTCCGCGCCGTGCTGGAGGCGGCCGTCGGCCTGACCGCAGGCTCCCAGAGCGAGCTGGGCGGCTGGTACTACACGCCCGGCTCGGCGGAAGACGAGGGCGCTGTGACCGTGACGCAGATGCAGGGCCTGCGCGCCTGCGCGAACGCGGGCATCCCGGTGCCGGGGCGGACCGTCGAGCGGGCGCTCGGCTACATCCGCCGGTCGGTCAATCCCGACGGCGGCATCGCTTACCGCGCGGGCGTGCCCGGCGAGAGCCGGCCGGGCATCACCTGCGCCGCGCTGGCCACGCTCTACGCCGGTGGGCTCTACGAGGGCCCGCTCGTCGAGGCCGCCTACCGCTTCGCGCGGGCGAACGTGGCCCTGACGGCGCCCCGCCCGACGGGCGGGCTGCATTTCTACTATTCGCATCTCTACCTGTCGCAGGTGATGTACTTCCGCGGCGGAGCCGAGTGGGCGCACTACTTCAGCGAGCTGAGCGACTGGCTGGTGCGCTTCCAGAACGAGGACGGGAGCTGGACCGGCGACGTGATCGGGCGCACTTACGGCACGGCGGTGGCCCTGCTGGTCCTTCAGCTCCCCTACAACAGCATGCCCGTGCTCCAGCGTTGAGCGCGGGCCGGGAGGTGGCGGCATGTCCGAGCGAGAGCCCGAGGCCCCGGCCGCCGGCGAGGCCGAGGCGGTCAAGCAGCTCCAGCAGGCCCATACCCGCCTGCGGGCGGAGATGGCCAAGGTCGTCGTCGGCCAGGAGCAGGTCGTCGAGCAGATGCTGATCTGCCTGCTGGCCGGGGGCCACGCCATCCTGGAGGGCGTGCCGGGGCTGGCGAAGACGCTGATGGTGCGCACGCTGGCCCGCTGCCTCTCGCTGACGTTCCGCCGCATACAGTTCACCCCCGACCTTATGCCCGGCGACATCACGGGCACGGAGGTGATCGAGGAGAACCGCGCCACCGGCGCCCGCGAGGTGCGGTTCGTGCCGGGGCCGATCTTCGCCCACGTGGTGCTCGCCGACGAGATCAACCGCACCCCGCCCAAGACCCAGGCGGCGCTGCTGGAGGCGATGCAGGAGCGCCAGGTCACCGCCGGCGGCGTGCGCCACGAGCTGCCGGCCCCTTTCCTGGTGCTCGCGACGCAGAACCCGATCGAGCAGGAAGGCACCTACCCCCTGCCCGAGGCGCAGCAGGACCGGTTCATGCTCAAGATCCTTGTCCCCTACCCCTCGTGGGAGGAGGAGTTCGCGATCATGGGCCAGCCGCCGGAGCCGCCGGCGCCGCAGCCGGTGCTGGGGGCGCAAGACATCCTGGCCCTTCAGCAGCTCGTTGCTCGTGTGCCGGCGGCCGACTACGTGGTGCACTACGCCATGCGGCTGGCGCGGGCGACGCGCGTCGGCCACGAGCAGACGCCGCCGTTCATCGCCGAATGGGTGCGCTGGGGGATCGGGCCGCGCGGCTGCCAGCACATGATCCTGGCGGCGCGGGCGCGCGCCCTGCTGCGCGGGCGGGAATACGTGGCCGTCGAGGACGTCGAGGCGGTCGCCCCGGCCGTGATGCGCCACCGGCTGGTGACCACCTTCACCGCCGCCAGCGAGGGCGTCACGCCCGACATGGTGGTGGCCCACCTGATCGAGCATACCCCGGCCCGGGAGAGCGGCCTTGAGGGCGACCGGCGAGTCCAGGAGGTACTTGGAGCCCGAGACGCTGAGCCGGATAGCGGGCCTTGAGGTCCGCGCACGGCACCTCGTCGAGGGCTACCTGGCCGGCCTCCACACCAGCCCCTTCCACGGGCGGAGCGTGGAGTTCGCCGAGCACCGCCCGTACAGCCCCGGCGACGAGCTGAAGCGCGTGGACTGGAAGCTCTGGGCCCGCTCGGACCGCTTCTACGTGAAGCTCTTCGAGGAAGAGACCAACCTGCGCGCCTACTTCCTGCTCGACGCCAGCGGCTCGATGGCCTACCGCTCGGGCGCCATGAGCAAGTTCGACTACGGCGCCACGCTCGCCGCCGGCCTCGCCTACCTGCTGCTGAGCCAGCAGGACGCGGTCGGGCTGACGCTTTTCGACACCCAGGTGCGTTCCGAGCTGCCGCCCTCGGCGAGCCCCGGCCACCTGAGCGACTTCTGCCGCCTCCTTCAGGAAGACGCCCCCGGCGGCGAGACGGACCTCGGCCCGCTGCTTCAGCAGGTCGCCGGCCGCCTCGGACGGCGGGGGCTCGTGGTGCTGGTCAGCGACCTGCTGGCCCCGCTGGAGGACGTGCTGGCGGGGCTGCGCAGGCTCCACTACGACGGCCACTCGGTGATCGTGGCCCACGTGCTGGACCGCGAGGAGGTGGAGTTCCCCTTCGAGGGACAGGTCCGCTTCGAGGGACTGGAGGGCGGCGAGGTGCTCGCCGACGGCCGCCGCGTGCGAGCGGCCTACGTGGGGGCGATGGCGCGCTTCCGCCGCGCCGTCCGGCAGGCATGCCTCGCCGACCAGGCGGATTACCTGGAGGCCATCACCGACAGGCCGCTCGATGCGGCGCTCGCGCGGTTCCTCGCCGCGCAGGCCGGCGGGCACTGAGCCGGGGGCCGCCTACGGCAAAGCGGCCCGCCCTGTCCGGGGCGGGCCACGATACATGCATCTACATTGCGGCGCGCTTCAGCGCTTCTTCTGCGCCTTGCGGATGTTCTTCAGGCGCTCGTTGCGCTTGCGGCGCCGCTGGGCGGACGGCTTCTCGAAGCGCTTGATGCGCCGGCTGCGGCTCACGATGCCCTCGCGGTCGCATAGCTTCTTGAAGCGCCGCAGGGCGTCCTTCACCGATTCGTCCTGATGGATCAGGATCTTCGCCATGAGCAGTGGTTCACCTCCCTCCTGCTCTCGTCTCTTGAGACTCTCGTTAGTCGGCGTTGGGACCGAACGGGCCAGACGGCGCAGTGTAGCACGCCCGCGCGGGCTATGCAAGTGTGACGCGGCGCGCTTCCAGAGATGACCGGGAGGGACGGGGCTCAGGATGAGGAGCGCGGGGCGCGGGCGCTCAGGCGCTGCGGCTCTGCACGTCGCGCCGGCCCAGGCGGGCGCGCACCAGGTCCTTGAAGGCCTTGCCGCGGTGTTCGAAATTCTCGAACATGTCGTAGCTGGCGCACCCGGGGCTGAAGACCACGGCCGAGCCGGGCATGGCGAGCGCGTCGGCCAGCAGCACGGCCTCCTCGATGGTGCGGGCCTCGCGGACAACGAGCGGGCGGCCGGCGTAGAGGGCTTCCTGCCTGGCCATGCGCGCCAGCGCCGGTCCGGTCTGCCCCATGGTGACCAGCACCTCGGCCGATTCGGCGGCCGCCCGGGCCAGCGGCGCCAGGTCCAGCCCCTTGTCGTAGCCCCCGGCGATGAGCGTTACGGCCCCCCGGAAGCTGTGCACGGCGGCCACGCCGGAGACGGGCGTCGTGCTGTAGGAGTCGTTGTAGAACCGCACCCCGTCGTACTGCCCGACCAGCTCGAGCCGGTGCTCGAGGCCGACGAAGCTGCGCAGGGCCCAGCGGACGGCCTCGCCCCCGGCGCCCAGGCAGCGGGCGGCGGCCGCCGCCGCCATCGCGTTCTCTGTGTTGTGTATGCCGAGCAGGGGCACCTCGTCGCGGAGGCAGAGCAGCTCGGTGCGCTCGCCCTCGTGCCAGATGAGCCGCTCGCCCACCAGGCTGACGCCGGGGCAGAGCGGCCCCGCCTGCGGGGCGGCATCGAAGAAGACCGTGCGGGCGTTCGTGCCCTCCTCGGCCCAGCGCATGAGGGCCTCGTCGCGGGCGTTGAGCACGGCGAAGTCGCCGGGGCCCTGCTCGTTGAGGATGCTGCGCTTGGCGGCGGCGTAGGCGGCGAAGGTCTCGTGGCGGTCCAGGTGGTTGGGGGTCAGGTTCGTGACCACGGCCAGGTGGGGCGACCAGGGCAGGTCGGCCGCGTCCACGAGCTGGAAGCTGGAGAGCTCCAGCACCACCAGGTCGCTCGGCTGGATCGAGTCCAGGGCGGGCAACAGGGAGATGCCGATGTTGCCGCCCATCCAGAGGCGCCGCCCGGCGCTGCGCAGCATGGTGGCCAGCAGCGCGGTGGTGGTGGACTTGCCGTTGCTGCCCGTCACGGCGGCCACCGGCGCAGGGCAGAGGGCGAGGAAAAGGTTCATGGGGCTGGCCACGGGGATGCCGGCCCCCCGGGCCGCCCGCAGGTAGGGGCTGGTGCGGGGCACGGCGGGGTTGGCCACGACGAGTTCGGCCGTGGTGAAGTCACTCTGCTCGTGACGGCCGAGCCGGTAGGTGAGGGGCAGGCCTTCGAGGCACTCCAGGGAGGGGGCGAGCCGCTCCTCGGGGCGCAGGTCGGTGACGGTGAGGCGCGCGCCGCGCTCGGCCAGGAAGCGGGCGGCGCCGACCCCGCCCCCGAAAAGGCCGAGGCCCATCAGGGTCACGCGCATGCCGGCCAGCCGTGTCGCGATGTCGAGCAGGTCGCCGTGCGCGCAGAGCCGCACGGGCCCGGCCTCGCCCGCCGATCTCATAGGGTTCCCTCGCCCGCTACGTCTCTGGATGCGGTCTCGGCGGCGCCCACCCCGATGGCCGGCAGGCTCACGTAGTGTTCCCCGATGAACCGGGCGATGCACTCGGCCGTCTCGGCGGCGGTGACCTTCATCGCGTACTCCTTGTGCAGCGTACGCGGGTTAGCCCCGAAGGCCGTGTTGCAGAAGTGGCGGCGCCGGTCCACGAACTCCATGACCAGCCGGCCCGTGTCGCCCGCCACCAGGCGGCCCTCGATCTGGAGGTCTGTCGCGCCGGACTGGAGCACGAACAGCAGCCCCGTCAGGTAGCGCAGCAGGCCCGAGCCCGTGTCGAACTTCGTGACCCGCCCCTCCACCAGCAGCATCTCGCCCGGGGGGATGCCGGAGGCGGCGGCCTCGTCCACATCGAGGGTCACCAGCTCGAACTTGCCCAGCTCGGCCAGCTTCACCCGCAGCATCACGCGGAAGAAGACCGCGTAGCGCAGGGCCTCGCCGGGCGTCTCGACCCACTGGCGGCCCACGTCCACCTCGCCCACGACCACGCCGCGGTAGCGCCGGAAGGCCGTCCGCTCGGGCACGTAGACCAGTGAGAGGACCGGGTCGTGCTCGCCGCTCATCCGGTCGTAAGCGGTCACGTACTCGTAGGTGCGCACGGCCTGGGGGTACTGGCAGCCGGCAGCCGCCAGCGCCGCCACCATCAGCGGCAGGATGGTGGCGGCAAGGCGGCTGTTGGGGGGCGGGTGCATAGGCCGGGCCCGGCTAAGGGAAACGTTCCAGAGCGTCAGCGCCTACTCAGAGGCCCTGGCCGACGCGAGCCGGAACTTCTTGTTGGGCCAGACGACGATCTCCGCCCGCCTGTTCTTGCCGCGGCCGGCCTCGGTGGAGTTGGAGGCCACCGGCTCGGTGTCCGCGCAGCCCGTCGTGGCGAACTGCGCCGGGCTGAACTCGTGCGAGCCGGTCAGGTAGGCGACGACCGAGGCGGCCCGCGCCATCGACAGCTCCCAGTTGGACTTGTAGCCCGAGTAGCGGATGGGCACGTTGTCGGTATGCCCGCGCACCTCGATCATGCAGTCGGCGTACTGGCTGCGGATGGCGTTCGCCGCCTGGGCCAGGGTCTGCTTGCCCTTCGACTTCAGGTCCGCCTTGCCCGAGTCGAACAGGACCGCAGAGAGGATGGTGAAGGTGATCCTGTCCTCCTCTTCGGTGACCTGGACGTCGGCGGGCATGCTGGCCTGGAGGGATTTGGTCGACGTCGCGCCGGCCGCGCTGCGGTTCTTCTCGTAGGCCTCGAGCAGGGCCTTCTGCTGGGCCTTCTCGCGCTCCAGGGCGGCGCGGGCCTGCGCGAGCTGGGCGTCCTTGGCCTGGAGCTGCTTGGCCAGCTCATCAAGTTCCTCAGAGGCCACCTGGATGTCCTCTCCCGTTTCCTCGGAGCCGTACATGAGTTCTCCGGCGATGGCCCCGCCCGTGGCGCCGATCGCCAGCCCCGCCAGGGCCCCGGGCCCACTGCCGATGGTGCCGAGGGTATGGCCGACCGCCGCCCCGACCCCGGAGCCCACGATGCCGCCCGCCGCCGTGCCCTTCTGCACGTTCGAGCAGCCGAGCATCCCCACCACACAGACAACTACAACCGCCGCCAGTATCCGCCGCATCATCTGCCCGCTCCTCCCGCAAAGCGCAACTGGTTAGATCTCCAGCCTCGAACGCCTGGGAGCGACTCTAAGCAATCGTGCCAAGCCTTTTCAAGACGGGCGCCCGGGCGGGCTTCCGCGCGGCGGCCACCGGGGCGCATGATGGGTTGGACGGCGGGCGGCGGCCGGGATGGCGCGTGTTCTATCCTATTGCACGCGTAAGGCTTACGGCTGTCAGGCGGCATACCGGGCGAAGTCACCGGAGCGGGCCGCACGCGATGGGGGCGGCCCAAAAGGGCGTGGCGAAAAACGGGCGGGTTCGCCCCACGCCGGCGGTCGGGCCGGGCCGGGCGCGCCGGCGACGGCCGTCCGGGCGGCCTACCGGGTGGAGAAGTACTCCCAGAGGTTGGCGACGGCCGGGCCGAGGATCACCACGAAGATGGCCGGGAAGATGAAGAAGACCAGCGGGAAGAGCAGCTTCACCGAGGTCTTGGCGGCCCGCTCCTCGGCCTCCTGGCGCCGCTTCTGGCGCAGCGATTCGGAGTGGATCCGCAGCGAGGTGCCCAGGTTGGTGCCGTACTTGGATGCCTGGTTGATGCGCGCGGTGAGCGACTCCACCTCGTCGCAGCCGCTGCGCAGGGCCAGGTTGCGCAGGCATTCCTCGCGGGGTTTGCCGGCGGAGATCTCCAGGTTCAGCAGGACCAGCTCTTCGGAGAACTCGGGGGCCACCTCGGCCATCTCCCGGCTGATGCGCAGCAGCGCGGCGTCGAGGCCGAGCCCCGACTCGATGCACACGATCAGCAGGTCCAGCGCGTCGGGCAGGGACAGGCGAATGCGCTCGACGCGCCGCCGGGCCTTGCCGCGCAGCCACATGATCGGCGCCATCATGCCGAGGCAGAGGGCGCCGACCCCGAACATGAACAGGCGGCGGTAATCGACGTCGGCGCCGGTGGCGTTGCTGCGCCACAGGAAGAAGGCGGCCGTGGCCGCCGGCAGCGCCAGGGCCAGGGCGAACTTGGCGCCCAGGAAGACCTCGACGGCCCCCTTCTCGCGGATGCCGGCGTGCACCAGCAGCTCCTGCACGCGGCTCTGCGAGGTGTCGCCCAGCTTCCAGAGCGCGGCCAGGGGCGTGGCCACGCGGGCGAGCAGCGGCTTCTGCATCATGTAGGCGGGCCGGGGCCGCCGGCTGCGGCGGGACTTCTTGCTGCCCTTCTTCCTCTCGGGAGCGGGCGGCTCGGGCGCTTTCTTGACGGCCGCGCTCCAGCGCTCGGATTTGCCCGAGCCCGAGCGCCTGTGCAGCAGGATGCCGATGGCGACGAAGACGCCCATCACGCCGCCGAATACGGCCGCCAGCAGGATCAGATCTGCGGTTTCCATGGCTCAGACCTTGATGTTGACGATCTTCATGATGATCACCACGCCGAGCAACTGCAGGCCCAGCGCCACCGCCAGCATGGTGCGCCCCACGCCCTCCTGGAAGAGCGGGCGCATGTAGTCGGGGTTGGCCGAGTAAAGGAAGGCACAGAGCGCCAGGGGCAGGATGCCCACGATCAGGCCGCTCAGCTTGCCCTGCGCGGTGAGGGTCTTGACCTGGCCCAGGATGCGGAACCGCTCGCGGATGGTCTTCTGCAGCCCGTCGAGCACTTCGGAGAGGTTGCCGCCGGTCTCCTTCTGGATGGTCAACGCCGTGCAGAGGAAGCGCACGTCGGGCGTGTCCACCCGCGTCATGAAACTGCGCATCGAGTTGTCGAAGTCCATCCCGAAGGTCAGCTCGTCGGAGAGGATCTTGAACTCGTCGCTGACCGGCTCGGGCATCTCGTCGGCTACGTTCTGGATGGCGGCGTTCAGCGACTGGCCGGCCTTGACGCAACTGGAGAGGATGTCCAGAGCGTCGGGCAACTGCGCGTTGAACTTCCGGATGCGCCGCTTGACCTTGACGAAGACGTAGACCAGCGGCGCCCCGCCCATCATCCCGCCGAACAGCAGCGAGAGCAGCGGGTCGAACTGGCGCCGCCACAGCATGGCCACCGCCACGCCCATGGCGGCCAGCACGCCGCAGAGCATCACGAACGTGGCGACCGATATGGGCAGCTGCGCCTGCAAGAGCATCGCGTCCAGCTTGTCGGCCCAGCTTATCTTCTTCAGCGCCCGGTCGAAGGCCGGGATGTCGCTGTAGGCCTTCTTCTTGATGGCCTCCTTGCGCTGCTGACGTTTGGCCAGCTCGCGCTCGCGCGTCTCGGCCAGCGAATCGCCGAGCTCGTAGCGCGTGACGAGCTTGGCGCCCATCAGTCGCGCATGCACGCCGTCGCGGCTATCGCTGCGGGCGCCCACCAGCAGCCAGACGCCGCAGACGGCGAACAGCACCGAGAAGAACACCAGGGCCAGGATGGCGATTTGCATGCTCATGTCCAGTATCCTCGCGTGCGGGCTCAGTTCAGGCCGGCGGCATGAACAGCGCAGCGTCGAGCTGGATCCCGCTCGCCCGGAGCCTGTCCAGGAAGCGCGGCTGCACCCCGGTGGCGGCGTGGCCGCCCAGTGAGGTGCCGTCGGCCGCGACGCCCTTGCGCTCGAAGCGGAAGATGTCCTGCATGGTCACGATCTCGCCTTCCATGCCGAGCACCTCGGTGAAGTAGGTCATGCGGCGGGAGCCGTCCGGCAGGCGCTGCATCTGCACGATCACGTCCAGGGCGCTGGCGATCTGCTGGCGCACGGCGGCCTGCGGCAGGTCGTGGCCGCCCATCGCGACCATGGTCTCCAGGCGGCTCAGGGCGTCGCGCGGCGAGTTGGCGTGGATGGTGCACATCGAGCCGTCGTGGCCGGTGTTCATGGCCTGGAGCATGTCGAGCGCCTCGCGCCCGCGCACCTCGCCCAGGATGATGCGGTCCGGGCGCATACGCAGGCTGTTGATCAGCAGCTCGTACTGGGTCACCTCGCCCTTGCCCTCGATGTTGGGCGGGCGGGTCTCCAGGCGCACCACGTGGGGCTGCTGGAGCTGGAGCTCGGCGCTGTCCTCGATGGTGACGATCCGCTCGGAGTGGCTGATGTGGGCGCTCATGATGTTGAGCGTGGTCGTCTTGCCCGCGCCGGTGCCGCCGCTGATCAGGATGTTCAGCCGCGCGTTGACGCATGCCTTGCAGGCCTCGGCGAGCTGCTCGGTGAGGGTGCCGTACTGGAACAGGTCGTCCATGCTCAGCGCGTCGGTGCGGAACTTGCGGACGGACAGAACGGGGTAGTCGACCGCAAGGGGCGGGATGATGGCGTTGACCCGCGAGCCGTCGGGCAGGCGCGCGTCGCACATCGGCGAGCTCTCGTCGATGTGCCGCCCCACGGTCGAGACGATTCGGTCCATCACGTGGCGCAGATGGGTGTTGTCCTTGAACTCCACGTCGGTCAGGTAGAGGCGGCCCTGCTTCTCCACGTAGACCTGCTTGGCGCCGTTGACCAGGATGTCGCTGATCTCCGGGTCATCCAGCAGCGGCTCCAGGGGGCCGAAGCCGAGCACCTCGTCGACCATCTCCTTGATGAACTGGTCGCGCTCCTTGCGGTTGAAGGTGACCCCGGCCTGGTCCAGCAGCCGCGCCACGACGGTGCGGATCTGGTCCTTGACGTCGTCTTCCTGCAGCTCGCTCAGGATCGTCAGGTCGAGCGCGTCGAGCAGCTTGCGGTGGATCTTGCGTTTCAGCTCCTGGTACTGCTCGCGCCCGAGCGAGGTCTTCCGCTTCTGGACGTTGTACTGGGCCTCGCGGGGGGGCTCCTTCTTGGGCGTCTCGGCCTTGGGCTTCGGCTTGGCTTCCTTGGCCGGCTTGGCCTCGCCCTGCGCGGTCTGGGTGCCGGCGCCGCCGCGCAGCTTCTTGATCCTCTCCCTGAGGTTGCTCATCTGTTTCGCCTTCCCGTATCAGGTCGCGCGCCGACGCTCGCCGCCCCGGCGCGCCTTCTTAGGAGCTATTGCAGAACCGTGACCTACTGCGGCCGACTTCTCGCTCGGCCTCGCTACGGACATGGTTCTGCAATAGCTCCTTAGCGCTACTTCACCCAACTGAACAGCCCGCGCTTCCTCCTGGCGACGGGCCGGGGGACGACGGCGGCCGTGTGCTGGGCCAGGGCCAGCAGGCTCTGCGCGGCCTGGCTCTGCGTGTCGGAGACGGCCAGCAGTTCGCCGGAGTTCAGCGAGTAGATCACCATCTGCGAGTCGTAGGGGATCAGCCAGTGCAGCGGCAGGTTCACGTGATCCACGATCTCGTCCAGGCTCACCTGGTCGCTGTCGTAGAAGCGGTTGATGACGAGCTTGATCTTCTCGTGCTTGTATTCCAGCTCGTGGAAGACCTCGACGGCGTGGATGGCGTTGCGGATGGCCGGCAGCACCATGTCGCAGACCAGCAGGATCTCGTCGGCCTCGTCCAGCCCCACGATCGAGCAGTCGTCCACCACGTGGGGCATGTCCAGCACGGTGTAGCTGTAGGTCTTGCGGCAGGTCTGGATCAAGCCCCGCAGGTTCCAGGGGTCTATGCCCTCCAGCTCTTGCAGGCTCATCGGCGCGGGCAGCACGGCGGCGCCGCTGCTGTGCTTGGTCATGAAAGTGCCCAGCAGGTTCTCGTCCAGGCGTTCCTGCTCCTGGGCGGCGTCGGCCACCGTGTGGGTGAACTCGCGGATGTCCATCACCAGCGCCACCGAGCCGAACTGGAGGTTCAGGTCCACCAGGCAGCAGGCGTTCGGGCGCGAGAGCGTCTCGGCGATGCCGGCGGCCACGTTGCAGGCCACCGTGGTGACCCCGGTGCCGCCGGAGGGGCTGAAGACGGCGATGACCTTGCCCCCGCCGACCTTGCTGATGCCCTTGCGGCGCAGCAGCCCGTCCATCGCCTTGCCCAGGTCGTCGGGGTTGATGGGGAACTCCAGGAACTCCTCGCTCCCGGCCCGCATGCACGAGACCAGCAGCTCCTGCGAGGGCTCCTTGCTGACCACGATGATGCCGACGTCCTGCGCCATGCGGCTGACCGTCTCGATGCACTTCAGGGCCGGGTCGTTCGGCGTGTCCACCCCCACCACCACGGCCGCCGGCTTCTCCTCCCGCACGCGCTCCGGCGCCTCGCGCAGGTCGGCCAGGGCCGAGAGGCTCATCTCGGAGTCGTACTCGCTGAAGGCCGCCATGATCTCCTGGCAGTACTGCTCGCTGGGATGCAACACGAGTATGTTGACGTCAGCCATCTTGCTGCCCCGGTTCGGTTGCGGGCGGGGGGACTCCTCCGACGTTCGGCCCCGTCGGCTCGGGCGCAGGCAGGCGCTGGGCCATCTCCTCCAGCCCCGGATGCTGGGGGAACTTCTCCCGCATCTGATCCAGCTTCTCCTGCGCCTGCTCGTAGCTCTCCTGTTTCAGGTGCAGCTCGTAGAGCTTCACGTCGATGTCGTACTCTTTGCTCTTCCAGGTAAGGCTCGTCTCGTATACCCGGTAGGCCTCGGCCGGCCCGGGCAGCTCGCCCTCCGGCTCGAACTCGTCCACGATGAACTGCTTCAGCTCGGTGAGCAACTGGCGCGCCCGCGGGATGTTGCCCCCGTCCATGGCGGCTTCCATGTCCTTCAGCACCGTCCTGTAGCTCAGCTCGGTCCTGTGCTTCTCCAGCGCCTTCTGGGCGGCATCGCGCAGCGCGCCCACCTCCCTCATGGCGTCGGCCACGTCGGCGAACTCGGTCTCCACCCGGTCCAGGCAGCGTTCGACGGCGGCGAAGTCCTTCTCGGTCTCCAGGGCCTCCCGGGCCTGCTCGCAGAGCCCCAGCGCCACCATGCGCCGGCATTCCTCCGCCTTGCGGGCCGCCTCGGCCGCCACCTCTGGCACCTCCGGGTGGCGCACCGGCACCTCCTCGAAGACGGCCATCGCCTTCTCCAACTGCTGCTTCTGCATCAGCTCCAGCCCGCGCTCCAGCAGGGCCTGCGCCTCGCGCCGCTCGGCCTCGCGCTGCTCCACGTCGTCCACCAGCTTCGGGCCCTTGATGCTCGGGTCGGTCGGCGCCATCAGCACGAAGTGCGCCGTCTTGAAGCGCGCCTCGAGGAAGTCGACCTGGTGCTCCTTCTTGATCAGCAAGAAGACGTTCGGCTCCGGCTTCTGCGCCTCGACCGGCCGGCCCTCGGCGTCGAGCTGGCCCACGGCGTAGATGCGCACGCAGCGCATGAAGGGGGTCGGCGTGCCGTCATGGACCCGCAGCACGTCCACCAGCATGCCCGCGCGCAGCCGGCCGGTGGTCATGTCGTCCGGGTCCACCCTGATGCGCTCGACGACCATGCCCTCGGGGACGAACTCGGCCTCGGGCACGATCTGGGGCTCCAGCACCGGCTCGTGGCGCACGAAAGAGTCGCCGGCGCGCATCGGCTCGCGCAGGAAGTGCTCCCTGTCGGTGATGGCCCCGGCGGGCTGCAACTGCGGCGGCCAGCCGTCCACGAACATCACGTTCGCCTTATCGCCCTCCAGGACCAGCGGCTCGCCGTAGTCGATGTCCCGCCCGGCCAGCAGCAACTGGATCCCCTCCGCTGCCGGCGGGGGCGCCTCCTGGCGCCGCAGCGTCCTGTGGACGGCCACCACGGCGATCGTGGCACAGACCAGGCCGGCCACGATGACCATCAGCGAGTGCTTTGTCTTCACTGTTTCAGACCCCCCTGCAAGGCCGGCCGGCGGCGCGCCTCAGTGAGCGATCGTGCCCCGGCCGGTCCGTGACGAGAAGGCCGGCGGACGGCTACTCGCGCCGGAACGCGCAGCGGCCGTTCAGCGTCAGCGTGCCGGAGAAGCCGGGCAAGACGCTGCCGGAGAGCACGGTGAAATCGTGGCTCACCGTCACGTGAATCCGGTCGCCCTCGATGGCCTCGGCCAGGCTGGCGCGCGTCGTCCCGTCCGGGTCCTTCGCCACCACCGAGGTCGACCAGCCGCCGGAGAGCCCGACGCTGTTGAGGAAGTCGTCGACGGCCGCCTCCACGTCCGTCTCCACCTTGTCCGGCAGCGCGCCGACCCGCGCCCCTTCCCGCGCCGCGTTGGTCAGCAGGTGCAGGTCGTAGTAGGCCCTGCCGAACTCGACGGCGCCGAACAGCATCAGCACCAGCACCGGCAGCACCAGCGCAAACTCCACGACCGCCTGCCCCGACCGCCTGCCCTGCCCTTCCCTGTCAGACCGCTTTCTCATCGGGTCCGCCGTCCTGCTGCTCAAGCGCGCGGCTCGCCCGCCGGGGCGGCCGCCCACTGTCGGCACCGCCCCGAGTAGCTGCCCTGCCCACCTGCCGCGGGCACGGAGCCGCCCGGATTCTCAGAAGATCAAGGCTGCAAAACAGGTGCCAGCGGCGTGAGCGGCCGCTGCACCACACTTCGTCCCTACTGTAAGCTGCTTGCGCTGAACCCTTTAGACCGCCCCGTCCCGCCCGGCCGCGCCGGGCGCCGTTTCAATCTATCACAGGGCCTCTTGGCCCCCCGCCTCGCGGCAACTGCGAATCGTATCAGATGCCGTCAGCGCAATGCAATGCTTTCGCGCAAAGCGAGAAACAGCGCGGGCTTAGGCAACGCGCCCCCACGCCTGCCCCGGCGCGCCGCCCCTCAGCCGGCCCGGGGGTAGGTCTGCGGGCCCATCAGCACCGTCCCCACGTGCGCCGCCAGGCCCCGAGACGCCGTCAGGATGGCCTCTGAGCAGATCAGGGCCTCCCCCACCCCGACCAGCTCTCCCTTCAGCGACAGCACGGCCACCGCCTGCCCCGCCGCGAACTCGTCCAGCCCGCAGATGCCCGGCACGGCGAGCGGACGCCCCCCGCAGACGGCGTGCACGGCCCCGTCGTCGATCTCGATCGCCGGCAGAACCCGCCCCAGAATCTCCTCGACCGGACGCACAACGCGCCGCAGCGGCCCTTCATCGCCCTCGCGCGCGGCCCGCGCCGCCGACTCCACGTCATCGGTTGTCGCAGTTTCCGACAATCCGCACGGCCCCGACTGCGTGCGCCGCAGCCGCGTCATGTGCGCCCCGCAGCCGAGCTCCCGGCCCAGGTCATGCACGAGCTTGCGCACGTAGGTGCCCCCCTGGCAGCGGACGCGGAACTCGACCCGCCGCCCCCACCGCCCCGTCGTCTCGAAGGCGTGCACGGTCCGCTCGCGCGGGCGTCGCTTGACGCTGCTGCGGCGTGGCGGCACCTGCTCGACCCGCCCGCGGAAGCCCTCCATGCCCGCCTCCAGCCCTTCCGCACTCACCTCTCCGTGCAGCAACATCTCGCCCTCGTACGCCTTGTCGCAGCCGAGCAGGACGCCCGCCACGCGTGTGGCGTTCTCCAACAGCACGGGCAGGACCCCCGTCACCTTCGGGTCGAGCGTGCCCCCGTGGCCGGCCTTCTCGGCGCCCACAAGCCCTCTGACCCGCTCGGCCGCCCCGCGCGAGGTGGGCCCGGATGGCTTGTCGAGGATCACCACACCCCACCGCACGTGCTCCCTCAAGTCCCGCTCGGCCGGCGCGCAGCCGCGCGCCGGATCGGTGCGGCACTCGCGTTTGACGTGACGCGCCACGGCGCCCCCTCGTCATTGGCCTGCGGGCCGGTCAGACGCGCACCAGATTGTAGTGGCGCGTGCCCAGCCCGATCGCCTCGCCGTGCTCGAGCTGGGCCCGGTAGCGCTTGCCCGGCCAGAGCTCCTCAAACAGGTCCGCCCCGTGCGCCTCGTTGACCAGGTCCACGGCGGCCTGGTCGATCGCCACCGGGTCCCGCCCGGCCAGCACGCCCAGGTCCGGCGCCACGCTCTCGGCCCGCTTGCCCATGCAGTTGCAGTCGGCCGTGATCCGGTGCAGGAAGGTCACGAAGCCGGCCTGCTTGCCCCGCAGTATCCCGAAGGCGTACTCGGCCATCTTCTCGTTGAACGCCTCGGCCGGCGCGTCCCATGAGAAGCCGACCGCGCCGACCGGGCAGACGGCCGCGCACTCGCCGCAGCCGATGCACTTCTCGGCGTCGATGGCGGCCACCTCGCCGACGGTGATCGCCTCCTCCGGGCACCACTCGGCGCAGGCGCCGCAGGCGATGCACTCCTCGTCCTTGATGTGCGGGCGGCCCTGCGAGTGCTGGCGCAGCTTGCCCGCCCGCGAGGCGAGGCCCATCGCCACGTTCTTGATCGCCCCGCCGAGCCCGCCCAGCATGTGGCCGGTCAGGTGCGTGACCACGATCACGGCCGGCACGTGCACGAAGTCGCCGGCCACCGCGACCGTCTCGCAGCGCTTCAGCCCCACCTCGCGCTCCACGTGCAGGTTGCCCCGCAGCCCGTCCATGAACAGCAGCGGGCAGCCCATCGCCTCGGGCCCGAACCCGTGCTCGACGGCCAGGTTGAAATGGTCCAGCGCGTTGTGGCGCTGCCCGCGATACAGCGTGGAGGTCTCCACCAGGCAGGGCTCGCCGCCGCCGGAGCGCACCTCGTCCACGATGACCTTGACGAACGACGGGGGGATGAAGCTGTCGTTGCCGCGCTCGCCGAAGTGGGTCTTGACGGCCGTCAGGGCGCCGCCGGCGCTCACTTCGCCCAGGCCGGCCCGGCGGAACAGACGGCTCGTGGCCTCGCGTACCGCCGCCTCGTCGGCGCCGTCGTCGAAGGGGGCGTAGAATACGTCGCTCGGCATGAGGTATCTCCCAATCAGAGACCTGCGGTCTGGTCCGATCCGTGGGGTCCGGCGGGAAGCTGGTGCCAGAGGCGGGATTCGAACCCGCAAGGGCTCGCGCCCATCGGTTTTTGAGACCGACGCGTATGCCGTTCCGCCACTCTGGCACGGCGGGGGTCCACTTCGGCCACTGTAGTTGAGCCCCCGCCGCAAGTCAAGCGGCCCACGGCGACGGCCGGCCCCACCACGAAGCTCACGAAGGAATCACGAAGGACGGCGACGGCCGCAGGAGGGGCGAACGGCACGGCGCCTGCCCTGGCGGCGGGGCCGTCCGCCGAAACTCCGGGGCAGTCCCCGGTTCTCGGCCCGGTCCCGGTCGCCTCGCCGTTGCTTTTCTTCGTGGTTCTTCGTGATCTTCGTGGTGAGAGGCCGTTGCCGTT
>CAYSWA010000001.1:18572-25006 GCA_964434535.1 uncultured candidatus Brocadiaceae bacterium | reverse complement strand
CGTTGCTTTTCTTCGTGGTTCTTCGTGATCTTCGTGGTGAGAGGCCGTTGCCGTTGGCGGGCTTGCGGAGCGGGGGCCGGGGGCCTATAATGCGCCGTGCTCGGTGGGGGCGTAGCTCAGTTGGGAGAGCGCGGCACTCGCACTGCCGAGGTCGAGGGTTCGAATCCCTTCGCCTCCACCACTCCGCTGCCCCGGTCCGCCATCCCCTGACCAACCCCGGCGTCCCGGAGGACGAGGGCACCCACTGGATGTCCATCTCCGAGGTGCACGGACCAGCATGTGTCTACCGGCTGCGGATGCTGCGTGGCGAGACAGCCGCCGGCCCCTGGGAGGACCTGGGGCCCATCGTGGATTACGAGGACCCGCAGCACCCCTGGTATGCGGTGGCGGCCTGTCCGCCCCGCCGAAGGCGAGGGGCTCCTAACCCGCCCCGATGAACTCGCCCATCAGGCGCCAGCCTTCGTCCAGCGCCACGCCCGACGCCCCGCAGTGGCCCTCCGTGTAGGGGCCGCCCGAGGCCGCCTCCACCCCGTCACCCCACATGGCGAACGGCACCGCCCCCCGCCTGTGCATGCCGTCCTGCACGCTGGTGACGTGGTCGGGCACGATCAGCAGCCGCAGCCGCCCTACCAGCTTGCGGTAGGCCATGACCGGGCCGACGATGTCGCGGTCGATCCGCTCCAGCGCCGTCACCTTCGCGGCGGCGTCCCGCTCGTGGCTCGCCTCGTCGGGCGCCTCCACGTGCACCAGCACCAGGTCGCCGTCGCCCAGCGCGTGGAGGGCGTGGCGGCCCTTGGCGGCGTAGTCGGTGTCCACGTAGCCGGTGGCGCCGGGGACGCGGATCGCCCGCCAGCCGACGAGCACGCCGATGCCGCGCACCAGGTTGACGGCGCTGATGACGGCGCCCCGCACGCCGAACCGCTCCGCGAAGGGCG
Organism: uncultured candidatus Brocadiaceae bacterium; assembly: GCA_964434535.1. GTDB lineage: Bacteria > Planctomycetota > Brocadiia > SM23-32 > SM23-32 > SM23-32. The sequence continues at coordinate 24,071 of CAYSWA010000001.1, read as the reverse complement.
GCAGGTCCGGGCGCTGCCCGTGCCCCCAGAGCCAGATCATGTTCGCCGGCCGCTCGCCGCGCTCGACGCGGGCGCGGTTGACCGGGTGCTCGGCGAGCACCTCGCGCGAGCGCTCCATCAGCTCGACCAGCAGCTCGCCGCCCTCCCCGCGGGGGTAGTGCTCGCGGTAGTCGAGCCCGACGATGTCGTGCGGCGGGGTGGTCTGGACCGAGAGGTTGCGCGGCCCGCGCAGCAGGGCGACGTGGCGGTAGCTGGTGCCGGCGTGGAAGGAGAGCCCCTCCTCGCCGAGCCCCTCGTTGAGCGCCTGGATCAGCGGGCCGGCCTCCCCGTCGGAGACGTGCCCGGCGGTGAAGTCGACGAGCGTCGGGCCGTCGACGGTGACCAGGTTGCAGCGGACGGCCCAGTCGCCCGGCTCGAGCGTGAGGCCCATGTCGGCGGCCTCCAGCGGCGCGCGGCCGGTGAAGTGCTCCGTGGGGTCGTAGCCGACCAGGCTCATCATGGCCACGGCGCTGCCGGGCGTCATGCGGGGCGGCACGTTGTTGGCCAGCCCGACTAGGCCCTCGGCGGCGGCCCGGTCCATGTGGGGGATGTGGGCCGCCTCCAGGGGCGTGCGGCCGTCCAGCTCGCAGAGCGGCAGGTCGGCCGCCCCGTCGGGCACGACGACCACGTACTTGACGTCGCGGGCGGCCCCCGGCATCAGATGTCCTCCACGCGGAGCATGCGGGTGCGCTCGCCCTCGATCACGTCGAGGCGGTTGATGCGCTCGACGGCGCGGGCCATGGCGGCCTCGGGGGCGCGATGGGTCATAAGGACGACGGGGACGGTCCGGTCGCCCTCGGCGGCCACTTCCTGCTGGCGCACGGAGGCGATGCTGATCTGCTCTTCGCCGAGGATGGCGGCGACGCTGGCGAGCACGCCGGGGCGGTCGGCGCACATCAGGCGCAGGTAGTAGCGGGTGCGCACCTCGCCGAGGGGCACCAGGTCGGCGTCGGGCACGTCGCCGAACTGGCTCAGCGCGGCGAACTCGCGCGGGTAGGTGCCCGTGGCGACGGCGGCGATGTCGGCCACGACGGCGCTGGCGGTCGGCATGCGCCCGGCGCCCCGGCCGGTCAGCACGATCTGGCCGACGTTGCTGCCGTGGATGCAGACGGCGTTGTAGACGCCGCCGACGACGGCGAGCGGGTGGCCCCTGTGCAGGAGCGTCGGGTGGACGCGCAGCTCCAGGCGCTCGCCGCGCCGGATGCCGACGGCGAGCAGCTTCAGCGTGTAGCCGAGGGCGCGGGCGTACTCCAGGTCCTTCAGCTCAACGCCCGAGATGCCCTCGCAGGAGATGGCGTCGAGGCGCACGTGGACGCCGAAGGCGACGCGCGCGAGCACGGCGAGCTTGTGGGCCGAGTCGTGCCCGTCCACGTCGAGGGCGGGGTCGGCCTCGGCGTAGCCCTTCTGCTGGGCCTCGCCGAGGGCCTCCTCGTAGGGGACGCGGCGGTCGAGCATCCGGGTCAGCACGTAGTTGCAGGTGCCGTTGACGATGCCGTAGACGCTCTCGATACGGTCGGCGACGAGCCCCCGGCGGAGGGCGGCGATGACGGGTATGCCGCCGCCGACGCTCGCCTCGAAGCCGATCGAAACCTCGTTGGCCCAGGCCAGCCCGAAGAGGTGGTCGCCGTGCTCGGCGAGCAGGGCCTTGTTGGCGGTGACGACGTGCTTGCCGCTGTTCAGGGCGAGATCGACGACGATGCGGGCGGCGGTGGTGCCGCCGAACAGCTCGACGACCACGTCCACGTCGGGGTCGCGCAGGGGCGCTGCGGTCTCCTCGGTCAGCACGACGGAGTCGGGCGGGTCGAGCTCGCGGCGAATCTCCTCCAGGCGGGCGTCGACGATGTAGCGCAGCGCGATACGGTCGCCGAGCCGCTCGGCGAGCGCGCCGCCGCCGAGCAGGATGCGGGCCACGCCCATGCCGACGGTTCCGCAGCCGTAGAGCGCCACGTTGCACTTGTCCATGGGGACCCTCGCCGCCGGGGGAGACAGAGCGGCAAGTATACGCAGGCGGGCGCGAGGCTGTCAATCGGCCGGACGACGGCCGCAGAGCCGGCCCCGGGACGGGGGACGGCATCAGAGGTCCACGCCCTTGGCGGCGCGGATGAACCGGCTGACCAGCTCGCGCGACTTCACCCCCGGCTCCTGCTCGACGCCGCTGGCCACGTCCACCGCGTAGGGGCGGGCCTCCCAGACGGCCTGGGCCACGTTCTCGGGCCTCAGCCCGCCCGCCAGCACGATGCGCGCCCGCGAAGCGGCCGCGCGGGCCAGCTCCCAATCGAGCGTCTGCCCCGTGCCGCCGGGGCGGCCCTTGACCTTGGCGTCGAGCAGGAACGCCTCGACGTCGTAGCGCGCCAGGTCCTTCAGGTCCGCCTCCCCGGCGACGCGGACGGCCTTGATGACGCGGTAGTCCTTGAGCCGCTCGACGGTGCGGGGCGACTCGCGCCCGTGGAGTTGCGCGTAGTCGAGCCGGCAGCGCTCCATCACCTCCGCCACGCGCGTGGCCGGCGCGTCGACGAAGACCCCGACGGCGGCCACGAACGGGGGGAGGTTCAGGCGGATCGGCAGCACGTCCTCGGGGTCGAGGTAGCGCGGGCTCGGCGGGTAGAAGTTGAAGCCCACGGCGTCGGCGCCGGCCTGGGCGGCCATGATCGCGTCGGTGGCGCTGGTGACCCCGCAGATTTTGACCTTGACCATCATGGGGGCCAGTCTACGCGCGGGCCCCGGCGGCGTCAATCATCGGGCGTGGGCCGCCACAGCCGAAACCGGCCCCCGAATTTCGGCGGCCACAGGACAAGGCAGACGCGACCCTCCTTCGCCCCACCAGGCTTCGGAGGGCAGACCGAAGCGCGTCCCTCCAGGGTTCCCGTGCGGCCGGCCGGCGTTTGACTGCGGCGGCCGGTTGGGATACGTTCGGCGAGCCGGGCGGGTTCCCGCCCGGGCCCGCCGGCCAGCCCATACCCGGACCCACCAAAAGGGAGGAGCAGATGACCGAGATCATCGACGTGAAGGCACGGGAGATACTCGACTCGCGCGGCAACCCCACGGTGGAGGTGGAGGTGGAGCTCGCCTGCGGCGCAGCGGGCCGGGCGGCCGTGCCGAGCGGCGCCTCGACCGGCGCCCACGAGGCCGTCGAGCTCCGCGACGGCGAGCCTGACCGCTACGGCGGCAAGGGCGTCCTTCAGGCCGTCGAGAACGTGAACGAGGCGATCGGCCCGAAGCTCTTCGGCATGGACGCCCTCGACCAGCGCGCCATCGACGAGCTGATGCTGGCGTTGGACGGCACGCCGAACAAGGGCAACCTCGGCGCCAACGCCATCCTCGGCGTCTCGCTGGCGACGGCGAAGGCCGCCGCCGAGGCGCTCGGCCTGCCCCTCTACCGCTACGTCGGCGGCGCCAACGGGCGCGTGCTGCCCGTGCCGATGATGAACATCCTCAACGGGGGCAAGCACGCCGACAACAACGTGGACCTCCAGGAGTTCATGATCATGCCCGTCGGCGCGCCCACGTTCGCCGAGGCGCTGCGGATGGGGGCGGAGGTCTTCCACGCGCTCAAGAAGGTCTTGAGCCAGGCGGGCAAGAGCACGTCCGTCGGCGACGAGGGCGGCTTCGCGCCGGACCTCGGCTCGAACGTCGAGGCGCTCCAGGTCATCATGCAGGCCATCGAGGCGGCCGGCTACGCGGCGGGCGAGGAGGTCTACGTCGCCCTCGACCCGGCCTCCAGCGAGTTCTACGGCAGCGACGCCAAGGGCAAGGGCATCGTGGCCGAGGGCAGCTACGTGCTCGCCGCCGAGGCCGAAGGCGAGCAGGTCAAATCCTCCGAGCAGCTGGTCGCCTTCTACGCCGACCTCTGCGAGCGGTTCCCCATCATCTCCATTGAGGACGGACTGGCCGAGGACGATTGGGACGGATGGAAGGCGCTGACCGACGCGCTGGGCGGGCGGATCCAGATCGTCGGCGACGACCTGTTCGTCACCAACGTCGAGCGCCTGCGCCGGGGCATCGAGGGGGGCGTGGCGAACTCGATCCTGGTCAAGGTCAACCAGATCGGGACCTTGAGCGAGTCGCTGGACGCGATCGAGGCCGCCCACAAGGCCGGCTACACGGCGGTGGTCAGCCACCGCAGCGGGGAGACGGAGGACGCGACGATCGCGGACATCGTGGTCGCGACCAACGCGGGCCAGATCAAGACGGGCTCGGCCTGCCGCACGGACCGCATCTGCAAGTACAACCAGCTCCTGCGGATCGAGGAGGACCTCGGCCCGGTCGCCGTCTACGGGGGGGAGGCCCTGAAGGCCGCCCGCTGCCGCTGAGGGAGGCGGACTATCTGCGGATCGGTTTTCACCGGACGGGCGAGCACGCAGCGGGCTCCCGCGCTCGCGTCCGATCTCCTGCCGCGGCCACGACAAAGCGTGGCGCTCCAGTGCGCGGTTGCCAAGGGGGCGGACTTGTGCCACCATGAAAGTGGACAAGCAAGGGCACACCGAGCCCGGGGGCGACTGAGATGCTGATCGCTACGGAGAGCATCGTCTACGAGCTGGCGGGGGACGGCCACCAGGACGCGCCGACGCATGTCTACGAGGGAACGGGCGTGCGGCGCGTAGCCGAAGGAGGCAGCGCGCACGTCATCGCGCTCGCCGACGGCGGGCTGGTCGTGCTCGCCGGCGGCGGGAAGGAACCGGTCCGCACCGGCATCGACGACAAGATCCACTCCATCCTGATCCTGCGCGAGCATCCGGCCCGCGTGCTGGTCGGCACCGAGCCGCCCCACGTCTACGTGGCCGCCGCCGAGGGAGACACCGCCCGGCGGGTCAAGCCCTTCGACGAGCTGGAGTGCCGCGACGACTGGTGCACCCCCTGGGGCGGGCCGGCCGCCGTGCGCAGCCTCGCCCGCACCGGCGACCGATGGGTCTACGCCGACATCCACGTCGGCAGCATCATGCGATCCCCCGACGAGGGCGAGAGCTGGGAACCGGTCACCCCCGAGCTGCACGTCGACGTCCACCAGGTGGCCACCTGCCCCGCCGACGACGAGCGCGTCTACGCCCAGACAGCCGACGCCTTCTGGATCAGCTACGACCGGGGCGACTCGTGGGAGCACCGCGCCGGGGAGCTGGGCGAGCGCTACGGCCGCTGCGTGACCGTCCACCCCGCGGACCCCGACCTGCTCCTCTCGACGGTGAGCGACGGGCCGCACGGCGACGACGTGCACGGGCAGCTCTACCGCAGCGAGGACGCCGGCCGCTCCTGGACGCACGTGGCCGACGGCTTCCCCGAGTCGACCGAGGAGAACATCGACACGTTCCACGTGGCCTTCGCGCCGGGCGGCACGGCCTGGGCCTGCGTGGGCCGCACGCTCTACATCGGGCGCGAGCAGGGCGCCGAGTGGGAGGCATTCTGGAAGGCGCCGCACCCGATCGTCATGCTCTCGTGCCGGCGGCCGTGAACGCCCTATCGGCGGGG
>CAYSWA010000001.1:0-18472 GCA_964434535.1 uncultured candidatus Brocadiaceae bacterium | reverse complement strand
CGCTGACCGGACCGCTTGACGGGCCTCGCCCCATCGCGGAGAATGCAGCCTGCGGGGGCACCTCGCCAGAGCAGGGGAGGACACGATGTCCGAGCAGCACGCGGGATACGGCGCCGGCGCAGATGCGCCGCAGGAGGGCCGGAGCACGGACAGGTCGATCGCCTGGGGATGCGTGATCGCCGTCGTGGCCGGCTCGGCCGTGCTGGGGCTGCTGCTGATCGCGTTCGTGCTGCTTACCTTCGCCTCGGCGGTGGCGGGGGCGGGCCACGCCACGGTGAGCGCGATGGGCGTGGATCTGCGACAGGTGACGGTCGGCGGCACTCCCGGCGCGCCCCGGCTCGTCCAGGTGCCGCTGCGGGGCATCCTGATGCCGGGCGGCTCCTCGCTGGGCAACGACCCCCGTCGCGTGCTCGGCGCCATGCTCGACCAGGCGCGTGAAGACGCAGCGGCGGCCGTGATCCTGAGGGTGGACAGCCCCGGCGGCGGCATCACCACCTGTGACAAGATCCACCGCGCCGTCGCCGAGTTCCGCGCCGAGACCGGCCTGCCCGTGGTGGCCCTGATGGAGGACGTGGCGGCCTCCGGCGGCTACTACGTGAGCTGCGCCGCCGACCACATCGTAGCCCATCCGACCACGGTGACCGGCAGCATCGGCGTGCTGATGCCCATCTACGACGCCAGCCGCCTGATGCAGATGGTCGGCGTGCGCAACCGCACGCTCGCCACCGGCGAGTTCAAAGACCTCGGCTCCCCCTTCGCCGAGCGCACTCCCGAGGAGTGGGAGCGCCACAAGGAGGTGCTCGACGGGCTCCTCCAGTTCATGCACGCGAGGTTCGTGCAGGTCGTGGCCGATGGGCGCGGGCTCGAACCGCACGCCGTGCGCCAGCTCGCCGACGGGCGCGTCTACAACGCCGAGCAGGCGGTCGAGCACGGGCTGATCGACGAGATCGGCTACGAGGAGGCCGCCGTCGAGGTGGCCCGGCGCCTGGCGGGCATCGAGGAGTTCCACCTGGTCGAATACAGCCGCCGGCCGTCGCTACGCGAGATGCTGCTCTTCGGCGCCCGCGAGCCGGGCGTGACGCTGCGGCTCGACGGCGCGGCCTCCCTGCTCGAGCCGCCGCGCCTGATGTACCTGTGGCAGGCCGCCGGCCCTCCGCTGGCCGAGTAGCCGGCCGCCGACCGACCATAACGAGGAAGGCCATGCTGCGAATCTACAACGACCTGGGCCGCGAGCTTCAGCCCTTCGAGCCGCTGAGCGACGGATTCATCGGCGTCTACGTCTGCGGCCCCACCGTCTACGGCCATAGCCACGTCGGCCACGCCAAGAGCTACGTCAGCTTCGACGCCGTCGTGCGCTACCTGCGCTACCGCTTCCCCGACCACACCGTGCGCTACGTGCAGAACATCACCGACGTCGGCCACATCCTGGAGGACGCCGGCGAGGACCGCGTGCTGCGCAAGGCGCGCGAGCTCGGCGTGCAGCCGATGGAGGTGGCGGAGACCTTCACCCGCAGCTACTTCGAGGACATGGACGCGCTGAACGTCCTGCGGCCCGACATCAGCCCCCGCGCCAGCGGACACGTCCCCGAGCAGATCGAGATGGTCGAGCGGCTCATAGAGCGCGGCCACGCCTACGAGACCGACGGGAGCGTCTACTTCGACGTGCAGAGCTTCCCCGACTACGGCAGGCTGAGCGGGCGGAGCCTGGACGAGATGATCGAGGCCGTCCGCGTCGAGGCCCGCCAGGAGAAGCGCCACCCCGCCGACTTCGCCCTCTGGAAGCGGGCCGAGCCGGAGCACCTCATGCACTGGCCCAGCCCCTGGGGCGAGGGCTTCCCCGGCTGGCACCTGGAGTGCTCGGTGATGGCGCAGAAGTACCTGGGCGAGGGCGAGACGATCGACATCCACGGCGGCGGGCTGGACAACCTGTTTCCCCACCACGAGAACGAAATCGCCCAGAGCGAGGCGGCCACGGGCAAGCCGTTCGTGCGCTACTGGATGCACAACAACATGGTGACCGTCGGCGGCCAGAAGATGAGCAAGAGCCTGGGCAACTTCATCACGCTCAAGGACGCCTTCGCCGGCGAGGAGCCGCTGGAGCGCCCCATGCGGCCCCTGGCCATCCGCTACTTCATCCTGACCAGCCACTACCGCAGCCCGCTGGATTTCACGCCCGAGGCGCTCGAAGGCGCCGAGAAGGGGCTGGAACGGATCGAGGACGCCGTCGGACGCGTCCGTCACGCGCTGCTGGGAACCGCCGAGGGCCAGGAGGGCGCACAGTCCGCGCACGTCACCGCACTCGTGGAGCGGACCCGCGAGGAGTTCGTCGAGGCGATGGACAACGACTTCAACACCGCCGGCGCCATCGGCGTCTTGAGCAGCTTCACGCGGGAGGTGAACTCCCTCCTGGACGAGGGGGACCTCGCAGGCGCCGACCTCGCGGCGCTGGACGGCCTCTACCGCGAGCTGGGCGACGATGTGCTCGGAATCGTCAGCGAGGAGACGGGGAACTTCGTGATAGCCGAGGCCCGCTGGGTTGCCAGAACGTCTCTCACGGCTCAAGCACGAGTAACGAAGGAGCCCGCGTGGATCAAACTCCTGCTCCAGGTACGCGAGGAGCTGCGGGAGGCGAAGCAGTTCGCGCTGGCCGACCGCATCCGCGACCGCCTGGAGCAGCTCGGCGTCGAGGTCCAGGACAGCCCCGACGGGCCGGCCTACCGGCTGCGTTAGGCCGCCTGGAGGGCCAGGGCAATCATCCGCCGCCGTATGCGGCCTCCGCGTTGGCTGCGCGGCGAAGCGGCGGACGTCCGAGGACAAGGACGAGCCGGGCCGTCACCTCATCCTTTATCCTTCACCATTCATCCTTCGCTCCGCCGTCCGTTGTGCTCGTCGTGTCGTCGTGGTAGGCTTCGCCGTTCTCAACAACGCAGGGCAGACAGGAGCGAGACCGTGATCAGGGTCAGCGTGATCGGGGCCACGGCCTATACCAGCCGCGAGCTGCTCGGGATCCTGGCGCGCCACCCCGGGGTGGAGCTCGTGCACCTGGGCGGGCGGCGCGAGGAGCGGCCGCGCGTCTCGGAGGTCTTCACCTCCCTGCGCGGCCTCTGCGACCTGAGGGTGATCGGGATGGAGCCGCAGGAGGCGCCCCAGAAGCCCGACGCGGCCTTCTTTACGCTGCCCCACAAGGTCAGCATGCAGTACGTCCCGCGCTACCTGGAGGCCGGGGTGCGCTGCATCGACCTGAGCGCCGATTACCGGCTGCGGGACGTCGCCGTCTACGAGGCGTGGTATGCGCCGCACGAGGATCAGGCCAACCTCTCGCGGGCCGTCTACGGGCTGCCCGAGCTCTGGCGCGAGCCCCTGCGCGGGGCCGAGCTCGCCGCCGTGGCCGGCTGCTACCCGACGGCCGCCGCCCTCGCCCTCGCCCCGCTGCTGGCCGAGGGCGCGATCGATCCGGGCGACATCGTCGTCGACGCCAAGAGCGGCGTCAGCGGGCGCGGCAACAAGCCGAACGAGGGCTCCATGTTCTGCGAGTGCAACGAGGACGTGCGCGCCTACAGCGTCGCCGGGCACCGCCACGAGCCGGAGATCGAGCAGTCGATCGAGATGCTCGGCGGGGCCGGCGCCTCGGTTACCTTCGTGCCGCACCTGGTGCCGATGGACCGGGGCATACTGAGCACGGCCTACGCGCGGCTGACCTCCGGGCTCGGCGGCGAGGAACTCCAGGCCCTCTTCGAGCGCTTCTACGAGGGCGAGCCCTTCGTGCGCGTGCTGCCCGCCGGCGAGCAGCCGCGCACCAAGGACGTGACGCTGACCAACTTCTGCGACGTGGCGGTGATGCCCCGCCCCGGCCGCCGCGTCGTGGTCACCAGCGCCATCGACAACCTGATGAAGGGCGCCTCCTCGCAGGCCGTGCAGTGCCTGAACGTCATGTTCGGGCTGGAGGAGACAGCGGGGTTAGTGTAGCGGTGAGCGGGGAGTAAGTAGCGGGGGGCAGGACGCGGTCCGCTCCATAACAGCAGCCTCGCTTCGTCAGAATCAAGGCGCCCCGTCCGCCAGCGCCCGGATCAATCGTCCGCGCCCTTGGCCTCGGGATGGGTCTTCCAGTAGACGGCCGGACGGCCCGGCTCGCCTTCGGTCGCCAGCTCCGGCGGAGTGGGCTGCGAGAGCATGCCGTAGAGCTCCGGGCGCCGCGCGCGGATGTAGCGCCGCCCGCCCGCCTGCTCGATCTTCTCCGGCGTGAGCAGCGCCGCCGCTACGTCGTCCCCCAGGGCGCGGCACTCGGCGATCACCTCGCCGAACGGGTCCAGGATCATCGCGTTGCCCGGCTTGATCGTGTCGGCGTCGACGCCCACGGGATTGCTGAAGACGGCGTAGATGCCGTTGTCGTAGGCCCGCGCCGGCAGCCAGTGCATCAGCCATTCCCGCCCCTTCGGGCCGTCGAACTCCATGCGGCAGCGGGCCGGGTCGCGGCGGCGGTTCTCCCAGACCTCGCGCGGTATCCTGCCTCGCCCGGGCATCGGTGAGGGGAGCCCGCCGGTGACGTGGGGCATCAAGATCACGTCCGCCCCGAGCAGCGTCGTCGCCCGCACGTTCTCGATGATGTTGTTGTCATAGCAGATCAGGATGCCCAGCGTGCAGCCGAGCAGCTCGAAGACCGTGAACCCCTCGCCCGGCGAGAGCCGCTCGTTGATGAAGGGGTGCAGCTTGCTGTGCCGGGCCGCGAGCCCCTCGCCGGTGACCACGACGTAGGTGTTGTAGAGCCCGCCGTCGCGCGCCTCGAGCAGCCCGGCGCCGAGGGCCACGCCGAGCTCGCCGGCGATCCCGATCAGCGCCTGCACGGACGGCCCGTCGGGCACCGGCTCGGCGATGTCGGCCAGCTCCTCGCCGGTCAGGTCCTCAAGGAAAGTGTAGCCGCAGAGGCAGCACTCGTGGAAGCAGACCAGCTCGGCCCCCTCGGCGACGGCGCGCCCGGCCAGCGCGCGGACGCGGGACAGGTTGTAGTCGGTGTCGGCGTCGCGCGCCTCGAACTGGGCGGTGCCGACCGTGATCTCGCGCATGGTCCTTCCCCGGTTCAGGCGGCGGCGACGACCTGGTTGCGGCCCTGCTCCTTGGCGCGGTAGAGGCGCTGGTCGGCGCGGCGGAAGAGCCGCTCGGGGTCGTCGCCCGGCTCGAACTGCGCCACGCCGAGGCTCACCGTCACGCGCACCAGCCGGTTCTGCGCGCCCCGGAAGCGCTGCTCCTCGATGATGCTGCGCAGCCGCTCGGCGGTGACGGCGGCCTGGCCCATGTCGGCCCGGGGCAGCAGCACGGCGAGCTCCTCGCCCCCGTAGCGGTAGGCCGTGTCGTACTTGCGCAGCCGGCTCTGGATGCGGGCGGCCACGCGCGAGAGCACCACGTCGCCCGTGTCGTGGCCGTAGGTGTCGTTGATCTTCTTGAAGTGGTCGATGTCGAGCAGGATCATCGAGAACGGCTCCCCCGTGCGGCGGGCCAGCTCGATGTGGGCCTGGAGCTGCGCGTCGAAGTGGCTGCGCGTGTAGAGCTGGGTCAGCCCGTCGACGACGGCCTTGGTGTGCAGGTGCTTGGTCTTGACGGCGAGGCTGATGTGGTAGCTGACCTGGAGCAGCACGTGGCGGCGCTCGCGGTTGAACTCGGCGATCTGCCCCTCAGGGAGGCGCTCGTCGGTGGCGAAGGTCAGCAGCAAGACGCCGTGGATCTGGTCCTCGACCTTCAGCGGCACCAGCGCGTGCAGCTCCCTCCCATGCACGCGGCAGATGAGGCTGTGGCTCTCGAACTCCGCCAGCGAGAAGCGGGGCATCTCGAGCGCGAGCGTGCGCCGGCCGGTCAGGATCTTGCCCTCGGCGTATTGCGCGAACGGGCGCAGCCCCTCGTCCTTGCCCTCCTCCCGCAGCAGGATCGCGGCCTCCAGCGGCCCCAGCAGGGGCTGGATCAGCTCGAGCACCTTCTCGGCGATGATGGTGAAGTCGGTCTCCTGGTTGACCACCGTGGCCACCTCGCGCAGCGTGGCCAGCTCGTCCAGCCGGGCGCGCTGGCTCAGGTGCAGCGACTCCAGCTCGTCCACCCGCCGCCGCAGCGCGCGCAGCCGCACGTGCTGGCGGCGCAGGCGGGCGTTGCGCACCGAGAGCAGGACCGTGGCCACGATCCCGTAGAGCCCCGCCACCGCCCCGAAGATCGCCGGCACCGCCAGCGCCAGCCGGATGCGCAGCACGTGCGCGTCCAGCGGAGGCACCCGCAGCAGGAGCTGCACCGCGAAGACCAGGCACGAGGCCGTCGCCACGATGCAGACCAGCATCCAGATGTTGCCGAACAGCGAACCGAAGACCGACGACCTTCTGCGGGCCATCGCTGACCTCGCGCCGGGGCCTCAAAGCAACCTCGCGACCTGATACAATCGTATGGCCCGAGGGGGCGGAAAGTCAAAGATCGGGCGACCGCGACGGCGGATCGGGCGGCCTAACCGATGCCCCGTGAACGGCTTAGGATGGCGCGCGAGCGGCCGCCGGGGTAGAATGGCCCGCCTCAATCCAGCGCTTCGGCCGCCTGGACGGCGGCGTCCAGCCGCTCCAGGCACTCCCGCCGCCCGAGCACCTCCATCGTCTCGAACAGCGGCGTGCTCACCCGCCGGCAGGTCACGGCCACGCGCACGGGCATGTACAGCGCGCCCCGCTTCCAGCCGCGCTCCTCGCAGAGGGACTGCATGGCCTCCTCCAGCGCCTCCGCCGTCCACTGCCCCACCCCGGCGAGCGCCTCGCGGGCGGTCGAGAGCGCCTCGCGGGCGAAGGCGGCCTCCTGCTTGCGGGGGATCAGCTCGGCCGGGTCGTAGGGCTCACGCTCGAAGAAGAAGCCGGTCAGCTCGTCGAACTCCGCCAGCCGCTTCATCCGCTCCTGCACCAGGGCGGTGACGGCGAGCAGGCGCGCGGCCGGCTCGTCCACGTGGCGGGTGTAGGGTTCGGACAGGATGCGCTCCAGCAGCTCCTCGGTCGAGAGAGCGCGGATGTACTCGCCGTTGAGCCATTCCAGCTTCTGCACGTCGAAGACGGGGCCGCTCGTCTTGACCCGGTCCCACGAGAAGCCGGCGACCATCTCCTCGGTGCCGAACAGCTCGCGCTCCTCGCCGGGGATCGACCAGCCCATCAGGGCCAGGAAGTTGCGCAGCGCCGCCGGCAGGTAGCCCTGCTCGCGGTACCACAGCAGCGAGGTCGGGTTCTTACGCTTGCTGATCTTCGAGCGGTCGGGGTTGCGCAGCAGCGGCATGTGCACGAAGACGGGCGGCTCCCAGCCGAACGCCTCGTAGAGCAGCACGTGCTTCGGGGTCGAGCTGATCCACTCCTCGGCGCGGATCACGTGCGTGATCTTCATCAGGCGGTCGTCCACCACGCAGGCCAGGTGGTAGGTGGGGAAGCCGTCGCTCTTGATGAGCACCTGGTCGTCGACCTGCTCGTTGGCGATGGTCACCTCGCCCCGGATCAGGTCTTCGAAGCGCGTCTCGCCCTCCAGCGGCGCCTTCATGCGCACGACGTGGGGCGCGCCGGCCGCGAGCTTCTCGCGGACCTCCCCCTCGTCCAGCGCCCGGCAGAGGCGGTCGTAGCCGGCCGACTCGCCCTCCCCCCGCCGGGCCTTGCGGACGCGCTCCAGCCGCTCGGCCGTGCAGAAGCAGCGGTAGGCGGCGCCGCACTCCAGCAGCCGCTCGGCGTGCTCGCGGTAGAGCTCGACGCGCTCGCTCTGGCGGTACGGCCCGTAGGGCCCGCCCACGTCGGGCCCCTCGTCCCACTGGAGGCCGACCCATCGCAGCGCCTCGATGATCGCCTGCTCGCTCTGGCGGCTGGAGCGCTCGCGGTCGGTGTCCTCGATGCGCAGCACGAAGTCGCCGCCGCTGTGGCGGGCGAAGGCGTAGTCGAACAGGCCGACGTAGGCCGTGCCCACGTGGGGCGGCCCGGTCGGCGAGGGGGCCAGCCGCACGCGCACGCGGCCGATGGGGGCAGTCATGGTACCCTCCGGGAAGGCGCCCGCCCGGACGAGTCGGGCCGGGACGCACAGCTTAGCGTACCGCCGCCCCGCCCGCAAAAGCGGGGGCTCAGCCGAACAGGCGGCGGGCGTTGGCGGCGGTGGCTGGATCCACGCGCTTCCTTGCAGCGAAGGTCTACCCTCGTTACCATCCAGGGTCGTTTGATTGTGCGTGACGGGGGTTGTGGATCGAGCTTTGCCGAAGGTCCGAGCGCCGGCCAGGCAAAGGTCTCGTGGCGCCGGCAGCGCGGAGGCGTCTCCTTTCCCTGGCCGCGCCAGCGCAAGCGGGCCGACTATTGAATGGCCCTGCCTTACCATCGCTCACAGGTGAATTCTGGGGCTGCCAGCGCCAGCGGTAAGGCGAATGCTCTGTAGCAGGAGGTCCAGGCAAGCTATGGAGGAGGCACGCTACAGCGCAGATGACTACGAGGCCGCGTTACGTGCAACCACCGAACCATATGCACATGCTCCGGGCGCATTACGATGCGCCAGAGCGCACGATGACCGCCAAGCAGATGGCCGCCTCTCTTGGCTACCGCAGATACTCCGCCGCCAACTTTCATTACGGAAAACTTGGAAGACTCGTCGGAGAGCAACTCGGCTGGGCCCCCTTGCCGAAATACCGCGTCTTGGTGCTGGTCACGTTTGAGAAACCGGGATGTGAATTGCAATGGGTCATGCGGCCGGCTGTCGCCGAGGCCTTGGAGCGACTTGGCTGGATCGGGTCGAAGCAGATCCCCGAAGAAGTTGCCATCACCACCGGATTCGCCGAGGGAGCCGTAAGGGAAATCCGCGTCAATGCTTACGAGCGGAGCAGTGCGGCACGGGAGAGATGCATTTCGCAGTGGGGTTGCTCCTGTGCGGTGTGTGGCTTGAAGCTTGCGGATAAGTATGGGGAGGCGGCGCAGGGGCTGATCCACGTGCACCATCTCCGCCCACTCGCCCAGGTCACCGTAAACTATCGAGTTGATCCCGTTGAGGATCTGCGTCCTGTTTGCCCAACTTGCCATGCGGTCATCCATCGCAAGGAGCCGCCATTCACCATCGAAGAAGTAGCGGCGATGATCGCCGGCCAAGAGGAAGGTGTGGTTCAGTCCGTCTCGGACCCATCGTAGTAGGGCGACATTACGCTTTCGCCTGTGTTCTTGTTCGTTCCCTCCGCATGCGTACTGTCGCCATTCGGAACAGCCATGATCCGGGCGTCTCGGCAACCCTGGGCGATCTTATCGTCCTCCGTGTCTCCGTGCCGTATGCGCCGAAACGAGGAGTGGGGGGCTGGCGCAAGTTGCGTCAGCCGAACAGGCGGCGGGCGTTGGCGGCGGTGGCGGCGGCGATCTCTTCGGGCGGCGCGGCGCGCAGCGCGGCGAGGGCCTGAACGGTGTCGACGATGAAGGCGGGCTCGTTGCGCACCTTCCCGCGCCCGGCGGGGGTCTGATACGGGCAGTCGGTCTCGACCAGCAGCCGATCCAGCGGCAGGGCACGTGCGGCGGCCTTCAGCTTCCTGTGGCCGGGGCGGGTGATGGTGCCGGCGAACGAGACGTGGAAGCCGAGGGCGAGGTAGCGTTCGGCGACCTGCGCGGAGGCGTCGAAGCAGTGCCGCACGCCGGCCATCGGCCCCCACTCCGTCAGGGTGTCGAGGACGGCGTCGTCGGCCTTGCGGGCGTGCACGATGAGCGGCTTGCCAAGGCGGCGGGCGAGGGCCAGGTGCCGGCGGAAGGCGTCGAGCTGAGCGGGGCGCGGCGTGCGGTCATGATGGAAGTCGAGGCCGGTCTCGCCGACGGCGAGGACCTCGGGCGCGGCGGCCAGCTCGGCAAGGGCCTCGAAGTCCCCTGCGGCAGCGTCGGCCCAGGAGTTGGGGTGGATGCCGACGGCGGCGCGCAGGAGGCCGCCGAGGCGCCGGGCCAGCTCGACGCAGCGGCGGGAGGAGGCCAGGTCGGTGCCGACGCAGATGATCCGCTCCAGGCCCGCCTGCTCGGCCCGGCGCAGCACCGCGGGCAGGTCGTCGGCGAAGGCCGGCACATCGAGGTGGGCGTGGGTGTCGGCTATGCGCATTATGGCCGCCTGTCGCGCCTGTGGAGGGGCTTCTTTGCCCGGCGTCGGGGGAAGCATTATAATGGTTGCAGAGGGCTTCCACAGGGAGCAGGCCGGATGGCCGAGATCCGCCGCGATCCCGTCAGCGGGCGGTGGGTGATCATCGCCACGGAGCGGGCGGCGCGTCCCCGCGACTTCTTCGCCGAGCGGGACGAGCGCCGGGGGGGATTCTGCCCCTTCTGCGAGGGGAACGAGGACCGCACGCCGCCGGAGATCGCCGCCGTGCGCCCGGCCGGCAGCGAGCCGGACGGGCCCGGCTGGCGGGTGCGCGTGGTGGCGAACAAGTTCCCGGCGCTCCAGGAGGGCTCGGCGCTGGAGTTCGCCCGCCGGGGCGTCTACCAGAGCGTGCCGGGCTTCGGCTTCCACGAGGTGGTGATCGAGTCGCCCCGGCACGTGATCAGCCCGACCGAGCTGAGCACGGAGGCCGTGGCCGACGTGCTGCGCATCTACTGCGCGCGCGCCCGCGCGCTGGGCGAGCACGAGCGGCTCTGCTACGTGCTGGTCTTCAAGAACGTGGGCCGCGCGGCCGGCGCGAGCATCGAGCACTCGCACTCCCAGATCATCGCCGTGCCCGTGATGCCCCGGCGCGTGCACGAGGAGATGCAGCACTGCGCCTCGCACTACGCGGAGGCATCGCGGTGCCTGCTGTGCGAGATCGCCGAGCGGGAGCTCGCCGAGGGCAGCCGCGTGGCGCTGGAGACGGACAACTTCGTGGCGCTGAGCCCGTTTGCGGCGCGGTTCCCCTTCGAGATGTGGCTGATGCCGAAGGAGCACGCGGCGCAGTTCGCCGAGCTGCCCGAGGAGCGCTGCGCCGAGCTGGCCGCCGCGCTGCGCGAGGCGCTGGCGCGGATGGAGATCTGCCTGCACGACCCGCCCTACAACCTGGCCATCCACACCGCGCCGGTCGGGGGCGGCGACGTGGCCTACTATCACTGGCACCTGGAGCTGATCCCGCGCGTGACCGAAGTGGCCGGCTTCGAGTGGGGCACGGGCTTCTACATCAACCCCATCGCGCCCGAAGAGGCCACCCGTTACCTGCGCGAGGTGGCGCCCCAGGCCCTGCGCAAGAAGCTGGGCGAGACCTGCGCCGCCGAGAAGCGCGGCACCTGAAAGCAACGACAGGAAGCAGAGGGAGCGAGAGGGGACATGGACATCCTGATGGTTGCGTCCGAAGTCGCGCCGTTCTCCAAGGAAGGCGGCCTCGCCGACGTGCTCGGCGCGCTGCCGCCCGCGCTGGCCGAGCTGGGCGAGCAGGTCGCCGTCGTCAGCCCGCTCTACCGCGGCGTGCGCGAGGCGGCGCAAGGGGCCGGCGTCCCGCTGGAGCGCGTGGCCGGCAGCGAGTTCTCGGTGCACATCGGCGACGCCGAGGTGGCCGGCGCGGCCTGGCGCTCGGCCCTGCCGGGCAGCGAGGTGACCTGCTACTTCCTGGAGAACGACCGCTACTATGACCGCGAGGGCTACTACACCCGCCCGGAAGACAACAGCGACTTCCGCGACAACAGCGAGCGCTTCATCTTCCTCTCGCGCGGGGCGCTGGAGCTGGCGCGCACCCTCGGGCTGGAGCCCGACGTGATCCACAGCCACGACTGGCCGACCGGCCTGGTCCCGGTCTACGTCGAGCACCTCTACCGCGACGAGTTCCCCGCCGCCGCCACCGTCTTCACCATCCACAACATCGCCTACCAGGGCCTGTTCTGGCACTGGGACATGAACCTGACCGGCCTGCCGTGGAGCCTGTTCAACTGGAAGATGCTCGAATACTACGGCAGCCTCTCGTTCCTGAAGGCGGGGCTGGTCGGCGCCGACGTGCTCACCACGGTCAGCGAGACCTACGGGCGCGAGATACAGACCGAGCAGCAGGGCTGCGGGCTGCACGGCGTGCTGCAGGAGCGCGCCGACGACCTGTTCGGCATCGTCAACGGCGTGGACACCGAGACGTGGAACCCCGCCACCGACCCCCTGATCCCGGCCAACTACACCGCCGACGATTTGGGCGGCAAGGCCGACTGCAAGGAGGCCCTTCAGCGGCGCTTCGGGCTGCGCGGGGAGGCCGACGTGCCCGTGGTCGGCATGATCTGCCGGCTGGTGGACCAGAAGGGCCTGGACCTGCTGCGCGGCGCGCTGCCGGCGCTGCTGGAGAGGGACGTGCAGTTCGTGCTGCTGGGGCGGGGCGACCCGGAGCACCAGGCGTTCCTGGCGCGCATGCAGGCCGAGCACCGGCGCTGCTGCGGCGTGCTGCTGGAGTTCAGCAACGAGGTGGCCCATCTGATCGAGGCCGGGGCGGACATGTTCCTGATGCCGAGCCGCTTCGAGCCCTGCGGGCTGAACCAGCTCTACAGCATGATCTACGGCACGGTGCCGGTGGCGCGGGCCACGGGGGGCCTGGCCGACACGGTGGTCGACTACGGCGAAGCCGCCCTGGAGGCGGGCGAGGCGACGGGCTTCGTCTTCGACGACTACACCGCCGAGGCGCTGCTGGGGGCGCTGGAGCGCGCCCTGGAGCTCTACCGGGACCGCGACGCGTGGCGCCGGCTCATGCGCAACGGCATGGCGCAGGACTGGTCGTGGCAGCGCAGCGCCCGCCAGTACCTGGACGTCTACCGGACGGCCCGCGAACGGGTCCCCCAAAGGACCTCAGCCTGACGGAGCAGGACGAGGCAGTGAGCGAAGCAGTAGAGATAAGCGAGGAGCGGCGCAAGGCTGCGCACGCCCTGCGCTGGCGCAAGGAAGACCTGATCGACCGGTGGATGGAGAAGGTGCGCCTGCTCACACGCGAGAAGGGCACGGAGGGCGCCGCCGCCGAGGAGATGCTGCGCGAGGACGCCCACGATTTCGTGGACATGGTGATCTCGCGCCTGGAAGGGCAGGGCTCAGAGGCGGACGTCGCCGCCTACTACCACCTGATCCTGGAGGGGCGAGAGGCTAACGTGCGCCTGGCCGACGTCGCCTACCTGCTGCTGGAGCTGAAGAGCGTCAGCAAGCAGCTCATATTCGAGTCCATGGGCGACGAGTTGGAGTCCTTCCGCGTTTCCCGGCTCGTCGACGACACCATCGAGGCCGTGCTGCGCAAGAGCGCGGACCTTTACGAGCTGACGGCCGAGGCCGACCAGCTCACCGCCCGCGTCCGGCTGGAGGAGATATTCAGCGCCTGGGAGCTGGAGGAGGCCCTGGTGGAGGCGCAGAGCCCCGCCGAGGTATGCGACGTGCTGGCCGGGACCCTGGGCGAGGTCTGGGAGCTGAGCGGCGTGCGCGTGCGCCTCTCCGGGCAGCCCGACGGCGAAGCGCGCGACATCGTGGTGGAGCCCAAGCTGCCCGTGCCCGCCGTGCGGGAGCAGTGCCAGTACATGACCGACCGCGAGCTGGCGGCCGGGGGCGTGCTGAGCCTGCTGGAGAGCGTCCTGCGCCGGCGCGAGGCCTACCTCTGCCCCCACGTGCGGGAGGACATGGCGCTGGTCAACGCCCCCGAGCTGGCCGAGGCCGGCGTGGCGAGCTTCGCCTGCGTGCCGCTCATCTCCCGGGGCACCGTGGTGGGGGCGCTGCTGCTCTGCTCCGCGCAGGCCGACGAGCTGCGCGAGGTGGACCGCCGGCGCATGGACGACATCGCGAACGTGGTCGCCCTCGCCCTGGACCGCACGCGCCGGCTGGAGCGCACCCGCAAGGAGATAAGCGAGGCCGAGGTGATCGCGCGGGTCGGCCGCTCGCTGCTTGAGCTGCCGACCGGCGAGGAGCTGCTCCAGGGCGCGGTGGAGGCGCTGCGGGCCTTCCGCGACTACTTCGACGTTTCGCTGTTCCGCGTCGACGAGCCGGCGGGGCAGTGCGTGCTGGTCGCCGAATCCGGCCGGGGCCGGCGCTACCGTCCGGAAGACTACCGCCAGAAGCTCGGCGAGGGCTTCATCGGCCTCTGCGCCGCCACCGGCGAGACCATCCGCGCCAGCGACCTGGACGAGGACGAGCGGCGCCTGATCGCCTTCCAGGAGGAGGAGCAGGCCCGCACCGAGCTCGCCGTCCCCGTCAAGAAGGGCGAGAAAGTGCTCGGGGTCGTCCACCTGCTCAGCGACCGGCCCGACGACTTCCCCGACAGCGAGGTCGCCGCGCTGGAGAACGTCTCCCCCCACATCGGCGTCGCCCTCCAGAACGCCCGCATGATCACCCAGCGCCGCCACGACCGCTACGAGATCGAGCAGGCCCACCAGCAGCTCGCCAACATCATCCGCAGCACCGCCGTCGGCATCACCAGCACCGACACCAGCGGCCTCTACACGCACTGGAGCCCGAGCTGCAAGGACCTGCTCGGCTACGAAAAGGACGAGGTGGTGGGGCGCAAGACGCCGGCCGAGTTCGCCGCCGAACCCTACGACCTGCGCGCCGCCCTGGAGGAGTGCGTCCGCCAGGGGCGCACCAGCTCCGAGCGCGTCGTGCTGCGCAAGGACGGCGTGCAACGGACCATCCGCGAGACCCGCGTGCCGATGGGCGACGAGGAGGGCCGGCACGTCGGTTTCACCTCCTACCTGGTCGACGTCACCGAGCAGAAGCGCGCCGAGGAGCAGTTGCGGCGCGAGCGCGACATGCTGAACCTGGTGGTGGAGGCGATGGGCGCGGGGCTGGCCCTGTTCGACGGCGAGCGCCGGATGCTCTGGGCCAACGCCACGATGATGGATTGGTTCGGCTTCGGCCGGGACGAGTTCGGCAAGCCCTGCGACGACGTCTGCCGCGGCCGCTACTGCAAGCGGGGCTCCTGCCCCATGCAGGAAGCGAAGCGGACCGGCCGGCCCCAGACGCGCATCACCGAGCTGACGCTGGAGCCGGGCGGCTGGCGCTGCTTCCAGCAGGTCTGCACGCCCGTCAAGCACGGCGAGACCCGCTTCATGGCCCTCACCTTCGACATCACCGAGCAGCGCCGCCAGACCGAGCAGATGCGCCTGATCAACAAGCTGACCGAGCAGGTGCAGACCACGCTCGACCTGGAGAAGGTCCTGCACATGGTCCTGACCTGCGTGACGGCCGGCCACGCCATCGGCTTCAACCGGGCCTTCATCTTCCTGCTGGACGGGGAGGGCAAGCGCCTGGAGGGTCGCATGGCCGTCGGGCCGGTCTCGGAGACCGACGCGCACCACATCTGGAGCGAGCTGGACCGCCGCGACCAGACCATAGAGGGCCTGCTGGAACAGGCCGAGCCCGGCGCCAGCGACGCCGGCCTCACCCAGAAGGTGCGCACCGTCAGCGTGCCCATCTCCCAGACGCTCGACCCGCTGGTCAGCACGCTGCGCAGCCGCACCTCCGCCCACACCGGCCACGCCGAGGTGGACCAGCACATGAACCGCGACGTGGTGCGGACGCTGGAGCTGGAGGAGTTCGTCTGCGTGCCCCTCGCCGTGCAGGACCGGCCGCTGGGAGTGATGCTGGCCGACAACAAGTACTCCCGCGCGCCGATCGACCAGGAGCAGGTGGAGCTGCTGGAGATGTTCTCCGGGCAGACCTCGCTGGCCATCGCCAACGCGCGGGCCTACGAGCAGATCCGCCGCCAGCTCGCGGAGCTGCGCCAGGCGCGCGACCGCCTGATCGAGGCGGAACGCATGGCCAGCGTCGGGCGGATGGCGAGCCACCTGGCCCACGAGATACGCAACCCGCTGACGGCGATCGGCGGGTTCGCCGCCAGCATCGCCCGCCGCCACAAGGACGATCCCCGCACAAGCCGCAACGCCCAGATCATCTATGAAGAGGTGCGCCGCCTGGAGCAGACACTGGTCAACGTGCTCGACTACACCCGCCCCATCCGGCCCGAGAAGAGGCCCTCCTGCCTGAACGAGATCATTCGCCAGACACTGGAGCAGTTCGGCGACCAGCTCGAGCAGGAGCAGATCGCGTTGCGGCTGGCGCTTGCGCCAAAGCTTCCGCGCGTCACGGCCGACCCGCAGATGATCAAGCAGGTCGTCATCAACCTGGTCAAGAACGCCGTCGAAGCCCTGGAAGACAAGGGCGGCGGCACGCTCACCATAGCCACGCGCTGCCGGGACGGGCAGGTGGAGGTCCAGCTCTCCGACACGGGCGGGGGCATGGAGCCGGGCACGGTGGAGCAGCTCTTCAGCCCGTTCTTCACCACCAAGATCGGCGGCGTGGGGCTCGGGCTCTCGGTCTCGCGCCGCATCATCGAGCAGCACGGGGGCCGGCTCGAGGTGGAGAGCACGCTCGGCGTCGGCACCAGCTTCACGTTCACGCTCGACCTCTCGGAGGCGCAGGCCGCCCCGCCCGCCCCCGAGCGGCCCGAGCAGAGCAAGATCACGAAAGGCGAGTGAGAC
Source organism: uncultured candidatus Brocadiaceae bacterium (assembly GCA_964434535.1). Lineage (GTDB taxonomy): Bacteria > Planctomycetota > Brocadiia > SM23-32 > SM23-32 > SM23-32. The sequence goes on along the minus strand of CAYSWA010000001.1, from coordinate 2,060 downwards.
GATGGCCACGATACTGCTGGTCGAGGACGAGGAGCCGGTACGGGTGCTCTACCAGCAAGAGCTGGAGGAGCATGGCCACGAGGTGCTCTGCGCCGCCGACGGCAGCACGGCCGTGCGCCTGGCGCGCGAGCACGTGCCCGACGTGGTCATCATGGACATCAACCTGCCGCAGAAGATGGACGGCATCGAGTCGATGTCCAAGATCCTCAGCGAGAACCGCAACCTCCCCGTCATCATCAACACCGGCTACAGCGAGTACAAGGACAACTTCATGAGCTGGGCCGCCGACGCCTACGTCCTGAAGTCGGCCGACGTGCAGCCGCTGCTGGACGCCGTCGAGGAGGCCCTTGCCAGGAGGAGCGCGCGCTGAAGGCGCGCGGGGGGAGCCGACATGGCCCGGTCCGACGCCAGAGGCGCCGTGCGCGACGCCCAGGTGATGATCCTGGCGGGCGGCGCCGGCGAGCGGCTCTACCCCCTGACCAAGGAACGCGCCAAGCCCGCCGTCCCCTTCGCCGGCTCCTACCGCCTGATCGACTTCACCCTGAGCAACTGCCTCAACAGCGGCCTGCGCCGCATCTACGTGCTCACCCAGTACAAGAGCGAATCGCTCGACCGCCACATCCGCCACGGCTGGAACGTGTTCAACCCCGAGATCGGCGAGTGGATCGAGACCCGACCGCCCCAGCAGCGCATGAGCAGCGACTGGTACATCGGCACCGCCGACGCCATCTACCAGAATATCTACACCCTCGAGCACGAGCGCCCGCCGCACGTCCTCATCCTCAGCGGCGACCACCTCTACCGCATGGACTACTCGCTGCTGCTCGATGCCCACCTGGAACGGGACGCCGACCTGACCGTCGCCTGCATCGAGAGCCCCACCCACGAGGCCGCCGGCAAGCTCGGCGTCGTCACCGTCAACTCCGAGATGCGCATCAACCGCCTCGAGGAGAAGCCCGACGAGCCCTCCCCCACCGGCTCAGCCCCCGATGCCTGCCTCTGCTCGATGGGCATCTACGCCTTCAAGACCGAAACGCTGGTGCGGCGCGTCATCGAAGACGCCAAGCACGACACGACGCACGACTTCGGGCGCGACGTCATCCCGGCCATGGTCGCCGACGGCGACGCCGTCTACGCCTTCCCCTTCAGCGGCGGCTACTGGCGCGACATCGGCGACCTGGACACCTACTGGGACGCCCACATGGACCTGATCAGCGTCCAGCCGGCCTTCAACCTCTACGACGCCGCCTGGCCGGTGCGCGGCTTCCCCCACTGCCACGCGCCGGCTAAGATCGTCTTCGGCGGCGGTGCGCCCGAGGCGCCGAAGGCCCAGGTCTACAACTCCCTGATCTGCGACGGGGCCATCGTCAGCGGCGCCTACGTCTGCGACTCGGTCATCGGCCCCGGCGTGCGCGTCGAGGTGGGCAGCCGCGTCGAGCAGTCCGTCATCCTGGACGGCACCACCCTCGGGCGCGACGTCACCGTCAACCGGGCCGTCATCGACAAAGCCAACCACCTGCCCGACGGCGCCCGGGTCGGCGTCGACCTGGAATGGGACCGGCGGCACTTCTCCGTCACCGACAGCGGCCTGGTGGTGATAGGCAAGGCCATGCCCTTTCCCTCCCCCTGAGGGGCGAGGACGCGATGTCCGCAGAAAACGAACCGCAGGCCGGCCAGCCGTCCGACGAGGGAGACCGCATCGCCGCCATCCCGCGCGGGCCGACGTCGGCCTTCCTCTACTGGGAGCTGCGGGGGGAGCGGAGCAAGGACGCGGTGGACCAGGTCGGCCCGCGCGCCGAATGGGTCCTGCGCGTGCTGAACCTCACCGAACGGGAGAGCACCAGCATCCCGGTGCAGGTCGAGGCGGGCAACCACTACCTGGAGGTGACGCCGGGCCAGACCTACGGGTTCGAGCTCGCCGTGCGCGGCGCCGGGGGCAAGTGGCGCACCGTCTGCCGCACCGGGCGGGTCACGATGCCGCCCGGCGAGCCCGCCACGGGCGCCGGCGCCCGGCCGAGCCCCGCCGCCCCGCGCGCGACCCCCCGGCCCGACCGCGCCCC